>NBMC01000066.1 GCA_002084805.1 Spirochaetaceae bacterium 4572_59 | reverse complement strand
ATGATTATCGCAAGGATTACAATAGAGATACCCGCTTCAAATCCACGGCCTACCTCAATCCGGTTAATCGCCAGAAGAACTTCCATACCAAGGCCTTTGGCCCCAATCATGGATCCCATAACCACCATTGCAAGAGCCATCATGGTTGTCTGGTTGATCCCCACCATAATAGAGGGTTTTGCCAGAGGCAGTTGAACATGTTAAACGTATAACAGGGGGGACAGCATAAATTATGGTTGCAAACATAGCCGGAACTTTTCCCATACCGAAAAACATCAGAGCCGGAATCAGATAAACAAAACTGGGCATTGTCTGCATTCCGTCCAGCAGAGGTTTCAATAATATTTCGCTTCTGTCGTTCCGGGCCATATTAATCCCCGTGGGGATTCCTATAAGCAGAGAGAAAAATACCGAGGCAATTACCAGGCTCAAGGTACGCATAGCCAGCTCCCAGTAACCGAAGGTTCCGATTATAAACATCAGAGTCATGAAAACCACTCCGGTTTTCCACTTACCTACCAGTTTCCAGCCGGCTAATCCTACCAAAGGTATCAGAATAAACCAGGGAACAAAAAGAAAGAGCTTTTCAACTCCCATAACAACCTGAAGAATTACAAATCCCACAGCATCAAAAAAGCCGGACAGATGCAAAAGCAGCCAATCCATAGCACAATCAATCCATTTTGCCAGGGGAATCCCCACAACATCCGGAAAATCAAACATGTTCGTCTCCTTCTAGAGGGGATATGGATTCAAAAATCTGGTCTGTCGTCACTTTCCCCTTAAACTTTCCATTCTCATCCACGACAGGAATGGGATAGGGATTTTCAGAGACGATGGAGAAAAGATCCTCCAGTATAGTATCTTCAGTTACGGTAGAAACCTTTTTCAGAGAGCTCTCAGGAATCCCGGAGGGCCTTTCAGGCAACGCAAGCAGTCTTTCCAGACTGCCCGTCGTAACAACTCCCAGGAATTTTCTGCTTTTATTGATAACAAAAGCAGATTTTCTTTTCTTGGAATGCATTAGGGTCAGAGCGGTTTTCGGTCCTTCCCAGGCATAGAGCAGAATATGAGGCTCTTCCATAATACTTCCTGCGGTCAGAACCTTGGCAGGAGAGGCATCCCGGACAAATTCCTGAACATAAGCATCTGCCGGTTGAGTCACGATCTCTTCGGGGGTTCCCTCCTGAACAATTTCACCATTCCGCAAGATGGCAATCCGATCTCCCAATTTTAGAGCTTCATGAAGGTCATGGGTTACAAAAATAATGGTTTTTTGCATTTTTTCCTGCAGCTCCACCAGTTCATCCTGCATTTGACGGCGGATCAGTGGATCCAGTCCACTGAAAGGTTCATCCATCAATAGAATTTCGGGATCATTTGTCAGGGCCCGGGCCAAACCGACCCGCTGTTGCATACCGCCGGAAAGAGAACCGGGATAATAATCTTCCCAGCCTTTCAAACCGACCGTTTCAAGTGTACGCATAGCCTTGGCATAGCGCTCCCCCTTGGGCATTCCCTTAACTTTCAAACCATAGGCAGCGTTATCCAGAACTGTCAGATGAGGAAGCAGACCATAGTGCTGAAAGACCATTCCAAAGGTTTTCCGTCGGAACTGCAGTAGTTGCTCATGATTCATTTTGGTTATATTTTCACCATTGATTGTAATGGATCCGCTGCTTGGGTTCACAAGACGAATCAGGCTTCTGACAAGAGTGGACTTTCCGCTACCAGACAGACCCATAAGGATATAAAACTTACCTTTCTCAATATTCAGATTGATGTTTTTCATACCCACAATACAGCCGGTTTTCTTCTGAATCTCTTCTTTACTAAGATTCCGGAGTTCTTTTTTCAGGATCCTTTTGGGATCTCTTCCGTAGATTTTCCAAAGATCTTTTATGACTATTTGAGACTCATCACGAGTCTCAGGAAGGTCCCCGAAGGAACCATTCGATAAATTCTGATCTGACATCAATTAACCCTGTAGTGCCGCTTTTACTTTTTCAGCGACCTCTGCAGAAACCCACTGAGTCCAGACACTTTCCTTATTTTTCAGAAACCATTCAGCAGTTTGTGTCGTATCCCAGTCATTGTCATCCATGACAGCAAGAAATTCATTATTAGTATCCGCACCAGGCCTCACCCTTTTTGTAGGCACCAACCATAGTACCTGCCAGAGCAGAACCAGAACCGGCTATACCCATATTAAAGGTATCATGCAGATTATACTGATCAAAATAATCTTCCGACGTGGTCAGCTGACCCCATCCGGCAACACCACCGTAAATAAGACCTTTTGAAGGATCTTCCGGATCTTTAAAAAGATGGGCATACTGAGGCAGATCACTTACGGATTTCAGATTCGGAGCTTTTGCATTGGGACCTTCTACCAGGTAACGGGGAACCCACCAACCCTGAGGAGCATCAGGCATATTTTTTCCAAGATCGATCAGAGTCCCTGTATCGATCCCTTTCTTGTATAACTCAGGAACAATTGATTGCCAGGACTCCATATCCACATCAATATCACCCTGCATAACACCATTGATAATAGGCATGGTATCACCAATTATGAAATCGGCTTTGTAACCGTCCAGACCGTTTTCAATTATATAAGCCATGATTCTGTTGTGAACCTGAACACTATCCCAGGAAACATCTCCAAAGACAATGGTAGTGACACTGGCCTTTTCCTGCTTGCATCCTGTTATCAGAGCCATGGAAATAAAAATAAATGGAATCATTAAAAATAGAACTATTTTACGCATATTGACCTCTTTTCCTTCGTTATATTCGTTAGTACTCTAAAGGTTATATTCAGATTAGTCAAACCCTCTAAGGTCAAACATAAGGAACGACACAATTTCACAAACAGTTTAAACGATGATATCCGGGTTTAAGATCGGATTATCCTTATTTATCCATGCTATAAGATTTCAACACGAATATTTAGGATTATAATAATTAGCATTCTTTACAATATTATCAAAAGGATGATAATGTAGAGCAATTACAAGAAAAGAGGTCTTTATGGATCAGCACGATACGTCGGAAGAAGTAGTTTCCACATTAAGACAGATTATCAGGGCAATTGATCTTCAATCCAAAAAACTCACAAAGAGATACGGTCTGACTGGTCCCCAGCTTATTGTGCTCAAAGAAATACAGAAATCTCCCGATAGACCCATCTCCGAAATATCAAGACAGGTCAGTCTCTCCCAGGCCACCGTCACCAGTATTCTGGACCGGCTGGAACAACAGGGTTTTGCCCAACGTCACCGCAGCGAGAAGGATAAAAGAAAAGTTAATATCTATCTCACAGAGAAGGCGGAAACCATACTGAATGCCAAGCCATCTCTCCTTCAGGAGGAGTTTATCGATGAGTTTGATAAGCTGGAGGACTGGGAAAAAAATATGCTTTTGGCCTCTCTGCAGCGTCTTGCAGCTATGATGAATGCCGAAACAATAAAGGCTCCTCCTGTACTGGTCAGCGGACCTATCGCCGCGTCCTCCCAGGAAGTCAACCGCTATCTGCAGGAAGATGTGGTTGTTCATAAACTCGAAGCAGACAAAAAATGAAAGTTCTGGCCATCATCGGAAGTAAAAGAAAAAATGGTAATACCGCAACCCTTGTAGAACAGTCTTTAAAACCCTTCGAAGAAGCGGGGATTCAGAGTGAAACCATATTTCTGGGAGACCTCAATTTTGAAGGCTGCAGAGGCTGTGAAGGCTGCGCTAAAACCAATCGCTGTGTGATCAAAGATGATATGCAGGATGTTTATACCCCCTTGAGAGAAGCGGATGTTCTGATTGCGGGCTCCCCAACCTACTTTTACAATATGTCGTCGGATATGAAAAAATTCATTGACCGCTGTTATTGCTTTACCTCCTATGCGGCCGATGACCGCTCCGCCTGGAACAGTGAGCTGGAACTGGGTATGAGAAAATTTGCCGGACTTATTTCCATTTGCGAACAGAATAGTTTGGATGATCTTGGGTTCACCGCCATAGCCATGGAAGCGGCCTTTGGATCACTGGGATACAGAATAGTATTCAGTCAGAAAGTACTCCATGCCTTTAAGGCCGGGGCCGTTATTACAATGAACGACACCATGAATGAGGCCTACCAATATGATTATCGCAAGGATTACAATAGAGATACCCGCTTCAAATCCACGGCCTACCTCAATCCGGTTAATCGCCAGAAGAACTTCCATACCAAGGCCTTTGGCCCCGATCATAGATCCCATAACCACCATGGCCAGAGCCATCATGGTTGTCTGGTTGACTCCCACCATAATAGAGGGTTTTGCCAGAGGCAGCTGAACATGTTAAACGTATAACAGGGGGGACAGCATAAATTATGGTTGCAAACATAGCCGGAACTTTTCCCATACCGAAAAACATCAGAGCCGGAATCAGATAAACAAAACTAGGCATGGTCTGCATTCCATCCAGCAGAGGTTTTAGGAATATTTCGCTTTTGTCATTCCGGGCTATATGAATCCCCGTGGGAATTCCTATAAGCAGTGAAAAGAATACCGAGGCGATAACCAGACTCAAGGTTCGCATAGCCAGCTCCCAGTAACCAAAGGTTCCGATTATAAACATCAGGATCATAAAAACCACTCCGGTTTTCCACTTTCCTATCAGTTTCCAGCCGGCCAACCCTATCAGAGGTATCAGAATAAACCAGGGGACAAAAAGAAAAATCTTTTCAACTCCCACAACAACCTGAAGGATTATAAATCCCACAACATCAAAAAAGCCGGACATATGCAACAGCAACCAATCCATGGCCACATCAATCCATTTAGCCAGGGGAATCCCCACAACATCTGGAAAATCAAACATGTTCGTCTCCTTCCAGGGGGGATATGGATTCAAAAATCTGATCGGTAGTCACTTTCCCCTTAAACTTTCCATTCTCATCCACAACAGGAATGGGATAGGGATTTTCAGAGACGATGGAGAACAGATCCTCCAGGATGGTATCTTCGGTGACTGTAGAAACCTTTTTCAGAGAGCTCTCAGGAATCCCGGAGGGCCTTTCAGGCAACGCAAGCAGCCTTTCCAGACTGCCCGTCGTAACAACTCCCAGGAATTCTCTGCTTTTAT
This sequence comes from Spirochaetaceae bacterium 4572_59, assembly GCA_002084805.1. Lineage (GTDB taxonomy): Bacteria > Spirochaetota > Spirochaetia > DSM-2461 > DSM-2461 > Oceanispirochaeta. The sequence continues at coordinate 10,199 of NBMC01000066.1, read as the reverse complement.
TGATAACAAAAGCAGATTTTCTTTTCTTGGAATGCATTAGGGTCAGAGCGGTTTTCGGTCCTTCCCAGGCATAGAGAAGAACATGAGGCTCTTCCATGATACTTCCTGCGGTCAGAACCTTGGCAGGAGAGGCATCACGAACAAATTCCTGAACATAAGCATCTGCCGGTTGAGTTACAATCTCTTCGGGGGTTCCTTCCTGAACAACTTCACCATTCCGCAGAATGGCAATCCGGTCTCCCAGCTTCAGGGCTTCATGAAGGTCATGAGTTACAAAAATAATGGTTTTCTGCATTTTTTCCTGCAGTTCCACCAGTTCATCCTGCATCTGACGACGGATCAGAGGATCCAGTCCGCTGAAGGGTTCATCCATCAATAGGATTTCAGGATCATTTGTCAGTGCCCGGGCCAGACCGACCCGTTGCTGCATACCGCCGGAAAGAGAACCGGGATAATAATCTTCCCAGCCTTTCAGACCTACAGTTTCAAGAGTACGCATAGCCTTGGCATAGCGCTCGCCCTTGGGCATACCCTTAACTTTTAAACCATAGGCAGCATTATCCAGAACCGTCAAATGAGTGAGTAGCCCATAGTGCTGAAAGACCATTCCGAAGGTTTTCCGCCGAAACTGCAGCAACTGCTCATGATTCATCTTGGTTATATTTTGACCATTGATTGTAATGGATCCGCTAGTTGGATTCACAAGACGAATCAGGCTTCTGACAAGAGTGGACTTTCCGCTACCAGACAGACCCATAAGGATATAAAACTTACCTTTCTCAATATTCAGATTGATGTTTCTCATACCAACAATACAGCCGGTCTTTTTCTGAATATCATCTTTGCTTAATGTTTTAAGATCTTTCTTCAGAACCCTCTTGGGATCCCTTCCGTAGATCTTCCAGAGATCTTTTATGATTATTTGAGACTCATTCTGAGCCTCAGGAAGGTCCCCGGAGGGACCATTCGTTAAATTCTGATCTGACATCAATTAACCTTGAAGAGCCGCTTTTACTTTTTCAGCTACATCTGCAGAAACCCACTGCGTCCAAACGCTTTCCTTGTTTTTCAGGAACCATTCAGCAGTTTCTTAGTATCCGCACCAGGCCTCACCCTTTTTGTAGGCACCAACCATAGTACCTGCCAGAGCAGAACCAGAACCGGCTATACCCATATTAAAGGTATCATGCAGATTGTACTGATCAAAATAGTCTTCAGAAGTTGTAAGCTGACCCCATCCGGCAACACCGCCGTAAATAAGACCTTTTGAAGGATCTTCAGGATCTTTAAAAAGATGAGCATACTGGGGCAGATCAGATATAGATTTAAGATTTGGTGCTTTCGCATTGGGTCCTTCAACCAGGTAACGGGGAACCCACCAACCCTGAGGGGCATCAGGCATATTTTTTCCAAGATCTATAAGCTTACCTGAATCAATCCCTTTTTTGTATAACTCAGGAACATTCTTGTGCCAAGACTCCATATCCACATCAATATCACCCTGGATAACACCATTAATGATAGGCATGCTATCACCAGTTATAAAATCGGCTTTGTAACCGTTCAGACCGTTTTCAATAATATAAGTCATGATTCTGTTATGAACCTGAATACTATCCCAGGAAATATCCCCGAAAATAATGGTAGTACTATCGCTGTCCTGCTGACCTTCCGCCGTTAGAATCATGGGAACACATATCATTGAAATTATAAAAAATAGAACTATTTTACGCATTTGAACCTCTTTATTATTTAGGACTCTAAAGGTTATATCCAAACTAGTCAAACCCTCCAAGGTCTGACAAGAGGTACCGCATAATATTACAATCAGTTTAAACTGCATTTTCACCTCTAGAAATAGAAATATTTAGGATAATAATCATTAGCATTCTTTACAATATTATCAAAAGGGTGATAATGTAGGGCAATTATAATAAAAGAGGTCTTTATGGATCAGTATGATACATCGGAAGAAGTAGTTTCCTACATTAAGACAGATTATCAGGACGATTGATCTTCAATCCAAAAAGCTCACAAAGAGATATGGCCTGACTGGTCCACAGCTTATTTTGCTCAAGGAGATACAAAAATCTCCCGACAGACCTATTTCTGAGATATCAAGACAGGTCAGCCTCTCCCAGGCCACGGTCACCAGTATCCTCGACCGGCTGGAACAACAGGGTTTTACCCGGCGCCAGCGCAGTGAAAAGGATAAAAGAAAAGTAAATATCTATCTGACTGAGAAGGCAGAAACCGTAGCTCTTCAAATTGACAGCTCCCCTCAACAGGAATATACTATACATATGAATAGTATAAAGATATTACAGAAACATCTCCCTGTATCGGAATACACATCTCCGTATTTTTATGAGAACGCGCCACATCAAAGTGGTCGGATGACCCCCAGGGCCTTCCGCCCCCCCGCCCGCAGCGAGGGACGTCAGCCGGGGATTCCCTGCTATGGAGATTTTATCAAAGCGGGATTCCCCTCCCCCGCGGCGGATTACCGGGAGGAGATCCTGGATTTTAACAGCTACCTGGTAAGCAATCAGGCCGCAACCTTTACCGTCAGGGTGGACGGCGACTCCATGGAGGATGAGGGGATTCAGAGCGGCGATCTTCTTATCGTAGACCGCTCCATGACTCCCGGCAAGAACGGCATTGTCGTTGCAATTCTCTACGGAGAGTTTACCGTGAAAAAACTGGTTTTCAAAGAGGGCCGATACTGGCTCTTCCCGGGGAATCCGGCCTATGACCCCATTCGGATTGAACTGGATATGGATTTTCAGGTATGGGGAGTGGTGACCCATGTGATCCACCGCTGCATCCCGTGAACATGACAGCCCTGGTGGACTGCAACAGTTTCTACGCCTCCTGCGAAAAGGTGTTCCGTCCTGATCTGAGAAACAGACCTGTTGTGGTTCTCTCCAATAACGACGGCTGTATTGTAGCTATGAGCCCGGAAGCCAAAAAGCTGGATATTCCCAGAGGGGCCCCTTTTTTCAAAGTACAGCAAAGGCTTGATGCCGCGGGGGCGGAGGTCTTCTCGTCCAACTATACCCTCTATGATGACCTGTCCCGCCGGATAATGGACATACTGCACAGCTATACCCCTCATCTAGAGGTTTACTCCATAGACGAAGGCTTCCTTGACCTGAGGGGAGATAGGGAATTCCTGCTCCAACAGGCAACACAGATCAGAACCAGGGTGGAACAGTGGGTCGGGATTGCCGTCTCTGTGGGAATAGGCAGGACCAAGACCCTTGCAAAGATAGCCAATTCCTGGGCGAAAAAACGGGAGGACGGCATCTGCATGCCTACAGATGAGGATTGGCCTCGCCTTCTTGCGAGAACGGATGTCCGGGATATATGGGGAGTGGGACAACAGTACGCTCATATGCTCCACAGCAATGCTGTTCATACGGCAGCAGATCTAAAGGCCTGTGATGAAATCTGGGTAAAAAAAAGGATGACCCTGGTGGGCCTCAAAACCCTCTGGGAACTGAACGGAAAACCCTCCTTTACCATGGAAGAGGTTCCGCCTTCCAAAAAAGGGATTATCTCCTCCCGCAGTTTCGGCAAGGCTGTAACGGAAAAAGAGGATATACTGGAAGCCGGTGCGAATTATGCCTCACAGGCAGCGGAAAAAATGCGCAGCCAGAAATCGGTCTGCCGGGTCATACACACATCTATCACCACAAACTATTTCAGAGAGGGGGACAGACAGTATGCCCGGGGAATAACAGAAGAACTGCCCCATCCCGTCAGCTACACCCCGCAGATTGTGGCAGTTGTCCGCCGGCAGTTGGAAGAACTCTTCCGTCCGGGATTCCGTTACAAAAAAATCACCGTATTTCTGACAGAAATAGAAGCGGCAGGACAGAAACAGCTGAACCTTTTCTACCAGGAGGATGCCAGGCATGCAGCTGTAATGGAGGCTGTAGACAGGATAAACAGCCGCTACGGGCGGCAGACTCTTCACTGTCAGCCCAAACGTCCCGGCAGCAATTGGCAGATGAAAAGAGAAAAGCTATCCCCCTGCTACACCACCCGCTGGAAGGAGATTCCTCTGGTAAAAACAGGGTAGAAAAGATATATTTTCCCATATCTCAATGATTTATACGGAAAATATACAACGAAGAATCATTATTGAACCATAAAAATCACACAATAGATCATTATATTCTGTAACAGATACCACTTAGTATTGTTATTAAAGTATTACTTCATAAACAGATAATTATTAAGCTGGTTGAAGATTTTTTCATTTTACTTTCTCCATAAAAAGGGGCTGTTACGTTGTGACAGCTCCTTTTTTATTGTGGAACTCCAGACTCATCAGGTATAGAGGAAACGCTTGATCTTCAGAGAAGGTGTTTTTTCAAAAGGTTCAACCTGCTCTATCAGCTCGCTTAGACGGGAAAAAACATTCAAGCGGTCGTTGGTTGTCGTCCGGATAGATTCCAGAATTTCTTTTTTTATCCTGCTAAGCTCTTCAGGAGAATCCTTCAGCTGTTTGATAAAATCATCCAGTTTTTCCGCATTAAGCTCAACTCGGGCAACAAGACCGTTCCCCAATCTGGTAACAAGCGATTCAGCCACAAAGGGATTTCCGTTAATAACGGCCTCAATCTCTTCCGGGTAAATATTTTCGCCGTTAGCACCGAGGATCATATTTTTCAAACGGCCCTTTATAAAGAGGTTTGCTTTTTTATCGAGATAACCCAGATCTCCTGTTTTAAACCAGCCGTCCTCTGTAAAGACTTCAGCCGTTTTTTCTTCGTCCTTGTAGTAGCCAAGCATAATATTGGGACCTTTTGCCTGAATTTCTCCATGACCGGTTTCCGGATTGACATCGGCAACTCTCAGCTGTACATCCCTGAAGGCCGGTCCGATAGATCTGAAGAGGGTGTGGGCAGGGAACTCTCCGGCCAGACAGGGAGCGGTCTCGGTCAGACCGTATCCAACGGAATAAGGGAAACGGGCTTCCCTCAGGAAGATTTCCACATCCGGAGCCAGAGGAGCTCCACCGATTCCGAAAAACTTGAGATTTCCACCGAAAAGCTCTTTCAGCTTCTTTCCGGCAACAAAACGGTTCAACAAAAAACGAACCGGCTTAATTTTATAAAGAGTATCCAAAACGGGAGATTTCTTAAACTTGGGAAGGATACTCGTCCGATAGATTTTTTCAATGAGAATAGGAACGGTCAACATCTGCTGAGGGCGAACCTCTGCCAGAGCCTTTAACATAAGCCTCGCGGTAGGAACCCCTTTAAGATAACAGACCTCGGCTCCTGTAAGCATAGGTAAAACAAAACCAAGAGTACATTCATAGGAGTGAGCAAGGGGAAGAACAGACAGAAAACGATCTTTTGGCTGGGTATCGGGAATTGGTATTCCGACCATGGCATTATGGGTAATATTTTTATGGGACAGCATAACCCCCTTGGATACGCCGGTCGTACCGGATGTATAAAGGATAGCAGCCACATCATTCTCGTCCGCATCGAAGGTCAGATCTTCTACGGAAGAGGCCTCAAGGCCGGCCTTAAAAAGGTCTCTACCGTCCTCCTTAAACTCAACGGTTTCATTTTGAACCTGACATATTCCGGTTTTAAAACCGTCCTGAATCAAAACGAGTCGATTATCCTCAATAAATGCAGTATTCTGCAGTTTTTTCAAAATTTTTGTGGAGGCAAACAGATAGCGAGAATCCGAGTGTTCCAAAATGTTACCGATCTGTTCGGCAGAAAAATCCACCATAACAGGAACAACTACAGCACCCATTGTTACAATGGCCAGGTAAACCAGTCCCCACTCGGGACGACTCTCACTGATAAGGGAGACCTTATCTCCGGGAACAATTCCCTGTTCTTTCAAAAAGGCCTGAACAGTGCTGATAATACGGTCTGCTTCTCCATAACTGATAGCAGAATCACCGGCATATCCCAGGAAATTAAAATTTTTATATTCTACCCGGCTTCTTCTCCAAGCCTCGCTTAATGTTAACTTACTCAATATATCTGCCATGATATCTCTCCTTAGCAAATGCTGTAACAATGTATTAATATGATTAAATAGATCCAGTTTGACATTGCCGTACCCAATAATGACCCAGGAAGCTAGCTTTCGTCAAAGAGTTTTCCTGAGAAATATGTGAAATATTCATAAATTCAGGACTATATTCACACTAGTGAGAATATTTCAGGCAATGTTTCTCCGGCAATATCTGCTCTTATTTACAGGAACAGGAATATTCGCTATATTTTTTTAAACTATTTATTCAGGAGAGAACCGTGAAAAAAGTCGGGATTATCGGATGGAGAGGAATGGTAGGATCCGTTCTGCTGGAACGGATGCAGGCAGAGGGTGATTTTAAATCCAAAGAGATGGAAGCTCTATTCTTTTCCACATCCCAGACCGGGCAGAAAGCTCCGGACATGGGCAGCGATCTGCCCCCACTGGCAGATGCATTTGATCTGGAAACATTGAAAACACAGGATATCATCGTTACATGCCAGGGCGGTTCTTACACAGAAAAAATCTATCCTGAACTCAGAAAGTCAGGATGGAAGGGCTATTGGATCGATGCAGCATCCACCCTGCGGATGAAAGAGGACAGCCTGATTGTACTTGATCCTGTCAACCGGGATGTAATTGAAAAGGGACTGGCAAAGGGAGTTAAAACCTTTGCCGGCGGAAACTGTACTGTCAGTCTTATGCTGATGGGCCTTGGTGGTCTATTTAGAGAAAATATGGTTGAATGGATGACATCCATGACCTATCAGGCAGCTTCCGGTGCGGGTGCCCAGAATATGAGAGAACTGGTTTCTCAGATGGAGACCCTTGGGAAAAGTGCAGAAGGTCTGCTCAGTCCCCAGACAGCCATTCTGGAACTGGACAGAAAAATTACAGAAACACTCCGCTCCGACTCCTTCCCCAGCCAGCAGTTCGGAGCCCCCCTTGGGGGAAGTCTGATTCCCTGGATTGATATTGCTCTGGAAAATGGAATGACCAAAGAAGAATGGAAGGGATACGCGGAAACCAATAAGATCCTGCAGAATGACCCGGCCATCCCCATAGACGGACTCTGTGTCCGGATCGGATCCATGAGATGCCACAGTCAGGCTCTCACCATAAAAATGACAAAAAATGTCCCCCTGGATGAAGTGGAAGATATTATTGGGTCCAGTACGCAGTGGGCAAAGTTTATTCCCAATAACAAAGAGGCTACCCTGAAGAGTCTGACTCCGGCAGCCGTATCGGGAACACTAAACGTTCCTGTGGGCAGAGTCAGAAAGCTGAATATGGGTGATGAATATATTACGGCTTTTACCGTAGGAGACCAGCTTCTGTGGGGGGCCGCAGAACCTGTTAGAAGGATGCTAGGGATTACTCTGGAGTATCTGAACAGCTGAAATTATTAACTGATATGCAAAAAATCCCGCTTATTGAATAGCCGGGATTTTTTGCAGAATACTTACTGCACGTTCCGACGTAACATAAGAATGTGAAAAAATGCCTCAACCGGATGCCGAAAGAGAATCCTGGGACCGGCATAACGCATGACCTGCCGGATCTGCTCCCGCCGGTCATTCTCATAGCAGTGAATCGGACAATGAGAGCAGGCCCCTTTCCCCTCTCCATAGGGGCATTTTTCCACACAGCCTGCACTGTATTCCAATAAACTCCGGCACTCATCACAAAGCCCGGAGGATGTATGATGATGCTTCCGGCAGTACATAGCGATAAGATGACCCAGGGTACGGATTTCCCTCTCTCTGGAATAAACGGAAAAAGTCACAACAGCCCTCCTTATCCTTAACGACTTCAGCCACTATAAAACATATCACTTAACTCTGGTCAAGGAGTAGAAAATCCTATAAAAATGAGTATGCATCCTTCAAACAAAACTTTTTCCCACAGGTATCAGACCTTTCTGTCCTCCCTGAAGATAGATCATGAGCTCCCGGATCAGACAGATGTGATTTATCCCTATGAGAGTGAAGAAGTACAGAAAGCACTCCGGACTTACTATGACCGCTTCTACGGTGATAATAAGTCCCGGATATTCCTGCTTGGCATCAATCCCGGCCGATTCGGTGCCGGGGTGACAGGTATCCCCTTTACGGATCCCATCAACCTGGCAAAACACTGCGGAATAGCAAACGACTTTCAGAAAAAGCACGAACTATCCTCCCGTTTTATTTATGACCTTGTGGAATTCTCAGGGGGAGCAGAAGCCTTTTTTGGCCGTTACTTTCTAACAGCCCTCTCCCCTCTCGGTTTTACATGGAAGGGGAAAAACAGAAACTACTACGATACAGCTGCTCTTTTGCAGGACCTGAAGCCCTGGATTGTAAAAACGTTACGGGAGCAGCTTGATCTGGGAGCGGACCGCTCTGTCGCCTTTTCCCTGGGACAGGGGAAAAATTATAAAATACTGCAGGAACTAAACAGGGAATACGGATTCTTTCAGGAGATCCGCCCCCTCCCCCATCCCCGATGGGTGATGCAGTACAGATTGAAGAGAAAGGAAGAATTCCTTAAATTTTACAGAGATGAATTAAACCGGACAGGAGAGCGCGAGTGAATTCCAAACTAATTTCAGACATACTGGCACATAATAAAATCAGGGAAGAGATAAGTCTTTCAAAGGAAGCCTGTCCCAGCAGTCGCGGTGTCCGGGTACAGCCCGAAAAACAGGTCCTTGGGGAGCTCCGCTCCTCCTTTTTCAGGGATACCGACAGGATTATCCACTCTCAGGCATACACGCGCTATATTGATAAAACCCAGGTATTCTACCTTTTCCAGAATGATCACATTACTCACAGGGTGCTTCATGTACAACTGGTTTCAAAAATTGCCAGGATGATAGGAAGATCTCTAAAGCTGAATGAAGATCTGATTGAAGCTATCGCCCTGGGTCACGACCTGGGTCACGTGCCCTATGGCCATGACGGGGAAAGCTATCTGAATAATATCTGCACTGAGAATCAATGTGGACTTTTTACCCATAATGCCCAAAGTGTCCGGACCCTCATGGAACTGGAGAACAACGGTCGCGGTCTGAATTTGACCATACAGGTTCTGGATGGGATACTCAGCCACAATGGAGAGCTTCTAGAGGCAGAATATGTTCCCGACAGAACTAAAACTGCCGTCCAGCTTCTGGAAGAATATGAGCAGTGCTTTACAACTGAGAATTTCTCCCGCAGCATAAGACCGATGACCATGGAGGGCTGTGTTGTCCGTATTTCCGACATTATTGCCTATATAGGCCGGGATATTGAGGATGCCATAACACTGGGAATGCTTGTAAGAGAGGATGTTCCACAGGATATTACAGCCGCTCTTGGTGACAGAAATGACAGAATTGTTCAAACTCTCTCCTACGATCTGATAGAACAAAGTGCAGGAAACCCCTGGCTCAGCTTTTCTCCGGAGATCTTTCAGGCTCTGAAAAAACTAATGGATTTCAACTACAAGAAGATCTATCTCAACCCTGAAAAAAAATCGGAGGATGGAAAGATCGAAATGATGTTCCGTTTCCTCTATAAGGCATTTCTCAAAGAGCTGTCTACGGAAGATGAGTCAAGTTTTATCCACCGTTGGGCCCAGCAGAAGATGGTACCCCAGTACAGGGAGAAAACCCCAAATGAAAGGATAGCAGCCGATTACATTGCCAATATGACAGACCGTTATTTTAATGAAGAGTTCCGTAGAAGGGTAATTCCCCAGAATTTTGGATTTAAATTCTAGAAAAGAAACTCTTCACAGTAACAAGAAACACCCTACATCGGATTCCCACAACTCACTGCTAAAGTAAAACAGTAGAGGTCTGTCATGGACGCTGTAAACCTCAAGTTTTCAGTTCCTGGGATTGATTTTAATAGGCCTTTGAGAGAACTGGAAACCGAGAAATACCAGGAAGAAATTAGGGAAGCCCGTCGTATGGAGGAGCTTGAAGAGCAGGAAAAGAGAAGGCTGTACCTGGTAAGAAGAGAAGAAGAGAGAGCTGAAGTACCTTCCTATATGGGAATACGGCTTGATCTACTGGCATAGCTCCCGGTTGGGAACAATTTAAAATTCCGGGTGAAAACATTTGCCAAAGCAGAAAAACCATAGTATAACAGATTCATATATGCCAAGTGTTCTAACACACTAAAACTGTTAAAGAGTATGATATGTCAACAGAA
>NBMC01000028.1 GCA_002084805.1 Spirochaetaceae bacterium 4572_59 | reverse complement strand
ACTCCTCTAACATGTTAGAAATGTCTAACTTATACATTAAAAAAAATACTTTCTTCTATTTCATGATTACCAGCCCGGCCTCAGATTTTCTGAGCGAAAGACTGTATCCTCTTACACTTATTTCCATAGGATCACCCAGAGGAGCAATTCTTTCAACCAATACATCCTGCCCCCGATTCATACCCATATTCATCAGTTTTTCACGAGTAGCAGCATCTCCCTTCAATTTATGAATAGTCCCCTTCTCTCCCGCTTTCAGGAACGACAAAAGAAATGGAGTAGGCTCTCTGTCAATTGTCTTCTCTGACTCTTTTGTCTCTTTCATATAATAATCATGAAGTTTCTCTCTTATTCCGGCTCCGCAACTGCTATGCGTATTTAAAAACTCATTAAGGAGAAACATTCGCTCGCTTACCTCAGATGAAACAGCATGCTCAATCTTATGGGCCAAGACTTCTGCCATATGATGATCTATCTCAAGGGTGTCACTCAGAAACTCCTTGACGGCTTTATATTTCTGATGGAGGATCAGCCATATCTGTTTTCCCTTATGAGTCAGAGCTATGGGGCCGTAGGGCCTGTAAGTTATCAGATCCTGTTCCCTTAAAACCTGCAGGGCATTTGTGACTGAGGAGGGTTTAACTTTCATTATTCTGGCAATTTCCTTAGATCGGATCTGCTGTTTCTCCGCTTCCAGGTCCCCTATGGTTTTCAGATAATCTTCAAAGTTAGAGGAAAGATCTTTAAGGTGGTAAAAGTTAGGCATGTCTAAGTTTTACCACTTACGATGTTCATTGTCAAGAGAACGGAAAAAGAGATGTGTGTCCTGGCCTGAAATAATAAGCAAAAATCACATTATTCCTGCTAAAATAACAGATTTATGTAAAAATAGTAAAACTACGTTATATATTTATAAAAGAGGAATAATACCAAATGAAGAAGACTTTGTTTCAGTTCTTTCTTATGCTGCTAATTTTCTCCTGTGATATCTCAGACAGTGAGGAAGATAAAAACGGATTATTTCTAACCGTCGACTACTCCGGAGATTATGAAATAGACTCAGCCACATACACATTGAAAAGTCTGACCTCGAATGAACAGATGTCAGGTAGTATGGACTGTGACAGTGAAACAAAAACGGTTTCTGCAACATTGGATATTCCTGCAGGATATTGGGATGCAAGGGTACAGCTGGTGCATAATTACGAAGAGACAAGTATGACGGGATTTGCCGTTACCACAGATAAAAGACAGTTCTATGTTTCCCAATCGGGAGATAACAGCCAGAATCTGCCGGATCCCTTCAGAGGTAATTACAATGGTCTCCAGGCCGAAGCAGATGTTTTTGAAATGACCAATGTGGGATACCCGGCAGATTCTGCAAGAGTAGAGCTCTTCAGTCTGGATTCCTCAGATTATTACATATTCCCCCTGGAAACCGTAAGCTTGACTCTGCGGAGCGGAGATTTCTCTCCCATAAAAAAGGGTAGCTATATACTCAGGATGGAAGCGGAAAACAATACACATTCCGACTGGGCTGATAATCCCTGGCATCCGGGATTAACGATTACCACTCCCTTTGAGCTAATTCAGTTTGACGATGATGACGGATCCTATAAATCAATCAACAGATATCTACGGGGCTGGTACTACCTTAACGATAGCAGCTGGGATAGTAAGGATGCTAATTATGATGATGACCTCTTTTATCCCCATACGGATAATGGATCAGTGGTAAACTATCCGGGTGGAGGTATTGTGGAAATGACAGCTAACGGTACGGATAATCCAGCGACCTTTTCACTTGAAAAACTACCAGTTGGAGATAACAGGTTTATAAGCCTTGATCTGTACTATGACAGTCCCCAAACGGGAGAGGAAACGATCCCACTTTTTAAGATGTATCTTAAAAAAGATAGCCAGGATATGGAGACAGGGATCGAAGTTGAGTTCTACTCGGATCATATTATTGCCAGAGCCAGGGTAAAGGGATCAGAAAAAACATATTTTGATGAGCTATATACAATAGATCCGGGAGCTGTTAAATCAATGAACGTATTCATACGGGACGATTTGCTGAGATTCTACTTTGACGGGAACCAGGATTCCACCTTTGAAGCCCCCGTTGATCCGGAAATCCCGGATGATCTCTTCCTGCATTTTGAAACAAGACGAACCACAACGATAAAACTGAGTAATATGATAATTATCAATAATTTCGACATGTCTCCGGTACTGAATTATCCTTGATACAGATGTTACGGTAACAACTTACTCAAAATTGGCATTCCTACCTTATTTGTTTTATAATTATTTAGTCATTGAATGCAGGAAAATAAAGGAGAACTCAAATTGTTTAAATGGAAAGATATCAGTTTAAATTTGAAAATGTATATTGGTTTTGGATTTGTAATTTTTCTGATGCTGGGAATCGCTATCTGGTCTATCCTGGGGATATCCCAGATAATCGAAGATGCTAAAGAAGTAATAGATGGGAATAAATTAGATGCAATTATGATCCAGAAAGAAGTTGAACATCTGAACTGGGTGGGAAAAGTAAATTCTCTGCTAACAGATGATACAATCACAGAACTGGATGTTCAACTGGATGATCACCAATGCGCTCTGGGCCAGTGGTTGTATGGAGAGGAAAGGGAGAAGGCAGAAGCTATTGTTCCAACCATAGCACCCCTCCTGAAAGCGCTGGAAGGACCTCATAAAGACCTTCATGCCACAGCAGAAAAGATCAAAACTATATTTAAACAAGCTGATCGTACACTGCCAGGCCTTCTGGCAGAAAAAAGAAATGATCACCTTCTGTGGGCCTCAGAAATACAGAACGCACTTCTCAGTAAAGCCAGGAGTCTGAATGTCCAGACAGATCCGAAAAAATGCAGTCTCGGGCTTTGGCTTGAATCGGAAGAAGCCAAGATAATATATAAGGCTGCCGTGCCTGCCTTCCGCCAGGAGTGGGATGAAATGCTGATTGTTCACAGAGAACTACATGAATCGGCCATAATTCTTGCTCAGTACATGAAACAGGATCAGAACAGGGCTCTTGCCTATTATAACAACACAACTCATACAAAACTTTCAAAAACTCTCGACCATCTCAGCAAAATGGAAGAAATCAGCAATACAGAACTTTTCAATATGAGAAAGGCCATGGCTATCTACAGCCAGGAAACCATGCCCTTACTGCGAAAGGTTCAAGATGTGTTATACGCCCTGCGGATTGATATTGAACAGCATCTGATGACCGATGAACAGATGGAAAAAGATGCAATTACAATAAGAATGGGTGTTATAGGCATTAGTATCGCAGCTTTTATTATTGCCATTTTTCTGGCCTTCATAATTGCCAGAGGAATTACCGGTCCCATTCTCAAGGGAATAGTTTTTGCAGAATCCCTCTCCCGGGGGGATTTAACCACTTCAATAGATATAAATCAAAAGGATGAGGTTGGTCAGTTGACAGCAGCACTGAACAAAATGAGAAACAGTCTGACTGACATTGTATCCCAAATAACCAGGGGGGCGGAAAATGTAGCCAGTGGCAGCCAGCAGCTAAGTTCCACATCCCAGCAGCTTTCCCAGGGTGCAGCGGAACAGGCTGCCTCGGCAGAAGAGATCTCCTCTTCCATGGAGGAGATGGGAGCTAATATTGAACAGAACTCGGATAATTCAATCCAAACAGAACGAATTTCAAGAGATGCAGCGCAAGTGATAGAGAAAGGCGGCAATTCCGTCATGGAGACAGTAAAGGCCATGAAGGACATCTCTGAAAAGATCAGTATTATTGAAGAGATTTCCAGATCCACCAATATGCTCAGCCTCAATGCTGCTATTGAAGCGGCCAGGGCTGGAGAACATGGCAAAGGATTCGCTGTGGTTGCGGCAGAAGTGGGAAAACTGGCCTTGAACAGTAAAATTGCCGCCAATGAGATATCAGAACTGGCGGGCAGCAGTGTGAAACAGGCTGTTAAGACAGGAGAGTTAATACAGGAAGTCGTACCTAAAATCAAAAACACTGCTGATCTGATTCAAGAAATCAGTGCATCGACCAAAGAACAGAAATCCGGAGCCGAACAGGTTGTACAGGCTATCAATCAGTTAGATACCGTTATTCAACAGAATGCTTCTTCTTCCGAAGAGTCGGCATCCATGGCCGAAGAACTCTCCTCCCAGGCGGAGAATCTTAAACAGTTAATGTCGTTCTTTACAATTGATAATAACCAATATAAAGTTTCTGAGAAAATGGATTTTACAACTGAGGAAAAAATCACAGCTTCACCACGGACACAGAAACTTATTCCTCAGCCAGAAGCCCCTGAACAGCCAGCCACAGACGTTCAGGATGATATGTTTGAGGATTTCTGATAACTCTTATTACACAAAGGGATGATATTTTTACAGATGCTTGCTACAATCAGTTCATGAAAATAAGCAGGCATCTGTTTCTTTCTACCCTGTTCTGTCCCTCCTATGGATGGCTTTCCTATCATCGGAAGAGAGAGCGGGAAAGAGACAGTGTGGATCAATTCAAAATACAACAAGAAATGGAAATAGTGGAACTGGCTAGAAGCTTCTTCCCTGAGGGCATCCTGATTAAAGAGGCTTCCATGGAGGCTGCCGCAGAAAGGACAAGGGAATTGATGGAGTCTCCCGATGTAACCTGCCTTTTCGAGGCGGTCTTCCTGAATGACGGATTTGAAACAAGAGCGGATATTCTCGTAAAAGAGGGAGAATCCTGGACCCTGATAGAGGTAAAATCCGGAATTAGAGACAAGGCCACATATATTGCAGATATTGCCTATACCTCTATGGTTATGAAAATGTGCGGATATATGATGGAACATTATAAACTCTGTCTTCTTTCAAGGGATTATCATCCCGGGCTTGAAATGAAAGAGATGTTTCACTTTGTGGACCACAGCAAAGAGGTAAAACTCAGAACTGAGGAATACAGGAAGATAGTGCCTTCTGTTCTTTCTCTTTTACGGGACAGGATAAAACCCGAAACATCTTTCAAAGCTATCTGCAAAAACTGTGATTATTTCCATAATTGTTTTGATTTTGATAAACTGGAGCATATCATTTCTCTTCCTTTTATTTCTCATAAGTATTATCAGCGCTTACAGGAACAGGGAATCAGCAGAATCGTTGATATTCCTGATAGTCACGCTCTCACGGCTCATCAGACTCTAATGAAAAAGAGTTTGAGCCTTAAGGTTACGGTGATAAGTGAAAATCTTCCAAAACTTCTGGAAACAGTTCAATGGCCCGCATCCTACCTGGACTTTGAAACAACCATGACGGCCATTCCCCTTTTTCCGGAGACCTGTCCCTATCAGCAGATTGTGACCCAGTACTCTCTGCATATCTGTAATGCCCCCGGAGAGCTGACAGAACACAGGGAGTACCTGGCGGAAACAGACAGGGACTACCGAAAGGATCTGGCTGAAAACCTGATCAGGGATATTTCAAAAGAAGGAAGTATTATCGTCTATTCCGGATTTGAAGCAAGTACTATTAAAAAGCTGGCGTCTCTCTATCCTGATCTGTCAACAGATCTTAAGAAACTAATTCCACGTCTGGTGGATCTGGAAAAAATTATAAAAAACGGGATATATCATCCTGCCTTTCAGGGCCGAAGCTCCATAAAAAAAACCCTGCCGGCATTGGTTCCGGAAATGAATTATGAAGATCTGGCCATTGGCAACGGCTCTGCGGCGCTGACGGCCTTTGCCAGAATGGTGAGAGGAGATATTCCGGCAGAAGATATTCCCAAGTTGAGGAAAGATCTGCTTGACTACTGCAAACAGGATACTCTGGCCATGGTGAAACTCCATGAAGCCCTTATTTTGATAATAAAAGAACAAGAAAATGAAAAGAGGACATAATGGCATATAAGATTATTACACATGATAGAAAAGCACATATTGATGAGGTCCTGGCTTCGGCCCTGTTATCCATCCACCTAGGGGAAGAACCTACTGAAATTATCAGGATGTCCTCTCAGTTAGCATCTGAAAAAGTGAAACAAAGCGAGCCGGATCCGGATGTCTGGTTCCTGGACTGCGGCATGGTGCATGATCCGGAAAGAAGACTCTTTGATCATCATCAGGATAATCAGCTTGGCTGTGCGGCCAGTCTGGTGTTCCAGGAGTTTTTTCCCCATCTTCAGGATTCAGAGCTGGCCGATTATATACAGCTGGTCTCAAAGGTCGATACGAGAGGCTTGCGGGTTCTGGATGACTATGATGAAGTTCATGAATCTCAGAGCTACTGGTCTTTCAGTCAAAAACTGCTGATGAAAAGTTTTGAGACAAATCCAAAAGCCATTGTCACCCTCTTCCGGGAAGGTCTGGAAGACAAAATTCGCTTTGAACAAGCTAAAAAGAAGGCTTCTCTCTGGCTGGAAACGGAACATCATACGGAAATTCAAAGGGTCGGCGAGATCAATGTGCTTCTCTATCATGTGCAGCCGCCGGAGGAACTTGCCTCTGCCATCCGGGCGGTAGATGGGAAAATTGTAGACGAACATGAAATCGATGCCATCTACTCTTTTGACGATAAAGAACCCGAAAACAGAGTTTTTTTCCGGACAAACGGAGGTCATGACCGGCTGGATTTCACCAGATCCTCTCCTGCTCATATTGCATTCTGCCATCAGGGGGGGTTTTTGATGAAATTCATCCCTGAAAATGATCAGGAATGGATCAAAATTATAAAAGCATCAGCCCTTGCTTAGAAAAATCAAATAAAAAGGAGAAGACTGGCGGCCATGACAGCCATACCAGCAATCAGTCCTCCGATAGCAATATGGTGTTCTCCATACTCCTCAGCGGTGGGCAGAAGCTCATCCAGGGAGATATAGACCATAATACCCGCTACACTGGCAAAAATTATCCCGAATGTTGCATCGTTAAAAATATTCCGTAACAGAAAAAATCCAATCAGTGCTCCGACGGGTTCAGCCAGACCGGAAAAAAAAGAAAGCCAGAAAGATTTCTTTTTACTCTTTGTGGCATAAAAGATCGGAACAGCCACAGCTATTCCTTCAGGAATATTATGAATCGCAATAGCTACCGCGATACTGATACCTAAGGTGGGATCGGAGAGAGCTCCCATAAAAGTGGCCAATCCCTCCGGGAAATTATGGATTGCTATTGCCAGGGCGGAAAACAACCCCATTCTCATCAATTTCTGATCAGTACCATCCTGATCACTGGTTTCACGGCGAATATTTCCAATCTCATGAGGGTTTTCATAGGAGGGAATCATCTTATCAATCACTGCTATTATGGCAATCCCCGCGAAAAAAGAGATTGTTGTAATAAAGTATCCCTGTTTAGGTCCATAAAAAGCCTCCAGAGCATCTTTTGCCTTTACAAAAATTTCAATCAGGGAAACATAGATCATAACTCCCGCTGAAAAACCAAGAGATCCTGCCAGAAATTTTGGATTGAAGTCTTTTGATAAAAAAGACATTAAACTGCCTATGCCGGTAGCCAATCCCGCAAAGATCGTCAGTCCCAGTGCAAAAAGAATATTACCTGTATCCATTTAATCCTCCTGAATAATTAGAAAGGTATTGAATTATTTGTTACAACTAACATACTTAGCTATTATTATTTTATCAAGTTCTTCTGCACAAATCATAATGATTTTTTAGCATTGAGCGAATCGATGTTTTTTTAACAACTAAAACCATATCCAGTGCCTTTCTTTTAAGAGAAGAACTCTTCGCTCAGAACCTCACTCTGATCCTTTAAATCATGGGAAAGATCATGGATTTCAAGGACAGAGTTCCGGATCATGGTGATTCCTGTGGAAATTTCATCCATACCACCAGTCAGTTCCTGTGAAATTTGCATGACGTCCCCCATATCCCGGACAATAACACCGTGATGCTCTTTAACATTTTCAAGCTGTTCGTTCATATCAGAGGTAATGGAAGTCAGGTCTCCCGTCGATTTAAGGATGTCGGAACTACCGCTGTTAAGCTCAATAGCACTTTGCTCAATTTCAGAAATAGCTTGGGAAAGCTCTTTAATCTCATCATGGATAATAGTAAAGGATGTACGGGTGGAATCAATCTCCCTTTCTGCATCTTTAATGGAACTTATCAGTTCTTTTGTAGTAGTAGCGATCTCTTTGGTACTGAGGGAACTGGATTCAGCAAGGTTCCGGATTTCAGAAGCAACCACAGAAAATCCTCTGCCGCTATCCCCGGCATGAGCCGCTTCAATTGCCGCATTCATAGCCAGCAGATTCGTCTGTGCGGCAATTTTTGAAATAACCTTTGTCATTTCTGTAATGCTTCCCAGGCTGACCGAAACTTTTTTGAATGCTTCACCGGTCTGATTAACAATAACATTTCCCTCTCGGGATTTTTCCAACAGATGATCAATTCCCCGGGTCTTTTCATGAATAATATTACTGACATTACTGATAGAAGCAGTCATCTCTTCTATGGCAGATCCAGAGTCCTGTATCCGGCTGCTCTGATCCTGGGAAAGAGAAAAAAGTGCGGCAATACTTTTATTCACATGCTCAAGCTGATCACCCGTATGACTGAAACGCCTGTTCTGATTCTGAACACTGTCACTGATATTGCGGACATTCTGTTCAATTTCCGTACTGGCACTTGCCGTGCTTTCTGAGTGCTGTAGTAGAACATCCGACTTTTTGAGCTGATTTGCCGACTCCTGTATAATCATCAGGTTTCTTTCACTCAAAGCCTCTATTTCCCTTAAAGAACTATTGATATTGGCAAGGACTTTATCAAAGATTTTACGAATAGAGATAAGTCCGAAGGATATGGCAGCAACAACAATCCCGGGGTATATTAGCTGAACTGCAATACGATCATTCAGTCCCTGTGTCATGATTGATATATAGGAATAAAAGATCATCATGATAAAAGATACGATATAAAGTCCTGTACAATTATAAGAATAGTTAAAACAAATATGATCCGGAGTATCAGCTTTAAAACAGGTGCCTGCATCGCCGTTTCCATATTATTGTTCTCTTTATCTTTGGATTCATTTTTTTTCATAAGCGCATAGTAGAGTTATTGCTAGATTCGATCAAGAGGAATATTCTGTAGAACCATAAGCCTACACGATATATAGATACAGCCGGTTTACAGAATCCTGAACCGGCCGTATATATATAGAGAGAGTCTTATGCTACAGCAGAAGCTTTCTTTTTTAGCAATCCCTTTGCCAAGGGATAGACAATGGAAACAACAGTCAAAGAAAAAAGAATCAGACAGATAGGAGAGCCGAAAAAGATTCCGATATCTCCATCTGAAATTTTATAGGCCCGTCTGAAGGACTGCTCCATATTGTTACCCACAATAACCGCAAGAATCATGGGAGTAGCAGGGAACTTGGTCTTGCTCATAAAATAACCGAGAAGACCGAACAGAACCAGCAGATAAAAGTCCATAACACTGTAACTGATGGCATAGGCGCCCACAAAAGCCAGTCCCAATACTATTGGGTAGAGAATCTTCGGGGGTACCGAAAGAACTCTTACCAGAAGTCCCGCCAAGGGAATATTCATAACCGCAAGAATGATATTTCCCACAAACATACTGGCAATCAGTCCCCATACAATCAGTGGCTGCTGCTGAAAGAGCATCGGCCCCGGCTGCAATCCTAGAAGCAGAAGAGCTCCCATCATAACGGCAGTTGTACCAGATCCGGGAATACCCAGGGTCAGCATGGGAATCATGGCTCCCACAGAAGCCGCATTATTGGCAGATTCGGGGGCAGCCAGTCCTTCGATAGCACCTTCACCGAACTCTTCGGGATGCTTTGAAAGCTGTTTCTCATTATTATAGGACATAAGAGAAGCCATGGTACCGCCGGCACCGGGAAGAGCACCTACAAAAAATCCGAGAGGAGCACTCCGCAGAATAGGCCAGACCGAGCGTTTCCACTCCTCTTTGGAGAGCCAGATTTTTCCGAATTTCTTCTGTACGTTCACATTGCCCGTATCGATATTCTTAAAACTCTTAAAAACCTCTCCCAGAGCATAGACTGCAATGATAACGATCAGAAAATCGATACCGCTCTGCAGTTCCAGAATCCCCATGGTAAAACGGCTGACACCGGATTGCCCATCGATACCGACAGTTGCTATCATCAGCCCCAGAATAGTTGCGATAAATCCGCGCAAACGGTTTCCTTCGGTCATAGAGGCTGTTGCAGAAAGGGCGAACAGGAAAAGCATAAAATACTCGGCCGGTCCGAATTTCAATGCAAAACGGGCTACGGGGATAGCAATAGCAACCATACAGATGGTGGCAAAAACACCGCCGATAAAGGAGGCGATGGCAGAAACGGCCAGAGCTGATTCAGCCCTCCCCTTCAGGGTCATGGGGTATCCATCAAAGGTTGCCGCTACAGCCGCGCCGTCACCGGGGGTATTGATCAGAATAGACGCTCTTGATCCACCATACATGGCTCCGTAATAAACACCGCCCATAGTAATCAATGCAGCAGTGGGCCCCATGGAAAAGGTTAGAGGCAGCAGAACAGCTACACCTGTAGCCGGTCCCAGTCCGGGAAGCATACCGATAATGGTTCCCAGGAAACCACCGATTGTGACCCATACAAGATTCATGGGAGTCAATGCCACCATAAATCCATCTAACAGAAATGATAATGTTTCCATATATTGTACCTCAGATCCAGATTCCCGGCGTCAAGGGAAGATAAACGCCGAGGAGTTTGGAAAAAACGATATAGATAAACAGGCTGAACAGAACTGCCACAGCTGTGTTGACTTTCCAGTTTTTCTTGCCGTTAAAAAGAATCAGTTCCATTTCCAGAAAGAAAACTGTACTGATAACATATCCGGCTTTATCAAAAATCAGAGTATATAGCACTGAAAACAGACAGGTCATAAGGATTTTCTGAAATCCCGCTTCCTTATACAGGGACACTTTTTCTTTATCCTGTCCTGCACTCTGATTTTTCAGTTCTCTTAGCAGGAGGCTGAGAGAAAGAATAATAAGAGCAATTCCCAGCATCATGGGAAAGATTTTTGGCTCGTATGCTCTACCAACAGAAGCGTCGGGCAGCAGAACAGTGGCTGTGGTGTATACCAACCCCAGAACAAAACACAACAGGGATGGAATTATAGATAAACTCACAGGTTCCTCCATTTAAAAAAAGGGATCATCAATATACCGGGTAATAACCCTCTGACGATCCCTTTCTATTCGATTAATACATTCCGATATCAGTCAGAATGGTCTTATAATTTTCATTTACTTTTGCCAGAAATACATCGAAATCAGGAGCATCCAGATAAGCGTCGTCCCAACCATTCGTAATACAGGCATCTAACCATTCGGGTGTCTTAACCATCTCAGCCAGAGTCTTTCTCCAGTATTCAACAGCGTATTCAGGCATATCGGGAGCACCGAAGATTCCTCTCCAGTTAACAAATGTTTCATCGATTCCCTGCTCAACACAGCTGGGGATTTGCGCAACGACACCTGTACCTACACGATGATCAGCTGACTGAGCCAGGGCTCTCAGGTCACCGCTATTGATAAGACCGAGAACTTCGGAGAGTCCGGTGGAGAACATATCGATATGACCGCCCAGGACCTGTGCTGTGGCTGAATCATCAAAACTGATATAATCTATTTCATCCAGATTTTCGATTCCGGCTGCTTTTGCCATCATAAGGAACTGAATGTGATCCATGGAACCTACGGAAGAAGCACCACCTATCTTAACACTCTTGATATCATTCTTCAGTGCATCTAACAGATCATTCATGGTTTTATAGGGAGAATCCGCTGCTACAACAAATACGGCATAATCTGCAATCAAACAAGCCAGAGGAGTAACATCCTTGTAACCGTAATCGGTTGTACCATTCAGTTGTGTCAGAATAAGAGGAGAAGAGTATACTGTGATGATTTTATCAGATCCTTTCTTCTCCTGCAGGCTTGTCAGGTGAACAGAACCACCGGCACCGGGGTTGTTTCTAACGGGCATAGGAACTTTTACAAGTCCCGTATCTTTTAGAACTTTGGCAGTGGTCCGGATAGTCAGGTCCCATCCACCGCCGGCTCCACCGGGTGCTACGAAGTCAAAGTTACCTTTAGGATATCTTACACTGCCGTCGGCAGAAGCATCTTTCTGACCTTCCGCGGTCAGACCCATTGTGAAGACAAGAATTAATGTCAAAATGAAGGAAAAAACTTTTTCGTTTTTCATTGGAATCTCCTTTAAATGTTTACGATAAAATCATTGTAAAAGAGAAATTCAACATATGAATGTAGGAGAGAAAAGGAAGACACTGTAGGATTTGTCCTACATCCACATGATATTACCTGGTTTCAGAGATAAGATTATGTTTTACAGCATAATAAGTTAACTGGGCATTATTTTTCAGATCCATTTTATGCAGAAGCCGGGAGCGGTAAGTACTAACAGTTTTAATACTCAGATTAAGCTGTCCGGAAATTTCACTGGGAATCAGTCCGGAAGCCAGCATAATAAGAACCTGATACTCTCTCTCAGAGAGCTGTTTATGAGGTTCATCCCCATGAATATGCTGATAATCCTCCAGAAGGAGCTGACTGACTTTTTGAGAAAGATACCGACTGCCCTGCAGAACCTGCCGTACAGCATTAACAAGTTCCTCCGGGGCTGTGGCCTTATTCAGACAGCCAGCAGCCCCCAGCTTGAGGGCTCTCAAAGCATACTGACTCTCCGACTGAATACTCAAGATCAGCACAGGCAGATCGGGGTGGTAGTATTGCAGATCTTTTAGAACTTCCAGACCGTCCCTGCCGGGCAGGGAGATATCCAGAACAACCACATCATAGGACTCTTCATTCACTCGGGACAGCACTTCTGTCCCGTTGGAAAGTTCATCCAGCTGGCTCAGAGAGATAGACTCCTGCAGAATCTGGCAGAGTCCGCGCCGGACAAGGGGGTGATCGTCAACTATTAGTACTTTATGCATTAGCTGTCTCCTTTAATGGAAGGATAATACGGACAAGGGTTCCCCCTTCCGGATGATTGTCTAAAAGGAATTCTCCATTCAGATGCCGACAACGTTCCCTCATCCCTATAAGACCGAAGGAGTCACTCTTCCCGATATCAGCTTTATTAATCCCTACCCCGTTGTCCCTGACCATAAGACGGAACTCTTTCTCATTCTGAGTAATAAGAACCTCCACTTTATCCGCAGAGGAGTGGCGGATGATA
Organism: Spirochaetaceae bacterium 4572_59; assembly: GCA_002084805.1. Classification (GTDB taxonomy): domain Bacteria; phylum Spirochaetota; class Spirochaetia; order DSM-2461; family DSM-2461; genus Oceanispirochaeta. Next base: position 33,742 of record NBMC01000028.1, on the reverse strand, counting down.
TTAGTCAGAATCTCCTGAAACATGCGGAAAACTGATGTTTTATACTCACCCTTAGGATCGTCCAGCTGAGAACTGCCCATCTGTATATTCAGATCCACCGGAATGGCGGTTCTTTTTGTAAAACGGCGGCACTGCCACTCAAGGGCTTCTTTAGGAGAAAGGTTATCTATGGCTTTCGGCCGCAGATTGGTTGATATGGTTCTGACAGACTCTATGGAGTCATTTACCAGGTTCAGCAGCGTGGCAATTTTTTCTCTGCGGACAGCCTCTTCTGTCTCGGGATGCCCGTTCAGCCAGAACAAGTCAAATTTCATAGCCGTCAGCTGCTGCCCCAGTTCATCATGATACTCCCGGGCTGCGGCCTTTCTCTCTTCCTCCCGCCGCAGCCAGATAATCCAGCCAATAAAAGAAAGAAAAAGATTCACTGACAGAATATAAAACCAGGCATTCATCCAGAAGGGAGTCTCTATATGAATGGCAAGCTGTCGCACATGTTTGAGATTCAAACCGTTATGATCGGTACCATAGATTTTCAGAACATACTCTCCCGGGGGGAGAGAGGCATAGCTGACCTCATTATGATTCCCCAGGAAGCGAGGTCTCTCCTCCAGACCATTCAGCTGCACAGCATACTGATGCTTGGCCGGATCAATATAGGAGAGAATGGCAAAACGAAGAGATATATTATTGGCCGTATACGGCAGGGTAATCTCCTCCTGCAGGGAGATATCCTTATCCAAGACCACAATCCCGTCGATTTCAGTACCGACACTGACCGGAAGATTGTGAATATTCAACTGTGTGATGATCACTTCCGCCGGAACACCACCCTGAGATAGAGAGGAGGGATCAAAAGAGGAGAGCCCCTCCGGTCCTCCCCAAAAGAGGGTTCCGTCAGCTGTTTTAAGAAAGGCATTCTGGGAGAATTCATTGCTGATAAGACCATCTGCTCTGCTATAATTCTGAATACTTTCTTCCATAAGAGTGATACGAGAAAGCCCTGTATCCGTTGAGACCCAAATATTATGATATTCATCCTCCAGTATCCCATAGATATTATCCCCGGAAAGGCCTTCCCGGGTAGAGATATTACGGAATTGTTCCCCATTGGGAAGGAGAATACTGACTCCTCCTCCGGATGTTCCCACCCAGAGCCGATTATAGCTATCTTCCAGTATGACATTGACTGAATTGTCACTGAGACTGGCTGTAATGGTGGGAGACCGAACAAAACCTTTAAAGGTTCCAGTTTCTTTCTGAAAAAGATTCAATCCACCGTCCCATGTTCCGATCCAGAGCTGCTGTGGAATTATCGGGATCGTGAAAATAGTTCTGACGGATTCCCTCTTTCAGGGAGAAGAGTCCATCCCCTTCCATCCCGATCCAGAGGGTATTCTCATGATCCTCAAAAATAGCCCATACGGTTCCGCCATACTTCTCCACACCAGGTAGATCTCTCATGGGAATTCTTTCAAGCGCTTCGATCCCCCTGCCCGCTTCCAGAAAATACAAACCGCTTCCGTCCGTTCCTATCCAGAGATTTCCCTTATGGTCCTCCATTAGAGTGTAGACCTGATCATTATCCGATTCAGAATCCCTTGGATCCAAATCCAGAAAACGGAATTGCCCGCTTGCTCTGTCCAGGACAGAGATTCCTCCTCCATCAGAGGCAATCCAGATAGACCCGTCCCGCCGTTCAATCATCTGACGAATATTGGAGTTCTTCGGCGTTCCCGGGGCGGTAGTCCTGCTTGAATAGGTCTGAATCAGAGCGGTAGCGGGATTATAAAGATCAACCCCTCCTCCTCTGGTTCCTATCCAGATCAGACCGCTATGATCACGGTAGAGGCTCCGGACTTTGCCGTATGTAAGTTCTCCGGGATTCCCACTAGCTTCCATATGACTCCAGCTTTTCTGTGAAAAATCATAAAGGTATATCCCGGAACGCTCTGTTCCGACCCATAGCCTGTTATTATCAGATGTAACGGATCTGATCGCAACGGTTTCCGGCATTGTAAAAGGTAGAATATTTCCCTCTGACTTGTCATAAAGGAAAAGCCCCTGCTCGGTTCCGATCCAGAACCGTTCATCACGGTCCTTCATATAACAACGGATAAAAATACCTTCCAGAGTAGCGGCTCCCGGTGTATCATCCTTCTCCAGAAATTCTTCCCGGGAAGTATCATAGAGGGAGAGGCCCTTTTCCGTCCCAATCCAGAGTATGCCGTCTTCATCACAGAAAAGAGCTCGGATCCTGTTGTGAATCAGAGCTGAATTCCTCTCATCGAGAGTCGTAAATTTCCCTTCCCTCTCATAGCGACAAAGACCGCCACCGGCAGTTCCAACCCAGAGACGACCCCGCCTGTCTTCCTCCAGTGCAAAAACCTGATTACTGGACAGACTGTCCGGATCTTCAGGATCATTATAGAAATGGGAAAATGTCAGAGTCTCTCTGTTAAAAAGATTCAATCCTCCTCCATCCGTTCCTATCCAGAAATTCCGACCTGAGGACGAAACAGAATATTATCTCTGCCGTCATAACGATTTAAGCCACTTAATGATCCAAACCAGATATAACCGTAAGAGTCCTGGGTTATGCAGTATACTGAATTACTTGAGAGGCCATCCTCCATGGATAGATGGGATAAGTGGAAATCTTCGGCCGTGAGAATGGATAAAGAAAGAAAAATCAGTAAGATGCTTATTTGTGTTGCTTTCATCAATCCTGATACTATCCTATTTCAGGGATTTCCGACAGAAAATTGCCTGTATATATTGTTGATATATTCCTGAATTTCCTTCAGGCTGTGACGTTTCGAACGGGAACACTCATGGGCCGGCCTCTCACAGAGGTAACAGCTTCTCCCCGTCATACCGATTTCAGAACGTGAAAGCGAGTGATTCGGGTCTGTAAAGACATCAATATCCCAAAGCCGCCCCAGTATATGAGAGTCTTCCAGAAGACTGGTTTTTCTTTTAATATCTTCTCCCCAGAGAAAAAGAGAGAGATACCCTTCCGGACCGGTTTTCCTGATATCGGAGCTTTCCGGCAGCAACTGAGCTTCGGGAAAGAGCTGACATACTGCACGTATAGCCTCCCTGTAGATATCCCGGATCATATCACTGTTTTTCACGCTTCCGGGAATATTAACAGTTATCTGCAAAAGAGAACTGCTGTCATTTATACGGCTGAAGTAGGCGTACCTAAAAACCGCTCTTTGTTCCCTGGCTACAAGCATTTCGGGAAGAGAGACAGGATTATCTTCCAAGACTATCCTCCAGTTCTGCAAGAAACAGAGTCAGTGCCAGAAGGTCAGCACAACCACCGGGAGATATATTTTCCTGGATAAAAAAATTATTCATCTCTCCCAGTTTCGCATATGCCTGCTCCTGCATCATCCCTCCCGAGAGTATAAATCCTTCAGCCTTCTCTCTCATTAAAGAGAGGCCTTCACGTCCCCGGCGGTACAGGACATTACTGTCCTCCACCTCCGTCATTAAATATATCAGAGATTCCAGAGCCGCTTCTTCTGGGGACAGACCGTTTTTTTCAGCATGGCGGTAGCGAGGCAGAGAATTATTCCGAACAGAAGGAAAGCTCTCTTCCGCCTCCCCCCTGATTCCCCTGCTGCCATAAAGCAGAAAGGCCTTCTGACCATTGGACCCGGCACCTTTCAGCTCCCCACAGATACCGCTGCAGATTCTGCCGGCCTCCTCAAGAACGGCCGCTGCGGAATTTCCCACTCGCATAGCGGCAGCCGTACAGACCCCCAGAGAAAAAATCTGTCCTTTATGGGTGTTGATTCCTCCGGTAGCTTTAAACATGGCCTCTTCCGCCCGGATTCCGATAGGACGGAGTACAGGCAGTACTGACAGACTGCCCCCGTCAGGAGAAACAGCCCGGGCCATTTCGACCAGAAAGGGTTTTATGACCCCCGCACTCATAAGGAAGAGAGAAAGGTTCATATCCTTATGAGATCCATTGTCCAGACGATCTACCAGACCCGGTTTGGGAGTCAGCTCCACCTCATCTCTCATGGCCCGGGCAGCAAGTGCCGCGATCATCCCGATGAGCGGAGCTGTGGCCGTTATCATCAGTCCAGAGCCTTAACCTGCCGGACCACATCAATGATCGTTCCGTCCCGATACTCTACAAGTCCGACAATCCGGTCTGTAAACTCAATGGAATCGGGTTTTCCAACAAGGCGTTCCGCTTTTTCAAGTAGTTCTTCCATGGTGGAAAATGGAAGATGCACTTTTTTAAAATGCTCTATCAGGTCTTTACGGCGGGGATTGATGGCAATACCGCGGTCTGAAACGAACACATCCACACTTTCTCCCGGAGTGATAACCGTGAGAACGTTCTCTGTTACGGTGGATGTCCGCCCTCTGACAAGAGGAGCCACAATGACTGACAGACCCGATCCGATAGCCGTATCAGAGTGTCCCCCCGAAGCCCCCATAATAACACCGTCCGACCCTGTCAGAACATTGACATTGAAGTTCAGGTCTATTTCCAGAGCACTCAAAATAACCACGTTCAGTTTATTAACCGCACAACCCTTATTCAGAGGGTTCGCATAATAGGAGGCGTCAATTTCAGTATGGAGGCGGTTCTTAGCGATGGATTCGATGGAATCCTGATCAAAAGTCTGAATATCCAGCATCTTCTTGATCAATCCCGCTTCATGCATCTTGACCATCTGGCTTGTAATTCCACCCAAGGCCCAGCTGGCAGTAATATTCTTCTTCTCCATCTGTTCTGTCAAAAAACGGGTTGTAGCAAGAGAAGCACCACCGGAACCGGTCTGCATGGAGAAACCGTCTTCGAAGTAGGGGCTGGCCACAATAAAATCCGCAGCATTCCGGGCAATCAGCAGGTCCCGGGGATTCTGTGTAATTCTTGTAGCTCCGGTGCTGATTTTCTTTGGGTCTCCCACCGCATCCACTTTAACAATGATATCCACCAGGTCCTGATCGATACTGAATGGCGTGTTGGGATAGTCTGCAAGAAAATCGGTAATCAGTACGACCGTCTCAGAATGTTTGGCATCCACCATGGCGTATCCCAGAGAACCACAGGCCGAAGGGCCTGTATACCCATTGGCATTACCATAAACATCACAGGAAGGAACACCGAGAAAGGCAACATCGATCTTAATCTGACCGACTTCGATCGCTCTGGCACGTCCGCCATGGCTGTGGAACAGAACAGGTTTACCCATCTTTCCTGCAGAGACAAACTTAGCCAGTTTTCCCCGAAGACCGCTGGTAATCAGCTGTGTAACCGTTCCATTTTCTATATGGCCGATCAACTCATCATGGTGAGCCATAAGAGAACTGGCTGCAATGGTCAGATCTTTGATTCCCATTCTGGAAATAACATCCATCACCATATTTACAATATAATCTCCCGAGCGGAAGTGATGGTGAAAAGATATCGTCATTCCATCTTGCAGGCCGGACTTTATCACGGCCTGTTCGATCGTATCAACCAGTTTATTCAATCTGGGGAGCTGCCGGTTCCCCTTATCCTGACGGACCAGGGGGGTATGTTTTACGGCACCGTCAAAAGGGGTCAGTTTTACTCCGTCAAGTTCTTCGGGGATCTCTCTTCCTATGGCGTTTTTACTCATTATAATCATCCTCCAGTTCATCAATGTTGATTCCCGAGGCTTTTGCCATTTCAAGCACCCGCTCGGCCCGTTCAACAATAGGTTTATCAACCATTTTTCCATTCAGGGAGATAACACCGGATTGTTTACTTTCCGCCTCTTTGATAACCTCAAGAACCTTCAAGGCATGATCAATTTCCTTGTTTGTGGGACAGAAAATATCATGAACCGGCTGTATCTGCCGGGGTGTAATAACAGACTTTCCGTCAAATCCAAGCTGATGGATCAATTTCACCTCATCCAGAAAGCCCTCTTCGTTGTTGACATCCGCATAGACCGTATCGATAGCATATATTCCAGCTGCTCTGGCTGCATTCAAAATCATGGAACGAGCGAACAGGATCTCAACACCTTCGGGAGAGCGTTTGGTTTTCATGCTGGTGACATAGTCCTCTGCCCCCAGAGCAATACCGATCATGCGAGTGGATGCCAGAGCGATTTCATAGGCATTGAGTACTCCCAGAGGCCCTTCGATGGCAGCCATTAGCTTAATAGTTCCAACTTCGTAACCGCAGGCTTTTTCTTCCTCTTCTATAAGCTCTTCCACATCCTTAATGTCCTGGGCCGTTTCGGTTTTGGGCAGACGGATCACATTGGGTCTGGCCCGGACCATGGCACGGATATCCTCACGGCCGTAGGGAGAATCAAGACCGTTTATACGAACAACCGTTTCAATTCCGCCGTAATCCAGGGTGGTAAGAGCATTGAAAACGAGAAATCTGGCTGTATCCTTTTCATTAAGAGATACGGAATCCTCCAAATCGAACATTACCGAATCGGAACGGTAGATATGGGCGTCTTTCATCATCCCTGCATTGTTGCCGGGCACATATAGCATGGTTCGTCTCAATTTCATGTCAGGTTCTCCCAGGGATAACTTTCACTGCCGGCAGCTCTGTAAACAGCTGCCTCCAGACGGGCGCGGATAGTACAGTCAAGAGCACCTTTATCTTCCAGGCGGATTTTTGCATCCTTCACCGAAAGCTGTTCCAGCGTCTCATCAACCACTTTCAGGATCTGTTTTCCATACTGCCGTTTGACAATACTGTTCAAGTTGACGTTCCTGCCTTTTCCGGGATTACTATCAACAGTAATCAGAACATCGCTGGATTCAAGAGATCCTGCCATTCCTGTCTTTACAATTTTCATCCTCATATACTCCTATACTTGTTCAGACTCTTTCGCAACTGAAAGAGCCTTCCGCTTTATAATTTCACCAATCTTCTGTCCCTCTTCAGATAACAGAAAATCATATGTTGTAGGGGGGACCCAGTTTTTCAGCTCCCCATATCGATTATCAGCCATGGCCTTGCGAACCTTTGTTGCACTGACAGCACCGTCTGAGCATGATTTCCGGGGAATTTCAACAACGTCCACCCCGTTTTCAGGAAGGATTTCCTTCATAAGCTGGTTATAGCGGGAGGTGACCACATCAAATGGCTCCTCCCCAACATAACGCTTTGTTATGGACAGGGCCGGAGCAATCCGGCGTGCAAACAGATCCAGGTCTATCCTGGCATAACTGTCGTTTATGATTTTACTGTCTTTTATAAAGTAGGTTGGGAAGGTGGCATGAGAGATGATATAATCCCGGCCTTCATGGATAAACAGATTCTTCAGGTCGGAACATCCCTCCTGAATCAGGCTCATCCTCTGATCAAAGGGAAATACAGACAAATCCTCTTTTACAACAAAAAGGTGAACCCTTTCATTTTCACCACAGGCTTTCTCGATCAGATAACGGTGTCCCAGGGTAAAGGGATTGCAATTCATCACAATTGAAGCAGCAGGCATACTGTCATCCGGGATTTTCAGAGAGTCAATGTAGATCTGAAAACCATCAGAACGATTTTCCATAAGGATAGCGTCGGGAGACTTTGCCAGAGTAAAGAATCCCAGCTCTGAAAAAACCGTTTCATTTCCGGGTTTGGTAAACAGAAAAAGCGAGGAGTACCCTTCATGAAATCCCCGTAAGCGGAGATAGCTGATAATGCGGTTAGTCAGGGCCTGACCTTGATAATCCACATCCACGGCAATACACTTCAGGACGTTGCCGGAGGCACATCCTGAACCGATGATACGGTCTCCATCCATCAGGCAGATGGCGTAATCCAGATCACTTTCCAGAGTCAGATTTTCCTGTAACAGGAAGGTTTTCAACTGATTCCGCTCAGAAGCCCGGCGAAGATTTATAGTTCGGATTTCATATTGTTCTGCAGACATAAGCGCATTTTCTCCCGGAGACGGCCATCTGTAAGTAGGAAGTTGAGGTTATTTTCTGTAGGACTGATCCTACAAGATACGTTTGAGAGATCTCCCCTTCACGACTTCATCTCAAAGCGATCCCCCGGATAATTGTAGGTATAGTACGTTTATTTGTCAAATCAAGCTGCAAAACGAATAAAAACAAAAAGAAAGTTCTCCCGGCAATACAGGGTTCCCGGACTGGTATAAATATCCCCCGACTCTGCTTGAAAACGTATCTTCCTGCAAGTCCCCCCAGCAGATGCTGGGAACAATAATAAAAACCTATTTCGCCCGTTCCCGAAAGATTGATCCCGCCAGAATCGTATCCCTCTCCATTATGCCCTGTACGGCCAAAAAGTACGAAGCCACCCGTCCTGAAATGCGGGACAGCGGATACCGGGATGTGGATTATGTTCTGACCACAAGAGAACTGGCCCAGATGATCCGTCAGGCTGGCTTGAACTTTAACAGTCTGAAGGAGCCCCCTGCCAATCCGGAAATCCCATGAAAATCCGGAAGTTCTGGGACGGTATAAGGAGTTTCTGAAAAAACCGGGAGGAGAAACCTCCCATAAGCTGCTGCACACAGACTATACCGATCGCAGCTGATAAAAGGAGGATGAAGCCCCTTCAAAGAAATCGAAGCATTCAATATAATGCGAAGAATTGTTCAAGGAGCTTGCCATCAAAACTGAAAAAAATCACCTGATTCCGGGTCATATCCCCTTCTCACCCCAAAAAGTCCCCTTTTACTACGGCTGGATCGTTCTGCTAGCAGGCGCCCTTGGAATTCTCTTCAGTATTCCCGGGCAGACCATGGGAGTATCGGTCTATACGGACCATCTGATAAAAAATCTGAATCTCAGTCGGGTTGAGATTTCTACCGCCTATATGATAGGGACTCTGACCAGTGCCCTGATTATGACCAAGGCCGGTATTTTCTATGACCGTTTTGGAGCCCGTGTGGCTGCCGCCGGATCTACCGTGGGACTGGGAGGCTGCCTGATCCTCCTCTCCTACTCGGGCAGCCTCTCTGGAATAATCAGCCGGATAAGCGGCCTTCCTCTTCACCATTCGGCCTTTGCTTTGATGGTTGTCGGATTCCTTGGAATCCGCTTTTTCGGACAGGGAGTTCTGACCCTGGTTTCCCGTGGTATGGTTATGCGCTGGTTTGAATCACATAGAGGATTTGCTGCAGCCCTGATGGGGATCTTCACCTCTTTCGGTTTTTCCTATGCTCCCCGGGTTCTGCAGGGCATGATAGATCTGACCAGCTGGGATAAATCCTGGATGATTATGGGTTTCTTTATGATAGCAGCAGTTCTCCCCTTTATCCTGATTGTTTTCAGAGACAGCCCGGAAGACTGCGGAATGGAGATTGAAGAGAGTCTTAAAATCAAAAAGGGGAGTCACAACAATAGCGGAGGTCCAGAACATTCCTATACACTGCAAGAAGCCCGCAAAGATCCCCGGCTCTGGTGCTATATGGCCCTCCTCTTTTTCTGGGCCCTCTACAATACGGCATTTACCTTTCATATCACATCCATCTTCTCCTCCCTTGGAAAAACAAACAGTCAGGCGGTTGCCATATTCCTGCCAATTTCAGTGATCTCAATCTGTGCCAGATTCCTTGGAAGCTGGCTTAGTGATCTGATTGATCTGAAATTTCACTACTATACACTGGTTTTTTCTATTATGATGGGTTCTATAGCCTTGTGGCTGCCTTATAATACAGTAACGGCTGTTCTTTTAATTTTCGGAATGGGAATGGCAGGAGGCACTTTTGGAGTTCTTAATGCACTTACCTGGCCCAAGTTGTATGGGAGAGAACATCTGGGTGCCATTTCGGGAATGGCTATGAGCTTTATAGTGGCCGGAAGTGCGGTGGGCCCCTGGTTGTTTAGTCTGATGGAAAGAGTTTGGGGACACTACCGCTATACGGGATTGATGGGCGTGGGAGTGACTATTATGATTGGACTATTCAGTCTGCCTGCTCTGTTCCGAAAACCTGCTTCCTTACAGGAGATTTAAAAGAGGGAAAGAATAATGAACATCTCTCGGTTTAATCTTGTAGATAATAACATCATCTCGAGAAAGAATAATGAACATCTCTCGGTTTAATCTTGTAGATAATAACATCATCTCGATATTTTTAATGCTTCTTGTTACCATCAATATCCGTTTAGGCAAAAGGGGTAAACTCTATACTGCAAAGGGGTAAACTCTATACTGCAAAAATTATACAGCTTATGTGCTGGTTTACAATTGCAGTTTTAACAGTGGATATGTTAGCCTGGCTTGTTCTTGGTATTCCGGATGTTCAGGGCTGGTATCTGGCCTATATTCTCAATTTCCTTCTCTTTCTCCTGAATCCCACAGTCCCTGTATTATGGCTAATGTACACATATGTCAATATGAAAAAGAAACATCTTAGCAGAAAGATATTACTGATTTTCAGCATGCCACTCATTTGAATGGTATGGAGATTAAAGACTATTCATTATTACGGCTATATAGTATTTTATTTAATTATGGAAAAATCTGATATATTAAAATTAAATTATAAAGCATTTATCTGGCATGCTGTTTTTTTATCTCTTGCACAAAAATTCATGGATATTAACACTATAATCCCTACTATGCTGATACAATCCGGAGGAACGCCTGTTCATTTGGGCATACTAACTGCCATTATGGTTGGCGGAAATGGATTTATGGGTATATTTTTTGCTTCCTTTCAAACTCATAGAGAAAGGAAAAAAAAATATTTACTTTTAGGTATCAATTTACGCGTAGCGGCCCTGCTTTTAATGGGAATAATTCTTGCTTTTTCAGGACTATTATCAAATTCATTAATTATTGTTTCCATCCTTATTCTTATGACATTGTTTTCATTTTCCGGAGCTTTTGCCGGAATAGCTTATAACGATATTCTTGGAAGAGCAATTGATAAGAGATCCAGGAAGAATTTTTTTATTGTGAAACAAACATTGGCCAGTGTCGGGATCCTTGCATCTGCCATACTAGCACGCCGGGCACTGCAACTCTTGTCATACCCTCAAAATTATAGTGTTCTTTTTTTCATTGCCGGAGGCTTGCTTCTTACAGCGACTATAGGATTTTGGCTTATCAGAGAAGATCCTGTGGAAGTAAAAGATATAAAGGGATTTTAACTATTTTTATTATATCGGGAGCAATACTTCCTGTTTTGGCACTTCTTTTCCATGAGAGTAAAACTTTATACTTTTCACTTTTCTTTCTCTCCGGCATTGTACTTGCTTCCCGACAGATTTCACTACCTGGAATACTCCTGGAAATATCCACCGATGAAAACAGAGCAATTTATACAGGCTTGTCAGGTTTGGGAAGTATTGGAGTTATTCTCTATCCTGTATTTGTAGGCATATTTATTAAGAATTTTGGATATAATGTTATTTTTATTTTAACAAGCTTACTTATTCTAAGTAGCTTCTATTTTTCTCGAAAAGTAAAATGCAAAAATATTGATTGATATTACAAAACCATAGGCATCCGGCAGGAAGTTCTTCCCGGGTGCTATGGACGGTAAAAGCGAATTTCCCAGACTTTTAGTTCCAACGACAGACGAAAACCCCTTGACTTAGTTGCAATAGCCTCCTATTATTCAGATCACAATTAGTTGCAATAACCTACTATTTGCAAATAAAGAAGTGAGATTCATATGAAATGCAAAAAAAGGAGATGTTTAAAGAAATCCTTCGGACATCATATTTCTATTATTTACAGACACTTGCAAATTCATTTGAATCAGGAATTTACCGCCTTTGGCTTCGGCAGTGGTCAATACCTGTATTTCAATTATATTTCGCGGAATGAAGGAATAACCCAGAAAGAGTTGAGTGAAGTTCTGGCAATTGATAAGGCCACAACAGCCAAGGCCATCCACAAGTTAAAAAGGCAGGATTATATCCGGGCGGAACAACACCCTGATGACAAACGCAGTTACCGTCTTTATCTAACAGAAAAAGGACAGTCCATAGTACCGGAAGTTCGCAGAATAATGAAAAATACCAGGGGCATTCTAAGCAGGGGAATGAGCGAAGAAGAGTCAGAAGAAGCATTAGGCTATCTTTATACAATGTATAAAAATATAACAAGCTTCAACGAAAATGACAGGAGAGATGATACGTGAATAAAAATACTAGAATGATAACAAATGAAAAAGAAGGAAAGGTACTTTTTAAACTGGCCGCCCCCATGACCCTGGGAATACTTGGAATGATAGTATTCAATCTGGTGGATACCTACTATGTGGGACAGTTGGGAACCGTGGAACTGGCCGCCCTTTCTTTTACATTCCCTGTTGTTATGATTATCGGCAGTATTGCCCACGGTCTGGGTGTTGGAATGACCGCAGCCGTATCGCATGCGGCAGGTCAGCAGAACAGAGAAAAGCAGATTCGTCTGATAACATGGGGTCTGGGACTTTCTTTTCTGATTGTAGCGTTCTTTGTTATTATAGGACAGCTGACCATTACACCGGTCTTTACTCTTTTGGGAGCAGATAGCACAACTCTCCCTGTTATCCGTGAGTATATGAGTATATGGTATTGGGGTGTTATTTTTGTTGTGATTCCCATGACGGCCAACTCTGCCATTCGAGGAATGGGAGATACAAAAACGCCTTCACAGGTAATGCTCGTTGCTGCCGTTTTGAATATAATTTTGGATCCCCTTCTGATATTCGGAATAGGCCCCTTCCCCGCACTGGGAGTTTCGGGAGCTGCCCTGGCTACGGTAATCTCCAGAGGAACTACATTCTCCGTAGCCTGGTATATCCTGATTTTCAGAGAGAAAGTTATCTCTTTTAAAGATAGAAAGTTAGCTTCCATTTTCGAAATATGGAGAGAGCTACTTCATGTTGGAATTCCAAATGTTCTATCTAAAATTATAATCCCCATCGGCTCAGGCATTATAACGGGACTTATAGCGGTACATGGAAGAGAAGCAGTTGCCGGTTTTGGAATAGCCACTAGAATCGATATGTTTGCTCTCATACTGCTCAACTCTCTGATTTCGGTTATTCCCGTATTTGTGGGACAGAACTGGGGCGCCGGTCTTCATGATAGAGTTATCAGGGGCTTGAGACTTTCAAACCTTTTTTCACTGGCCTATGGAATTTCAATCTACTTTCTCTTTCTTCTTGTGGCAAAACCTATGGTCCATATTTTTAACGATGATCCCAGAGTCCTGTCAGTGGCTATTCGCTATATGAGAATCGTTCCATTGGCCTATGGTTTACAGGGTGTTATGCAGATAGCTGTAACCACACTTAATGTTCTGAAAAAACCAGTACATTCGGCACTTTTGACTCTACTTCAAATGTTCGGTATTTATATTCCTTTAGCTATTTTAAGCTCCCGTTATTTTGGAATCACAGGAATCTTTGCGGCTCTGGCCATCTCATACCTGATCATGGGACCTCTCAGTAAGATGATTAATAGCCGCTTTATAAAAAAAGCTTTTTTAAATAAAAAGGAATCAGCAAAAATAGTTACTGCTTAGAAAAAACACAACGGAAATAATCCAGAGGCTCGCTGACATTCTTCACCACGATCATCCGTGGACCTTCAAAGTCCAATCGGGAAGGGTAATTCCCAGAGGTCCTCCCTCCAGGTGAGCCAAAGCACTTTCTGTAACCAGAACATCCCGGGATCCCAGATTCCGGCAAAGAACAGTTAAGCCCCGCCCCAAAGCTTTCCTAACTGGAAGTTTTTCCAGAAGGCAAGTTTCGATGGCATCATCGAATTCTCTGTTCATACGATTTTTCTACTGCAGTACTGTAATCTCTGATCCGTTCATGTTTTATAGCTTACAACCATCCCCGGAGAATTACGATTCTACTACATGAATCAGCAGTTTCAGGAAAGAGAAAAGGCTTCGCTATCCATCTCTTTATCCGTAGGAGGATTTGCACCTGAACGGTGACAGTTGATCCCGGCCGCCTTATTGGCAAAAGCTCCCAACTCTTTCAGATCAGCTTCATCAAGATTGCGGAGGCCCTCACGGCTGAAAATTCCTTTCCGGTACAGATAAGTCAGAATGGCACCGTGAAAGGTATCCCCCGCACCGACCGTATCGCTCACAGGCAGATCATAGAGAGGAGAGACAACAGTCCTGTTTTTTGTAATCAGCCTGGCTCCGGCCTTTCCCTCTGTCAAAGCAATCAGAGAAATCCCCGCAGTCATCAGAACAGACAGTGCCTTCTCCATGCTTATCTCTGGAAAGAGCCATTCAAGATCCTCATCGCTGAGCTTGATAATAGAACATAGCTTACAGAGCTTGTGAAACCTCTCCATATAGGCCTCCCTGTCCGGTACCAGAGAGGGCCGGATATTGGGATCAAAAGAGAGTAGCAGATGAGAGGCTTTTTCAAGAAGAAAATTGGTCAGAATCTCTCCGCAAGGTTCCTGAGTAAGAGAAATGGACCCGAAATGAAGCATCTTCGCCTCTTCTGGCAGAACAAGAGAGTTTAGATCCTCCTCTTTCCAGAAGCGATCCGCCGTTCCATTGGCAAAAAATGCATACTGAGCCTGCCCATCATACTGTTTCTGGACAAAGGACAGAGTCGTGGGATCATCCGTGGGAACAACAAGATCTGTTCCCACAGCATTCTTCTTAAGATAATCAATAAGCTGTATCCCGAACATATCACGACTTACCCGGCCCAGAAACTGGCAGGGGATTCCCTGCCTGGCAATTCCGATAGAGGTATTGTAAGGGGATCCACCAGGGAAACCCGCAAAATCAAGTTTGTCCTTACTGATAAAATCAATGAGAGCTTCACCGAGGCTGATAATCATAAATCAATTCTCCTTAGGTATAATTATAATTTTCATGGCAGGTTCACAATGAGTTTCCAGTATCTTCAATCCTTTTGGAACAGATACTGAGCAATAATCCCAGCATTTTGTCCGGCAGACCATAATAAGCTATGAATCCCGTTCTTCCGAGAGATAGACCTGACACTGGAGACGGGATAACAGCAAAAGCCAATATCCCGAAATCAGTATATGTTCAAAAACTCTATACAATTAAGTTTTCAATAGCTGATCTTTCGATGGCCAATCCCTTATGGTAGCGTTTAAAAAAACTGTTGAAACCCTCAACATCCGCAGAATCCGGTTTTACAGCTTCACTCATACTGTCTTTAAAGACTTCCGCCAGAAAGGAAGGGAAATCCTGAGCTTTGCTTTCTCTGACCATAAAAGATGCTAAGAGGGCTATTCCCCAGGCTCCGCCTTCTCCTGCTGTTTCTAACACAGAGATAGGAGTTCCCGTTGCAGCTGCCATAATTTTCTGCCCCACCTCAGCAGCTTTAAAAAAACCACCATGGCCTCTTATCTCATCAACCTCAACATCCTCGTCTACCATTAGAACATTCAAGCCTGTTCTAAGAGCACAAAGAGAGGTAAACAGATGGGATCTCATAAAATTGGCAAGGTTGAAGTTCCCTTCAGGAGAACGAACAAAAAGCGGCCGTCCTTCACTGAAACCGGTCATATGTTCACCCGATACATACCCATAACTGAGAAGTCCTCCACAATCGGCATCTCCCTTCAAGGCCTGATCCAAAAGAGTATCGTAGAGCTTGGGTGTAGAGACTTCAAAACCTAGCTTTTTCACGGCCTCACCGATGAGTTTCATCCAGGCATCGTAGTCAGAACTACAGTTATTGGAGTGGGCCATTCCCACCAAATGACCATCAGGTGTGGTGACAAGATCTATTTCCGGGTGAACTTCTTTCAAATCTTTCTCTAACACCAGCATTGCAAAAACTGAGGTTCCGGCAGAAACATTTCCCGTCCGGACGGCGACACTATTGGTAGCGACCATTCCCGTCCCGGCATCTCCTTCTGGAGGACAGAAGGGAATACCCGGTTTAAGGGTACCACTGGGATCAAGCAGTTTAGCTCCTTCATCTGTCAGTTCTCCGGCATGTTCTCCCGCAACCATCACTTCAGGTAGTATATTTTTCATCTTCCAGTTGAAGCCTTTCTCCTGATGGAAGGAATCAAACTTATCACACATAATTACATTGAAATCTTTTGATTCCAGGTCGATGGGAAACATGCCTGATGCCTCGCCTACTCCCATTGTTTTCCGGCCCGTAAGTTTCCAGTGTACATATCCAGCCAGGGTCGTAATAAAATCAATATTTTTAACATGAGATTCCCCATTCAGAATGGCTTGGTGAAGGTGGGCAACACTCCAACGCTGGGGAATGGGATACTGAAAAAGATCAGTCAGCTCTTTAGAGGCCTGACCGGTAAAATTATTCCGCCATGTTCTGAATGGTACCAGCTGCTTACCCTCTTTATCAAAAGCAAGATAACCATGCATCATTCCACTGAATCCAAAAGACTTAAGCTCTGTCAGTGCTACACCGTATTTCTCTTTTACATCATCAACCAGAGCGGCGTAACTAGCCTGAACCCCCGTCCACACCTGATCCAGCGAATAAGTCCATATACCATCAAGCTGAGAGTTTTCCCAACCGAAACCACCAGAGGCCAGAGGGTTCTTATCTTCTCCGATAAGGATGGCCTTGATCCTAGTGGATCCCATTTCGATACCGATAACGGCATCTCCATTTTTTATACTTTTAGCGACTATTTCTTGTTTTTGATTTTCCACTCTTTCGTCCCCTTCAATTCTGTTTTCCCTCAATAGAAATATAATCTGATTAACTACTATACAACTTAAAGTTTTCATTCATCAGAATATATTTTCTAAAACATATTGCCTACTATGACCATTTGAAATCTAGTTCAAATATTCATATTTTATCGGCTAAATACATTCATCACAATTCTTTACTAATGTTTTACATGGGCTAAATTATATTCATTAATATTTATTTTACAATACTTTATTTATTCATAATACTATAATTTTCATAAGATACCGATTGCAGTGTAATCGATTGCATTTTTTCAAAAATAAGTATATTTTAAACAAGATATTAATATACGTCTTAGAAAGTTTAAGCATCCTAAATGCCATTCGTGTTTATTAATTCTGCTGAGTAAAGATTAATCTCTGTATATAATAAAGATTTTTTTATCATCTCTGATAAGCATGGCTTTTTCACAGAACTGAAGACGTCCAAGTAGATATTCTGAAACAAGAAGAGTTCCATTTTCACATTCATTAAGCAGATGTAGCTGACCTTCTCCCAGCTGGTCTTCTCCTTTCTGGAATTTTTCCAGAGACTGTCCGGCATAAAAAATAAGGCTATGCAGAGTTGTATACAAATTAAGTTCTTCTCCATCATTAGGGTGAATCGCCATTTCCAGCTTTTTATAGTCATTTTTAACAATTATTTCTAGAGGGTTAGTATGTTCCATTTTTATAACCTAAAAGATTTTTCAGATTGAATCAAATGGTGAATGCTAAAAACCTTCTGTATAGCTGAATGCTTACGTTGAAAGATAAAAATAACAGAGAATATTCACTCGGAAACTATTAGTATTCATAGTAGGAACAATAAACTGGGTGGATTTATGGGTGATTTGAAGACTGAAAGCACAAACTCAATCATACTCCTCTACTGCCGGAATAGAGAATTTCGCAAAGAACTTGAAAAAATACTGGCAAATTTTACCATTTACAGCGTCAGTGAAATATGGGAAGTTTATAGAATCCTAGATGATAATTGCCCTGCTCTGATACTGACCGATTCACAAGACATTAAAACATCAGAGAAGAAAAAGGCAATACCTGTACTTTTTATCTGCCATGCCCATGAGCTTGCCCCCCTTATACTCCCTCCTTATATAAAAGATGTTCTGACTTTCCCTTTTGTCGCTGCCGTAGTTCAACGTCGTATTAAGAATTATCTGAATCTCTGTTTTGTCGATCCTGTCGACCGGAAACGCTACAAACTCCTGTTCGACTTGATTCCTGCCTTTGTTTTTGTAAGAAATCGTGAGGGCCGTTTTTTAGCTGTAAACAATTCCTTTGCCAAGGCTCTCAATCTGAAGAAAGAAAAGGTTCAGGGTTCTTTGTATCTTCACTTACAGCTCGGTAGAAAAGATTTAGAAGCTATGCTTGAGGAGGATCAGAAAGTATTTCACAGCGCTAATCCTTTGAGTATAAGCCAGGAAAGATTCCGAGACGGTGCTGGGAACATCTGCTGGCTCCAAACGACAAGGATCCTCTGTCCCCATGAGGCATTTGAAGAAGATGCTATTATTGCAGTCGCGGTTGATATTACAAAGATGAAAGACACAGAAATAAGACTTGAACATAAACTGGATACCATCGGAAAGATTGCGGGGGAGATAGCTCATGACTATAACAACATCCTGACTGGTATACTATCTGCCTCTGAACTTCTTCAGAAAACTGTTCAGAATAATAACCAAGCCTTGGAGTATTCGAATATCATAAACGAATCTGCACAAAGAGCTGCTGATCTTAATAAAAAACTACTCATAAAGTCCAGTCCGGAGCTTGCTCAGGAGGCTGCCCTTGCTCCTGTAAGCGGTACAATTCTTCTGGTGGATGATGAACCAATCCTGAGAAAGATGCTGACCGAGTTGCTTGAAAAAGAGGGATACACGGTTATTGCGACAGGAAATGGGAAAAATGGGCTTTTTCAGTTCAAAAGACACCCTGGCCTTTTTGATCTGATTATTATGGATATGGTCATGCCGGAAATGACAGGACCAGACAGTTATGATGCCATAAAAAGTATAAATCCCGATATAAAGGTCTTGTTTATATCAGGATACTTCAAAGTTCAGAACCTGAAGGAAATTACAGAATCAGACAAGACCTGCTTTATCCACAAACCTTTTAAGGAAATACAGATGTTGGAAAAAGTCCGGAAAATGCTGCAATAAAACGAGGTAATAATGGGGAGGGAATACTCAGTCTTCTCTTTCAGATGCCTATGCTGTTCAGGTCCATATTTTTATTCTGATGCATACTATCAGACTTATTGCTGTTGTTGTCTTTATGTCTATAATCGTTAATTGTATCAACAGATTTATCTAAATATCAGAATTATCTAAATATCAGAATTATATTTTTTTTACAAATTACTGCCATATTGATTGACGAATAAAATAAATGAATGAGCAAATCTCAAAAAGCCAAGCTGACCTCATATATATACAGAAATAGTAGCATAAATATAAAAGCAGGTATTGTTCAACTTCCGATCAAACCAGCTCAAAGTAAGGAACGGGCGTTCCTCTTTTTTTTTCATAAGCAGATTTCGGAAGGTATGTTTAGTAGTAATTGAGCTACAGTCAATCAGCTGTAGCTCATAATAATTAGCTTGTAAGTTTTATCTGACAATACCTAGAAGAGCTTCCTGTCCATCCCTATAAATCCGGAAAGAGATCTCTTTATTTCCCTCCTCGTTAATTTTTCCGTAGAAATCTTCGAAGGAATCGATCCTGTCTCCATTGATTCTTGTAATCACATCACCCGGTCTCAATCCTGCCGATGAAGAGGATGATCCATCAGAGACGTAGGCAATAACCACTCCTTTAAGACGTCTGGGAAGTTCCAGTTTATCGCGGATGTCACTGTTTAATTCAACAACGGATATTCCAGGCCATAATCCGCCGTCCCGAGCGATTTCCTCTTCCGGCTTTCGCTCTCCCAATTTCACATTGATATTACTCACTCTACCGTTTCGAATGACTTTCAATCTGATCTCTCTACCCGGAGCCATAGTGCCTATGATTCTCTGAAGCTGGCCGTTGTCTTCAATTTTTCTGTTATCCACTTCAATAATCAGGTCTCCCGGTTTCAAACCGTCTCTTTCGGCGGGCGATCCAAGAAAGAGGTTCCCCACAAAAGCTCCCGTTTCCCCGTCAAAATCCATACCTTCTTCGGGTGGAGCGCCTATGGTCACGCCGAGCCATCCGTATTCTACCTTTCCTTTTGAAATGAAATCTTCAGTTGCTTTATTTACTCTGTTGACAGGGATGGCGAATCCGATACCGTCGCTTCCCCCCGTTCGAGAGGCGATCCACGTATTTATACCAATCAGCTCACCCTTCAGGTTGACGAGAGCTCCTCCCGAATTTCCCGGATTGATAGCCGCATCTGTCTGAATGTATTCAGTAAAATCGGCTATCTGGCTTCCCGACTGAGCTTCTCTACCCAGAGCGCTGATGATACCCTGTGTGACCGTCGATTCAAATCCCAGGGGATTTCCCACGGCAAAAACTATGTCGCCCACCATGAGCCTGTCCGAATCGGCCGTTTCGATCACCGACAGGGATTCCCGGCTCTCGAAAGTGACGAGCGCGAGGTCCGTCCGATCATCTGTTCCAACGACTTTGGCTTCGAAATCCCTTCCGTCATGGAACCTTACGCTTATTTCATCGGCGTTGCCCACAACATGATTATTGGTAATAACGTAATACTTTCTTCCTTCGCGTCTGATTATGACGCCAGAACCCAGCCCCTGCTTTATAAATTCTCTTTCTTCTGGCTGGTTTTCTCTACCATTTTCCTGGGCGGGATCGGGAATGCCGAAGAAATCCCAGGGGGAGACGGTCCTTTGCGGGATTCTTTGTCTTATTATTTCTATTACGTTGATCTCAACCACAGCTGGCAATACGGATTTAGCCACTTCTCGGTATTTATCCTGAAGGGCGTATATATAAGAATCGGTTGAATCTATTTCAGTATGTATTTCTGCCTGCGCGTCCAAACTGCCGAAGGGCAGTATAAAAAAAAGAGCCAGAAGCAATGAGATGTTTTTCATAACTTTCCTCCTAAGGATTCATTAGTGATCGGGAAGTTTGATCCCGACCAGCCAGATACTGAAGAGAGAGGACTGCTATGCAGCCCTCTTTTTGTTCTTATTGAACTTTGACTGATATTTTCCTCGGCTTTATCGATTCTTTGAGACCAAGAGTTAGAATCGCCAGTCCGCCGTTTATACTGGCTTCTATTTTATTCCTGTCGATCGTATCGTCGATGGTGTACTCCTGGTGAAAATCACCAGGGCGGATCTCTCTTATCCTGTAATTACCTTCTATCTCTCCAAAGTCCCTCTTGCCGTCGATAATCAGCAAATCCTTTTCCACCCTGATGTTGAGATTTTCTTTGCTCACTCCGGGCATTTCCATTGTCAGAACAACAGATTCTTCACCGAGGTAAATATCCGTACAGGCGGGGAAACTAGTTCTTGTGTTTTCGATCTCTCTTCTCTTCTCCATCTCTCTCCTCCTATTTGACTTTTACGCTGATCTGTTTGGGCTTCATTTCCTCTTTCTTGGGAAGTGAGACTGTGAGCATTCCGTCTTTGAGATCGGCCGATATTTTCTCAGAATCCACCATGTGAGGTAGAGAAAGGGTTCTCTGGAATCCTCCGCTCCAGATTTCTCTCTTGTAGTATTTCCCCTTTTTCTCTTCACTGCTGCCTTTCTTGTTTCCCTTGATTGTCAGTACGCTGGAAGCTATGGACACGTCGATATCCTTTTCTTCCAGCCCGGGTAGTTCGCATGTCACAGTGTACTCGTTTTCCTTTTCCACAAAATTAATTGCCGGGGTGACACTGCGTTCGAACAGACCGGTTGTACTCGGTAGACGGTCATAGTTGAAAAGTTCATTGATCTCGCTTTGCAAATTTGTCAGTTCTGCCCAGGGATCATACAGATTTTTGTTTTTCCATTTAACGATAGCCATTACAGCACCTCCATTTGAATTGGTTTCAGAAATAGGAATGCAAGGAATGTGCCAATTTTCAGTTTAGTCTTAAAAGTTCATTTGAAGAGCTTTAGAGAGTATTTTTAGGTAATTATTACATTGTCAGAGACGCTTGTCCCGGATTCAAAAGAAGAAAAAAGACACAAAAGCCAGAGTATGATGATTCACAATATGTCATTTTGAAACAGTCACAATTTATTGGGGTTTTAAGGTTGTGTCATTTTTTCCCAATACGTAATGGAGTAGAATATTGTCGGTCTGAGAGAGGCGTCGGCAGGTCTCCCTGGCAATATTCATTATGATCTTGGAGAAGAGTTCGGGATCGGTTTTGTAGAACTCATAAAGGTCTTTGCCTGACAGTACCATCAGTTCCGTATCCTCTACAGCTATAACGCTGGCAGATTGAGGCTGGATTCCAATAAGAGAAGTCTCGCCAAAACAATTGCCTACTGAAAATTCAATCAGCTCAAGGACCGTATGGTTTTCTTCGACAAAGAGTCTGACCCGGCCCTTTTTTACTATGTATATATAGTTGGCCGTCGTTCCCTGTCGGAATATTATCTCATCTTTTTTATATTTTGTTATTTTGAGATGGCGAAATAGAATGTAGAGCTCTTTTTCGTCTAGACCGCCTAAAATCGATATACTGTTGAGAATAGGAATAATAGTTTCCACATCGAGCAACGGTTCTAAAAATCTCTCTGATTCTTCCATTAATAAAATTTTACAACAATGGGACTTAGAGGGCAAGAAAAAAACTGTATCTCAAGAGCAAATTTCAAAAAGCCAAGCTGACCTCATATATATACAGAAATAGTAGCATAAATATAAAAGCAGATAATGCAGGAAGATATCCATCTTTGAGCTCACTATTGGTTCTCTCTACAGTAGTTCTTGCCTGATAGCGTAGAGCTAGCTTGATTAGTAGAACCGCAACTTGACTATCATGAACACAGGCCCCGCTGAGCACATAGCTAATGGGTACACCAAAATCATCAACGGCAAGATGGGCCTTATATCCTATGAACCACTGCTTCTTTCCCTTCGGGAAGTTCTGCAAGATAAGAAAGTTTTGCTGTTTCTTCTCTTATTGGTTAACGCAGGTTTTATACTTGCACTCTCCTTCTTTCGATAGGGTTTTTCCCGTGATTCTATGCTTGTACTGTCAATAGAGAGGTGACTTACCATCCTATTCACCTCTTTGGTGTACAGACTAATGACTCGCTCATGGAGGTCTGAGACCTTTACAATCATCTCAACCCTTCTCGAAAGCCTGCTGACCGATGCAGGACTTGGAACAGAGCAGATACCCAGAATATCTTTCAGGGTTCCATTTCCCTGTAAGAGTAGTAGGGTCTCCTTCATGGTTCCTTGACGGTACGAAACACGTTTTGGAAAGCAAGTTCCCGTTCTGTTGGCTTTCTGAAAAAGCATGATGTGAAAACAAGAGGGATTGAAGAGGACCTGTCATTGGATTAGAATGTTGCATAGAGTAGTATCCCGAATTGGTTTGAGCATCTATTCAATTCCCGGGTTACCCAAGGATCTCAACTGAAAACGTGCATATTTATGCAGCATTTTGCGCTGAAATGACTATTTTGAAATTTGCTCGAATTCAGGTTTTAATAAATTTCTTATCTGGAGAAAAGTATGAAAATAATCACAAGACTTGTATTGTTGCTGACAGTTGCAGCTGACATCCTGTACAAGCTGTTGATATAGCTAAAACGATTATAGATCTGATAAAACAGAGAGGTTTTGATTCCCTGAAGAAATTGTTTCCTTCCTGCCGAATCTAAGCAGCTATAATGTATTGTTATCTTCAAGTGATTTTCCGGAGGAAAACAAATGAACTTACACATAATTCTGATAATTGCAGCCATAGTCATCCTGCTACTGATTAAATACTGGAATTTTTTCCTGTTTGTTATGGGTCTACAGGCTCTTAAAAAAGGACAGTATGAAAAGGCTGTTAAATATATTAAAACCGCGTCCCAATCAGGAATGAAAGCCAAACATAAACTAACCTGCGGATACGTACTCCTGACCAGAGGACTCATTGAAGAAGCCGATACCATCCTGAAACCACTTCTTGGGACAGGTGAGAAAAGGTTCTCCCATAAGGAAGCCCGGATCTACTACTCCCTACTGCAATGGCAGAAGGGTGAACTGAACAGTGCTGTAGAGGCTCTGGAAAATCTTATGAAAGAAGGATATATCACAACCATACTCTATACAAATCTCGGTTTCTACCTGATTGAACAGGGAGAACTGCAAAAGGCGTTGGAACTGAACCTCGAAGCTCATGAATATAATGATAGTTCCAAGGGCATTATGGATAACCTGGGATTAAACTATATAAAACTGGGAGAATGGGAAAAAGCAGTTCCCCTTTATGAAAAACTGATGAAAACAGAGCCGACTTTTCCTGAAGCCTATTTTCACTCAGCTCAGGTACTGTCCCAGCAGGGAAAACAGAAGGAAGCTCTTGAAACTTTAACTAAGGGACTACAACAAAGATTCACCTGTATCAGCACGGTCCAGAAGGATAGTTTTATGGCTCTGAAACAGGTCCTGGAAGCATAAAGAAACCGGCAGCATGCCGGCTTTCTGCAGAAACAAAAAAACTAATCGTTCTTCTTCTTTTCAACCCTTCTGAAAGGCTGGGCCCAACGGACAAAAGCAGGAGCAAGTCTAGTCTGAATCCAGATTTTACCTTCCCCGGAAAAGCGGCAGACTAGTCCCTCCCCTGAAAAAAACATACTTTTCAGGCCGGCTACAGCTCTTACATCGTAGGAAAGACCTTCTGTAAAACCGACAATGTAACCCGTATCAACAACATAGTTATCCTTTACATCGATTTCGATCAATCCTCCATAGGTATTGAACCAGAGGTCTCCTGTCCCGCTGCAGCGTATCATGAAGATCTTTTCACCGGAAAAGAATCCTTTGAAACCCTGAAAATCAACTCCCACTTCCAGATCGGGTGAGGATGCCAGATAGGCGGAGTTCTGAAGAAATACGGTAGAATCTTCCAGATAGACATGTGCGATGTCTCCGGGAGCTCCCGGAGCTATACCAATGTCCCCCTCCTTTGATGCGGCAGTAAACTCATTTATAAAAAGATTTTCTCCCGAGAGCATCCGTTTAAATCCGCCCTTCATATTGGTTTTCATCTTCAGAGAGGAGTCCATATAGACCATGGCGGAGGCTTCCGCCTTGATTGTTTTTCCCTTGGGAATGGTTATATTCACCATTCCGAAATCTGGAGCAGCTGCAATACTAAACTTGTAATCAGATTTTTGTTCTTCCATGATTTCCTCCTTTAATTCCCTTTTCTGGGTGTCAGCAATGGGGTCAGTTTCATTCCAAAGCTTCTGTCCGCATGAGTTTGACACCAGACGGTCCCCTTTCCTTTAAAACGGCAAACCAATCCTTCTCCCCCCAGAAAAGAGGAAACCCAACTATTACCGGCCTTTGAGATTTTAAACTCCAGAGAATCATCAAAAGCGGCAATATTACCGGTATCCACAATATATTCTCCATCTACCTCAACGGGATAAATCATTCCAAAGGCATTGATAATAAACTTCCCGGAACCGGACATTTCAAGCCAAATCATATTCTCGCCGGAAAACATATTCTTTAATCCTTCCCAGCTGATTTTCATAGTCACTCCAGATTCATGTGCCACAAAGGAACCGTTCTGAACCTTGACTATCCGGTCACCCTTCAACTCAATGCTTGCCATATCACCAGGCAGGGAGCTTGCCAGAAAAACATCGCCCCCCTTATCACCTGCGGTGAAATGATTCATAAAAAGGCCTTCCCCACCGAACTGCCTGGCAATTCCTTTCAAAAATTTTTTCGCACCCTTTTCATTTCTACTGATACTGGTTTCCATATTCATGTCACCGGACATGGCAATCATTGCACCACCTTCGGCAGTAAAAGTCTCCGAGGGATCCAGAATCACCTTTGCTGTCGTATTGGATGGACGTTTTAAGATTTCAATATTCATGCTAGTTCTCCTATTTGAATTTGGGATTCAGCCAGGATGCCAATCCACTCAGACTACGGGTCTGAATATAAACCGTACCGCTGCCTACAAGACGAGTCACAAAACCCTCTCCACCGAAAAAGCTGGAAAAGAGTCCCCCTGCCAGAGCAATTTTCAATTTTAAACCAGGATCATAGGCGACAAGATGTCCGTCATCCACTTTCAGATCGCCATCCACTTTCCTTTCAATAATGCCGCCGTAGGCACCAAACCAGACAGTCCCCTGACCGCTTGCTTTTAATTTGATCAAACCTTCTCCTGAAAACCAGGAGATAAATCCTGCCCAGGAGGATTTAAGCTTTACATCACCCGCATGAGCCAGATAGGAACCCTTTTGCAGGCAGATAGCCTTTGTTCCATCCAGCTTCAATGCCAAGATGTCTCCGGGAACATCCTGAGAGATTGTAAGCCTCATGGGAGAACTGCCCTTATTGCTGTAATAATTGACAAAAAAAGACTCTCTTCCAAACCATTTTTTAGCTAAAGCAGAGAAAAATCCGCCGTTTGTAACAGCTTTCATACTCATTTCTGCCGACATTGACTGCATGGCTCCGCTTTCGGCTACAAAGCTTTCGCCGGGATCCAAGTCGATGTGAACATGACTGAACGAGGGATTTCCCTGAATTGATGCCTTCATACACCATTCTCCTTATTACGAGTGATAGAAATATATGTCTTTTATTCTAAGAGATAATAAAGAGCTTTAAAACGAATATTTGATCAGAGGGAATAAAAAAAGTTGCGTTTCATCAAAGAACAATGCCGGAATCACAGCCATAGGGCGTCCTCCGACACTGAACTCTAATAGAAACGCCACATAATGTAGATGTAGGAGAGAAACAGAGTAAGCAGAGTCATGGGAATTCCATATTTCAGGTAACCCACAAAAGTCAGAGGAACATTATTCTTGCGGGCAAACCCGAACATGATAACATTTGCCGAAGCCCCCACAAGAGTTCCGTTTCCTCCCAGACAGGATCCAAGAGCAAGGCTCCACCATAGAGGCTGAATCTGAGAGGGATCCACATTGGCTCCCACTATCTTTACAATGGGAATAAAGGTGGCAACCAGAGGAATATTATCCAGGATACCAGAAAAGATCCCCGAGATAAAAAGAAGAACCACACTGGTTTTCATCAAATCTCCGTCTGTAAGACTGATCATCCACTTAGCAAGGGATCCTATAATACCGGCATATTCCAAAACACCCACCATAATAAAGAGTCCGATAAAGAAGAGAATGGTATCCCACTCCACCTTTTTCAGTAGCTCCTCAAGATCCTCCTCAGACCAGAGAATCAGAATGCAGGCACCCATAAGAGCTATAACACTCGGTTCCGTTTTGAGAAATCCATGGATCATAAATCCCATAATGACACAGCCCAGAACAATCAGGGACTTTTTCATCAGTTTGACATTATGAATCATTTTCCGCTCATCCATGGCAAGGATACGTTTTTTATTCAGATCACTGACCACCAGTTCTTTTCGGAACAGAAAGACCATTATCCCCATAACAATAAGAGAGATAAACACAATAATCGGTGCCACATTGACGAGGAAGTCCATAAAACTCAGCCCTGCAGCCGAACCGATCATAATATTGGGTGGATCACCAATCAGAGTAGCCGTCCCTCCCACATTTGAGGCTATAATCTCGATCACAATAAAAGGGAGAGCCGGAACTTCCATCTGGGTTGCCAGCAAAAGGGTTACAGGAGAAACCAGAAGAACAGTTGTTACATTATCCAGCATGGCCGAGAAAAAAGCGGTAATCAGAAACAAGACAGCCAGAAATGCAACAGGATTGGCATTTACCATCTTTGCGCCTCGGATGGCCACATATTCAAACATCCCGCTCTGTTCTGTTATTTTGACTATCATCATCATACCGATCAGAAGAAAAATAACATTCATATCGATATGTTCCACCGCTTCATGAAAAGGAATAAAGTGAAAAACTAAATAGAGAGAAGCACCTAGAAGCACAGCAACAGCCTTATTCATTTTTTCCATAATCAACAGGGCATACACCACTATAAAAATCAGAATTGCAATAATCATATGAATAGTCATTTAGGGCCTCAGCATCTTATTAATAATTTCGTGTGGATGGATGACACCTATCAGCCTGTTCTGTTTATCCAAAACAAGCAGATGCCGCCGGTTGCCCTTTATCATCATGAAAAAGATTTCAGGATAGGAGGCATCTTCAGAGATCACATAGGGTTTGTAATCTCTGATATAGCTACTGATGGGAATATGATTCTCATTCTTCCAGAAATATTTAACGGGTTGAAAGTCCTGTATCATAGAGAGGTTATACAGACTGAAAACATAATCGGGAAAACCGGATTTCAGAAGATCCACAAGATCCAGTACTCCGCAAATAGATCCGGCGTCTTCAGAAAAAACAGGAAGGAAGTAAACATCATGCTGTTTCATTTTGTCCAAAGCCGTTGCCAGTGTGTCATTCTGGAAAACCCGAGGCCACTCTCTGGCTATATCTGCTGCTCTGAGAGGTTCTCCCATCAAATAACTGGAGGAATTAAGCAGATCAAAGAGTTCTGCCGTAGAGGAACAACGGTCAACATCTTCTGAATGATTTAAAATCAGACCGCCAACCCCCTGAAGGATACTCAGGTACAGCTGCTCCTGAGATCCGGATGTAAGAATAGAGAATATATAGCGGACCTCATTACCGCTTTCCAGAACAAAAGGTTTCTGGCAGCGGATAAAAATCATATGAAAACCATTCACTTCCGGATTATGATTGTGTGGCAGTAGCGTACCGTTTCCAATCCATGTGGAGCTGAGGTTCTCTCTCTCAACCAGGGAATTATGAAGAAATTTTTGATCAAGCCCTGTCCGCTTGGCAAACGCGGCTGACAGGAAAGTCAAAACTTCATCCAGATTTTCAAAATCTTTGTCCAGAAAGACCGAGTCTTCTGTAAGGTACTTATGAGATTGCATAGAGCGTCTCCCTCTGTTTTACGGGTATTAGCCGGAGTAGTGCATCCATAACGACTTCTCCCACCAGAATATGATCACCATTCAGTACGGGAACAGCCGTTTTTCCGGACACCAGAAGGGCTTCCAGAATATCCGGAAGGTTCTGATTTAGTAATAACCGGGGAAAATCCCGGTCCAGAAGATCAGCGGCATTAACAGACTCCAGAGATGTGAAAAGGGATTCCATCATATTTCTGTCGGTCAGAAAGAAATGGGGGGTCAGATATTCCAGAATCTGTGAGGAAGTAATAACTCCTTCCAACAGTCCTTCTGAATCAACAAGATAAAACTGATGAGTACTCTTTGTATCCTGTACGCTACGGACCAGATCCGCCAGAGATGCACTTACTGGAAAAACAGGCAAGTCCTTCTGATTTAAAAGTTCTGAGATAAATATATTTTTCATAGTCTATTCCTTAGTAATTACATATTTAGAAAACACCCCATCAGGATGCTTTATTGTCAACTAAATAATTGCTTGTGTATCAGGAATAGCAGGGAGGAGCGCGTAGTAGAGGCAGAGTCAGACTTATATAAGAAGGAAGTGATGAATCACATAAATTGCAAAAAAAGAAATCTGAACAAATTCTGGAATAGATCCGGGATATACAACTCGGCTGTTGCAGATTCTCTTCTAGATTTTCTTCTTCTTCCTTTTCTTCCTCGCTCTCTTCTAGAACTGATTCTATCCAGTCAGCAGGGATTTTTCCGGGGATTCGATCATCCCGGGTAGAAAAAGAAGGCTCTCTTATTATATTGGCAACCACAAGATTCTCTGAAGAGACAGAGAATAGAGGCAGTAGCAGAAAAGTAAATAGGAACAAATTCTTTTTCATAGTTGTTAAAATAGCAGAAAGCAAAGGAATGCTCAATATATGCAATGGACTTTAAAGGACTATAAAAGACATTTATAGACAATAAAACATCTTAAGGAACTATAATTATCCCTGTAATTTTTAAAATCATCATAAAATCACTATTATTTGAGTATATTTTTATCAATTTAAGTGGATTTACATGGACAGCTTCTCTTAAAATATAGAGGGGAGGGTAGTGAATGGAAAACATCACTTTAAGAAACATTGATCCGGGTATTCAGGAGCTGATCCGTCATAAGGCTGAAAGCGAAAACAAGACTTACAGCGATGCGGCAGTCGAACTGATTAAAGAATCCGTCCAGCATAAAACAGAGTTCAAAGCGAGTATCATCCGTGGAGATGAATTCTGGCAATAGCTTGTCTTACAGCTTCAAATTATCCTTTAGACTAAAATCAGATAGTCTTTACTCAAACAGCTTAACTAATTCATCTTCTTTCAATGAACCGAAAAAGTTTTGCTCATCAGAGATGATTCCCTCCATAAGAGCGGTCTTCTCTTCCTGCATTTTCAGGATTTTCTCTTCTATGGTATCCCTGACAATCATTTTATAGGAGATAACCTTACGGGTTTGTCCCATTCGGTGGGCCCTGTCGATGGCCTGACGTTCGGCGGCGGGGTTCCACCAGGGATCAAATAAAACCACATAATCAGCGGCGGTAAGATTAATACCCACACCACCAGCTTTCAGACTGAGAAGAAAAATTTTAACATCTTCTTCCTCCTGAAACCTCCGTATCTCTTCAGCCCTGTCTGCGGTCTTACCTGTAATAAGGGAGTAATCCCAATGCTGATTCCGACAGTGATCTCCCATAGCAGATAGAGATCCTAGAAACTGAGAGAAAATCAGGATCTTATGATCCTCCACCATGACATCATCCAAAAAGGATTTGAGGGCATCCATTTTACAAGATCCGGCCTCAGCACCTTCCACACCGGCCATGGGTGGATAGATGGCAATCTGTCGAAGTTTCAGGAGAAACTGAAAAATCTCCATGGAAGAACCGGACAGTCCTTTCTCATCCAAAAGCCCCTTTACCCGGGCACGGTAGAAATCCCGGTATTTTCTATAGAGTTCTGCCTGGGATCCGGTCATTTCACTGTAGTGAATAATGATCTCCTTAGGCGGTATGTCGTCCAGAACATCCTCTTTTTTTCGTCTCAGGATAAAAGGAGACACCGTATCCCGGAGTATAGTCAAAGCCTCGTTGTCATGCTTCTTCTCAATGGGATGGGCAAAGCGACTGATAAAGTCCTTCTGCGAACCCAACAGCCCCGGGCTGAGAAAGTTGAACTGTGACCAGAGTTCTAGGGTATTATTCTCTATGGGGGTACCCGTCAGGGAGAGCCGGTGATGACTCTTTAAAGAACGGATAGCCTTGAAGATAATGGATGAGGCATTTTTGATATAGTGAGCTTCATCCAAAATAATATAGTCAAAAACCATATCTAGAAAGAGATCCACATCATTTCTGAGGGTGTGATAACTCACAATCACAATATCATACTGCTTGAAGGATTCTGTCGTATTATGCCTGTCCGTACCGGCATGACGATAAAAGCTGAGACCGGGAGTAAACTTTTTAATCTCCTGCTCCCAATTGGCAAGGGTAACCACCGGTGCTACAAGCAGATTGGTTTTCAACTCTCCCTTGTCTTTCAGAGACTGAAGCAGACAGAGAGTCTGCAGGGTTTTTCCCAGGCCCATATCATCGGCCAGACATCCCGCACAGTTCATCTCATGAAGTTTCCGCAGCCAGTTATATCCAGTAAGCTGATAAGGCCGAAGAGTGGCCTGAACCTGAGCCGGCTGAGCATAAGTATCTCCCTCAAAGGTATCTCTCAGCTCACGAGCCTGAGAAAGGACATCTTCCACGGGTGAATCCTCCCTGTTCACTACCTGATCATAGATATGATCCACCAGAGAAAAATTTACAGCGGAAGCCTCCAGTTGCCCATCATCGTTCATTCCCTGACGACGCAGATACTCCAGCTGACGCAATTGACTGTCTTTCAGCTTGATATAGGAATTTCCTGTATTTATCAGTCCCAGGGTTTGAAAATGATCATCAAAAAAGAGGGAACGTAGCTCTTCCGTATCGGGATCTTCCATCATCGCATCCACTTCCAACCAGTCGGTTTTACCACCCTTTACATTAAAGCGGACCGAACCGGAAGAGCTGATTTTTCTGTCCTCCAGCTGCAGTTCCACTCCCAGAGCATGCAGGGATCTTGCGTAGAATGCCAAAAACTCTTCCAGAGAAATATCCAGACGGAGATCCCCGTCCCTGTTTTCATTTACCAGACGAGCATAATAGCCTTTTTCAAAGGAGAGATGATCCGTAAAGTGTTCAACCACTTTTTTTACCAGTGCAGCTTCTTTTACCCTGTTTCTTTTTTGAATCGTTAAAACAGCTGCGCCCTCGGGATCTTCAGGAGGCAGCCAGAAAGTCTGATCCTGGTAGGCAATATCTGATTTCCCGTATCGGAAAAAGAAAAAAAGTTCTGTTTTATCCTGACGGCTCCGCATTTTCAAAACAGCTTCCGCATCGGCCTGCCGAATAGAGACAGGAGGATAGTGTTCGTCCAGACGGAGGCAGTGCTTGCCCAGATCTCTCGCCAGACGGAGAACACCTTGTATATCCGCAGCCAGAAATCCCTGACTCTTTGACAGCAGTAGATTTAGAAAAAAAGAAGTATTGGAGTCTTCTTTCAGAACAACCAGAAGGGCTTCTTTTTCATCCAGACAGAAGACCCGTCCTCCACGGATAATCAGTTTTTTAGGATCCATCAGTGTATAGGAATCCTCATCTCCATTAGAATTTTTTCCGCGGAAACAGAACTCCGGATAATAGAGAGGCCGTTCATCTCCCAGGAGCTCCTGGAAATGAAAGGAGATATTTACCGTAAGGGCATTGATAACTTTAAGGACATTTTTAGCCGTCGTACACAGCTCTTTCTGTTCCAGTACCGTTTCAAGACAGCGTTCAAGAGGAAGGGCTTCCTCTTCTTCTGCACACAACAGCTTCAGAAGACGGCTCTGTTGTGCAGAAGGAGGAAGGATCGGCCTGGATGCCTTATAGCGGGCAATTCCGCCACTGCGTATTCCTTCCCGTAATCTGATAAGGGCCGGGCGAACCAGAACACCTTCTCCCTTGGATGGTGTTAAAGTAAAAATCAGATCATAACGGGGGGCTTCCTGCTGGAGAAGAAAATCATCCTCTCCGATTCCCTGAAACAAAGGGATATCCTCATTCAGAGCCGACTGTCCCGTTGTTTTCCCCGAGATGGATTCGATAGAGTACTGAGAGACGCTTCGTTCTTCTGCCCCTCCGAACAGATCATCCCCGAAAAGAGAAGATCCCTCCCCGGAGACAAGCGGTTTATTCAAGGAATCCGGATCAACCTTCAGCTTTGATGCCAGACGCATCAACCAGTGCTCAGCATTGTAGGTGGATTGAGAGCTTTTGATAATCAGAGCGGCAAGATGAACACAGGGCACATCCGAAGCACATTCACAGCTCCACAGATACTGCCCCTCCGCCCCTTCTTCCTTCCGGTATCGGAGAACCGTTTCATGGGGCATAGGTTCACTGCCGAGAACATAGGCTTTCAGCTCCCCTTCGCTTTCCTTCAGATTATAAACCCGGTTCTCCCGGGTATAGGAACGGGCTTCCGGAAAATGAGATTGAAATTTCGGATTATCAGACAGTTTTTCAGGCAGTATTTTCACTTAATGCTTCTCACTCATCTTTCATATCTCTTAAGGCGTATACCAATTTTTACTTTTATAACACATATACCCGATCAGGGTAATCATCAGATTGAAAGTAAATATGGCATACCAGACAGCAATAACTCCTATATTCAAATGTATTGCCAGTAAGCAGGCAAGGGGGACTCAGATACCCCAGAGAAAACTCTCCGCCATAGAGTATCCGGATCCTCAGGCTATTGTAGTGAGATCGAGCGCTTTTGTCATGGTGAAGAACAGAAAGGATAAAAAAACACCCTGGATATATCCGGGGTGTTTTTTATAATCTCAGCCTGTCAGTGACAATCTGGAACAGTTATTTTTTCTCGGAAAAGGAGTAGGTAATCCTATCAATGATTATCGCAAGGATTACAATAGAGATACCCGCTTCAAATCC
>NBMC01000065.1 GCA_002084805.1 Spirochaetaceae bacterium 4572_59 | reverse complement strand
ACCGGTTGAGAATGAATAATGACCATAGAAAATGGGTTACAATCAGAAATGTATTAAGCACTCACAACAGGCTCACACTATCTTTGCGGGAACAAACTGAAGATAGGAAAATCAGACAAAGGGTTATTAGAACTTGCACAAAACCTGAAACTGAGCATATGAAGATCTATCAGATTTTCAAACTTAAAGGAATAATTGAGAGGGTTTCCAGTGTATCTTAATACGGTAGTGACCATAGAAATTATTAATATATTGCACTGTAAGGATTTATATTTTAATATGGTGAACTTGGGTTACCAACGTCAAGGAAGCTTCACTGTTTCCCCGGGATAGGAAGAGAACGACTCCCTGATCAGATCTGTCCGACGATGCCGGACAGATCTGCCATTAAAAAAGTGGCTCTCTATCCGGAAGTCGGACTGAAATCCGGAAAATGGATCGATATAGCTTCCCGGTAACTAAAATTACAGGACAATCCGTAATTATCTATTGATCAGCGGCAGATGCCCTATTATAATGCCGCTATGAAACAGGAAACAATCAAACAGATTTTACAGAAAACCGAAAGCATCGGTGAAACTTTAACCGTCCCGGGATGGGTGCGGACTAAACGAGATACCAAAGAGATCGCATTTATTGCCCTTAATGACGGATCCTGCATGGGAAATATTCAGGTCATTGCAGATAAAGATAAAATTGATGATAAAACACTTCATCGCCTGACAACCGGTGCCAGTTGTGCCGTAACGGGTACTCTTGTTGAATCTCCCGCCAAAGGGCAGGCTGTAGAAATTCAGGCTGATTCTATTGAGATTCTGGGAGACTGTCCGGCCGACTATCCTCTACAGAAAAAACGGCACTCCATGGAGTTCCTCCGGGAGATCGGACACCTGAGAGCCCGTACCAATACCTTTGGAGCGGTTGCCCGTATCCGTAATGCCATGACACAGGCTATTCATTCCTATTTTCAGGAAAATGACTTTTTTAACGTGCATACCCCGATTATCACCGCCAGTGATTGTGAAGGTGCGGGAGAGATGTTTCAGGTAACAACTCTCCCTTTTCATACTTTTGACGGTTCCAAAGGTGTCGATTATTCCAGAGATTTCTTTGGGAAACAGGCTTCTCTTACTGTAAGCGGTCAGCTTTCGGCAGAAACCTATGCTACCGCAATGGGGCGTGTTTACACCTTTGGACCTACCTTTAGAGCCGAAAACTCCAATACCTCCCGCCACCTGGCAGAGTTCTGGATGGTCGAACCGGAAATGTGCTTCTGTGATATCAACGGCAATATGGATCTGGCCGAAGAGTTCCTTAAATATGTACTGAGCTATGTTCTGGAAAACTGTGAGGAAGATATG
The DNA here is from genome assembly GCA_002084805.1 of Spirochaetaceae bacterium 4572_59. Lineage (GTDB taxonomy): Bacteria > Spirochaetota > Spirochaetia > DSM-2461 > DSM-2461 > Oceanispirochaeta. The sequence goes on along the minus strand of NBMC01000065.1, from coordinate 8,189 downwards.
CAGTTTTTCAATAAGTTCGTTCAGAAAGGCATCATTGAGGATCTGAAGGCTGTTATTAACGCGGATTTTACCCGTATCAGCTATACAAAAGCCGTAGAAGACCTGGAAGCTTCCGCTGTGAAATTTGAATATCCCGTCTCCTGGGGGATTGATCTGGCATCGGAACATGAAAAATACCTGACTGAAAAAGTTTATAACGGTCCTGTCATCATTACCGACTATCCCAAGGAAATCAAAGCCTTTTATATGAAGCTTAACGAAGACGGTAAAACCGTTCGCGCTATGGATGTTCTTGTTCCCCGTCTGGGTGAGATCATCGGTGGAAGTGAAAGGGAAAATAACTATGATACCCTTGTCGATCGGATCAAGGATGCAGGGCTGAATGAAGAGGATTACTGGTGGTATCTGGACCTGCGGAAGTATGGATCTGTTCCCCACGCGGGGTTTGGTCTTGGATTTGAACGTCTCATACTGTATGTCACCGGTATGGCAAATATCAGAGACGTCATCCCCTATGCCCGTTCGGCACGGAACTGTGAATTCTAATAGCAGTCCGGAAGCATTAAACCCGATGGAATTGCTGAATTACAGTTATGATCATCTGATCGGGTTTATGGCCAGACAGTATGGAAAAAGGGCATACCATGGGGATGCCCTTTTTCGTCATCTCTACAGCCGCGGACAGCTGGATCTTAAGAATGATCCCCTCTTTGACGGGAATCCGGAACTTGTTAGTTCTCTGGAACGGGACTTTCCTCTGAATCTGCCGCTCATCCGGACAAGACAGAAGGAAGGGGATACTCTTAAATTTACCCTGAATCTGGATCCTGAAATAAACTGTGAAACAGTGCTGATTCCCATGAAAAAGTATTCCACACTCTGTCTCTCATCTCAAATGGGCTGTCGATGGAACTGTCAGTTCTGCGAAACCGGAAAGCTGGGGCTGCACAGGAATCTGAGCACTTCGGAGATAATGGCCCAGCTGATGACAGCCCGTTTTGCATTAAATGCGGATAAGCTGCGAAATCTGGTCTTTATGGGAATGGGAGAGCCTTTGGAGAATTTGGATGCCCTTATGGAATCCATCGATATTATGACAGATCCAAGAGGGTTGAATCTACATGCCAAACATATATCTATCTCTACCGCAGGGTATATTCCGGGGATTAACAGGCTAAGAGATCTCTGCCGTGAATATCCTCATCGAAACTATCAGAAACTCCATCTGGGTCTTTCCCTTCATTCGGCCGATCCGGAAACACGTAGTTCTTTAATGCCTATAAATAGAGTCTATCCTCTGGATGAGCTGAAAAAGAGTCTATTGAGTTCTCCCTATAGTCAGGTAAAAGATGGTCTCTACATTGAGTACATTGTTTTGCCCGGAGTAACGGATAAACCTGAACAAATTGATAAATTGCTCTATTTTTTAGAAGGGCTGACAGCCAAAATCAACCTCATCCCCTATAATCCAGGTAGCAATCCTATTTTTCGCAAACCGGAAGAAGAGGAAGTTGATCGTCTCTGGGAGATCCTGAATGAAAAAGGATATTCCTGCCGGACTAGAAAAAGCCGGGGAGAGTCTGTCATGGCTGCCTGCGGACAATTAGGCAGAAGGAGCAAGCCGGATGGCAAATCAGGACAACAGCTAACAGTATAGCGTTTCAATTTAAATCTCCAGTAATTCGCATATTGATAAATTTTCAGGCATCATCAGCTGATAGAGTGATTTCTCCAGAAGGACTCCTTCTCTCTGGGGGGTATTGTGTCCGAATGTATTCCGGATAGCATGTGTGACAAAGTGAACGGCCCTGTCCAGGGCTGCGGGAAGGCTGTCTCCCAATAAAAGGCGTCCTGTAATGACGCTGGCAAACATATCTCCTGTTCCCGGATAGGACACCGGAATATGAGTCGTTTCCACCTTCCAGAAGCGTTTGTTTTTCTTTTCATAGGCCAGAACCGCAGTTGTTCCCTTACTGTCTTCTAAAGAAACGCTTGTAACGATAACTTTATCTGGCCCCATATCAGCCAGATCTTTCAGGATTTGTACGATCTCTTTCAGGGACACAGTTTCTTTATATTCTCTATCCAGCAGAAAAGCTGCTTCAGTATAGTTGGGAGTAATCAGGTCGGCTTTTTGAACCAGACTCTTCATTCCTTCGATCATCTTTGAATCAAAGGGTCCATAGAATTCCCCGTTATCTCCCATAACGGGATCTACCGTTATGAGGCAGTCCTCAGCTGAAAAATTCTCAATAAGATCCTCCACCAGTTTTATTTGTGCAACAGATCCGAGAAATCCTGAATAAATACTGTCAAATAGAAGAGGAAGAGTCTTCCAGTGTTTGATAATATCCTTCATAGTCTCTGTTAGGTCCAGAAACACATAGTCGTCAAAGCCGCTGGTCTGGGTGGACAGTACTGCCGTTGGCAGAGGGCAGACATTTATGCCCATGGCGGAAAGAACCGGTAGAACTACTGTAAGTGAGGATCTGCCGTAACCGGAGAGATCGTGAACTGCTGCAATACGGGGAATTGGATTCTTCATAGTGTAAAAATCATAATACAATTGAGCTGTCTTGAAAATAGGCTCACATATAATCCCTGGAATGTCGATTATAATTGTAATTACAGTTTATTGATTTAAAAATCTTATGTATAAAGATCCAGGAGGAAATTGTGAAGCTGAGCTTGACTCTGGAAGAAAATCGCGCACTGTTACTTTTGATGGGGGCCAATGCTTGTTACGATGAAGACAGTCTGAGAAAAGCCTACCGTTGCAAAGTTAAAAAATCTCATCCGGACCTGGCAACAAACTTGGGTAAGGATCCTAGTCTGATGAAAATGCAGTTTCAGGAATTGAATGATGCCTTTCACCTTCTTCTGGAAAAAATCAAAAATGACAACAATGAATATACGAAACGGGTCTACAGAAAAGCCCGCTCCGGTTCCTATAAACCTACATCTAACTCTACCCGTAGACAGCACACAAAGACTCAGGGTAGCTGGCAGCATAGTAAGACAACAAAGAACTACAAGGCAGGAAAGGCGTCTCAGAGTAAAAAGAGAAGCGCCGAAAGTAAATATAATACAGCCCGGTCTATGACAGGTAAGTATTATACGGGTCCTCTCCCGGAGAAGATGCTCCGTTTTGCAGAATATCTCTATTACACGGGAGAAATCTCCTGGGATGAACTTGTTCATGCTCTTGTCTGGCAGTACCGGAACAGACCAAAACTGGGAGAACTGGCAGAATCCAGGGGAATTATTAAGCAGAAGGATATTCTCTTTATTATAAAGAACAGACAGTTTTCCGAAATGTTTGGAGAGGCGGCTGTCAGGCTGGGTATTTTTGATAAAAAGTCTCTTGATAAACTGGTCAGGCAACAGAAAATGTTTGGTCTGCCCATTGGCCGTTTTTTTCTAGAAAAAAATATTTTTTCAGAGGATCAGTTGTTCCGGAAGCTGACATCCAACCGCCGGCACAACCTGTATCATCGCAATTAACGCCTTCCAATCAAACTCATAAACTCTTCCCTTGTGGCAGCAGAAGAGTGAAAGCTTCCCAGAACGGAAGACGTTACCATGGCAGAGTTCTGTTTCTGTACACCTCGCATCATCATACACATATGGCGACATTCCATGACGACACCAACACCTTCGGCACCCACTTCTTCACGTATCGTATGGGCTATCTGAGAGGTCAGTCTTTCCTGTATCTGCAGTCTTCTGGCATAGTAGTTCACTATCCGGGCCATCTTGCTGACTCCGATTACTTTATTTTTGGCAATATATCCAATATGGCAGGTTCCAAAGAAGGGTAGTATATGGTGCTCACAGAGGCTGTATACTTCAATATCCTTACAAAGGATCATATTATTGGCTTCCGATTCAAATACCGCACCATTGACCACTTCTTTCAAGTCCATAGAATATCCACTTGTGAGAAAGCTATAGGCTTCGGCAACTCTTTCGGGAGTTTTTACCAACCCCTCTCTGTCTGGATCTTCTCCCATCTCCAGAAGAAGCTCATTAATCAATTGTGCGACTCTTTCTTTGTTCATTTTTAATTCTCCTCAAACAAATTCAATCAGACAGAACCGGTCCAACCGGCTATTTTTGCAGTTCGGAAAATTTCCACTCCCACAGACTTGGTGAAACGAAGAGCCTCGGGTTTTTTGACTTGTACTTTTACAGCCTGAACGCCTTCTGTTTTAACACTACAGGCTGCAATGGCCTGTGCCAGTTTTTCCACCAGAAGAAAACTCGAGTTTTCAACCAGGTCCTTAATTTTCAATCCCAATCTCTCGTAATTCACAGTATCTTCAATTTTTTCGCTGGCAATAGCTTTTTGAAAATCCGTATATAGAGTCAGGTTGATAATGACGTCCTGTTTGTTGGTCCGCTCTTCAGGGTAGATTCCGATGATGCAGCGGAAGGTCAGATCTTTTAAAAAAATTTTATCCATTTTATCATAGTCCATAGAAACTTCCTCTTAAATGTCGGCCACCGTCCACAAAAATGACCTGACCTGTTATAAAACTATTATTGATCAGAAAGGACATGCTTTCCGTCAGCTGTTCCACTGTTCCAATTTTTTTCAAAGGGTTAGAGTCTATCCTTTTTTTTAAATACTCCTGTGTTTCTCCGGGGGGAGGAATGATCAGGCCGGGAGCTATGGCATTTACCCGTATTTTCGGTGCCAGTTCACTGCTCAGTATCCGTGTTAATGTGAAAAGTGCCCGTTTGCTTAAATGATAGGCCAAATGGCTGCTGTTATTATCCACTATTCTAGCATCCAGAAAATTGATAATACATTCTCCTTTATTTATTTGTCTGGCAAATTCCCGGGAGAGTATAAAAGGGGAGAGAGCATTGATCTGGTAGTTTTCCAGAAAATCTTCTATTTCACTGTCCTTCCAGTTCCCCCTGGGGAAAATAGATGCTGAATTAATCAGGATATCCACGGTGTCTGTCTTTTTCAGAGCTTTCTCCATCAGGAGGGCTCCGCTGTTTCTTTCAGAAAGGTCCTGCTGGATTGCCCAGGCGTTTTGGCCATTCAATCGTATCGAACGGGCCAGTTCTTCCGCCTCATCTCTGGAGCTGTTATAGTGAATAAGGATATCAGATCCTTCCTTTGCCAGTTTCAGTGCGCAAGCCCTACCTATACGGCGGGCGCTGCCAGTAATTAGAGCTGTTTTTCCGCATAAACTCATAGTTATCTCCAGATAAGTTTATTGATGAATCTGTGGAATCTCATCCAATACTCTTAAAATCTCAGGCAGAAGCTGCTTCTTTCTGGAAAGGATTCCCGGCAGATCATAAAGATTCTCTTTTATCTTTTTATACAGAAGGAAGTTTTCTCCCTCGGGGAAGGGGGTCGTCATAAGATAGCTAGTTTCTTTCAATACATTCGTAATCAGAAGCATTGTCCAGTCAAGGCGGTTCTTTCTTCTGATTTCTTCCAGAGCCAAAAGATATTCGGACAATACAGTTTCCACATCTTCCAGGGTTACAACCTCCGCCTGAGAAATCCCGATTGTATAGTTTTCTCTGTATATTTTGAAATCTCCCTTCAGGATAGTCTCTGCATCACTCTCCTTCAGAGAGGAATTCTGGCTGAAGAGTTCCGGTCCGTATGTTTCAAGATCTATTTCTGCCAATACCTTCAGTTTTTCCACGGCTCTGCGGTCCTCATCCGTTGTTGTGGGAGATTTTAGTATGACCGTATCGGACAGGATTCCCGATAGTAGCAGGGCTGCCGTCTCTTTATCCACCTTTACAGAGTGCATTTTAAAGTGGTCATAGACGATGGTACAGGTGCTTCCCACCGGTCTGGCATACACATAGATAGGTTCTCTTGTTTTACTGTTCCCCAGTCGGTGATGATCCAGTATCTCCAGTATTTCTGTCTGTTCCGCTCCGGGAATACTCTGGGAGAGTTCATTATGATCCATCAGGATCAGTTTCTTGTTGGGTTTTTCAATGAAACAGCGTCTGGTAACGATCCCTGAGAACTGACCATCCGTAAAAACCGGTAAACCCCGATAGGCAGAATTGACAAGAATCGTTTTGGCCTCATCAAAGCTTTGATGGCTGTTGATAATATGTGGATTTTTATTGATAATACTTTTCAGGGGAGTGCTGAGACGCAGAAGTCTTATTGTTTCTGCTGTATCCGCATGGGATATAAACAGTGTTCCCTTGTATTTGCTAAAGTTAAAAGGGATCTCCTCATCTTTGGCCATTCCAGTCAGGATAATAGCAGGAAACTGTTCCTTTACGGCATGCATTAAAATATTTTCCCGCAAGCCGATAACCAAGATAGGTTTCAGAGGAAGAAGTCGGCTGATTCTATCTTTACTGATTTCATAGGGCATGGCACCTGTCATAATGGGAGCTACGAACTCCTGCTGATCTCCCCGACGGTAGAAGTATCCTGGTAGAACCTGTTTGAAGTTGTTGATTCTAAAGTGATAGGTCGGTCTGTTTTTCAGATTATCATTAATCAGAAATCCCGAGATTTCATGCAGGCTGATTGTCCCTTTAAAATCTCCTTCATTTTCAAAGACGGGTAGCAGACTGAGATTTTCTTCATCCAGTCTGCGGATTGCCGAAAAGACCGGATCGTTTATATCAAAGGTCGGTATATCTCTTTTTGTTACATCCGATACCTGAGGCCTGATATCCCGCATCAGACGGGGAGGAGTTATATTCAGATTATTGAAAACCATTTTGGTTTGATTATTCAGTCTGCCGCAGCGGACGGGAATATAATTATTATCTTTGTCGATTGTATTTTTAAGAATACTATAGCACCAGGCACTGCAAACCGAATCCATGTCGGGATTCTTATGCCCTGTAATGTATATGTCAGCCAGAGTTTTCTCCTTGTCGTGTTTGCTTATTTACTTTTGAATGAAATAATAAACTTTCTCTTTCCGCCTGTCTATAAAAGGGCTTTATTCCAGTGGAATTTCATAGGCTTTTCCCGCATTCCTTAACAAGTGACTGGATAGCCATTTCGCGGCATGCCCCTCTTCGGCTCCTCTTGCCCGCATGGGGCTGTTCCGGTCCAGGTTATCGGGATCAAGAAGGTTCATGGAGGCCATAACGATTCCCCTCCGGTAGTTGTGATGAATATATATCACATCGCCTTTACTATTTGATTCTACAACCATTCCTACATGGGTCAGTTCATCATTGCTTGCTCCGTCGTTGTTCTTATCATAGGTATTATCCCAGAAGAGCAGGTCACCCTGCGCAGGATAATTGCTCTTGTAGAGAAGCTGCAGATCATTGAGATAGTCGTACAGCCTCTGAACTCCTCCTCCGCTGTAGCTTCCGAGATTTTTTGTCAGATCGATGCCCGAATGGTAGTAAATTGCCAGAACAACACCGGAGCAGTCCATATTGAACTTTCGGTTCTGAACCACAAGAGTCTTTCTTCCTTCGGCCCAGTAGGCAGAGTCTGCAAGTTTCTTCTGCAGAGAACTACTCTCCAAGAGAACAGGGTTTCGGGGAGCTTTGTTTATCTGATTGGGTCTGCCCGCACTGGACATCGTTGTACAGGATGCGGAAATAACAGCAATAAATAGGATGAGGAATACCCGGCTGTGTCTGAAAGGCTGTTTCTGCATAACTGCTCCTGGATCATGGTATGTGAAAAACTTAGTTAAAACAATTGTAGGATAGCATAAAAAGTAGTTGACCGTGAGTGCAATTAGGGTAACCCTGAATCCGTATAAATATTTCGAGATTCTTATGAAATCAAACAAAATCTAGTATCAGGTTCCAATATGATCCCTTTTTTCTTATTTAGTAGATTTTGAAAAGAGCTATCGTATGATACCATGGGTCATGCTTTCCCTTATGTTTGTAGGGTAGATCTTCTCTGAAAGAGAGAGCCTTTTGTCCAATCAATCTCAGGATATTAAATGCAATCATGGCAAGCTGAAGTATTATCTTACTCAAAGTTCGCATACCGAAAAGCACTAGAAAAAAATTCGAAAAACATGCTGGAAATCTCTAATAAAATACTTATAAATACTTACAATATATAGACATAAGCCCGTTTGCTTTGTATAAAAAGTTGTCACAAAAAAACACAAAGTAAGGAGCTTATGCCTAACATGTTGATGAATTTTACCACTAATACCGAAAATATATCAAGCCACATCAAACGCTTTTCC
>NBMC01000027.1 GCA_002084805.1 Spirochaetaceae bacterium 4572_59 | reverse complement strand
GAGACCCTGGAGAGGGGGGCAGTTCATGATCTTCTGATTACCATATGGTCTTCTGTTCCAAGAGGCATTATCGAAAAAGGATTTATGGAAACAGCTGACAGCGCTGCGTCCTTTGCCAGGGCCTACTATGAAAGGCAGGGTGTTGACGGGACCGCGGAGAGCGGAGAGCCGTGCCCGCTTCCATCTGGAAAAAGCAGTGGCAATGTGTGATGGTCTGAGCCCCTCGCCCTATCTTTCCTTTGCGCTGGGTATACCGGTCATGCAGCAGAACTATGATGAGTTTGAAGGGCTTTTAAACAGGGCCCTGGCCATTGATCCCGCCGATGATCCGGATAATGAACTCCTTATCGTCCTGTATCAGGATAAGGCACGCTGGTATCTGGAACACAGAGAAGATTACTTTTTACTGGATTTTTAGCAAGTCCGATCGATTTGATTTATATTGAGGATATGTGTATGACAAAAAAAATATTACTGATTTTAACGCTTCTGTTTGCGGCAGCTTTGCTCCCTCTTTGTGCCGTAGATATAAAAATGGGCAGTCTGTTTCCGGAAGGAACAGAATGGGACCGCAGCCTGCGGAGAATAGCCCGGGAGTGGAAAGAGATTAGCAACGGAAGGGTCAGACTGAAAATCTACCCCAATGGCATTGCCGGTTCTGAGGAGGATATGGTACGTAAAATGCGTTTCGGTCAGCTCGATTCTGCTGTTCTTACCTCCATAGGGATGAATAAAATTGTATCGGACTCCCTGGTTCTCAGTCTTCCCTTTCTGGTTCAGAATGAAGAGGAGCTGGATTTTGCCATTGAAGAGCTCACTCCCATGTTTGATGATGATTTCAGTGAAAAGGGATTTGAAGTTCTGCTCTGGTCCAAGTCCGGCTGGATTAATTTTTTCAGCAGTAAAGAGATACAAGGTCCTGATAATCTGAGAAAAACAACCATGAGTGTGTCTCCCGGAGAACAGGATATGATAGAGGCATTTGAAGCCCTGGATTTCAAAGTTTATCCTCTGGCTGTGAATGATACTTTAATGGGCCTTCAGAGCGGTATGATTGATACGGTTTACACGGCGCCCATGGGGGCTGCCGCCTATCAGTGGTTTGCGTTGGCTCCAAATATGAATCCACTGAAGGTGATGCCTGTAATCGGTGGGATTGTTCTTTCCGAAAGGGCCTGGAAGAAAATCCCCAAAAAATATCATGAAGAGCTGAAGGCCTCCATACAGTCTGTCAAAATGGATTTTCAGAAGGAAACGGAAAGGCTGAATGCTGAGGCTATGAACGTGATGCGGAAAAATGGTCTTGTTGAACTGGAACTCTCTGAACAGGATGAAAAGGCATGGTATGATCTGTTCAGCGGTGATTACTGGTTTATCGTCGGTCCGGATAAACCTGTCTCCCGGGAAGTTTTTAACGAAGTGAACAGTCGCCTGGAAGCATTCAGGAACAATCAATGAGAAAAACTTGGCATCATCATTTTGAGGATAAAATTGCCACTCTGATCTTTCTTCTTCTGGCATTACTTCCCACCATGGAGATCTTTGCCAGATTGATTTTTCATTCCGGATTAAAAAGCTCAGAAGCCTATATCCGCAATGCCGTCGTATGGCTGGCCTTTCTTGCGGGAATGATCAGTTCCCGGGAGAAGGGACATCTCTCCCTTACTTCCGATCGTGAGATACTGAAAGGGACAATCGGAAAAGTCCTGGGTTCTGTTGTGAAAATTCTCTGTGGGGGGATCAGTTTCGGTTTGGCTCTCAGTTCAGTCTCATTTTTACTGATTGGATTTGATCCGGAGCAGACCGTAGGGCTTATTCCTATCAGAATTGTAATGTTGATTATGCCTGTGGGCTTTGCCGTTATGGGAATCCGTTTTCTCTATACTTCAGGCAAGCTTAAATCCAGGGTTTCAACGGTTCTTGCCGCCCTGGTTTTCGGACTTTTTCTCGGCATCCCCGCCTTGGGGAATATGGCCTATACCCTGCTGTCTGAACCGCCCCTGTTTATTGATACTCTTATGTCATTTTACTATGACTTTTTCTATTATGCGGCTATTCCCTTTATCATTGTGATGATTCTTTCGGCTTTTATCGGAACTCCTATTTTTATTCTTCTGGGGGGGGTGGCCTATTTTCTTTTTTCCAGAAACTGGGGAGCCCTTGAGGTTCTGCCCAACGAAGCTTATAACCTTCTGACCGGTTCCACTGTTCCTGCGATTCCTCTGTTTACTCTCACGGGTTTTATCCTGTCAGAGAGTAAGTCCGGAGAGCGTCTTGTCCGTTTTTTTCAGAGCTTTATGGGCGGTTTGCCCGGTGGTATGGCTATTATGGCCGTTCTGGTTTCCGCCTTCTTTACAACATTTACAGGAGCTTCTGGTGTAACCATACTGGCCCTTGGAGCCCTCCTGCTGTATATGCTTTCTGAAACCGGAGAGTACAGTGAATCCTTCTCGCAGGGATTGCTCACATCCTCGGGCAGCATAGGGCTGCTCTTTCCTCCCAGCCTGCCCATCATTATGTACGCTGTAATGGCGCAGATCAGTGTGAGAGATATGTTTCTGGGAGGGATCATTCCGGGGATTATCCTTGTTAGCTCTCTTTCAGTTATGGGAGTGCTGACTGCAGTTCGCAGCCATAAGAAGAGAGATTTTTTCTTTAACAGAATGGAGTTTTTTCAGGCACTGAAAGGGGCCTCTGGAGAGCTGTTGCTGCCTATTATCATATTAGTCGGATATTTCGGAGGTATTACCACTCTGGTTGAAACGGGGGCTGTTGCCGTTATCTACTCCATTATCCTTTTGGGATTTGTGCATAAAGAGTTCAAGCTGAAATCTCTTTTTTCCGTTATGGATAAAAGTCTTCCCATTATCGGAGGGGTGTTGATGATCCTGGCTACAGCAAAGGGATTATCCTACTATCTGGTAGATGCAGAAGTTCCTATGATGCTTACCGCCTTTGTGGGTGAGCATATACATTCAAGGATTGTTTTTCTGATTATTCTGAATCTGATCCTGCTTGTTACGGGTTGTCTGATGGATATCTACTCTGCCATTCTTGTTGTTGGTCCTCTTATTATTCCCATGGGTGAACTCTTTCAGATTCATCCTGTACAGCTGGGAATTATATTCCTGGCAAACCTGCAGTTGGGCTACCTGACCCCTCCCGTGGGGATGAATCTTTTTCTGGCTTCCTACCGTTTTGAAACCCCTCTTGTGAAGATTTATAAGAGAGTTGTCCCCTTCCTGCTTGTGTTAGTGGTGATGGTTCTTCTTATAACCTATGTTCCCTGGTTTTCCCTGGCTCTGCTGGGGTTTTAATTTATATATCTTAGGCGGGATTAATGAAAAAGGTATGGCCGGTGGATTCTCAGGACAAAGCTGAAGACCTTGTGATCCTGGGCATCTCTTATGCCCGTATGGGAAAACACCTGAAAGCTCTTGATGCTTTTCAGGCTGCCCTGGAGCTGGAACCCGATAGTGCTATGATCTCCTATAATCTGGCACTGGAGTATATTTCTCTGAATAAGCCGGAACTGGCTTTAAATTATCTGAATACGGCGGTCAAGTCGGAGCCGGATAATCCGGATTACTGGTGCGAGCTTGGTATTGCGCTGTACTGTATACAGGACTTTCCTGCTGCGGAAGAGTCCTATGATAAAGCCATGAGCTGTGGAGGAGAGTCTGCACAGCTGTGGAATAGTTTTGGTGTTCTCCGTTTTGTCACAGAGCGATATGCAGAGGCTAAAGTTTTTTTCATTCGTGCCGTACAGTTGGATCCCCTGGATCAGGATGCCTGGTATAACCTGGGGGATAGCCTTGAACTGCTGGGGGATCTTAAGGGTGCCCGCAAAGCAAAAGGTGAGTACCAGAAATTGTCCTCCCGGAAGAAGTCATGAGAGCAGAAGAGTTAGTAGCCGAGATTTACAGACAGAAACTTGATATTCAGAATCAAGGGGGCAAGCCAAGTATAGTTCTTATGTCTCCTGAAGCCTGGGATCAAATCAATGCCTGGCATATTTCTCTGGGTGTTATGGTGCAAGCCCCTCATATGGATTATATTACGGAAAACTCCATATTCGGGCTGAGTTTGGAAATAGAGAAGTCCTCAGCCTTGACGGTACAATAAGAAATTATTCGGGAAAGGGTACTCTTGTCCAATGACTGTCCTTTTCTGAAGAATCAAGAACTGCCTTTACAAAGAAAACTCCCGCCAGACCGTCTTTTGATTTAGGGTAGGTGCAGGACTCCTTTCTGGCAGTTTTTCCGCTGCGTCTGGCTGCAATGGCTTCGGCTGCATCACGGTAAATATTGGCAAATCCCGAGGGGAAACCTTCGGGGTGTCCCGCTGCAATTTGTGTGGAGTGACTGCCCAGGGTGGTTGAGCCTGACCCTCCGGGAGTTCTGATCTCCCATGGTCCTCCCAGAGGCTTATAGATTAGTCGATGGGGAGTCTCCTGTTCCCATTCCAATGTACCCCTTGTCCCACTGAGGCGGATCTTAAGAGAGTTTTCCATTCCCGCTGCCGCCTGGGTGACCCAGAAACTGCCTCTGGCTCCATTGCTGAGCCTGAGGAGTGCTCCCGTATAATCATCCACGACCCGTCCAGGGACAATATGCCCCGCTTCGGCTGCAACCTCAGTGATTTCCAGGCAGGATATATAACGCAAGAGGTTGTGGGCATGGGTTCCGATATCTCCCATTACCAGAGAGGGTCCGCCCTTCTCAGGCTTGTAACGCCAGGGTGTTTTGGGATCGCCCGGATCAGGATCATCTCCCCTCGCCTTACCTCCCTGCACATATTCCACCTGTATCAGTCTTATCTCACCCAGATCTCCCTCTTCTACCATACCCCTGGCCTGACGGACCATGGGATATCCTGTATAGTTATGGGTCAGACAAAAAACCAGTCCTGTTTCTAAAACTTTAGAATGGAGTGATATTGCTTCTTCAAGCGTGTTGGTCATGGGTTTATCACAGATTACATCCAAACCGGCATCAAGAGCAGCCATGGCATACTCATAATGGGAGTCATTAGGTGTCATTATGGCAACTACATCAGCTCCATCTGAACGCTGGGATTCTCTGGTGATCAATTCCAGAGCGTGTCCATAAATTCTGTCCTCAGAAAGACCAAGCTTTTTCCCTGCTTCCAGTGAGCGTTTGGGGTCAGAGGAAAGGGTTCCCGCTACAATATCGTAACAGTCTGAAAGACGGGCGGCTTTACGGTGCATCCCTCCGATAAAAGAGGCGGGACCACCACCGATAACGGCCAGGCGGATACGCCTTCCCATTAAATTAAGAGCTGGATTGTATTCTTCTGCTTTCATAAAAATAGGACTCCTCTCGGAATCCCATTATAAGGTCAATCAGAGATAATTACCAATTACTTTTGAAGATCTTTACAGGCACTGTAAACATTGGCAAAGAGCTCTTCGATATAGATAGAGGGAAGAGAGGAGTAAGCTATCCTGATAAGATTTCCCAATGCGACAATACCAGTATCGTAGTCGTTCAGAAGTTTCTGTCTGACCGCTTCGGCATCCAGAGTTTTAAGTTTCACACACATGAAATATCCCGAATTAAAGGGGATGGATGTGAAATATTCTGAATATTCAGGGTGATCTTTTAGAGTTTTGACTACCAGATCATAGCGGGATTTCAGGAGTTCATATTTTGTTTTTTTATTTTCCGAGTATGACGCATCCTCATAGGCGGTTAAGAGCAGGTTCTGAGAGAGGGTGCTGTCATTGGATATATTGCCTCTGATGGCACCGGCAGCCTTATCAACCAGTGTCTGTCCGGCTGTGGCTGTCATTCCCTTCCAGGAAAATGTTATAAAACCAACACGGAACCCCCAGACATAGTCTTCTTTTGTGGCTCCATCTATTTTTACAGCAAGTATATTTTTATGCAGTTCTGCCAGTTTCGTGAAGATGGACTCCCGGGCAATCCCCTCTTCGTAAACCAGCCCAAAATAGGCATCATCTACAAGAACAACAATATTTTTGCCCCTGTCAGCGGCATCTTTCAGGAGAGCTGCGATCCCTTCCATCTCTTGTTCAGTGGGAGTGTACCCGGTCGGATTGTTCGGGAAGTTGAGAAGAACAATTTTTTTCTCTCCCGGTGCAGCCAGTTTTTCTTCCAAACCCTTCAGGTTGAATCCTTCATGGTCATACATGGTGTAGGTCTCAAATTCAGCCCCAAAGGCATTTTGCAGGATCAGCTTATAGTTGCCCCAGTAGTATGCGGGGAGGATCACCTTGTCCCCTTCATCGATAAACATATAGCCGGACATACTCAATCCGTGGGTAAGCGCATTGCTTACAACAGGCAGTGTCAGTTCCGTATCCTTTAAGGAAGGATTTTTTTCCCGTAGGATTTTCTTCCATTCTTTTCTTAAGGCCGGCAGTCCGTAACTGGGCGCATAGGGAAAAACTTTTTCCGGAGCCATATTGATCAGTTTTTCCAGAGCATTCAGGCGGAGGGGAGAGCCATCATCTTCGGTCGCCATACCGATGGAAGCGTTGATGCGCTTGCTTTTGGCATCCTGTCCCTGCATTACCAGTCCTTTTTTTGGGAAAAATATTTCCTGCCCCTTCTTGGAAAGTAGGGAGAATATTGTGGGATTCTGTTCTTTCAGAACTTTATTCAGCGCTTCAGCCTGGGGATTCATTCAGATTACTCCTTAAATGCTTATCTTTTCGTTTGATTTCCCATAGTAGCTGAAAGAGTTGTGTTTGGGAATCCAAAGGAATGTATAAATATACATTTAGTAGGGAATCTTATGCATTAAAAAACCTTGTTTCTCTCATTGGAAACCCTTCCGGCCAGTTGCAGATACTGTTTTCTGTAGAGGGAGGGGGATTCTCCTGTATATTGCTTGAATACCCGGCTGAAATGGAACTCGCTGTAAAAGTTAAGGTCCTGGGCAATTATGGCCAGGGAGCGGTCCGTACTGGTCAGCATGGCACTGGCTGCTTCTATGCGGAGCCGCGTAAAGTACTTCATGGGAGTTATCTTCATTTTTTGTTGGAAAAGACGGATAAAGTAGGACTTGTTCAAACCCAGCCGATTGGCTATCTGTTCCAGGTCAAGTTCCGTGGTTATATTGTCCTGCATGATTTTCAGAGCTTTTTCAATATGGGAGTTCCGGCTGTCTGAAAAGTGGAATTCCTCTTCACTGGAAAGAATATATAAGAAGGATATGAGCTGATGAACCGCAGAATGCCTGAGAGCCGGGCTCTCGGACATCCCTTTTTCCTTTATTTCCTCGAAGAAAAAACGGTAATTCGTTCCGGTTTTATATATTTTATCGTAACGGATTTCTTTATTCAGAAGTCTTTCAATATCCTTTTCTTCTTCGGAAAATTCCAGCAGAACAGCATAATAGGAGAGAGGGGTTCCTTTATCCTGTACAATGATGGCGTGATTCACTTCCGGTCGGGTCATGATTATGCATCCCGGAGAGATCTGGAATTTAGTCAGGTTATTCAGAAATCTGGCATTTCCCTGAATGAAATAATGGAGTTCAAACTGCCCCTCTCCATGGGCATGACGCCTGCTGTGCCAGCGGATTTCTGTCTCTTCACGCATTTGATAAACAAATACCACTTCAATAATTTTCATTTCAATGTCAATTATATGTATGAATTACAAATTCTGTCCATTCATTTGCCTGAATTACGGAAATAGAATGAAACATATACGGAGGAAGAAGTTGAAAACAGTAATTGGAATCGATAATGGTACACAGAGTACGAAAGTTGTGTTCTATGATTTTGAAAACAGAAAAATCGTTGCATCCACTTCCGCAGCCCATGAGCTGATCAGCCGGGAGGATGGTAGCCGTGAGCAGAAAGCAGAATGGTGGATCACAGCTCTACAGAGCTGCTTTGATCAGATTGATCCTGAGCTTAAAAAAACAGCTCTGGCTGTAGCAGTTTCAGGACAGCAGCACGGCTTTGTTCCCGTAGATGCGGAGGGAAATGTTCTGTGGGATGTTAAGCTCTGGTGTGATACTTCAACCGCTGCGGAATGTGCTGAACTTACTGCGAATTTCGGAGGTGAGGCTAAACTCCTGACGGAAACAGGGAACCTTGTTCTGCCCGGCTACACAGCCTCTAAAATCCTCTGGTTTAAAAAAAATAACCCAGTAGAATATGCCAGAATGGCCCATATTCTATTGCCTCACGATTACCTTAATTATTATCTGACCGGAAAATATACCATGGAGTATGGAGATGCATCGGGTACGGCTCTTCTGAATGTCAAAACCCGGACCTGGTATGGCCCTCTTGTAAAGGCTCTGGATCCCGATCGTGATCTGATGGCCTGTCTGCCCCGGCTGATCGAGCCATGGGAGGCTGTCGGAAAGGTCTTGCCTGAAATCGCGGCAAAGTTTGGAATCCCTGCAGGAATCTCTGTTGCATCCGGCGGCGGGGATAATATGATGGGCGCTGTGGGAACGGGAACAAGCCGTGATGGTGTTCTTACCATGAGTCTTGGAACCAGCGGAACCCTCTATGGTTACTCCGATACCCCCATCATTGATCCTGATGGCAATCTGGCGGCATTCTGTTCCAGCACGGGAGGATGGCTTCCTCTGCTTTGTACCATGAACTGTACGGTGGCCACTGAATTGATGCGGCAGCTCTTTGAATATGGTGTGAAAGAGTTTGATCACTTGGCAGATTCTGCTCCCGCAGGGAGTGAGGGCATTCTGACTCTTCCCTTTTTTAATGGTGAGAGGACTCCCAACTTCCCCAACGCTAAGGGTTGTATTGTAGGAATGACATCCTCCAATGTGAAGAAGGCAAATATTTTCCGCTCTGCCATGGAATCGGCCATTCTGGGAATGAAACTGGGGCTGGACTCCTTTCAGAAACTGGGTTTTATGGCCCGGGAAGTTCGCCTTATCGGTGGAGGAGCTAATTCCGCTGTGTGGCGGCAGATCACTGCGGATATTCTGAATCTGCCTGTGGTGATTCCTGTCACAGCCGAAGCTGCGGCTCTGGGAGCTGCTCTTCAGGGGCTGTGGTGTCTGAAAAAATCAGAAGGTCATAATACTGATATTAATGATCTTATCGACGAGCATGTGGAACTGGCCTCAAATAAGGGCTGCAGCCCCCAAACGGAAAATGTAGCCGAGTATGAAAAAGTTTATGCCGACTATTCCCTGTATGTTGAATCCCTAGCTGGAATTTTCAGCTGAGTAGGCTGTCACAATAAATCAATTATATGAAGGAGACTTTTATGGGTCAGATTTATAAGGGAAATACTGAGTATTTCAAGAAAATAGGGAAAATCCCCTTTGAAGGCAAAGGATCCGATAACCCTCTGGCATTTAAATTCTATGATGAAAACAAGAAGGTCCTTGGTAAAACCATGAAAGATCATCTCCGTTTCGGAATTGCCTACTGGCACTCCTTCTGTGCCGATGGGGGAGATCCTTTTGGTAAACCTACTATTTTGCATCCCTGGAATCATACGGATCCTATGAGCGGGGCTCAGAATAAAGCGGATGCCGCCTTTGAGTTTATTTCAAAACTCGGCGCTCCCTACTACTGTTTTCATGATGTGGATGCCGCTCCCGAAGGTTCAAGTCTTTCTGAATATGAAAGTAATATGCAGAAAGTTACAGCCATGCTGAAAGAGCGTCAGGATGCTACAGGAGTCAAACTGCTGTGGAATACGGCCAATGTCTTTTCCAATCCTCGCTATATGAATGGGGCATCAACGAATCCTGATTTTAATGTTCTCAGTTTTGCCGGGGCTCAGGTTAAGGCCAGTCTTGATGCAAATGTGGTATTGGGTGGGCAAGGCTATACATTCTGGGGCGGCAGGGAAGGCTATATGTCTCTGTATAATACCGATATGAAACGGGAAAAAGAGCATCTGGCTCAGTTTCTTACCATGGCCCGTGACTACGGCCGGAAGATCGGATTTAAGGGTAAGTTCTATATTGAACCCAAACCCATGGAACCTTCCAAGCATCAGTATGATTACGATGCGGAAACAGTAGTTAACTTTATCAAGAGCTTTGGTCTGGAAGAGGATTTTGCCTGTAATATCGAAGCAAATCATGCCACCCTGGCAGGCCATTCCTTTGAGCATGACCTTCAGACTGCCGCTGAACACGGTCTTTTGGGCAGTGTTGATGCCAACCGCGGTGATATGCAGAACGGCTGGGATACAGACCAGTTTCCCAACAGTGTTCCGGAAGCAGTGGAAGCTATGAGAATCATTCTCGGTATGGGTGGGTTTAAAACCGGCGGGCTGAACTTTGATGCCAAGATCAGAAGAAATTCCACAGATATGGAAGATCTGTTTATTGCGCATATCGGCGGAATGGATACCTTTGCCCTGGGTCTGGAAATTGCTGCCAAACTCCAGGAAGACGGTAGAATTGAAAAGATGAAAGCTGAGCGTTACAGTTCCTTTGACTCGGGAAAGGGTAAGGACTATGAACAGGGTAAACTTACTCTGGAAGATCTGCGCAATAATGCGGCAGAGAGTGGTGAACCTGTTGTTATCAGTGCAAAGCAGGAACTCTACGAAAACATTGTGAATCAGTTTATATTTGGAAAATAATTACTGGAAAGCAATCCTGTCAAAGTTTTTGACAGGATTGCTTTTTGTTGAAACCTATCCGGGCTCATTGTATACTGATAATATCAATCAAACAGTGGGATGAAACACATGAATATAGGGTTTATAGGTTCAGGAAATATGGCCAGTGCTATTATGGGTGGTCTGATAAATGCAACGCTGGTTAAAGAAGACTGCCTTTATGTCACGGATGCATCTGAAGATGCTCTGGTAAATATAATTAATCAGTTTCCGGGAGTCCATACAAGCCAGGACAATCTGGAATTCCTTTCCGATCTGGATTTTCTTTTCCTGGCGGTAAAGCCTCATATTTATGCGCCTGTTATTGCACAGATAAAAAAACAGCTTCCCGACAATGTTATTGTTATTACTATTGCCGCCGGCCAGACGAGAGAGCGCGTGCTTTCCCAGTTCGGCAGGAAGATAAAACTGGTTCGTACCATGCCCAATACTCCCGCTCTGGTGGGGGAGGGAATGACTGCCGTATGTGCCGGTGAGAAGCTCTCAGAAGAGGAAATTATTCAGACTCTGACCCTGCTGAAAGCGGTAGGAAAAGTGGAAATACTGCCGGAATCCCTGTTTGACAGCTATACGGCTCTTTGCGGATCCGGCCCTGCCTATGTTTATATGTTTATCGAGGCTCTTGCCGATGGAGCCGTTCGTGAGGGGATTCCCCGGGACAAGGCCTACAGAATGGCGGCTCAGACCGTATTGGGATCAGCCAGAATGGTTCTGGAAACAGGGGAACATCCCGGAGTCCTGAAAGATCAGGTTTGCTCTCCCGGTGGGACTACAATCGAAGCTGTGGGATCTTTGGAAGAAAATGGATTTCGTTCTTCTGTAATGCAAGCCATCCGGGTCTGTACTGAGAAATCTGTAAAAATGTCCAAAGAATGAATTCCCTTTTGATTGAGAATCTTAAAAAATCCTACCGGATAATTTTCCTTTTGTTTTTTTCTATTACAAATGTGATGGGAGAAAATCTGATTTTCGATCAGCTGACCATGCAGGACGGTCTTGTTAACAATGCAGTTTCCGGTATTATTCAGGATGATCAGGGCTATCTATGGTTTGGTACTCAAAATGGCTTGACCCGTTATGACGGAAAGAGTTTCAAAATCTTTGACCATGATCCCTTTGATTGCAACTCTCTTCCCCATAATCAGATTCAAACCATCTATCAGGATCCGGTAGATCCCTATCTCTGGATTGGAACCTATGAGGGTCTCTCCCGTTTTAATCTGGAGACCTGGGATTTTAAGAATTTTACCTCCGATCCTGAACTGAACAGGCTGCCCCTCTCAAACGGCATTGTAACGTCCGTTATCCGGGATGCGGAAGGACTTATCTGGGCGGGAACCCTTGAGGGCTTGAACAGGATAGATCCGGAATCCGGTGAAATCAGAGTCTACCATCATTCCGACGAGGATCAAAGTTCTCTTCTTCACAATACAGTCAGGGCTCTGGAACTGGATGATAGAGAACGTTTATGGGTCGGTAGCTATGGCGGGTTGGATCTTTATGACTCTGCGTCGGACAGTTTTATTCATTTCAAAGCCGACCGGAATAAGCCCGAAGCTATCAACTCTCCCTATGTAATGGCCCTCCGGAAGGGGGGGGAAGGCTTTCTCTGGGTAGGAACCTGGGATGGGGATATTTCTCTTTTTGATACTGTTAACGAGAAAACGGTTTCTCATATCTCTGTTCCGGGCAACGTGTATGTGCTGTATCCCGAATATGAGTGTTCCCTGTGGATCGGTACCTGGGGTGATGGGCTATGTCGATGGAACAGCCTGAATAAAGAGTTGGAACACTATTCTAATGACCCCGATGATCCTTATAAATTGAACAATGGAATTATCTATTCTTTTCTGAGAGACCGCAGCGGCTTGCTCTGGATAGGAACGAACGGTGGGGGAGTTAACCTGCTGAATCCCAATAAAAAGGACTTCCGCTTCCTCTATCATAAAAAAGGAGAGGAACGGTCTCTTCCTGTAGATAACATAATTAAAATTGTAGAGGATAGATCCGCTGATCTCTGGGTGGGAACCTACAGCAACGGTCTCTGGCGTTTTCCGGGAGAAAATTCTGACTCTGCTTTGCATAACTGGCTCCCCGAAGAGGATAATCCATTTTCTCTATCCCATAAGAATGTTCACGTTATTCTGGAGGATTCCAGGGGGGCTCTCTGGATTGGGTCTTTGGGTGGATTGGATCGTTTTAATACAGAGACAGAGGATTTTGACCACTATCCTTTGATCGGGGCCGGGCTTGATGACTCTCTGGAACCTCTCATATATGACATGGTAGAAGACTCGGATGGCACATTCTGGATTGGAACATACAGTAAGGGAGTTCTTCACTGGTCTGAAGAGGAAGGAATCCTTGGAACCTACTCTTATGCACATGAGAATGCTACCCTCTCTAATAATCTTGTTATGGATCTTTTTATAGATAGTCATGATGATCTCTGGGCCGGAACCAACAGAGGCCTGAACCGCTTTAACAGGAAAACAGGCGAGTTTGAGTCCTTTTACCACAGTATTGATAACAGAAAGACTCTCAGCAGTAATTATATTTCTGTTATTTTTGAAGATTCTTCGCAAAATCTCTGGATTGGTACGGACGGAGGAGGCTTAAATCTCTATGACCGTGCAAGCAATAGTTTCACGTATTACAGCAGGGAAGACGGTCTCGGTTCTAATCATATACAGGCTATCTTGGAAGATGACAGGCAAAGGCTCTGGATTGGAAGCATAAATGGTATGAATATTCTGAATCCAGAGAGTGGTGATATCCTGGCCATTGATTCCAGTGATGGTATAATGGCTTCTGAAATGAATAAAGGTTCTTTTAAAGGGGCTGATGGTTCTCTGTATTTCAGCTGCCGGGAGGGGATACTCCGTTTTGAACAGTCAATCCTTCATGATAACGATATTCCGCCGCAGCTCTGGTTTAATGATATACATGTCATGGAGGAATCAATACCTTTCCTGGAATATGTAAATGAAAGAAAGGTCCTGACCCTTCCCTGGGACCGGAACTACCTCAGTTTTGAATTCATTGCTCTGGATTTTACCTCTCCCGAACGAAATTTGTATCGATATAAAATGGAAGGTTTGGACCGGGAATGGGTAAGCAGCGGGAACAGAAATTTTGCATCTTATTCCAATTTGAAACCCGGGGCGTATACCTTTAAGGTTATGGGATCCAATAATGACGGATTCTGGAATACGGAAAATCTTTCTTTCAGTATAAAAATTCTCCCTCCTCCCTGGAAGCAGAAATGGTTTATCCTTCTCTATATTGCTCTTGGGGTTTTACTGTTCATTCTTGTTTCCAATCTGCAGGCAAACCTGCTTCTCAAGAGGAAACTGAAGACTGCGGAATCCAGTAAGATGAAACTGGAGGTCCTGAATAACCGGCTGGAAGAACTGGCCTGGAAGGATTCTCTTACGGGTCTTGGAAATCGCCGATTTTTTGATCTTTCTATCAATAATATGTGGCATCTTGCTGTAAGAGAAAAGAAACATCTTTCTCTCCTGATGATTGATGTGGATTTCTTCAAAGCGTATAACGACTTTTACGGCCATCAGATGGGTGATGAGGCTCTCAGAAAAACAGCTGAAATTATCCGCAGTATACTCAGAAGAGATACGGATGCGGTCTGCCGATATGGTGGTGAAGAGTTTACGGTTCTTCTGTTTGATATGGAGCTGAAGGAGGCCTATGCTCTCTGTGAAGCATTACTGAGCAAAATGAGAAGTGCCGATATTTCTCATGAAGCCTCCAGCGCTGCTCCCTACCTGACCATTTCCATAGGTTTAACAGGACTTGTACCCGATTTTGATCAGGACCCGGATATGTTGGTTCTGCTCGCCGATAAGGCTTTGTACAAGGCAAAAGGACATGGCCGGAACAGAATTGAATATTGTAATCCTGCAGAGTTGGAAGAGGACTGAATGAATAAAGATAATGTGGAACTCATATGTAATATTGGGGAACTTTCCGGTCTTTTCAGAGAAAAAAGTGATATTCGCGGTTTTCTTTATAAAGTGGTTAAGACCGTAGCCGCTCACATGAAAGCAGATGTCTGTTCCATCTATCTGTATGATGAGTTTTTAGACAGGCTGATTCTGGAGGCAACCGAAGGTTTAAATCCTGACCTTATAGGGAAACTGATTCTTTCAATAGGAGAAGGTCTTGTGGGGTCCTCCATGAAAGAGCTGAGACCAATACTTGAAAAGCGGGGCAGGGATAACCCTTCTTTTAAAGCAGTCCCCGGCAGCCTGGAAGAGAAATATGATGCTTTTCTGGCTGTCCCTATTCTTCAGGATGTTTCCCGGATAGGAGTTTTGGTCCTACAGCACTCAAGGCCAGGTTATTTTAACCGGAATGATATGATGGCCCTGAAAGCCATAGCCTCACAGCTGGCTACCACTCTGGAAAATGCCAAGCTTTTGATGGGAGTTAACAAAAAAAACAATGGAGTCCGGGAACAACGTGAGATCTCAGTTATCAGGGGACGTTCCATTGTAGAAGGAATCGGAATAGGAACGGTTTATGTTCTGGAAGACCAGCACAATGACCGGGGAAAAGATTTTTATAAAGAAATTTGTGACTCCTTAGGTCTGGAGGATTTTCAGACTGCCCTGAAACAGACCGCAGAGCAGTTGCAGAATCTTCAGGCGGAGATGGAAGAGCGTCTCTCCGATGTTGCCTCCTTTATATTCAGCACTCATCTACTTATGCTGCAGGATACCAGTTTTATAGGATTCATTGAGGATGAGATACGAGGGGGAAAGGGGCCTTGCCTGGCTGTGATAGACCGGGTGGAGTATTTTGTAGGTATTTTCTCACAAAGTGAGAATCCCCGGGTGATTGAGAAGGTTCAGGATATCAGGGACCTCGGACACCGTATCCTGAGAAATCTTGCCATGGAGGATCAGAACGCAGGAGACTATTCAGGACAGCTTGTTATTGCCAGGGAACTTCTGCCATCGGAACTGGTGAAAATTACGGCACAGCATGTTGAAGGATTTGTTCTCTACAGCCAGGGTGCTTCTGCTCATATTGCCGTTCTGGCAAAGTCTCTGGATGTTCCCATGATGTATACTGAAGACAAGAATGTCTTCAATTTGCAGACAAATATTCCTGTTATTCTGGACGGAATCCAGGGAAACCTCCTTGTGGACCCCGGCAGTGATACTATGGAAGAATTTCAGAAAATCCATTCTTCTGTTTCTGATTGGTCCGATCTGGAGAATTCTGTAACGGATGAAACCTTTACCCGGGACGGGAAGAAGCTTTCCCTTCTGGCAACGATCAATCTTCTCAGTGATATTTCTACAGCCGTAAAAGTAAAGGCTGAGGGAATAGGGCTCTACCGGAGTGAATTTCCTTTTATTATCCGCAACAGTTTTCCCAGTGAAGAGGAACAGTTCCTTGTATACAGTAAAATCTTCCAGCGTATGTCCTCGGATATTATAACTCTCAGGACCCTGGATATAGGAGGAGACAAGATCCTCTCCTATATGCCTGACCAGAAGGAAGATAATCCCTTTCTAGGATTACGGGCCATTCGTTTTCTTCTTCAAAACAAGAAAATCTTTGTGAGTCAGCTCAAGGCTATGCTTCGGGCCGGTCAGGGGCGTTCCTTCAGGATTATGTTTCCCATGATCTCTTCTTTAGATGACTTTCTAGAATCCAAAAGGATGGTAGAAAAAAGCCGGGAATTCCTGCTGCGTGATGGATTTGAATGTAAGAATATGCCACAGCTTGGAGTTATGGTAGAACTTCCCTCCGCTATTGAGATGGCCGGAGAACTGGCGGAAGAAGCGGATTTTATATCAATAGGTTCCAATGATCTGGTGCAGTATCTTTTGGGAGTTGATCGGACAAATGAGAAGGTTTCCAGTTTCTATGAAGCTAGACATCCGGCTGTTCTTCGTTCTATTGCCAGGGTTGTAAGGGCTGCCGCGAAAGCTGATTGTCCTCTCAGTCTCTGCGGGAATATGGCCAGTGATAGGGGAATGCTTTATTTTCTTGTGGGAACAGGGATGACGAATTTTTCTCTGTCCCCTGGCCTGATTCCTGAAATTCAGCATTATCTGAACTCACTGAATGCGGAAAAAGCCAAGGTAGATGCGAAAATACTATTGAGTATGAAAACCCTGAAAGAAGTGGATAGTTATATTACAGAAGTCCTTTCTCGCAGTTGACGACAGAAGGCCCATATTTTGAAATAATGGACTGGATTGTCTGGTCTCCTAGAAGGTCCTGAATTTTTTTTTCCGTATCACCCCAGAACTGTGCCAGTACGCATTCATTTATTCTGTCGCATACATTGGGTGTACTTGTACAGGGAGTCAGAACGACACCCTCTTCTACTGCTTCTAGAATTTCCAGGATGGTAATTTTATCTATATCTTTTGCCAGCCTGAATCCTCCGGATGCCCCCCTGACGGATTCTGTAATTCCAGCTTTCTTTAATTTTGTAAAAATCTGCTCCAGAAAAATTGGAGAAAGATCCTCACTTATAGAAATCTTTTTTATGGATATGGGCGTGTTATCTTCATGCAAAGCCATGTTGATGATGGCTCTGATGGCATAGCGTCCCTTGGTGGTTATTCTCATAATATTCATATTATATAGATTTTCTATAGCAAGCAAGTATTGTGGAAGTTTATTCTCCTTATAGATAAAAAATACCAAAATTAATAGGACATTTATATATGACTGAATTAAGAAGGTATATTCTTTTCATATAAAGATAAAATCAGAGGAGAATAAAAGTGACAGGAAAAGACTTAATATATAAGCAGTTTCAGGGAGAAACAACAGAGAGAGCTCCCTGGGTTCCCTATACGGGTGTGCAGATTGCCAATCTTAAAGGGTACACGGCAGAAGAGATTCTAAAAGATGCATCCAAGCTGACAGAATGCCTTCTTGAGTCTCATAAACAGTACTCTCCCGACGGACAGCCCGTTGTCTTTGATCTTCAGATTGAAGCTGAAATCCTGGGTTGTGATCTTTTGTGGGCTGTGGATTCTCCTCCTACTGTTAAGACTCATCCTCTGGCAGATACCAAAGAGATCCCCTGTAAAATTCCATCCAGAACTGAAGGCCGTATTCCTATGGTTCTAGAAGTGATGAAGAGTATGAAAGAGAAGGTCGGAGATACTACTGCCTTGTATGGTCTGGTTTGCGGGCCCTTTACTCTGGCATCTCACCTGAGAAGTACAAATATCTTTATGGATATGTACGATGATGAAGAGTATGTAAAAAAACTTATGACCTATGCTACGGATGTGGCTATAGCGGTCGCAGATTACTATATTGAATGCGGAATGGATATCCTCGGGGCTGTGGATCCTTTGATCTCCCAGATTTCTCCTGACATGTTTAAACAGTTTATGTCTAAAGAGTATAAGAGGTTTTTTGATCACTGCCGGAACAAAGGCGTTTTTTCATCCTTTTTTGTTTGTGGTGATGCCACTAAAAATCTGGATGCCATGGCACAGACCGGACCCGACTGTCTCTCTATTGATGAAAATATTGAGATTGTGGAAGCCAAAAAAATTACTGATAAACATGGCATCCTCATCTCCGGGAATATGCAGTTGACCGTAACAATGCTATTGGGAAATCAGAAGGATAACCAGAAAGTGGCTATTGAATTGATGGATCAGATGGGAAATAAAGGATTTATTCTGGCTCCCGGTTGTGATATGCCCTTCGGAGTTCCTGTAGAAAATGTTGTTGGGATCGGACAGGCTGTTCAGAATATTGAATCCACCAGGAAATTCCTGGAGAGCTATGAGAAAGAGAGTATCGATATTGATGTAGAGATGCCTGATTATGCCAATCTGGATCATGTTCTTATAGAAATCCTGACAATTGATTCTAAAACCTGTGCCGCCTGCGGTTATATGAAAGCTGCAGCCGATGATATGGTTAAAATTTTCGGAGATAAGGTTCAGGTGATTGAGCGCTCCATCATGGAAGCGGAAAATATTGTCAGGATCGGGAAACTGGGAGTGAGAAGCCTTCCCGCCATAGCTATAAATGGAGAGCTGAAACATAGCTCCCTTATTCCTTCAAGGGCAGAACTGGAAGCAGAAGTGAAGGCACTGGTAAAATAAACGCTACCATGAAGGAATAGGAGTCCAACTATGAGAAAAAAGATTGATATTGTGCTTTTGGCCGGATTTCTCGGAGCAGGGAAAACAACTGTTTTGAATGAACTGATACTACAGTTCCATGATATAAAACTGGGAATGCTGGTTAATGACTTTGGAGAGGTTCCTGTTGATGGCACTCTCTTGAAGAATGATAACCCTGAAATCCTTGATAAAGGTCACAAGATCTATGAAATTGGCAATGGTTCTATCTTCTGTTCCTGCCTGAAAGTTCCTTTTCTTTCTGGTTTACAGTATTTTGAAAAAGAGAGGCCCGACCTTCTGTTTCTTGAGGCTTCGGGACTGTCTGATCCTTCCAGCATGGATAAAATCCTGAAAGAACATCATCTGGACGAAGCCTTTCAAATCAGGAAAACCCTGACTCTGATTGATCCTCTGAATTATGGAAAACTGGTACATGTTCTGAATGTGATCGGTCGTCAGGTAGAATCTGCCGATGTCCTTCTTATCAATAAGGAGGATATGGTAAGTTCTGAAGAGATGAACTCTGTAAAGGATAATATCACTGCTCTGAATCCTGATGCACCGGTTCAGACAGGTTCCTTTGGACGTTTCGATTACTCTTTTCTGAAAGAGAAGGGCTGTGGTCACCAGATATTTGAAAGGGAGAGTTGCAATACTCCCGACAGTCGTCCGGCCAGTCTTTTTCTGGAAGGTTCAGTTCAAGACAGATCGTGTCTGATGGAATTTCTGGAAACTGTTGAAGGGGATATCTATCGTCTGAAGGGATTCTTTGAGTTGGAAGAGAAGATGCACTATGTCTCCGATACGGGGAGGGGCTTCAGTATCACTCCTGTGGAAAAGAGCGGAATAAAACCAGGTTTAACCGTTCTCTGTCCTGGGGAAAATTCAAAAAAAGTCTGGGATCTATGGAAGAACTATCGTTCGGATACTTTTTCTGTGTTTCAGGGAAACCGTGGATTTTTAGGGCAGCTCTCTGCTATTAAATAGAGCCGCCCGGTTTAATTACAAGAATCAGAAAACGTAGCGGATTCCCAGGGATGAAGCTATATAAAAATCAAAGTCATTGATAAATGAGAATCCCGGTGTAATCTCAACATAGAGGTTCAGGGGAATTTCATTAAAGTTATACTCTCCACGGACCGTTGCAGCTATGGCCATATTAAAATCATCGTCAATATTGAAGTAGACAGCAGGACCTATGGAAAAGGGGAACATCTCTTCTTTGATATTAATATCCACAACAGTGAAGAGAAGGTTTGTCCCCAGGGAAAAATCATTTAAGTGGGATCCTGCAAAAACATTTACTTCCATATAGTTTGCCAGTTTATAGCCGAAGGTCAATCCGAAGGGATATCCCAGGGCCAAACCGGCTTTTGCCCGGCCTTCAAGATCTTCCGTACTCAGATTGATCTGAGGGATGTCTTTATCTTCTGAATAGAGAGAAGCTGATATCAGCGATATAAATAAAAATATGGTCAGGTATTTTCTCATTTTGCGTTTCTCCTGTTCTTATTCTTGAAAAATACCATATGATTATATCAACATTATGGAAAAAATCATCCTTATATTCATTGATGGTATAGGTATTGGTGAAAAAAACAGTATCCGGAATCCCATCTTGAATCTTTTTACTGATATATCTCTGGGCTTACTCCTGTGTGAGGATTCCTTTCCTGCTTTTTTTCCAGGTGGAACAGCACTTGCTATTGATGCCTGTCTTGCTGTTCCCGGGATTCCCCAGTCCGTCACCGGTCAGATAATGCAGGAAAGGGGTGTTGACATCCCTGTTATCAGTCCCCAGCAGGCTGCAGACCGCCACTGCGGTCTTAGAAATGCGGAGGACTTTCAGACGGGAGACCCGTAATCCTGTTCCTTTTGTTTACTGTCCCCCCGAGGGATATAAGGTTCCGGATATTGCTGAACTTCCCCGTTCACTTACTGAGTTTACTAAAATGGTACAAAGGATTTACACTTAAGGGGGATGTTTTTCATAACAGGAGAGGATAATGACTAAGAAAATGGGCAGGGATGTCCGTAATGTTACTGTTGTCGGAATGGTTTTGAACATTTTTCTGGCTGTTACTAAATTTTTTGTCGGTACACTTGGTCACAGCCAGGCTGTTCTGGCAGATGCTTTCCATAGTTTATCCGACCTGATTACGGATTTTGCAGTACTAGTGGGAGTGAAATTCTGGGATCCCCCGGCGGATGCCGATCATCCCTACGGCCATAAAAAAATTGAATCGCTGGTAACCTTCTTTATTGGGACCATTCTGGTATTTGTTGGATTTGAACTGTTGAAAAATGCCATATCTTCAATTCCTGATGCTGCTCCTGGAGCGGGAGAAACTCTATGGATTGCCCTTGTGGGTCCTGTCCTCAGTATTATAGGAAAAGAGATTGTCTTCCGTTATACCATCCGGGTGGGAAAGAGGGTCAGATCCTCGGCGGTTATCGCCAATGCCTGGCACCACCGATCTGATGCCATCAGTTCTCTTCCCGTAATGATAGCTGTTCTCATTGCAACTATCTTTCCGGAACTATATTTTGTGGATGCGGTGGGAGCCATTATCGTTTCCGGGTTTATATTCAAGGTTGCCTTTGATATTCTCAAACCTTCTTTTTTCGAGCTCACTGACAGAATGGTAGACCGGGATCTTCTGAAGCTTATCGAGGACACTGCTCTCTCCATTGACGGGGTCTGTTCTCTCCATAAAACAAGAAGCAGACGCTCAGGGAATGTTACTCTGGTGGATATGCATGTGCAGGTGGATGGTAATCTGAATGTACGGGAAGGGCATAAAATCTGTGAAAAAGTGAAACATACCATCATTGATCGCTGTGATGAGGTTGTGGAGGTTCTGATTCATCTGGAACCGGCTTTTGAGGCTGTCTGTGAAGAGGCGGAGAATTGAGAAAGACATGGGTGATAATCATCGTATGAACTTGGGGGCATATCAGAAAACTGGCAGATAAATATCATACAGATCCTCTTGTCTTTATTTGATATAATATAGCGTATATGAAATATATCGGACCCCATGTCAGCATAGCAGGCGGCGTCGAAAACGCAGCCCTCAATGCAAAGAAGATCGGAGCCACAGGCTTCGGTATGTTCACGAAAAATCAGAGGCAGTGGAAGGGGAAGCCTTTAAGTTCTGAGAGCATTGCCTTATTCAAAGAAAATCTGGATAGCTGCGGCTATACGGCCGATCAAATCCTTCCTCATGATTCCTACCTGATAAACCTTGGTCACCCTGAGGCTGAAAAACTGGAAAAATCAAGAATTGCCTTTCTGGACGAGGTGCAGAGGGTGGAACAGTTGGGTTTGAAATATCTGAATTTCCATCCAGGCAGTCATCTGAGGGTCATAGAACCTGAGGCCTGTCTGGACCGGATTGCCGAGAGCCTGAATATAATCATCGATCAGACCGAACAGGCGATCCTGCTGATAGAAAATACAGCAGGGCAGGGCTCTAATATGGGAAGTCGCTTTGAGGAGATAGCCCGGATCATCGATGGGGTGAAGGACAGAAGTCGTGTGGCTGTCTGTCTGGATACCTGTCACCTTTTTGCCGCCGGTTATGATCTGCGGACTCCCGAATCCATGGAAGCCGTCTGGGGAGCCTTTGAGAGGATAGCATCAGATCCCCGTTTTGACAGGATCCCCCTTGTGCTGGAGACCATTGATGAATCACTTTGGCCCGATGAGGTGTCAAGATTGCTGAATCTCAATCCTCCAACAGAAGAGCCCCGCTTATAAGCTTAATAAAATGGACCTGGTTTAACAGCTCTTTGGTAGTAGCGGAATTACATGTCGTCCCGGTATAATTCCAGACGTAGGGTTCTGTAATAATTATTTTTACACCGGAGACGGTGGAATTTTTCGACATTTTCAGTAAACTCAGTCAAAAGAGTATATCGTTCATAATAAGGACCGGAATATGGAAATATCAGAAATCAAGATTAAGGGAAGCTGGCGGGATGTTGCCGATTCAGCAAGAACTACAATAAATATGAAACCGGGAAAAGGAGAACCTTCCTCCTCCTGGAAGAGAAGAATGCTCAGATGTGAACATGCCCCCATCAGACAGCTGTCAATCTCTGCCAAATGGACTAATCTACCCTATTGGGTCTCCGTTCATTTTGTCCGGCATAAAATCGGTATTGAACACTTTGTACGGACCCAACGGTCAGATCGGGCAGGAGAAGACAGGAACAGTAAATCCCAGGATTCCCCGGTAGAACATGAAATTCTGGCAACATACCAGGCCATTATCAGCATATCCAGGAAAAGGTTGTGCAGCGCCGCTTCAAAGGAAACACGGCAGGCATGGAGGCTTCTGCTGGATGAAATAAGGAAACTTGATCCGGAACTGTATGAGGTCTGTGTTCCCGATTGTGTATACCGGGGATGGTGTATGGAGTATAAATCCTGTGGCTATCATAAAACGGAAGATTTCAGGCAGGCTCTTGTAGAATACAGACGTG
>NBMC01000064.1 GCA_002084805.1 Spirochaetaceae bacterium 4572_59 | reverse complement strand
GAGCTGCGGAACAGCCTCACCCAGCCACTCAAGAAGGACGTCACAGCTGAACTCCTGCATGCCCTTTTCGAAGAGCAGGTCCGCCTTGGGAAGGTAGGAGTGAACATCCTGTACCACAGGCATGGGTACGGCCACACAGTTCATACCGGCCCTGTAGGCCGCTTCCACACCATAGGGGGAGTCCTCTATAACCAGACAGTCCTCCGCCTTAAGCCCGAGCCGTCTGGCGGTCTCCAGAAAAACATCAGGCTCAGGCTTACCATTTTCAACTTCTTCCGATGAGATTCTGTGATCAAAAAGATCCTGTACACCGGTTATAGCTGTCAGTTCATCAATAACCGTCTTTGCCGATCCAGAAGCAATAGCGGATGTCATTCCCTGCTTTTGAACCCATGTGGCAAACTTGACCATTTCAGGAAAGGCTGAAATATCAGCTCTGGCTATTTCCATATAGGTGTTCTCCTGAAAAGCCACGAGTTCTTCCAGAGGAATATCAATATTGTACATTTCCTTTACTTTTGCCAGGAAAACCCTGTTCCCTATACCAATATACCCATCATGTTCCTTCTCGCTCATAAATCCGCCGAATGCGGCGACAACCGCCAGGTCTGCTTTCAGAAAAAGTGGTTCACTGTCCAGCAGCGTCCCGTCCATATCAAATATAACAGCCTTAAATTTCTTCATTATGTTCCTTCTCATCCTTTTCTATATCCATATACGGCTCTGAAACAGGCTCAAGGGCTCTTCCGGAACTCATCAATATACCCACAGGTTTTAAGACCTCTATATTGATACAGATTATTTTAATAGTTTCTGCCAGAGGAACCGCCAGAAACATACCGGCTATCCCCCAGATCCACCCCCAGAAAACCAGAGAAATCAGTATGATCACAGGGCTAAGGTCCAGCTGGTTCCCCTGCAGCTTGGGATCCAGAAAGTTCCCCAGAACCATTTGAATAAGTGGCATAATGATCATAGTTGCCAATATGGGATTCCACTCCGGGTAGAACTGAATAAAAGACATCAGGATGGTGGCCAGCATAATAAAGGTGGAACCGATACTAGGAATAAAGTTAAACAGTATGGCCAGAAAAGCCCACATAAGGTAGAAGTCCAAACCGATAAAGTAGAGAGAAACTCCCACCAGAAAACCAGTGGCCCCGCTAATAGCAAGTTTTATAGAGAGATAGCGGGTAATCTGATGATTTATCTTTTTAATAATTTTCTTAACCCTGTCCCTGGAACTTCCTTTAAACGCCAGATGCATTTTTTTTTCGGAGAGGGGATTCTCCAACAGCATAAAAACAACAAAAAACAGAACAATAATCAACTGTCCGGCAAACGAAACAAACGAAATTGAGAAACTCAGCAGGCCCGAACGGAGACCGTTTGATAAATGGAAGGCTTCCATCATATCTGAGGGGAGATTATAACGTTGACTTATTTCACGCACAATAATATTAAAACGATCCTGATAATAGCCTAGTACCGAAATAAAGGCATTGATGCTTGTATAGAAAAACCAGCCAATAAGATATAATCCGACAATCAGAATAATAATAACAAGAAAAACAGCCAAAAAACGGGGAATTCTGCGGTTAAAATGACAGACAAGAGGAGCCAGAATGAAAGAAAACAATATAGCAATCACAAGAGGAAGAAAAAGGGTCTGCAGAATATGCAGGACAGCACCCATGGCAATCAGGGTTATAATCCCCAGAAAAACTGTAGTTAATTTCGTATTCATAGAAAGGATCATAGTATAAAGCTCTTCAATTTCCTATAGTTCGGTGTTTTTAAGGGCTTATCTTCATGGAAAATATTCACTTAGAATATGATCCCCCTTCCTGAAGGGCTTTCAAGAATTAAGATTCCCCTGTAATATACACAGCTATGGCAGATATCAATTTTAACAAAACCCGTTTTACCACCAGCGCCCCCTACCTTCACAGCCTTCCACCAGACCAGGGGATGGAAATTGCTTTTGCAGGACGGTCAAATGCTGGAAAATCCAGTGCCCTGAATGCACTGGTTAATCGAAAAAGCCTGGCAAAGACCAGTGGACAACCCGGAAAAACACAGCATATAAACCTGTTTGAGGTAGAACCGGGACTCCGCATTGCGGATCTGCCCGGTTACGGATACGCAAAAGTCCCTCCCCGTGAGAAAAAACGCTGGGAACAGGAAATGACCAAATACATTCTCCAGAGGAACTGCCTGAAGGGTCTCGTTCTTTTAATGGATATCAGGCACCCTCTGACAGACCTGGACCGGGCAATGATAGATCTGGCCGTCAGGGGAGACCGGGAGATTCACTTTATTTTAAGTAAGGCGGATAAGGTAAAAGCCAATGCCAGAAAAAAGACCCTTGTGGAAATGAATAACAAGCTGCGAGGCTTAACTGTTCCCTGGAGTATTCAAACCCTTTCTTCTGTGAAAAAAGAGGGCGTTAAGGAGCTGAAACAGCATATGGAGTTCTGGTACAGCGAAGGATTTGACGATTAAAGTAGAAGATCCGCACTTTACTGCGGATCTTCTACTTTATGAAATAACAATTTTTTACACTGTGTGAGACATTTCTGTCAGATAGCTTGTTCGCAGACAGCTTTCAAAAAGCTCGCGGGGCATGAACTCTTTTTTTTCTTCCAGCCAGCCACTGCGGTCACGGGTTATTTTTACTTGATACCCGTCGGTATTTTCACGCAGAACTTCAAGAATTTCACTTCTGTCCTTTGTTCCTTTGATTCTGTAAGCTTTCATTTTGAACTCCTTGATCAGATATGCCCTTAATATCGGCTTTTTTATTCTCCTGAATGAGGGGGGCTTGCCATAAATCAGCCTGTCTGAAAAAATAAGCCTATGCAAATCATCGCCCTGGCAGGAGTAAAGCACTCCGGAAAATCAACTCTCGGCCGTCTTTTAGCCGAGCATAACAGAGGACGTTTCCTGGATTTAGACGACCTCATTACGCAGAAACTACCCGAAGGGGAAACGGTTCGATCCTGGTACAGAAAGAAAGGCCGCGATGCTTTTATGGAGAAGGAAGTTGAAGCCCTCCGATCATACTTGGATAAAAACAGGCAGTCCTACAACTGTCTTGCCCTGGGAGGAGCCACTCTGGAAAATCCCGAAGCCATGAAACTGCTTAAGGGTCCTGATATCTGCCTTTGCGGGCTGATGAATGATGAGAAGACCCTATTTAACAGGATAGTGAAACGAGGACTTCCCCCTTTTCTGGAAACAGAGAATCCTGAGAAAACCTTCCATGAACTCTATGAAAAAAGAAGCGCCACCATTGAGCGTTACAGCGACATTGTCGTTCCCATATACCAGCTGTCTCCCCTGGAAGCTGTCGAAGAACTTAACAGGGCAATCCATTCCTTTATGAAAGGAACCTCAAAAAACAGGAGAAACTAATGGCAGGAAACTCATTCGGTACGGCATTCAGAATAACAACTTTCGGCGAATCTCATGGTATCTCAGTGGGGGTAATAGTAGACGGAGTCCCCCCGGGAATAAGCCTCAGCGAAACGGATATTCAGCCTGACATGGACAGACGAAAACCCGGTCAGTCCGACATGACAAGCCCTCGGAAAGAGAGCGATACGGTTACAATTACAAGTGGTGTTTTTGAGGGCAGAACTACCGGTACCCCTCTGATGATAATGCTCCAAAATACCAATACCATTTCAAGCGATTACAATGATGTAATGGACAAATACCGACCCGGACATGCCGATTATACTTACCAGAAAAAATACGGAATTCGAGATTGGAGGGGAAGCGGCAGAGCCTCCGGCCGGGAGACAGCAGCACGGGTAGCCGCGGGAGCAGTGGCAAAAAAGATCCTGGCAGCCCAGGGTATATCCCTACAGGCCTACACCCTGGCAGCAGCGGGAATCGTGTGCGAAAAATACATACCCGAACAGATTGAATCTAATTCCATGAGAGCCTGTGACCCCGATGCAGCTCTTAAAATGAAGGCCATAGTGGAACAGCTTATCAAAGAGGGAAACAGTGCGGGAGGCATTGTAGAATGCCGCATAAAGGGTGTTTCCCCCGGGCTGGGGGAACCTGTTTTCGATAAACTGGAAGCAGACCTGGCAAAGGGAATAATGTCTATAGGGGCGGTAAAAGGTTTTGAAATTGGCGAGGGATTTGCCTGTGCCCATATGAAAGGGTCACAGCACAACGATGCCATGAATGCCAAGGGCTTTCTTACAAATCATGCAGGGGGTATAAGCGGAGGAATATCAACCGGTCAGGAAATTATTTTTCGGGCAGCTGTCAAACCTACCGCCTCCATCTCCTCTCTGCAGCACAGCATAGACTTAAATGGTAATGAAACAGAAATCCGAACGAAAGGACGCCATGATCCTATTATCTGCCCCCGTATTATCCCCGTAATGGAGGCAATGGCAGCCATTGTACTTTGTGACCATTTACTGCGTCTGAACGCCCAGAGAAGCCTTCAACAGTCCTGAAAAGCTTCCCTGAATCAAGAACGCACGGAGTCAGGGACGCGTGGCTTTAATAATAAGTGGTAGCAGATGTAAGCTTACAGGGTCCTTTTTCCAGCTGCCGAAGAATTCAAGACCTATAAAGCCTCTCTCTTTCAGGAGCAATTTTAACTCTTCCTGAGAAGACGGGAAATGTTTTGTGGAATACTTGAAAGACTTGGCGCTTGCAAGGTCTGTCAGTTCTGTTTCAAATAACAGTGCATTCCCGGTGTCATCTTCACGGTACTGTCTTTTAAAAAGGCAGTGAGGCGTTTCAATATCGGGAAAAGGAAGTCCTGCGAACCCTGCATTTCTGTAATTCAGGGTTTGCAGGATAAGATAACCACCGGGATGAAGCATCTTGAATACTGAATCCAGAAAAACTTTTAATCCTTCACGTGGAATATGAGCCATGGTATTACCGATACAGCTGATAAGATTGAATTTCTTTTCGGGAAATACAGTATCCAAGGAAAGAAGATCTCCCTGCCGGAAAACATCTCCTTTGTTTACGCTATCTCCGGGAAGCTCTTCAAGCAGATATTCCCCGGCAAGCTTTATCATTTCCCGATCCAGGTCAAACCCTCTTGCATCAATGCCCTTCTGCCTCAAATTCCGAACCAGAGCAGCTGTTCCACAACCAGCATCCAGCATGGGCTGATCCTTTTCCAGAAGAGTCACCAAAAGTTCTCCGCAGGCCTCACTATAAGGAAAGATTTCTTCGTAGTAAGTGGATAAAGTAGAATAAAATGTCATTGATAACTCCTGAATATTTTATTAAATAAAATGGACCGCCGAAGCAGTCCATCTATATCTTGAATCAATA
Source organism: Spirochaetaceae bacterium 4572_59 (assembly GCA_002084805.1). GTDB lineage: Bacteria > Spirochaetota > Spirochaetia > DSM-2461 > DSM-2461 > Oceanispirochaeta. The sequence goes on along the minus strand of NBMC01000064.1, from coordinate 4,222 downwards.
CGTCTAAATCTCAGTCTATGGGGGAAAAATCTGATTTTTCCGCTCCACAGAGGGGACATACCCAATCTTCGGGAAGATCTTTGAATTCCACCCCGGGATTAACACCATTATCGAGGTCACCTTCAGCAGGATCATAAATATAACCGCAGACATCGCAAACATACTTCATAAAATCATACCTCCAAACCATTCATACGATAATTCGAATTATTATAGAATTACCAGCCTATTGCAAGAAAAACTGCAGTCCCCTACCACCGACTACCAGTTCTCGCCCAGAACTTCAAAATGTGCCTGGGGATGTGCACAGGCCGGACAGATAGTGGGAGCTGTTGTTCCTTCAAAAAGGTAGCCGCAATTACGGCAGCGCCATACAACAGCTTCCTCTTTTTTAAAAACGAAACTATTATCAATGTTCTTCTTGAGATCCAGATAGCGTTTTTCATGCTGTTTTTCAGCCACAGCAATGGATTCGAAAATAATCGCAATATCATCAAATCCCTCTTCTCTTGCCGTTACAGCAAAGCCGGGATACATTTCAGTCCATTCTTCATTCTCACCTGCGGCTGCCGCGGCAAGATTCTCGGAAGTGGTTCCAACAACACCAGCGGGAAAACTGGCGCTAATCTCAACGTCTCCGCCTTCCAGAAGTTTAAAAAGCCGTTTGGCATGCTCTTTTTCCTGATTGGCAGTCTCTTCAAAAACATCTGCAATCTGCACAAAACCGTCTTTCTTCGCCTGACTGGCGAAATAGGTATATCTGTTCCGTGCTTGAGATTCGCCGCAAAAAGCAGTCAGAATATTCTTCTCAGTTTTTGTTCCCTTTAATGAAGCCATAAAAAATCTCCTTAGACAGTTTTCTTTATTCAGATAACAGATTATCTGAAATATATTTGAACAGAATAATAATTCTCATAAAGTGCTGAAAAAATCATGCTGCTACAAATTTTAACCCTCATTCTAATAATAAACCCAACCGGTAGAATATCAAGTTAATTGTTCTCGATTTCCTGGGCGGCACAATCCTCACACAAACCATGGTAATACAGAGTGGAAGCTTTAATCTTCCTGCTCTTAACCCAGGGGTGTGAGGGATCCAGTTCCGGAGCATCAAGATCCATTGGAATATCCTCAATTTTGCCGCATTTCTCACAGCGGAAATGCGGATGTGGATCCGTATTATAATCAAAACGTTTCTGCCCGTCGGGAGTTTCAATTTTCATGATCATCCCATGCCGGGCCATAATATCCAGGTTCCGGTAAACTGTCCCCAGACTGATATTCGCTAAGTGCTTCCTTACCCCTTCATAGATCATGTCTGCAGGAGGATGCTCCGTACAATGCATCAGTTCCTCAAGAATTAATTTCCTCTGGGAGGTTAATCTGAATTCATTCATACTAGTAATAATAATGATTACTAATAGTTTGTCAAGGAAATTTTCGAATATAACAAGATACATCCCTGAAAAGTTTCATATAATCCTGATTTAAGCGATAACTACCAAAGGCAGACTCCCCGGATATTATGTGAAATGCTGATAAATCTTCATTCATAAGCTCTCTATAAAAAAACAGGGCTGCTTTCCCAATGGAAAACAGCCCTTGATTTTAATGTATTATGCCTTTCCCTGCACTACGTGACAAGCCACAAAGTGATCGGGAGCTACTTCTTCCAGCACAGGAGTTTTATGCCTGCACATCTCTTTACACTCGGGACAACGGGACGCAAAGCGGCATCCTTCGGGAGGATCTATCGGACTGGGAACACTCCCCTGCAGAATGACACGCTTATTTTTACGGGTAATATCCGGATCGGGAATAGGGATTGCTGACAGGAGCGCTTTTGTATAGGGATGAAGGGGATTCTTGTACAACTCATTACTGGCTGTAACTTCCATCATCTGTCCCAGATACATAACACCGATTCTATCGGATATATATTTAACCATAGAAAGATCATGAGCAATAAAGAGATAGGTCAGTCCCATCTCTTTCTGCAGATCCTGCATCATATTAACAACCTGAGCCTGAATGGATACATCAAGAGCAGAGATTGGTTCGTCACAGACAACAAGATCCGGCTCCACTGCCAGAGCACGGGCTATACCGACTCGCTGTCTCTGTCCACCGGAAAACTCATGGGGATAGCGGTTGGCATGTTCCCGTTTGAGTCCTACCTGATGAAGCAGATTGTAAATTCTTTCCTGCTTTTCCACACCGCTGGCAATATTGTGAGTCAGAATACCCTCACCGATAATGTCCGTGACTGTCATACGGCCATTCAATGAAGCGTAAGGATCCTGAAAAATCATCTGAATCCGTTTTCTATAGGGTTTCATCTCTTTTTCAGCTACCGTGGCAATATCCTTACCATCGAATATTACCTGACCGCCTGTGGCTCTATAGAGCCCCAGAATGGTCCGCCCTGTAGTAGATTTACCACAACCTGACTCACCAACCAGACCGAATGTTTCCCCTCTTCTAATCTGAAAAGAGATATCGTCAACGGCTTTCAGATACTGTTTTTTAGGTCTCAAAAAACCGCTATTAATAGGAAAGTATTTTTTTAGGTTTTTAACTTCCAGTAAAGGTTCCTGATTACTCAACGTCATCACCTGCCTTTTCATATTTTTCTACCTGAGGAGCATCTTTGTGAAGCAGCCAACAGGCAGAGCTGTGGGTCTCACTGAGCTGAAAGCTGGGAGGCTGTTCTTTCAGACAAATTTCCATAGCATGGGGACATCTGGGAGAAAAAGGACAACCTACGGGGGGATTCATCAGATCGGGAGGAGTTCCTTCGATAGGAATCAAACGCTCTTCGTTTTCCAATTCTGTAATTTTGGGAACAGATTTATGAAGTCCCACGGTATAGGGATTCTGAGGATTATAAAAAATATCCTTTTCGGTTCCCTGCTCCAATATCTTACCACCGTACATAACAACGATATGATCGCAAATCTCGGCTATAACACCAAGATCATGGGTAATCAGAATAATGGACGCATCAATCTTTTCTTTCAGATCGTTCATCAGCTCTAGAATTTGGGCCTGTATCGTTACATCAAGAGCCGTAGTAGGCTCATCTGCAATAAGCAGACGGGGATTACAGGAGAGAGCCGTAGCAATCATAACCCTCTGCCTCATACCACCTGAAAATTCATGAGGAAAACTGTTAATCCGTTTTTCAGGCTCGGGGATTCCCACAAGGTCAAGCATTTTAACAGCCTGTTTCACAGCTTTTTTCTGACTGATTTTCTGATGCCGACGGATAACTTCCGTCATCTGGTTTTTTATAGTATAGACAGGGTTCAGAGAAGTCATGGGATCCTGAAATATCATGGCAATCTCGTTACCTCTGATATCGGACAGCTCCCTCTGACTCATTTTTGCCAGGTTTTTACCGTCAAAAATGATTTCACCACTCTTTATCTTTCCGGGCTCATCAATAAGTCCCATAATGGAGAGAGAGGTGACACTCTTTCCGGATCCTGATTCTCCAACAATACCAAGCACATCACCCTTCTTCAGCTTAAAAGAAGATCCCCGCACGGCCTGAACTTCGCCGTGGTGTGTATAGAAAGAGGTTCTCACATCTTTCAGTTCTAATAGTATATCATCGTTCATAGAATTATCCTTTCCTCAGTCTGGGATCCAGCGCATCCCTCAGTCCATCTCCCAAAAAGTTAAAAGAGAGCATGGTAATGGCAATGGCCATGGAAGGGAAGAAAAGCTGATAGGGATAAGAGAGCAGTCCTGACAGAGCATCATTGGCCAGAGTACCCCAGGATGCCATAGGTGCAGAAACACCCAATCCGATAAAACCGATAAAGGCTTCCGTAAAGATGGCAGAGGGAATCAGCATAGTTAGTGATACGATAATGGGTCCCATGGCATTAGGAATCAGATGCCGTGTGATAATCTTATTACGGGAAACGCCAAGAGCCTGAGCGGCTAATACAAATTCCTGATTTTTAAGACTAAGCATCTGTCCACGCACCAGACGGGCCATCTGAACCCAGTAGACTGATCCCAGGGCTATGGTCAAAGTCCATAAACCGCGGTTTCCAACGATAACCATAATCAGAATAACGTAAAGAACCAGAGGAATAGAATTAAGGATATCCACAAATCTCATCATGAACATATCTGTTCTGCCGCCCTCGTACCCCGCAAGACTTCCGTAAAAGACACCGATAAACAGATTTACCAGCGCTGCTACAAA
>NBMC01000092.1 GCA_002084805.1 Spirochaetaceae bacterium 4572_59 | reverse complement strand
GGAAAAGCGTTTGATGTGGCTTGATATATTTTCGGTATTAGTGGTAAAATTCATCAACATGTTAGGCATAAGCTCCTTACTTTGTGTTTTTTTGTGACAACTTTATTATACAAAGCAAACGGGCTTATGTTTATATATTGTAAGTATTTATAAGTATTTTATTAGAGATTCCCAGTATGTTTTTCGAACTTTTTTCTAGTGCTTTTCGGTATGCGAATTTTGAGTAATTATTTCGGCAAGTTCTAAATTTTCTCTTAAAAAAATCACGGGAATCTACAGCACCCAAATCATTCAAACATACACTATTTCCGGAGAATCCTGCAGAGAAAATCTATTGGAATAAGATATCCCGGACGTATATGGTATTTTTATTAATCCCATTTCAGTTTGTCCTGAAACAAACCGAAAAATAACTATGTTTAAAGCCAGAAAATCTCTCGCAACACTTCTATTCTTAGTAAGCCTCATCAGTCTCGAAGCCCAAGCAGTATATCATACTCTTAAAAAAGGCGAAACATTATACAGCTTATCTAAAACCTATAATGTATCTGTACAGGATTTAATCAATTCCAATAATATAAGTGCACCCGAAAATCTCTCTGAAGGTTTTAGATTGCTGATTCCAGGTAGCTCTGTGGAAGAAAATATACAAATTCCTATAAAAAAATCTACAATTATTGACAATTCCAGTTATACTGTACAAAAAGGTGATACATTTTACCGCATTGCAAAGACCCATGATCTGAGTGTCAATGAGCTAATGATGCTGAATGATTTTACAGGGAACAGAATCTTGAGACCTGGTGAAATCCTGTTAGTTAAAAAATCATCAAGTATTGAAAATGCTGCAAGAGATCAGCTTGCAATTGATAAAGAAAAAACAGGAGCAGTGCTTGTCACTTCTTCCAGAAATATTTCCTGGCCTGTAGAAGGGGTTAAAAAGACTCTGACTGGTAAACTCCGTGGTGTCACAATAGGGGCAGCTGAATCTTCTCTTGTTCAATCTATTGCATCTGGTAAAGTTGTGTGGACTGGCCCTTATAGAGGTTTTGGACAGGTCGTTTTGATAGATGTAGATGGATACATATATCTGTATGGCGGAAATGAAGATATCTTTGTCAATGTTGGTGAGTATGTTCCCTCTGGTGCCAGAATCGGTCGTTTAGGTAATTCCGGTCTTGCATCAAGAACAGTAAACATGTACTTTTCTGTCTTTAAAGACGGAATCCCTGTGAGTGTTTTATCAGCACCCAGAGGATAATATTAGGGAGCCCCTGTCAATCATGAGAAGTGTAGATGAAGAAACCCGCGAAGTTAACAATGAAACTGATCCTTTAGCCCTCTATCTGAAGCAAATTTCACGCTATAACCTTTTAAACATAGGTGAAGAGCAGGATATTGGTATCAGGGTGGAGAAACTTAATCTGCAGGTGGATGAACTGCATGAGGAACTGGAACAGGAGAATCAGTCAGAAGAAGACTATCAGATTCAGAAAACCCTGTTCGATGGACAGATTAAGCTTCTGAAGAATAAGATGATTCAGTCAAATCTGCGTCTGGTTGTTTCCATTGCAAAAAAATATCAGCACAGGGGAATGTCTCTTCTGGATCTGATTGATGAAGGAAATATCGGCCTGATTGAAGCGGTAGATCGTTTTGATTATACAAAGGGTTGTAGATTCTCCACCTATGGAACATGGTGGATCCGTCAGGCTATTATCAAATCACTCGCTGATAAATCACGAATTATCCGTATTCCCATTCATATGTTGAATACCATTAAAAAAAGCTACCTTGTTTCAAAACAGCTGACTCAGGAACTGGGGCGAGAGCCTCTTCCTGAAGAAATGGCTGATTATATGAACCTTCCCGTTGAAAAAGTAAAAGAGATTATGACCCTTTCTCAGGAAACGGCATCTCTGGATACGACTGTGGATCAGGATCATATGACCCGTCTGAGCGATTTGATCAAAGATAATAATAACAAAGAACCCATTGAAAGGGTTTTTAACCTGTCTCTGCAGGATACAATCAATAAAGTTCTGAAACAGCTGAGTGAGCGGGAAATGAAAATTATCCAGCTTCGCTTTGGATTGAACGGTAAGACACCTTTGACTCTCGAAGAGACTGGTAAAGTTTTGGGGATTACCCGGGAACGGGTCCGTCAGATTCAGGAAATGGCTATATCAAAAATGCGGAACTTCAAGATTATCAAGGATCTGGAAGATTATGTATAAGGGTTAATCCATAACAAAGGATAAAAGATAAGAAGAGGGATGAATTTTATTTCCAAACTTCCGATAATGAAGTATGGATACGATTCATCCCCTTTTTTATGTTCAACTGAAAGATGATTTTAACGAAAACTGTGAAGTCAGAGAGAAAACACCCCTTTTTCCGGGGATGGATGATCCTTATCTGGAAGCGAGAGAGCATGTCTCTTCGGGGAAGGTTTATCCTGTTTTGCAGATCAAGGGTGAGAGGGATCTCTTAATCGTGGATGACAAGGGTTTCCTTTATCAAACCCCGCGGGATCTTTATAAGTTCGCCGAATCTCCGGCCTCCTCATAATATGCGACCCATTGTGTCATGCCTGTAGATTCCCGTGATTTTTTTAAGAGAAAATTTAGAACTTGCCGAAATAATTAATAAGACCTCGAAGTGAAAGGATAAAAGAATGCGGGATATCAAGACCAATATCCTTCCCGCTGATAGATCTTCATATCTTCATCCTGTTGCTTTTCACCATATTTATTCTCTTTCTTTTCCCACGTTATGCTCACAGCTTTTAATGTCGGATCAGACGAATTCTTATCTTTTTCAGGTATAACTTCCACATCATACAATCTTGAGGCTGCTGGATATTTCTCTTTCAACCGGCCAATCATTTCGATGACTTTCTGATATCGCTTTGTTCCCCGTTTCTTATTCAATCCAGAACAATAATAGCTTAGTCTCTCGACAAACAGCTCTTCAACACGGGTTCGCATGGACTGTTCCTTAATAGTCTTTTTCCTGCTTTTGCATAAGAAGTCTTTTTCAAATGGAACAGCACCACGGTTTACAACGATGTAGTGGTATCCATTCTCTTTCAACCATTTCAGGTTATCTTTGGTGGAAATTCCTGCGTCCATAACAATAGTTTTATCACTATCTGCAGACAGGTTCTTTTCCAATGACTTCACCATCCCCGGTAGTGTAGCGGCCTCAGATTGATTTCCCGGGAATAATTCACTATATTTTGCAAACCCCAGCTCATCAACTATCATTCCCATTGTTACGAGCCTGCAGTCAGATCTTTTTTCCTTTGATCTGCCGTGTTTAGCCTTTGGATTACCTAAAGCTTGCCCTTCAAAATATGAGTTGGTCAGATCAAAAAAAAACAGATTTTCTTCTAAAGAAAACAGATTTTTTTCTCTCTCTGTCAAATGTTTTTCCAGTTCTTCTTTNNTGTCAAATGTTTTTCCAGTTCTTCTTTTACATTAAAAAGAGAGTCTCCTCCCCTGTAATAAGAGTTTAATGATGGCTGATATGGCGATCCTGTTATCTCAAATAGGGAAGAGCGGTTCTCTACCCATTCTTTTGTGTATCTTTCACTACCCGGATCGACAAGTCGTCCAACTACAAGAGATTCGAGAACAGGAATAATATTCATTTCTTTGAGGAAATTGTTCATTTCCAGCTCATTCCAGATGGAATCACACAGATATTCCCCTCCAAAGCTTCTCGACTCTGATGCTTCTATTGAATTTATGTCAATATTTTTGAAGTTAGTAACTTCAGAATCTTTATTCTCTTCTGCTCTTTTATCAAATATCTTCGAAGCTGTACTGCGAGCTACTTTTTCAAGATCCAAGGGTAAACTTTCAAAGCTTTTCTGCCAGCTGTACTGCGAGCTACTTTTTCAAGATCCAAGGGTAAACTTTCAAAGCTTTTCTGCCCGGTAAGGATATCTTCAATCCTTCTGGCAAGAGATTTGTAGAGAGATGGATCAATATCAAGCTTGCCTAAATTCAGAATGAATTTCTGTCGTGGCCCGTTTTCAAAAACTCACTATGAGTCACTACGAAAACACAATCAGACCTCTCCTCAAAGGGAGAGCTTCTAAAAGCAAAAAAAAGCTGATTTTAAGGCGATTTTTTTTATTTCCAAGACAAGTTTGGTGAACTTGGGTTAAGGACCTCATAAGTCTTGCGGCATTTTTTTTAAGAAGACAGAAGAAACTGTGTCTCAATTCTCTTACAAATCCTCGACCACTTCATAGCTGAGGCCGGTGACTTTGCATATTATATCTGCTTTTATACCGTACTTTTTCATATTTTCAGCATCAGCCAGGGCTTTTTTATATTCCCCTTGTTCGATACCTTTTTCAATGCCTTGCTCGATACCTTGTTCGATTAATTTTTTACCATATTTTTCGACTGATGTTGAAAACATATCTTTGACCTCCTGTAGGGAATCCATTTTTTCTTTAATCTTTTCATTGTCCATATCGGTCTTGTTTTCAAGAATAGACGTAAACCAGTTTGCAAAAATTCTTCTGAGTTCCGGTAATTCCGTTATACAGAAGAAGAGGGAATACCGCAGGGTATTTTTCATTTTTGGAGTTAATCTGCAGTGCCTGATAAAACTCTGCTATATATCTTAAAAATCTTAGAGGCATGGTATGGTCTACGGTAGACTGGAATTCAATAAGTAGAAAAATATAAATGGGTTTCTCTTTGTAATTCAGTTTCCAGATAATATCGGACTCTTTTTCCTTAAAATCATTGGTAACAAATGACTTGTCCAGCCGTTCCATAGATGAAAAATCAAGTTGTTTTACAAATTTTTCATGAACAAATGATTTCATCAAGCGCTCTACAAGGAGTTTATGTTTAAAGAGGTATTTGTATCTATTGTCGTGAAAACCCGCCATAAGTAGATTTTACCCTTAGCATTAGGATATATCAGCGGGAACTTTAAAGGTTCTGTATCCATAAAGATCTGAACTTCTTACGGCATGCCTCCGAAATCTTTTATAGAGCAGCGGAGTCAACTATAAACAATGACAATTAAATTGCTGGCCCGTTACGTCGAACGTCCATTCATCGTTTTATCATAAAGGACAGATTTGAGTAGAAGTCGACGGAACGTATTACATTGTATGTATAAAAGAGAGAGGTGTTTATTGTGGCACAAACAACATTAAGTATTAGAATGGATGCAACTGTTAAAAAACAGTTTGATGCTTTCTGC
>NBMC01000026.1 GCA_002084805.1 Spirochaetaceae bacterium 4572_59 | reverse complement strand
TTTTGTTATAATGGAGCAAATAAAATGATCGATATTGTTCAGTAGTTCTATATCTCCAATAAAAGAGATTTCTTCACTTTGAATGTATATGACTTCACCAGCTTCATAGATGTTGTATACAGCTATATCTCCGGCATAAACAATCATGACTTTTTCGACGGGATCATCTTTCTGGACGATTATTGTCTGAGCCGGGAATTTTTCAATATGCAGTTCTATATCTTTAGGAAGGCCTTGTAGGGGCTCTGAAAAATAAGGGAATTGTTGAAGAATTTCACAAAGCTTCACAATTCCCCATATTATATGGTTTTTTGCCTTATATCTAGCGTATAATTTTTTTTATTAATAAGGGAGACTGGGGTATTTTAGCAACAATGGTGTAGGCCTTATTGAATCTGTTAACAGCACTTTCAAGATTTGTATCATCATTGTAATGTAGTACAGCAACAGTCTCTCCTTTTTTTACAGGATCACTGATCTTTTTCTTTAAAACCAATCCGGCGGCATAGTCCAGTTTGCTTTCGAACGTCTCTCTTCCCGCACCAAGCATCATTGCCACCAGGCCGATTTCTTCAGAGTTGAGTTCATCAATAAAGCCGTCTTCTCCGGCCTTTATTTCATAGTGTTTTTCAGCTGTAGGCAGGAGTGAAGGATCATCAATAATGGCATCATTGCCACCCTGAGCTTGCACAAATTCCCCGAATTTTCTGAGAGCACTGCGGTCGGTCAATTTTTCTGAAACCAGTTTATAGGCTTCTTCATAGCTGTCAGCTTTTTTCCCGAGAACTACGATATGAGCAGATAGCTCCAGGCACAGCTTCGTAATATCTTCAGGACCTTCGCCTTTGAGAATTTCTATGGCTTCCTTAACTTCCAGGGCATTACCAATGGCATTACCCAAGGGCTGATTCATATCAGTGATGACTGCAATAGTATCACGGCCCATGCTTTTCCCAATATCAACCATTTCTGAGGCCAACTCGCTGGCCTCATCTATGCCTTTCATAAAAGCACCGCTACCTACCTTAACATCAAGAAGGATGGCATCACTGCCGGACGCCAACTTTTTACTCATAATGCTGCTAGCTATGAGGGGCATACTATCGACTGTCGCAGTGACATCACGCAGATGATACAGTTTTTTATCGGCAGGAGCCACATTCTTTGTCTGGCTGATAACGGCAATCTTATTGGTATTTACTAGATCAACAAATTTCTCCATGGATACATCAATTTTGAACCCCTCAATAGATTCCAGTTTATCAAGGGTCCCTCCGGTATGTCCCAAACCTCGTCCTGACATTTTGGCAAGAGGAACATCGCAGGACGCAACCAGAGGTCCTACAATTAGGGTCGTGGTATCGCCCACACCGCCGGTACTGTGTTTATCCACTTTAACACCTTCGATGGAATCGAGGTTAATCTGTTCTCCCGAATGCAGAATTGCATCAGTCAAATCTACGGTTTCCCGCTTATTCATTTTTTTAAGAAACATTGCCATTAGCATGGCTGCTGCCTGATAGTCTGGTATGTTCTCATTTGTATATTCCTGGACGAAAAAAGAAATTTCCTCTTTGCTTAATTCTTTTCCATCTCTTTTCTTCTTAATCAGATCATAAATTCTCATAGTCTTACTCCTCAACATAATTAACATATACGGCATGAGTTTCCTCACTGATAAATCATAATAGCATGAGCTTTCTGTTTCAAAATATGACACAGTTCAGGTTTTGAGATATTTTTCTGAAAAAGCTCTTGTTTCGCTTTCTATGAGATGAGAAAAAGGGAAATCAGAAAAATTATAAGCATCTGAAAATATAGCAACTATACATTTCTTCTCTCAAATGGTATTTTCAGTTTCAGTAAAACTTTATATAAGACCGCACAGGGTAGGAGATTTTTTTGAAATTTGAGAAATTAGGTTTAAAACCGGAGATCCTTAAAGGAGTAAAATCCAGAGGATATAAAGATACCACGCCCATACAGGCTCAGGCCATTCCAGCTATTCTAGATGGTCGTGATATTATGGGTGGAGCCCAAACGGGTACCGGAAAAACCGCTGCTTTTGCCCTTCCTGTATTGCAGCTGCTTAATAAAACTGCAGGGCCTTCCTGTGCTCCAAGATCTCTTATCCTGACCCCTACCAGAGAGTTGGCGGATCAGGTGGCGGAAAGTTTTAAGAGTTATGGACAATTTTTGGATCTTTCGATTACAAAAGTCTTTGGGGGTGTCAAAATGAGTTCCCAGGTCACAAATCTGAAAAATGGTACAGATATCGTTATTGCCACTCCCGGACGTTTGATGGATCATATCCTGAAGGATAGTGTGGATCTTTCAGAGATAAGACTTCTGGTTCTTGATGAAGCAGACCGTATGCTAGATATGGGATTTATCAATGATATAAAAACTATTATAGAGACCCTTACAAAGAAGAGCCAGAATCTGCTTTTTTCCGCTACCTATAGTCAGGAAGTTGAATCTCTTGCAAAGAAAATTCTGAAGAATCCTGTTATGATAGAGGTGGCAAAAAGAAATGCTGCCGCCGCAGATGTTAAACAGATCCTGCACTATGTGGATAAAGGACAACGTTATGATCTGCTGCTCCATCTTATTAAGGAAGGGCAGTGGTATCAGGTGCTGATCTTTGTAAAAACAAAACACAGTGCGGACCGGCTGGCCTCTCAGTTGCTGAAAGCCGGAATCCCCTCATTAGCCATTCATGGTGATAAGAGCCAGGGCGCCCGGAACAGGGCTTTGAAAAACTTTAAAACAGGTGATCTCCAGGCTTTGATTGCAACCGATGTTGCCGCCAGAGGAATCGATCTGGATGATTTGAGTTATGTGGTGAACTTTGAACTTCCTCAAATACCCGAGGATTATATTCACCGTATTGGAAGAACCGGCCGTGCCGGAAAATCCGGAACAGCTATCTCTCTGGTTTCCTTTTCAGAGAAGAATCAGTTGAAGAAAATTGAGAAGATATTAAAGTATGAGATCCCCAGTGAGATTATTCCCGGATTTGAGCCCAAGTATGATATCAACACGATTTTAGGCAAGAATCAGAAAGATACGGATATGGAGAAAAAAAAGCATAAATCAGAACGATTTCCTTCCAAAAAAAGATCCGATGCGGATGAGATCAGTGGTTCCAGCAGATCTGGTTCTGCTGGAAAGAAAAATATGTCTTCCAGGCGACCTACCCGTACCAGAAAGTAACAGAGGTCTATTCTGATGGAAAAGATTCTAAAGAATATACAGGATTCAGTTGAAAAATATGCCACAGTCCTGTCTGATGTTCTGAAACTCGATGTTGAAATTGCAGATGATTCTCTTGAACGGATTTCCGGCACAGGAGCCTTTAAAAATAAGGTTAATGAAACCATGGCCCATGAGGGATGTGCCTATGATCAGGTTATCCGGTCGGGGCGCATGCAGATTATCGAGAATCCCGGTGTGGATCCTGTTTGTATCAAGTGTCCGAAGTTTGGTGATTGTGAAGAGGTTTATGAAATAAGTACTCCCATTAAAATCGGAACAAGGGTGATAGGTGTTATCGGTTTTGTCTGTTTTACGGAAGAACAAAAAAGGCATCTTCTGAATAACTTCAAAACTTTTGTAGAATTTTCGGGACAAATCTCCGAGCTTATTTCATCCAAGGCGGGAGAAAAAATTGAAAACCATAAGAATCTGATCTTTCTGGATCTTCTGAAGAAGATAAATAATAGAATTGATCAGGGTGTGCTTGTACTGGATAAGCATTCATGTATACAGAATATGAATGATATCGCTGAGAAAATGCTTAATTTCGGGGGATATAATAAAAATGCTCCCATTAATATTAAAGCAACAGGTCATTTTGTTTTGGATGAGGAAGAGTATCAAATAACAGTTGGTGAAACTGTTCATACTTTTATTGGTAAGAAATTTGAGATTAAAATGGATGATTATCATGATCTCTTTCTCTTGAAGGATGCCGATATGGTTCGTTCCTATGCCCTGTCAATTACAACGACACAGCAGAAAATCGGCCTTGAAAGGACAAGGGGGAAATCTCCGCAAATTCACAAACTGAAAGAGAAAGTGAAGATGGTTGCAAAAACCAATTCAACCGTACTCATAACAGGAGAAAGCGGCACAGGAAAGGAGCTATTGGCAAGAGCTCTTCATGAAGAAAGTCATAGGGCCCCCTTTGTTGCTGTTAATTGCGGTGCTATTCCTGAACACCTGATAGAAAGTGAGTTGTTCGGTTATGACAAAGGGGCTTTTACCGGAGCCAATCCAAAAGGGAAAATCGGAAAATTCGAATTGGCGGATAAGGGAACTCTTTTTCTGGATGAAGTGGGGGATATGCCTCTCTATCTCCAGGTAAAGCTTTTAAGGGCTTTGGAAGAGAGAGAAATTACCCGTATTGGTTCTACCCGGAATATCCCCATAGACGTCCGCGTGATTACGGCTACCAATAAAGATCTGGAAGCCATGATTTCTGAAAAAACCTTCCGTGACGATCTGTATTACAGGCTGAATGTTATTCCCCTGCAACTCCCTCCTCTTCGTGAACGTGAGGGGGATATCCGGCAGTTGACTCTCTTTTTCATTCAGAAATTTTCAGAGTTGTTTCAAAAGGAAGTTGTCGGGATTGAGGACAATTTCTGGGAAGCTGTGGAAGAGTATGTGTGGCCCGGTAATGTCCGAGAACTACAGAATACCATCGAGTATGTCATTGTTATGCTTCCCCGGGGGGGGGTTCTGAATGCAGATTTTCTTCCAAAAAAGATAAAAACCAGCGCTTTGAACTTTGAAATACAGGATTTCAATCTGGAGGCCATGGAACGTAAGCTTATAGAGAGAGCGCTTAGCCTTTATGGCTGGGATATAGATGCCAAAAAAATTATCGCAGAAAAGCTGGGTATCGGAATCGCGACTCTCTACCGAAAAATCAAAAAATATCAGCTGGAACAAACGTTATGAGATTATCAATATGATAATGATATATCAAAATGATAACTCTTGTTCGAAATATCCCTTTATCCAGGCAGATTCTCTCTCATTGTAGCCAAAAAAACAAAAAAACTGGCAATAAATGAGTTGGCATAGTGATTGCATAGTGTTTGTATAATTATATTTATAACATTCATGGAGGATTAATATGAAGATATTTGATGAAGCATTCAGAATTAAAGCTGTTGCTACAGAAAAAAATTATAAAGCTTATCCTGAACTCTTTAACAGTAAGGAAGTTCAGAAAGTTACTAATTTCCATAAAACCATAGATGAATACTCAGAAACACCTCTGGTCAGTCTGGATACTCTGGCTCAGGATATGGGTGTTAAGGGAATATACGTCAAGGATGAGTCTTTCCGTTTCGGCCTGAATGCCTTCAAGGCTCTGGGGGGGACATATTCCATTGCCCAGGTGATTTGTGAAAAGATTGGCAAGAATATCTCAGAGATAAGTTTTGACTATCTGAAAACAAAAGAAGTGTATGATCAAATTAAAGATATTGTCTTTGTTACAGCTACTGACGGTAACCATGGACGGGGAGTTGCCTGGGCCGCCTCAAGAATCGGCTGTCGCTCTGTTGTCTTCCTGCCTAAGGGGGCGGCTGAAACAAGGGTCGAGGCTATCAGAAAGGCCGGTGCGGAGATTCATGTAACAGACCTGAACTATGATGATGCTGTAAGACTTGCTTCAAAAACCGGCGATGAAAACGGTTGGATCCTTGTTCAGGATACAGGCTTTGAAGGATATGAAAAAATTCCAAACTGGATATCCCAGGGCTATATGACTATGGCTGACGAGGCTCAAAAGCAATTAGAGGCAGCAGGAATTGATAGGCCGACTCATCTCTTCCTGCAGGCAGGGGTTGGAGCGATGGCTGGTGGTGTTTTAGGATATTATGTTAATAAATTTAAAGAAAACTATCCGGTGACTGCCATTGTAGAGCCTAATAACGCGGCCTGTATCTATAAATCTGCCATGACCAATGACGGGAAGCCTCATGCTGTAAAAGGGGACCATAATACCATTATGGCAGGATTAGCCTGTGGGGAACCAAATCTGGTTACATGGGAAATCCTGAGGGATTTTGCTTCTGTATATTTTGCCTGTCCCGATTTCATTTCTGCAGTAGGAATGCGTCTGTTAGCCTGCCCGCGGGGGAAAGACAAAAAAATTGTATCAGGTGAATCCGGATCTGTTGGAATTGGTTTACTGGATTTTCTGATGAGAAGAAATGAACTGAGTGAAGTAAGAGACCATTTGGGTCTTGATAAGGACTCTGTCGTACTTTTGTTTAACACAGAAGGTGATACAGATCCTGACAACTATAAAGATATTATCTATTATGGAGCTGAATAAACTACCACCATCAGCATTAAGACTTGTGGTTGTTTTTATAGTAATTATTTGAATTAAAGCGGTATAATCCGCGTAAAACTTTGGAGGAACATATGAAAAAGATAGTCAGTACAAAAAAAGCACCTGCCGCAATCGGCCCCTACTCACAGGCAAATATTGTAAACAACAGTGTTTATACTTCCGGTCAGCTTCCAATTAATATTGAAACAGGTAAAATGCCCGAATCAATCACTGAGCAGACAAGACAGTCTCTTAATAATGTTAAATCTATCGTTGAAGAAGCTGGTTCTTCTATGGATAAAGTATTCAAAACAACTGTTTTCCTGAGCGACATGAACAATTTTGCAGCCATGAATGAAGTGTACAAAGAGTTTTTCAGTGGCGATTTTCCTTCCAGAAGCGCCGTTGAAGTTGCCAGACTCCCTTTGGATGCCCTGGTAGAAATTGAAGTTATCGCTGTAATCTAATTTTTACAGATATTCCTGAACCTCCTCCGGGATGTTCGGGATTGTCTCAAATATCCTTAGTCGAAAAATTCTCCGTTTCTTGAGCTTTGAATAAATATCTATTATCCTAATGATATAATTAAAACTTGTAGCATCCTATGATTTGACAAGCGGAGGTTTTTTATTGAGGCTGATCCTGATCAATCTGTCATTTTTTTTTCTTATCTGTACATCTCTTTTTTCTCAGGATGTTAAGGATTCAAATGAATCAGGCAGGTCTCAAGAGCTTGATCGTCCTCTTCTGGTTAAAGGGGATTATGCTTATCCACCCTATGAGTATCTGGATGAAAATAACCAGCCCGCAGGATTCAATGTAGATATTATGAGAGCCGTGGCAGAGATTGTCGGGCTGGAAATTGATATTCAGCTGGATCTCTGGGGTAAGGTTCGAAACGAGCTTGAAACTGGTAAAATCGATGTTTTAATGGGGATGTTCAATACAGTAGAAAGGCAGAAAAAGGTTGATTTTTCTGTTCCTCATTTTGTGGCCTCCTATGCTATTTTTGTTAGAAAAGACTCCCCGATTCAATCAATAAATGACCTTTATGAAAAATCTGTCATCGTTATGAAAAGTGATGTAGGTTTCGATTTTATGATGAATAATCAGATAGCCGAAAGGCTTATTCTGTGTGATACCGCTGAAGAAGTTATGGAAAGTCTGAACCGCGGACTTGGTGATGCCGCTATTCTTTCCCGCTTGCAGGGAGTTGTTTTTATAAAGGAGGAGAAGCTTAAAAATATCAAAATAAGCGGCCCTCCTGTATTAAAACGATATTATTCTATAGCCGTTCCCAAAGGAGAAGTAGAACTGCTGGCTTTAATAAATGAAGGGTTGAGCCAGTTAAAAAGTTCAGGAGAGTATCAGAAAATTTACTCAAAGTGGTTTGCTGTCTATGATCTGGACGATTTAAAGGATTACAGACCGACAATCCGCTATATTGCGGCAGCTTTGCTTTGCATTGTCATTCTTCTTGTTATCTCAATCTTTTGGAACCACTTACTAAGAAGACTTATAGACAGTAAAACGAGCGAATTACAGAAAAGTGGGGAACAGTTAAGAGTTACTCTTGCATCAATAGCCGAAGCGGTTATCACAAGCGATACAGAAGGATTTATTACCTCCATGAATCATACGGCTTCAAAACTATGCGGTTGGAATGAAGCAGATATTATAGGATGGCCACTGGAGGATGTTTTCAGGATAATTGATAATAAAACGAGACAGAAGGTAGACACTCTTATCAGTAAAGTTCTTGAAAGCAAAAACCCCGTAAAGCAGGATGATAAGGTAATACTGCAAAGTAAGACAGGAGAAGAATGGCTTATTGATGATTCTGCCGCTCCTATCCGTACAGAAACAGGGGAAGTCATTGGTGTTGTCCTCGTATTTAGGAATATAACGGATGAATATAGAATGCGGGAGAAGCTGCAGCAATCTCAAAAAATGCGGGCTGTCGGAGAATTGGCCGGAGGGATCGCCCATGATTTTAATAATATGCTGGGCGGTATTATGGGTGGTGCTGAGCTTTTGGCAAATTATATTGAAAAAGACAGCAAACAGGCTCAATTTCTGGATATGATTCTGACATCCAGCCGTAGAGCCGCTGATTTAACAGAAAAATTACTGATGTTTGCCAGGCATGATTCTTCAGTTATGGTTTTGCTTGATATTCATTTATCTCTCAAGGAAGCCTTTGCGTTATTTGTGCATACAGCCGATCCCCGGATACAGCTGCATCAGGAGTTTAATGAATCTCCTTTGATGATTAATGGCGATCTGTCTCAACTGCAGAATGCTTTTTTAAATCTGTTTATAAATGCCTCTCATGCTATGCCTGATGGTGGTGATCTCTGGGTTTCGACAGGTCAAATTGAAATAACAGACCATATGGTTAAAACTCTTGCTAACTCTCTTAAACCAGGGGCATATGCAGAAATAGAAATCAGGGATAATGGTTGTGGTATTCCCAAGGCAATTCAGGACCGGATTTTTGAACCTTTTTTTACTACACAGCCCCAGGGCAAGGGTACAGGCCTTGGATTAGCAGCTGTTTTCGGAACTGTAAAGCAACATAAGGGTTTAATCACGGTATATAGTGAAATTGGAGAAGGAACAGTATTCAAATTACTATTTCCATTAAAGACCGGGATATTACTCTCGACTCATGAAAAAATGGGTGAGTATAGAGGAAATAATGAAACAGTATTAGTGGTTGATGATGAACCTGCCATGAGACAAGCCGCTATGGGGATGCTTGAGCTCATGAATTTGAATGTTATTCAAGCTGAGAATGGTTTGGAAGCGCTAGATATTTTCCGAACTGAAAATGCCTCTATTCAACTGGTATTATTGGATATGACTATGCCGGGAATGAATGGTAAAGATTGTTTTCGCGACTTGAGAAATCTGGACAAGGATATTAAAGTAATAATTTCCTCGGGGTTTACACTGAGTGAGGATCTTCTGGCAATGAAGGAAGAAGGACTTAACGGATTTATCAGAAAACCCTATCAGTATAACGAATTAAACAGAAAAATCGGAGAAGTAATGGACGATATCTAGTCTTCTCTAAGAATAAGGATCCTTCTATGAATAAATTTTCCACATCCTTTTCAAAAAGAACGAATTATCAGAGTAGTAAAGAAAGATTGTCCAGTGGTTTGAAATTTACACATTTTTTCTGTACTTTATAATCAGGCTGGTACAGCCTTTCGGGAGGAGTTGGCGTTTATTATGAAATTATACAGTCGGAGTCAGGTATTATTTTACTCTGCAGCCACAGCCCTGGTGGTCATTTTGCTGCTTATGGGATTTGGAGTTCTCTCTTTTGCAGGAAAACCCAATTCAATCGATGAAAATCTTGTCAGTACAGAACTGCCGGTTGAAGATCTCCTTATGACGTCCGATCTGAACTTGAATCTTGGTCTGAATATGAATAATAACGGAGACTACTCGGCGGATGAACTGAATAACATTCGGATCTATGAGGCTCTTAATGAGGCAGTCGTGAATGTTACAACCGAAGTGGTTGGTTATAACTGGTTTCTCGAACCTGTTCCCCAGGAGGGGGCTTCCGGTTCAGGCTCTATTATTGATAAAAGAGGTTTTGTTTTGACCAATAACCATGTGGTGGACAAAGCCTTTAAAGTTTATATAACACTAGCCGATGGAACTCAGTATGAAGGGGAAGTTATTGGTACAGATTATGAAAATGATCTCTCTGTTTTGAAATTTGATCCGGGAGATCAGGATCTGGTCACCATCCCCTTTGGAACATCGCAGAATCTCAAGGTCGGTCAGAAAGTAATAGCTATCGGTAATCCCTTTGCCTTCGAAAGAACCCTTACCACAGGTATCGTATCTGGTTTGGGTCGGCCTCTTAAAAATGATGCCGGTCTTGTTATCCGCGATATGATACAAACCGATGCATCCATCAACCCCGGTAATTCCGGTGGTCCCCTGATCAATTCGAAAGGGGAGATAATCGGTATCAATACAATGATTTATTCGCCATCCGGTGGCTCTGTAGGTATCGGTTTTGCCATCCCTGTGGATACAGCCCGCCGGGTTGTTCCGGATTTGATAGCTTATGGAATGGTGCAGCGGGGATGGATCGATATTGTTCCGGTTCAGCTTTTCCCTTCTCTTGTCCGTTATGCCCATCTTCCTGTTTCCCGGGGAATTCTTGTTTCCCGGGTCGTTACAGGTGGCAATGCCGAAGTGGCTGGACTTGAGGGCGGTTCTTCTAGAGAAGTAGTTCGTTCCGGTTCTTCGGTGATCTGCCTGGGTGGAGATATTATTGTCGGAATCGATGGGAAAGCCGTTGCCACTCTTTCAGACTTTTACGGTGGTCTTGAGAATACCAGGCCGGGAGATACTGTGATCATACAAGTTGTCCGGGGTAAACAAACCCGGGAGTTTAATGTGAAACTTTCCGAAAGGCCTGCAAATAATTAAGGATACACATGGAAAAATTTAAAGTTGTATCGCCCTATGATGCTGCGGGAGATCAGGTTCAGGCGATAGATAAAATATCTACTGCATTGAGGAATAACGAGCAGACTGTGACTCTTAAGGGGGTTACCGGTTCCGGTAAAACCTTTACCATGGCCAAGATCGTTGAGGAAATACAAAAGCCGACATTGGTTATCTCCCATAATAAAACTCTGGCTGCTCAGCTCTATCGGGAATTTCAGAGTTTCTTTCCCAACAATGCGGTTGAGTATTTTGTCTCCTACTATGACTATTATCAGCCCGAGGCATATGTGCCCGCTCGGGATCTCTATATAGAAAAAGACTCATCCATAAATGATGAAATTGACCGGATGCGTTTGTCAGCAACCATGAGTCTGATGGAACGTGAGGATGTATTGATTGTCTCTACGGTCTCCTGTATCTACGGTCTGGGAAACCCTTCTTCCTACAAGGATATGAGGATTCAGCTGTTGGTGGGAAAGGAGTACAAGTGGGATGAAATTATCAGGAATCTGATTTCTCTTCAGTATGAGCGGAATGATATGGTTCTGGAACGGGGAAAGTTTCGTGTTCGTGGCGATGTAATGGAGATTTTTCCCGCCTATATGAAAGAGGCTTACCGGATCAGTTCTGACTGGGGTGAGATCGAATCTATACGTCGTTTTCATCCTGTTTCGGGTGAGATTCTTCAGGATCTTCCCATGTGTACAGTTTACCCGGCCAAGCATTTTGTTATGCCCGAAGATCGTGTCCATAAAACCCTTAATGCTATCAGGGAAGAGATGGTTCATCAGCTGGAGTTTTTTGAATCCAGAGGTCAGATTGTAGAGGCCCAGCGTCTAAAAACCCGTACGGAATATGATCTGGAGATGATGGAGGAGATGGGCTACTGTTCGGGGATCGAGAACTACTCCCGTCAACTGGCGGGACGGGAAGCCGGAGAGAGACCTGAGGTTCTTCTGGATTACTTTCCCAATGATTTTCTCACCTTTGTGGATGAGTCTCATGTGACCCTTTCTCAAATTAGAGCCATGTACGAAGGAGACCGTTCCCGTAAGACCAATCTGGTGAATTTTGGCTTCCGCCTGCCATCGGCTCTGGATAATCGCCCCCTCATATACAGTGAGTTTGAAAAACTGAAGAATCAGATTCTCTATGTGTCAGCCACTCCCGGAAAAGAGGAACTGGAGAAATCGACCCTGGTTGCAGAGCAGATTATCAGACCTACCGGGCTGCTGGATCCTGAAGTGGAGATTCGTCCCTCTGAAGGACAGATGGAAGATCTGTATGGAGAGATCGGAAAGAGAATAAAACAGAAAGAGAGAGTTCTTATTACCACTCTTACCAAGCGGATGGCAGAAGATTTAACGGATTACCTCAATGAACTGGGGCTGAAGGTCCGTTACCTCCACTCAGAAATAGATACAATTGAGAGGGTGGAAATCATCAGGGATCTCCGCTTGGGTGAGTTTGATGTTCTAGTGGGAATCAACCTTCTCCGTGAGGGGCTTGATATTCCGGAAGTTTCTCTTGTTGCCATTATAGATGCCGATAAAATCGGCTTCCTCCGCTCTGAAACATCCCTTATTCAGATAATCGGAAGGGCATCTCGTAATGCCAATGGTAAGGTTATTATGTATGCCCATAAGGAATCCCATTCCATGACAGCCGCCATCAGGGAGACAGAACGCCGGAGGGTCATTCAACAGGCATATAATGATGAGCATGGTATCACAGCTGTAACAGTTACGAAAGCTGTTCAGGATCTACTGTTGCGTAAGGTGGAAAAGAAAAAGAGCGCCGAACGGATGACCATCGATGTAATGAAGAAAAATGTGAATCTTCTGGACCCGTCTCAGAAAAAGAAATTAATCAAAGCTCTTGAAAAAGAGATGTTGGAAAAAGCAAAAAATATGGAATTTGAAGAAGCTGCCATCCTCAGGGATGAAATCAGGGAATTGAAGGGAGAAACATAATGGAAAAAACCGGAAGGCTTCTGTTTCTCACCCTGTTTTTGCTGGGACTTGTTTTTTCCTGTAAAAAAGAAGTTAGTCAGTGGAATCTGGTACTACCGCCCACACCTATTCTAACAGGTACCACAGGCTGGGGTGTTGTAAATACGGCATATCTGAAGATCAATTCTAAACCCGATAATGATCAGTTTGTAGTAACAACTCTCAGAGAAGGGGATATTGTTAAAATTGACTCTATTCACTATTTAAAAGATAAGAAGGGGTACAGCGTAACAATCTGGTACAATATCAGCTGGGAAAAACTGAACGGCTGGGTAAAAGAGTCTTATCTGGACTCCTATGAAACAAGGGAAAAGGCGGAAACCGGCTCTCGTATGCTTCTGAATTGAAGCAGTAAGCTCTGATCCCTCTTTTCTCCGACTTGTCAGCTGTGTTAGAGTATTGCTTATGAGTATTAAAGATAATCTACTAATGGTTAGGGAAAGCCTGAATAATGCCGCCATAAAAGCGGGGAGATCTGCCGAAGACGTGGAGTTGATGGCCGTCAGTAAAACAAAACCTCTCGCAATGCTGATGGAAGCCTACGAAGCTGGGCAGAGAGTTTTTGGAGAAAACCGGGTTCCCGAGGCACATGATAAGGCTGTTCAGCTCCCCTCTGATGTCCGCCTGGAAATGATTGGCCATTTGCAGAGCAATAAGTTGAATACCGCTGTTGAAACTTTTTCCTGTATTCAAACACTTGATTCAGTTAAGCTGGCTGAAAAGTTGGAATCCCGCTGTTTGAGTACTAATAGAAAGATGGATGTACTGCTACAGTTGAAGACCTCTGATGAAATCAGTAAAACTGGATTGACCTCTTTCGAGATGCTTCTGGAAACTGTTCAAGTCCTATCTGCTATGAGCTGCCTTTCCATCAGAGGATTAATGACTATTGCGCCCTTCTCAGATGATGAAGTAGTTGTGCGTAAGGCGTTTGCCCATTGCAGGGAGGCCCGTGATAAACTGGCTGCACAGTTTCCAGAGCAGGATTTTTCGCGCCTTTCCATGGGAATGACCTCCGACTTTGAATGGGCCGTGCAGGAAGGTTCTACACAGGTTCGTATCGGAAGTGCTATATTCGGAGTTCGTTCTTGAAAAGAATTCTTTTGTCTTTCATAATCTGTCTCCTGGTTCCGGGATCTCAGATTTGGGGAGAAGAAGAGTTTACGGGCCCTAGTACTGAGCCGCTGCCCTATGAGGATGTGGAATTTTCCCAATGGTCCCATGATCTCAGACGCTTTGAAGTTATTTTCTTCGGATCAGTGCCATTGACCTATATTCTGACCAATCTGATTTATGATTTTTCTCTCTATGCCTCTCATGATTTTAATTCGGAATATAGAATGGGAACTTCTACAGATCAGGAGGATGTACAAATAAAACTGATAACGTCTCTCTCTTTGTCAGCCGGTATCGCCGCCGCAGATTTTGTTATCGCACAGATAAAAGAGAGCAGGGCTGGCAAACAGCCCCAATTAACACAGGAAAACAGGAATTAAGAAATGGAAGAGACAATAAAGGTTGAACTGCCCGAAGACGAAGCTATCCGGGCCGACAAGTATATCTCCGGGAAGGGGGTTGTAAGCCGCAGTCAATTTGATATCTGTAAAGTACGGATAGAAATGGATGGAAGGGAAATTAAGAATTCCCGAAAACTCAAAAATGGAGAAAATATCACCGTCTTCTGGGAGTTTCCGGATGAACCTGAATATGGTCCTGAAGAGGTGGATCTTGATATCTTGTATGAAGATGATCAGGTGATTGTGCTGAATAAGCCACAGGGAATGGTTGTTCACCCCGGTAACGGTAATCATCACGGGACTCTTGTGCAGGGACTGCTTTATTACAATAAAACACTCTCTGCGTCATTCAGTGAAGAAAAAGTCCGTCCGGGTATTGTTCACCGTTTGGATAAAGATACATCCGGACTGATCATAACAGCAAAAAATACGGGTTCTCTGGAATCTCTCTCGGCTCAGTTCCGTGACAGAAAGACAGAAAAATATTATGTTGCTCTTGTAAAAGGCCGGCTACCGGTTCGTCGGGGAGATATTGATACCTTTATCTGTCGGGATGAAAAAAACCGTAAGAAATTTACCGTACATGAAAGCAAGGGAAAGCATGCTTTAACCCGCTATGAAGTACTGAAAGCCTGGAATAACTATACCCTGGTCCGTTTAAAACTTGAAACGGGAAGAACTCATCAGCTAAGAGTTCACCTCCTTTCTATGGGCTGTCCCATTATGGGAGATCCTATCTATGCCCGAAAGGATAACCGGCATCCCGATGCCACTCTGATGCTACATTCCTGGAAGCTGAGTATCTGCCTTCCCGGTGAAGATACGCCCAGGGAGTTTTTATCAGCCCTTCCTAAGCGCTTTCAAAAGATGGAGGAGAGGCTTGACCTCGAGGATCAGGCTTCTGACTGATTCTGTTTTTCATATTCTTCATTCATATGAATAAATATATTTTTTTCTGCTTTGATTGTTGAGGGAGGACCGTGGCCTGGTAGCAGGATCCCATGGCCCTCTCTGGTAAACAGTTTGTTTTCCAGTTCGTCTATTAAGAGAGCACGTGTATAGCGGTCAGGAGTAGTTCCTGTCCTGCCGGCGGAGAGTACATCTCCCGTAAAGAAAAAATGACCGCATCTATAGACGAGAGAATCAAAGGAATGTCCGACAACAGAGATAATTTCGATCTTCTGATCACTGAGGGTTATTTCTCCTTCTTCCAGAACTTTACAACTTATACCTTCCAGTTCCTCAACCTTGGAATAAATTGTAGCGTCATAAATTTTCAGGATGGTTTTTATGCCTCTGAAATGGTTCGGATGGGCATGAGTGATAAGAACATGGCGGATGTAGTAATTATGATCTTCAATCAGTTTTAAGAGCGAGACATCCATTGTGCCGGGATCTACCAGTATGGCATCCCCCCCCTTATCGGGACCTATAAGATAGGTATTGCTGAAACCTACTGCTGTAAAATGGTTAAATAGTTTCATTGGATCTCTTCTGTGTCAAAATAGGCTTCTGCCGTATTGGAATACTTGAAATTGACGCCTTTTCTTTGGGATGCGGAAAAATCGACCCGCTTCAGATTACAGTCTATCATCTTTACATCCTTCAGATAGGCCGCAATAAAACGTGAGTAGTACAGGTCTGATTCGCTGAAATTGTTATTCACAGCATGAATATTATTCAGATTGACCGATATCAGATCTGAACCATGCCAATCGATGTTGGTCATAACAGAATCTGTGAAAACACAATGCTTCATATTTACCTTTGTAAAAGATGTATCCATAAAGACTGATTCATCAAAAAAGCACATCTGAAATATCGATCTATCAAAATGGCAGTTGATCCATTGTGTATGGTGAAAGTAACAATCGATGAAACGTTTGTTCCTGAGGTCCAGATTTTTAAAGGTCAGCCCGGGGGCCTTGATGTCCCCGATAAGGTCTTTCTCTGTCATGAGAGAGCTGAAGTGTTCAACACTTTGCCAGCTCTGGTGATCTTCACAGAGCCTGGAACCCGTTCGAACTTTCTTTTTGCAGTCGGGATAAGAACAGTAATCCAAATCAAACATATAATGATATGTAATTTATTGCCTTTTTTTTTACAAGGGGTTAAGATCCGTTTATGGGTAAATGTTATTTTTGTGCTGCTGTTTTCAATGAAAAAATCTATAAAACCACTCTCTGTCCATCCTGTGGAAAAGAAATGAAAATATGTATGAACTGTCTGCATTACGATTCTTCGGCCCATCACGAGTGCAGGGAACCCCAGGCAGAGCTTGTTCAGGATAAACTGAAAGCTAATTTTTGCGACTATTTTACCCCCGGAGGGAATAGGGAAAAGCCTCTATCGGATGGTAGGGTAAAAAGAGCAAAAAAACAGTTTGAGGATCTTTTCTCCTGATGATCTCAAAAGAAAAAAAGCTGGTTTTTATGGACTCCGGTATCGGAGGAATTCCCTATCTGAGGTGGGTCCGGGAAAAACGCCCTGATTGGCAGTATGTCTATCTGGCTGATAATAAGTATTTTCCCTATGGTGGACGTTCCTCAGAAGAGCTGAAAGACCGTCTTATCAAACTAACATATCTGATGATTCGTCATTACTCCCCCGATATAATTATCCTTGCCTGTAATACCGCATCCGTAACAGCATTGGCGGATCTTCGCGCTCGTTTTTCCATACCTTTTGTTGGTGTGGTCCCCGCAGTAAAACCGGCGGCCGAATGTTATGGTACGGGAAGAATCGGTGTGCTTGCTACTAAAGGTACCGTTGAAGGGGATTATCTGAAAGAGCTTATCCGCAAATTTACTCCCCATGGGGAATCTGTTGACTGTATTGCCGCATCCGATTTGGTAGATTTTGTGGAAAATAAACTGATAGCTGCAAGGGAAGAGGATATAAAACGAGTCGTTATTCCCTATCTGCAGGAAGCCAAGCGGCGGGAATGGAGCCATATGGTTCTGGGCTGTACCCATTATATATATTTGAAACCCTGGTTTGAAAAATGGAAGAGTCCCACTCTGTCAATCATTGATTCTACAGAGGGTGTAGGGAAAAGAATCTTGAGTCTTTTGGAAAAAGAGTGTGTAGATCTCTCTCTCGGACAGAACAAAAAAAACTCCTCTACCATAGCAATACTGAATATCACTGACAGTTCAGGCCTGATCAATCAATATAAGGATCTAGCACTATCTGAAAATATGGAATTAAAAACTCTGGAGGTTGGAATTTAATGAAAGGACTTGTTCTCTGGGGAATCAATAACATCTATTTAGTTAAAGGAATAGATGATGGAAACGAACGGGAGTGCCGTATCAAAGGGAAAAAACTGATCTCTCATAAAAAATTTTATAATCCTATTTCAGCGGGAGATCAGGTGGATTTTGAAGATATCCCAGGAGAACCCGACAAGGCAATTATTACAGGTCGTGATGATCGTTTCAATTACTTTGCTAGATACAATAAAAAGGGAAGGGCTCTGCAGACTCTGGCAGTAAATATGGACCGTCTCTACTGCATAGTCTCTCCCGAACTGCCTCCTTTCAGACCTCGTTTTATAGATAGAGCTCTGATCATGGCCGAGCAGGGGCATCTTGAAATTTCTATTATTCTGAATAAATGCGATCAGAATATTGAGGATTCAGTCCGAAGTAGACTGAGCTATTTTGAGAGTCTTCACATCCCTGTTTATTCTGTTTCTGCCGAAACTGGAGAGGGCGTGGATGCCCTTTTAGAGGAGATTAAGGGGAAAATTGTAGGATTTGCGGGTCAGTCCGGAGTAGGGAAGTCCACTCTTCTGAATCGTTTGATTCCTAATGCAGAACAGACAACTGCCGAGGTTTCCCGGAAAATGTGTCGGGGAAAACATACAACTAACTTTGCCGTTATGATTCCTCATGAGTTTGGTAGCGGTTATATCATTGATACTCCCGGAATCAGGGAACTCCTTTTATGGGGGATAGATAGTAGTGATTTGGACCACTGGTTTATAGACTTTCAGCCTTTGATCGGTTCTTGTAATTTTAATGGATGTCATCATCTTCATGAACCGGGATGCGCTATTAAAGATGCTGTTCAGTCAGGAGTGATCAATGAAGACCGTTATGAAAGTTATGTAAGAATGTTCGCAGAACTTAAGGAGAATGAGAGACAGTATTGATAGTGCTCAGTTGAATATTTTTTTTAATTGCATGATAATATAATAGAATCGGTAATTCTATGAAAAGAAATACATGGTATATCTTCAGTATAGTAACTCTAATCTCTTTGTTTTCCTCCTGTTTGACCGTGAATGCTGATCTTAGCATACAGCCGGATGGCAGTGGAAAAATAACTATGGATTACCGTGTTTCAAAAAAAGCCATAGGATTCCAGAAAGACTCTCCTGCGGGAGCCCGGTTGATCACTCTCCCTGTTAACCGGCAGGAACTTGATAAAACTACAGCCGGCATTGATGGTATATCAATTCTCAACGTTATTGACAGAGAAGACCGGGAATACAACTATATAAACTCTGAATTTAATTTCTCTTCCTTTCGAACATTGAGTAAATACTGCGGAATACCCATAGAGTTAAATCTGATTGGGGATATCAGTCAGCTGACCATGGAGTTCTTTGAACAGGATCAGGCTGTATCAAGGGAAACTACCACTTATCTCTCCTCATTTTATAATGAGGATTATCTGCATTTTGTTATTTCTGTACCTGGAACAATTCAGAATTCTACATATGGGCTGATAAGTCCGAACGGTAGAACGGTGGAGTATCGTATCTCTTTACAGGACTTGTACAGTCGTAATCAATTTATCTGGGTACTGGAGTGGGTATAGTATGAGACATCCTAAGCTGCGTGAATGGGATAGGAAGCTGAAAGCCGTTTGTGACAGAATTGATTCTTGGTTGGAAGACGAGTATGGTGATCTGTACCGGCTTCGTCCTAACCGGGCAGAAAGAGGTGAAACCTGTAATCCTGAAATGGATGGTCTTTTTAATATACAGGCGGTTTTTACTCCCGGCTACGGTTCAGAAAAGGGAAGGGGTTACATCATTGAGATCGAAATCTCAACCTTGGATATAATTAGTCAGACAAATAGACAAAAAATAGATAAAAAAGTACTTTTTTTGATAAAACAAGATCTATTAAAGGAGGATGGATGGGAATATGATTAAAATATGGGGTGACCTGAGTTTGGGTTCTGTCTAGAAAAATTATTTACATTTACAATAGTTTCTTTTATATTTACAAAGGGGGAGAATTTGTCGGACAATAGAAAAGGGGGAGAATTTGTCGGACAATAGAAAATTATTTATTAAAATTCTGAGAGTCGAGTTAGAAGAAATCGAGAATGATATTAATTTGTTAATCGAATTGTATCAATCTCGGTATGAAAAGCATGAAATTACGCACTATGTCCAGCAGGAAAATGGAGCTCTTTTAGAGCGGGAAATCTCCTGTCTGAAAAAATTGCTACCGGTCCTCAGTACCTTTCCAACGGAAGAGTATCAGGATAATGAGTCTTTTATAGCTGGTTTAAAAGTCTTTCTGGATAATTTTGTAAAAGAGAATCAATTTCCTCATGCGGTTTTTCTTTTAGCAGAACACAAAATACAGAAAGTTGTAAAATATATCTTTTAAGAGGGTAAAATTGCATGGATGTTCAGGTTAAGGAACTTATTGAAAAGATCAAGAATGACGGTGTAAAGAGTGCTGAAGAAACAGCTGCCGGCATAATCAGTGATGCAGAAAGAAATGCTTCTGCAATGATGGAAAAGGCTGAAAAGGAAGTTGCTGAGATTAAATCTCAGGCTCAGAACGAAGCTTCCCGAATGGAACAAGCCGGAAAAGAAGCCTTGAAACAGGCCGGAAGAGATCTTTTGATCTCAATCAGAAAGGATGTTGAAGCTCTGTTTGACGCTGTCATAAAATCCGGAACGGCGGAAGTCCTGAAAGGGACCAGCCTGAAAGAGTGTATAGTCACCGTACTGAAATCATGGAACTCAGAAGAAGTCAAAGATTTGACTGTTATGGTTCCTGAAAATCTGTTAAAGAGTCTGGAAGCTGATATGAAAAATCAGCTGAAAAGTGAAATCGAAAAAGGACTTGAAATCAAACCATTTAATGATATTGAAGCTGGTTTCAGAATCTCTTCAAAAGATGGAAGGGCCTTTTATGATTTTTCGGATGATGAGCTGATGACGATGCTTTCCAAGTATCTGAGCCCCAGTCTTACATCCATTCTGGAAAAGTAAAAGGAGTCAATTTTGGGTCAGTTTTATTATACTATCGCATCACTGCCCATGCTGTCCTATGATGAGCACCCTGTGCTAAAAGTCGCCGATTATCTGGCGGACTGTCATAAATGGCTGAAGCCGGCCGAATGGGATTTGTTCAGTTCAGCCTCTTTGATCCCTGATTCCCGGATGGAATCAGAATCTTCTGTGGCTGATGAATTCAGGAAATGGGAAATCAGTTTAAGAAATGAACTGGTACTCCTCAGAGCCTCTGCTATGGGGCTGGACGCGGAAGAATTTATTGAAAAAAGTGAACGCTATCCCGACACCGCATCCCTGGCCTCTCATGCTTTTAAGCAGGAATCTCCCATGGATGCCGAGGATGCTTTAAACCGGGGACGATGGCAGTTCCTGGAAAATCTGAAAGTAGGGCATTTCTTTGATCTGGATTTTCTAATCCTCTATTCTCTGCAGCTTCAGATCCTGGAAAGGAAGAGCTGCTTCGATGAGGAAACCGGATTTGCCCGCTATCAGGAAATTTACCAGAATATCCTGAATCAGATGGATGATGATGCAGTTGGAGAACAAGAATGAAAAGTACTGGAAAAGTAGTTGGTGTTAATGGAAATATGGTGACCGTTGAGATCGCCGGTGACATTAAGTTAAACGAAGTTGGTTATGTAGTGACCGGCGGGACAAAGCTGAAATCCGAGGTTATCCGTATTAACGGAGATCGGGCTCAGATGCAGGTTTTTGAAATTACAAAGGGAATTGGAATCGGTGATCCAGTAGAGTTTTCCGAAGAACTACTGGCTGTAGAACTGGGACCCGGTCTTTTGGGGCAGGTCTATGACGGTCTTCAGAACCCTCTTCCCGAACTGGCTGAGGCGGCCGGACACTTCCTTGAAAGAGGGTTTTACCTGGATCCTCTTCCCAAAGATCAGAAATGGGAGTTTACCCCCTCTGTTGAAATTGGTGCACAGGTAGTAAAGGCAGACAAGCTGGGAGAAGTTCCCGAAGGTACCATTAAGCATAATATAATGGTTCCTTTTTCTATGCTTGATAACTATAGCGTAAAATCTATAAAGTCAAAGGGTTCTTATGATATTAAGGACACTATTGCGGAGTTGGAAGATAGCAGAGGCAATGTGATTCCCGTAAGCATGTCTTTTGAATGGCCCGTTAAAAAGGCTATTAAATGTTACGCAGAACGCCTTAGACCAGTAGACCCGATGGTAACCCAGATTCGTCTGGTTGATACCTTTCTGCCTGTCGCAAAGGGTGGTACCTACTGTATTCCCGGTCCTTTTGGTGCCGGTAAGACCGTACTGCAGCAGATCACATCTAAATTTGCCGATGTTGATATCGTAATTGTTGCTGCTTGTGGAGAGCGTGCGGGTGAGGTTGTAGAAACTCTTAAAGAGTTCCCCGAACTGTTGGATCCAAAAACAGGGAAATCTCTGATGGAGAGAACCATTATTATCTGTAATACCTCTTCCATGCCTGTAGCTTCCCGTGAAGCTTCTGTATATACGGCTGTTACTCTGGGGGAATACTACCGACAGATGGGATTGGATGTCCTGCTTCTGGCTGACTCCACCTCCCGTTGGGCCCAGGCCATGAGAGAGATGTCCGGACGTCTGGAAGAGATTCCCGGTGAAGAAGCATTCCCCGCCTATCTGGAATCCACAATTGCAGGATTTTATGAAAGAGCCGGTCTTGTTCAGCTGAAAGACGGACAGAAAGGTTCCGTCACAATCGGTGGTACCGTATCTCCCGCAGGTGGTAACTTTGAGGAACCTGTAACACAGGCTACCCTGAAAGTCGTAGGTGCCTTTCATGGATTATCCAGAGAGCGTTCTGATGCCCGTAAGTACCCTGCTATCCATCCTATTGACTCTTGGAGTAAATACAAGGGAATTATTGATGAAGAGCAGACATCATATGCCTATGACATTCTGTTCAGGTCCAATGAAATCGAATCTATGATGAAAGTAGTCGGTGAAGAGGGTACATCCCTTCAGGACTTTGTTATCTATCAGAAAGGAGAACTTCTGGATGCTACCTATTTTCAGCAGAACTCCTTTGACCCTGTAGATGCAGCAGTCTCTCCAGAGCGTCAGAAATATCTTTTTAATATTATGATGGAAATTCTGGGTGCAGAGCTGGATTTGAGTAGTAAAGATGAGGCTCGTTCCTGGTTCAACCAGCTCCGTCAGGTAATTCTGGACTATAACGGATCAGAATGGCAGTGTGATGCCTTCAAGGATTTGGAAGAACAGATCAAAAAGACTCTGGCTGAAAAGAAAATCAGGGTGGATGAAAGAGCTGCCGCCTTAATGGAAAAGATCTGAGGTTAAAAAATGAGAAAAGTTTACAGCAAAATTGATTCAATCGTTGGAAACGTTATCACCGTAAAAGCCGACGGAGTAAAATATGGAGACCTCGCAGAGATCTCCACATCCTTTGGTGATTCTCTGGCTGAGGTTAATAAACTGGATGGAGACATGGTTTCTCTCCAGGTTTTTGCAGGTGGTCAGGGTATTTCAACCGGTGACGAAGTTCGTTTTCTGGGACATCCCATGCAGGTTTCTTTTTCGGAAAATCTGATGGGCCGTATTTTTAGTGGATCGGGAGCACCCCGTGACAATGGACCCACACTGAATGAGAATTTGATTCCCATCGGGGGGCCTTCCTTCAACCCGGCTAACAGAATTATTCCCAAGAATATGATTCGTACGGGTATTCCCATGATCGACCTGTTCAACACCCTGGTGGAAAGCCAGAAACTGCCGATCTTCTCCGTCTCAGGTGAGCCATACAATGAACTGTTGGCAAGAATTGCCATGCAGGCCGAAGTAGATATGATTATCCTTGGTGGAATGGGTTTGAAATATGATGATTACCTTTTCTTCAAGGATACTCTGGAAGAGGGTGGTGCTCTGAGCAGAACCATTATGTTTATTCACACGGCGGCAGATCCTATTGTAGAAAGTCTGCAGGTTCCCGATATCTCTCTGGCAGTAGCAGAAAAATTTGCCCTTCAGGGTAAAAAAGTACTGGTTCTCTTAACAGATATGACCAACTTTGCAGATGCCATGAAAGAGATTGCTATTACTCAGGAACAGGTACCTTCAAACCGTGGTTATCCGGGAGACCTTTACTCCCAGTTGGCATCACGCTATGAAAAGGCTGTTGATATTCAAGGAGCAGGTTCTATTACCATCCTGGGTGTCACAACAATGCCTGGTGATGATGTAACCCATCCGGTTCCTGATAACACCGGATATATTACAGAAGGTCAGTACTACCTGAAAAATGGAAGAATCGAACCTTTCGGTTCACTCTCCCGTCTGAAGCAGCAGGTTAATGATAAAACTCGGGACGACCACAGAGCTCTTATGGACGGTATGATTAAACTCTATGCTTCCTACAAAGACTCTCTGGAGAAACAGTCCATGGGTTTTACCATGTCTGCATGGGATAGTAAACTCTTGAAATATGGAGCATCTTTCGAGAAGGAAATGATGGATTTATCTGTTAATGTTCCTCTTGAAAAAGCCCTGGATAACGGTTGGAAAATCCTTGCGGATAGTTTTAACAAAGAAGAAACAGGGCTAAAATCATCCCTGATTGATCAGTTTTGGCCAGCAGTGAGTTAAGCTATGGCGAATATAAAACTGACAAAGAATGAGCAGAAGAAGCAGAAAGACTCACTTAAGATGTATACCCGCTATCTTCCGACTCTCATCCTGAAAAAACAACAGCTCCAGGTTGAAATCCGTAATGTTGAATTGCGGGAAGCTGAGGTTCGTCATAAACAGGAAGCCCTTAATCAGGAGTTTCGCCAGTGGATCGCTGTCTTTGCTGAAGACGTTGGTCTAGATGATGCTCTGTTAAGAGTGAAATATGTGGATACCGCAAAGGGCAATATTGCCGGTGTAGAAATCCCCGTATTTAAAGGAGCGGAGTTCCATCCTGTTTCCTACAACCTTTTTGAAATGCCTCTCTGGGTTGATAAGGCCGCGGAGAAGTTGAAGCAGATTATTCTGCTTGATCTGGAATTTAATGTGTTGGAAGAACAGATTAAAAGACTGGGCAAAGAGCTCAGAATCACCACACAGAGGGTGAATCTGTTCGAGAAAGTAATGATTCCCGATACCAGGGCAAACATCAAAAAAATTGGCGTTTACCTGGGAGACCAGCAGACAGCTGCGGTTGTCCGGGGAAAAATGTCCAAGAACAAATTGGTAAAGGTGTCCTGATATGATAGTAAAAATGAGTAAAGTCTCTTTTATCTTTCTGGACTCCGAAAAAGATACAGCCCTGGAGAAGATCCAGAAAGCCGGTGTTGTTCATTTGCAGAGGACTCCCGGATCCAGCGAGACTCTGACGGGGCTTGCTGCAGATCGGAACAGGATTGTTCGTGCTCTGTCAAGGCTGGACGTTAAAGCTGTTCAGGAGGAGTACTCCTATTCAGAAGATAAGGCCCGGGATCTGAGTCAAAAGGTTCTGGATGTCCTTGATAGCATTAAAGAGAGCGAAGAGAAGCTGAATCTGGTCAAAGAAGATTTGATCTGGTGGGAACCCTGGGGAGATTTTGATCCCTCCGAGATTGCTATTCTGAAAAGTAGGGGCGTAGAGCTGCACTTTTATGAGGTGACCAGGAATGATTGGGAAGATATTTTCAAAGATTACCGTTCTTTTGTTGTTTCTTCAGTAAAAAATACTGTCTACGGTATAATTGTTGTTGCGGAAGGAGAAGAAGCTCCTGATTTAGACAGTGTCAAACTGCCTGAATACAGTGTCAGTGAACTTCTGAAGCAGAAACTACATATTGAGAATAAGCTGAAAGGCCTCTACGAAGTTCTTCAACAGTTCAGTGGTCAGCAGAATATGCTGAAAGCTCTGCTAAAATCTGTAGAACAGGATATTGAATATCATGAAGTACGGACAGGACTCGGAAACGAGGACAATCTTGACTATTTTACCGGCTTTATGCCTGAAAGAGATAAGGATAAAATCCAGTCTCTGGCAGCTGAAAACGCTTGGGCTGTGATCTTAAGTGAACCGACAGAAGGTGACGTTGTCCCCTCTCTTGTAGAAAACAATAAGCTAGTCAATACGATTAAGCCTCTGTTTGACATCCTGGAAGTATTGCCTGGATATAAAGAGATGGATATCAGTCTGGATTTCTTGATCTCCTTTACCCTGTTCTTTGCTATGATTATCGGAGATGCAGGTTACGGTGTGCTCTTTTTACTTCTGACTATCTTAGTAAGATTCAAGTCGAAGAAAGGTGGACCCGGGTTCAACCTGATGTACCTTCTCAGTTCGGGAACGATCCTGTGGGGTATGTTGACGGGGAATTGGTTTGGTTCACTGGCTCTTGGAAGCTGGGAACCTCTGAAAGGTCTTGTTATCCCTCAGATTTCGGCTTTTCCGGAACTCTTTGGTACAGATGTGGACAGCAGTTCAACCATTAAGTATATGTGTTTTGTTATTGCAACCATACAGCTGAGTATTGCCAGGTTTAAAAACTTTGTTTTCAAGATGCCTTCATTGGTAGCTTTTGAGCAACTGGGCTGGCTTACAATGCTGCTGGGGATCTATCATGTGGTGCTCTTCCTTGTTCTGGGTATTAGTCCTATTCCTCCCTATGCTATGAATATGATAGCTGTGGGGCTGGTGGTTATTATACTTTTCAGCCAACAGGAAAAAGGCGTGAATTTCTTCAAGGGTGTCTTGAAAGGATTAAATCCGATTGGTCTGTTCCAGTTGTTTCTTGATTCTATCAGTCTGCTGTCGGACATTATCTCCTATATCAGACTTTTCGCCGTAGGTCTGGCATCACTGGCTATTGCAGTCAGTTTCAATGCCATGGCGGCGCCCATGATGGCGGAACCGGGAGTGGCTATGATCGGAGGAGCTTTGATCCTTCTGTTGGGACATTCTCTCAATATTGTAATGGGAGCTCTTTCACTGATAGTGCATGGTGTCAGACTCAATATGCTGGAATATTCAGGCCATCTAGATATGGAATGGTCTGGTTTTAAATACGAACCTTTTAAAAAGGTTCAAGAATAAAGTTAGAATAGTTTTGAAGGAGATAGGTATGGATATTGGATTAATGGGTTTAGCTGCTGCATTGGGTTTAGCTGGTTTTGGTTCTGCATTTGGTGCGGGTTTTGCAGGGCAGGCTGCTATCGGAGCATGGAAAAAATGTTTTGCCAACAATAAACCTGCTCCCTTCCTGTTGGTAGCATTTGTTGGTGCACCTCTGACTCAGACCATTTA
This sequence comes from Spirochaetaceae bacterium 4572_59, assembly GCA_002084805.1. Taxonomy (GTDB): domain Bacteria; phylum Spirochaetota; class Spirochaetia; order DSM-2461; family DSM-2461; genus Oceanispirochaeta. The sequence goes on along the minus strand of NBMC01000026.1, from coordinate 37,893 downwards.
CGGATTTATTCTGATGAACCAGATGATCGCTTCAGGTGCCGAAGGCTATAAGCTTCTGGGTATGGGTCTCTTCGGGGGGCTGGCCATGGGTGCTTCTGCTTATGCTCAGGGTAAGGCTGGAGCCGGTGCCTGTGATGCCATGGGTGAAACCGGAAAAGGTTTTGTTAACTACCTGATGGTACTTGGTGTCATTGAAACAGTTGCTCTGTTTGCTATGGTATTCCTGATGGGAGCCCTCTAAGATCTCATCTTTTTCTAATACATTTGTTTAATGATAGGCTCCCTTCCGGGAGCTTATTTTTTACTCCGGGACTCTGGAAAAAACACTTCTGTCTTTTATCTGAATCCACTATAATGATGATGCGAGGTATATTCATGTCATCAGTAAAACAAGTAAAAGTAGGTTCCATCCTTATAGGTGGTGGCGCACCCATCACAGTTCAGACCATGTGGGACCGGCCTATCCGGGAAGTGGATGATTCTCTTATAAAGACAATGGAGTCTTATCATAAGAAAGGTTGTGACCTGGTTCGTTTTGCTCTGCCCAGTCTGAACGATGTCGATATAATTTCCCAGTTAATTCCGAAAGTCAGTATGCCCCTTGTCGGGGATATTCACTTTGATTATAAAATTGCATTGAAGGCCATTGAAGCTGGTTTTCATAAAATACGGATAAATCCCGGGAATATCGGTGAGGAATGGAAAATCCGTGAAGTAATTAAAGCTGCTTCCGATCATGGTACTGCCATTAGAATCGGAGCCAATGAGGGATCTCTGTCGGCAGAGCAGAAGCAAAGAGCCAGGGATGGTTCTGTTGAGGAGAGGAGCCGTGTGCTGGTTGAAGCAGCAGAGGCTAATCTGGAGGTCTTTGAACAGAGCGGTTTTTCCAATATAGTCATCTCTCTGAAGTCTTCAGATATTCATGTGACCTATCACTCAAACAAACTTTTCAGAGAGCGCCATGACTATCCGCTCCATCTTGGTATTACAGAAGCAGGACCTCTTATTCCGGCAATAGTTAAATCTACCTTAGGTTTAGCCGATCTTTTAAAAGAGGGTATCGGTGAAACCGTAAGAATCTCGATTTCGGATAATCCCGAGTATGAGATTCTGGCGGCGAATGAACTGCTGGGGAACCTGGAGCTGCGTAAAGGAAGGATTAAAATTATATCCTGTCCAAAATGCGGACGTTCCAGTTTTGACACTCATGCCTTTCTTGATTCAGTTAAGGAAGAACTCTATACCCTGCCAGTAGATGTGACTGTCGCCATCATGGGCTGTACCGTTAATGGTCCCGGAGAGGCTTCTCATGCTGATCTTGGTATTACAGGTTATGGAAAACAGATTCAGATTTTCCGTCATGGGAAAGTCATTCGGAGGGAAGATCCTTGTACAGCAAAAGAAGCATTTCTGGAAGAGTTGGTGCGATTACAGCAGGGCTGATTCTTCTTTTTTCTCTGAACCTGGCGGCTCAGTATAATTCTGAGCCCAAACTGCCCGGTTGGGTCCTTTTTCAGAAGGGGCTGTCCTCTTATGATAAGGGTGATCTGGACCTGGCTTTAGAGTTTTTTACCCGTTCTGCGGGGAATGGTGTGTTAACTCCGGAAGCTATCTATTGGATTGGAAAAGTCTATGAGGAAGAGGGGGATCTTCTTCTGGCAGAAGAACGTTACCTGGAAGCGATGGAGGATGCCCGTTTTCTCTATGTTCCCGAAGATAAATGGTTGATTCAGTACAGTCTGGCAGGAATCTATCTTAACCGGAAAGAGTATGAGCATTATGAACAGCTCCTCCTTTCCATATTTGATGAAGAAATGATCCGGAATGCGGAGGTTGTTTTCCGGGAGCATGCCTATGTGCAGATGCTTAAGGAGAAGGGGCTGGACAAGCTTCTTCTTCTCTATCGAATCCGTCTCTCCTACTCTCTTGAAGCCGCAGAACAGCTTGGTGTCTACTATGCCCGCAGTACTGTCTGGAAGAGTTCCCTTATTAAAAATCTTTATGCTGTTCTGTCTGGTTTTTCAGGAGGAATCGAATATTTAATAGAAATGGATCAGGGTTTCTCCTTTCCTGTGAATATGGAGGAAGCCTGGGAGAGAGATGATGAATTCCTTATTTCACTCTATGAGGAATATGCTACTGCCATTGATCCGGAATTCAGCTATAAAAGGGATTTGAAAACCCTTGAAGCCATGCAGATTCTTGATGATACTCTCAGAGCCGAGAAGATTATTCACTCCCGGAATCCTTCTTTTGCCATGACTGCATCCCTCTATACTTTGAGAAAAATGGAAAAGCAGAGTGCTCTGTCCTCTCTTATGAAGGATGGAAAACTCTACCGGGCACTTTTTTTTCTTGCACAGTCTCTCTATCATGAAGGTTTTCCAGAAAGAGCGGATGAGGTCTGGACGCTTGTATCTCTGAGTGGCCGGGAGTCAAGCTGGAAAACTCTGAGCTTGAAAGCTCTATCAGATCCTGAACTTCAACCCGCTTCACTTATATACTAAACAGGAGTATAGTATCTTGTATGAGAAATATTATAATCAAAGGTGCTCGTGAGCATAACCTTAAAAATGTAGATCTTGAACTTCCAAGAGAAAAATTTATAGTTATTTCAGGCTTGAGCGGTAGTGGAAAGTCCTCTCTGGCCTTCGATACAATCTTTGCAGAAGGGCAGAGGCGCTATGTGGAATCCCTTTCTGCCTATGCCAGACAGTTTTTAGGCAAGATGGATAAGCCCGATGTTGATTATATTGAAGGATTGTCCCCTGCTATTTCCATAGAACAGAAAACAACCCATAAAAATCCCCGTTCCACCGTTGGAACCATAACAGAAATATACGATTACCTGCGCCTTCTTTTTGCTCGTATAGGAGTGCCTCATTGCCCAAATTGTGGAATCGAGATAAAGGAGCAGTCTGTTGATCAGATTATTGATGCGGTTCTTTCAAAAGAGGAGGGTAGTCGGCTTATGATCCTTGCCCCTCTGGTGAGCGGTAAAAAGGGCCAGCATCGGAAAATTTTTGAAGATGCCCTGAAGTCAGGATTTATGAGAGTCCGGGTGGATGGAGAGATTCTCTCCCTTGAAGATGAAATTAAGCTTGAGAAAAACAAAAAACATACCATAGAAGTGCTTGTCGACCGTGTAAAACTCTCCAAGAATACTATTTCCCGTCTGACCCAGTCTGTGGAGACTGCTCTGTCTATTTCTGAGGGAAAGGTCATCGTTCTGGAAAAGGGGGAAGAAGATACGGAGCAGTTCTTTTCTGAAAAAAACTCCTGCCCCAACTGCGGGTTCAGTATGCCCGAACTACAGCCACGGCTTTTCAGTTTTAATAATCCCTATGGTGCCTGTCCTGACTGTTCCGGTTTGGGGCAGACCTTAGAGTTTTCCCGTGATCTTATTTTCCCGGATATGAACCTATCCTTTAATAAATATGGTGTGGCCCCCTATAACCCCAAGGCCAAATGGCATCGTAGCTGGTTTGAAGCTCTGGCAAAGTTTTACGATTTTTCACTGGATACCCCACTAAAAGACCTGGACCCCAAGCTCCTGGATATTATGCTCTATGGCTCAGATGATGCAATAGAAGTTTTGTATGAAAATAAAGAAGGGACCGGTCGTTTTGAGTATAACTCCCAGTACAAGGGTATCATTGAAGATCTGAAAAGACGTTACAGAGAGAGCTCCTCCGACTCCATGAAAGACTGGGTGGAAGAATTTATGGAGAAAAAAACCTGTCATGCCTGTGGCGGGAAGCGTCTGAGAAAGGAATCACTTTCTGTACTGGTTCATGACAGGAATATCGATGATATTACAAGATTGTCCATCAAGGAGAGTGTTCAGTTTTTTAACAGCCTGGAGCTGGGGGAAACGGAAAAACATATTGCCGAACAGATTCTGAAAGAGGTCCGGAATCGCCTTTCCTTTCTGGAAAATGTAGGCCTTGAGTATCTGACTCTGCACCGTGAAGCAGCCACCCTTTCCGGGGGAGAAGCGCAGCGGATACGACTGGCTACGCAGATAGGTTCCTCTCTTATCGGAGTACTCTACATTCTTGATGAGCCAACTATCGGACTGCATCAAAGGGATAATGAACGGCTTATCAATACGCTGAAACATCTGCGGGATATAGGGAATACCCTCATCGTGGTGGAACATGACGAACAGACTCTCAGAACTGCCGATTATATTGTGGATATGGGCCCCGGGGCCGGTGTTCATGGCGGACAGATCGCTGCCAAAGGATCTCTTCAGGATATCCTGGAAAATCCTGCGAGCCCAACCGGTCAATTTTTAAGCGGTGCCGTCAGTATTGGATGTCCTGCGGAGCGCCGGAAGGGAAACGGTAAAAAAATCGTTGTAAAAGGCGCCTCCGAACATAATCTGAAAAATATTGATATCTCCATCCCTCTGGGAACGATGTCTGTTATTACCGGTGTTTCCGGATCAGGTAAGTCCACATTTCTGACCGATATACTCTATCCTGCTCTCAATAATAAACTTAATCGGACTAAGCATCCTGTGGGAGCCCATAGGGAAATTAGCGGGATGGAAGAAATTGATAAGGTTATCTGTATTGACCAGAGTCCTATCGGAAGAACTCCCCGGTCCAATCCTGCTACCTATGTGGGCTTATTTACAGCTGTCCGGGAACTCTTTTCCTCTCTTCCTGAATCAAAGGCCCGGGGTTTTAAACCGGGACGTTTCTCTTTTAATGTGAAGGGCGGAAGATGTGAGCACTGTCAGGGAGCGGGAACTCAAAAGATAGAAATGCATTTTCTTCCTGATGTCTATGTTAGCTGTGAAGTGTGCAAGGGTAAAAGGTTTAACCGTGAAACCCTGGATGTTCGTTATAAAGGGAAGAATATTCATGAGGTTCTGGATTTGTCTATTCATGAAGCACTTGAGTTTTTTAAGGCTATCCCGAAAATCGCCCATAAATGTCAGACCCTTCAATCTGTAGGACTGGGGTATATAAAGCTGGGCCAATCCGCTTTAACCCTCTCTGGAGGGGAAGCACAGCGGGTGAAGCTTGCTCTGGAATTGTCCAAGAGACAGACAGGTAAAACATTTTATATTATTGATGAACCCACCACAGGGCTTCATTTTGCCGATGTTAAGCAGCTTCTTGAAGTACTTCAGACTTTGGTGGAAAAAAAGAACACCATTTGCATGATTGAACATAATCTGGATGTGGTAAAACAGTCGGATTACGTGGTGGATCTGGGGCCTGAAGGCGGTGATAGGGGGGGGTATCTTGTGAAAGAAGGGACCCCTGAAGAGGTTGCAGCATGTGACGAATCCTATACCGGGCGGTTTTTGAAAGAGCTTTTGGACTGAAATGCGCTGTCTACAGCTTCCTGTTCTACTGTTTATGCTCTGTTTCCTACTGCCTTCTCTGGGGGCGGAGGAAGATTCTGCAGATCTGGAAGAGCATCCTCAGTCTCTTTATGAGAAAACCCTGGTAAAAGATTTGGAAACGGCAGGGTACTATGAACTAGTGGCGTGGCTCTGCAGCCTTGACCTGCCTGCTCAAGGTAGTATCGAGAGTCTTAGAAAGGCACTCTACTCCTTCTATAATATAAGCCCTGAAAGTAAGGAATCACCTTCCGGTTCGATTATTACGATTAAATCTGCTAAAGATACGGACTACTTTACCATTGAAGAAAAAGGTCAGGATATGGTGCGTCTTCAGGGAGATGTTATCGTTGAAATGGAAGAGAGTGACTCTAATCGAAGGCATATCATCAAAGCAGATGAATTGATTTTCAATCAGAGCGAACAGTCTATCACGGCAAGGGGTAATCTTGAATACAGGATGATCAGTGGTGACTATGAAGATCTTTTTTATGGTGACAGTCTGACATTTTCCATATCTTCTTGGAATGGTGTTATTTTCAAGGGGTCCTCCCTGCGGAATGAGATGGTGGAAGGGGTGAATCGCAGCTTTTATTTTAATGGAGAATTGATTCGTAAATCCGGCTCTGGTGGAATCTTTATTTTGGAGGATGGTGCTGTTCAGACTCAGGATATGGAAAACCCCGATTTTCACTTAAAGGCACAGAGACTCTGGCTGATGGGACCGAAAGAGTGGGGAATACGTCACGGTATTCTCTATATGGGACATGTTCCTGTCCTGTATATTCCTTTCTATTACAAACCCGGAAACGAAATGATATTTAATCCTGTCATTGGTTCTAAATTGCGGGAGGGGAACTTTCTTCAGACCACTACCTACCTTCTGGGACGCAAGGATTCCAGTGAAAACCTTGCTTTTTTCAAGTTGGGTGATTCCGATGAAAAGAATTATGAACTTGTCAGACAGGGCCTCTATCTGATGAAAGAAAATAGACAGCAGGAAGAGGAGGAGTCTGAGGATACACTGAAAATAATGGAGGACTGGTACTCCCGTCTGGGTGTATTTTCCGGCTTGGAAGGTCGCTTTTATGATAAGGGTATTTTCTCTGAGCTGGGTTTTTCAAGTGGTATCGGAGTCAGTAGAACCATCAGTGATGACAATAATATCTATTTCTCAGAAGATTCCGAATATGTTTCGGACTGGAACAGTATCTTTTGGGGAAATCATGAACTTCCTTTCCGATGGGGGCAGACTCTTGAAGTCAGCAGCACTCATCTGAATGCTGCCTTCCAGTTTTATTCAGACCCTTATTTCAATCAGGACTTTATGGTGAGGGAAGAATCTTTTGACTGGTTGAATACTGTTCTGGCTACGCAAATGAGTGATGATGATGAACCCGATGAAATCGGTGATATGAACTGGAATTTAAGCTACTCACGGTCGTTCTCACCGGAATTCCTGTCTCCTTATATTGAAAAAATCAGTCTTAATACGCTTAAGTTTGAGATGGACTGGGATAACAAGACAAACGAGTCGGAAGACATAAAGTATGATAATGATCCGGCTTCTGAATTCTTTTACCCCGAATCTGTCAGCATACCTTATGCTCAAATTAGCCTGTCTGGAACCCCCTTCTCTTATTCTTCTCTTGATGGCTGGAGTTGGAATAAAACAGAAAAGGACAAAGAAGCCGATAGCAGCACTGACTCGCTTCTTCCTCCCTGGGAAGGAAAGGAAAAAGAAGATGTCCAGGAAGAAGAATCCTCTGATGAGGACGATTCTCTGAGGATTGCTGAGCTCTGGGAACCCCGTTTTTCTGATTATGCCGCTGTTGTCTATAAAAACTCGCTCAGCTATTCTTTCTTTTCAAGCGCACATTTGGAAGGAAGCACTGATAATGAGGAATGGGACTCCCCCGATGATCTGGAATGGTCTATGGAAGAGAGTCTCTTTGAGACGAATAATACCTTCTCGACGACATTCAGCAATCAGTTTTTTGATAATGTTTTCGGGATTGTTAACGATAATGATCTTTCTCTAAACTACAGAACTCATCTGGATGCGATGGGTGCGGATACATCTTTATTGGAATACAGTGATCGCTTGAGTGACTACCAGTATCATTCCATCAGCTGGGACAATGATCTTGAAAGCTATTCTTATCCTCTGAAGGCTTTTGATGATTTCGCCCAGTCAAAGATTTCATATAATATTGATAATCTGATTTATAAGAAATCCTTTGATTCCTATACTGATGGTCAAGATCCTGTTTATAATGAGGATTGGGGTTCCTGGGATAAGGATGATATAAAACGTCACGATTCACAGCTCACCATTAAGTACAATCCGGCTGTTTACTATGTGACATCAAGCGCCCAGTATGATTTACCCCCCCTGGATCGTAAGGATAGTTATAGCAATAGCTGTGGGCTGGAAATTTATAAGTGGAAAAGCAGCCTGAGCCACTCTTTTTATCTGGAACATGAAGAGTGGACCGTAAACCCCCTTGTCTCTAAAACATCCTATAAACCTTATGACAGGCTGACTTTTGAGCAGGATCTGGAATATGACTTCGAAGAGGACTCTTTTTCAAAAAGCCGTTCCTATATCAAGGCATGGGGCGCTTATGCCTCCTATACCATGGAATATACGACCCCCTATGACTGGGACCGTGATAATTTAAGCTGGGTGTCAAAGGATGAAGCCTTCGTCCCTTCCAGTTTCAGTACCGGTTATTCCTGGGTGTATAAGAAAAACCCCTACTGGAAGAACAGAATTTTCCATAACTCTGATCTGACTCTGGACTGGACTGTCGACCTTCAGCAGTATAATGATAACAGACTCAGTTTTACTTGGGATTATAATATGAATATCTATCAGTTTATGGATCTGCAGTTGTCCATGATTTCCAGCAACAATAATATGTATCTGTATATCCCCGCATATAGGGATAAGCTCGGGATTAACGAGGAGTATAGTTTTTTTGGTGATTTGATGAAATCCTTCAATATCTTGAGTCCGGGACAAGAAGACAGGTATGACTCCTCTTTTAATCTGGAAAAAATCAATCTGAAGCTTATTCATCATCTCAGAGAGTGGGATCTGACTCTGAACTATACAGGGACCCCAAGCCTTGAAGATTCAAAGTATGTGTGGGATTCAGAATTTTCCGTCTTTCTCAAATGGAATCCCATTCCCCAGATCCAGACGGATATTCAATATGAGGATAAAGAATGGCTTGTAGATACAGAGTAAACCATAGACTTCTTGACTATTCAAAGGATCAGACTGTACAATGTTTGATAATAAGGAAGCCTTTTGACGAAAACTGACATGATTACAATTGAAGATCCGGAGCTATTATGGAAAATTTGCGGTTCCCATGGTCGGAAACCGAAGGAATTGGAAAGGCTTCTAAATTTAAAAATCTATAAAAGGGGTAACGAAATCCATTCGGATGGCGCTAATCCCGGCCAAATATATCTCTTTCAGAATATTATCCATGACTTGGAAAACACATCATTAAAAGACCAAAATCTCACTGTCTGTACTTTGGGTGAGGGATTGAGATACGTCATTACGGGGAATGTTGTAAGACATCCACTATTCAAAAATACATTAGAGGCCTATGAACAGGAATATTCGCGTTAGCTTTCTGAAACATCCATTTGTTTCAGAAAATAAAACCTTGAACAGAAACTCCATTATTATTTTTTATGTGGTCTTTGTTCTAACCATTCTGCTTTTTACCCAGTTTGACAGTCTATTTCTGCGGGAACGCTATTATGGATACAAAGAGGGTGACAGGGTAGAGGAGACAGTCCTTCTAACAAAGTCTCTCTCCTTTATTGATGAAAAGGCAACAGAAAAGAAACAGAACCTGGCAATGGAGCTGATTCTGCCGGTTTATGTTATTAAAGAGAATATCAACGAACGTATTCTCGAGCAGTATTCTCAGTTTCGCAACAGCTTGTCTGAATCGAACAGTGAGGGTTTCCCCCAGGAGAAAATTGAGTCTCTAGATAAGGTATATCCCGGATTCCAGTATCTGGGTGATCTGAGAGAAGTTGATCCGGTCCGCTTGAATCTGATGATGTCTTCCATTCAGGATTCTCTTGAAACTCTTCTGTCCCGGGGGATCCTTAGTCAGCTGGACAACTCCTTAAGCGGAGCCACCGGTTTGATTGAAATTTTCAGAACCGAAATTGGTGAAAAAACGACGATGCTGACGGAGAATGCCCTGACAATTGATAATTGGCAGATCTTTATCCGTGATTCCCTGGCTCACTATGATTTTACGGATGGTGAGACTAGATTTATTGAGCTGATTGTTTATTATTTTCTGGAAGCAAACTGTTTTTACAGCTCTGAACTGACTGAGTTGAAACAACAGGAAGTCAGGCAGACCATGACACCAGTCTGGATAAAACTGGAACCGGGAGATGCCCTTTTGACAAAGGGTAGCATCGTAACAAGCAGTGAAATTCAGAGAATTGAAGCCGTAAAAAACAGCCGGGGACGTATCAGGGTCAATACTATAATCACACCCTTTTTGTACACGGCTCTTATCTTTCTCTTTCTGGCGGTGCTGTTGATTGTATTCCCCTCGGCCATGGGATTGCTGGAATATCCGCTCCTGGTATTTTTCCTGTCATTGTTTCACATAGTCTGTTCTCTGCTTCTGTATAGGTTGCTGGGAAAGCCGGGTGCTATTCCAGCCGTTCTGTTTCTTCCAATCGGGCTTTGCTCATTTCTTATGGCCATCCTGACGAACAGAAGGGCTGCACTGATTTTTATAACCGTACAGTCAGTGTTTGTCTTTTTTGTTCTGGGGTTTCATGATCAGGCCTTTTTTATGACGCTTTTTACAGGTTACGGAGCCTGCCTTGTTATCGAAGGTGCGGAAAAACGGATCGATTTGATTAAGGGTGGAATTTATCTGGCTCTGGTTCAGGTTCTTATGCTAGCCCTGATGTTTATGATCACGCCTCTGTCCCTGAAACTTATGCTTCTCTCATTTGTAGTTGCCATCCTAAATGGTATAATCAGCGGTTTTCTTTCATTGATGATACTACCTCTATTTGAACATATGCTGAATGCCTGTACCACCTTCCGCTTGCAGGAACTTTCAGATCTTAATGCACCCCTTTTAAAGAGAATGCTGGCATTGGCCCCCGGTACTTATGCGCATTCCATGAATGTGGCTAATCTGGCGGAAACCGGATGCCGTAATATCGGTGCTGATGCTCTGCTCGCAAGGGTCGGGGGCTATTATCATGACATCGGAAAAATTGATCAGTCTAAATACTTCAGTGAAAATCAGAAGGACTATAATAAACATGATGATTTGAAAACTTCGCTTTCAGTGGCGGTTATTAAGTCTCATGTGAAAATAGGCATTGAAAAGGCCCGTGAACTGGGACTCCCTGGAAAAGTTATTAGTATTATTGCACAGCACCATGGTACTAGTGTGATAGAATACTTCTATCAGAGAGCTATCAGTGAAAAGGGGAGTAATAAAGTCACCTTGGAGGATTATTCCCACTCCGGTCCCAAACCACAGAGTAAAGAAGCCGCCGTGGTTATGCTTGCTGATATGGCGGAAGCCGCAACCAGAAGCATGTCTAAACCGACGGTTGCCAAACTGGAAAAATCTTTATGGGATCTGATTATGTTCCGCTTTAAAGATGGAGAGTTGAATGAGTGTGGAATGACCCTGCAGGAGCTTGAGTCAATAAAGTCCTCCTTTGTACATGTCCTGACAGGACAGTATCATACAAGAATAGAATATCCCGACAGAGAAAAGGAATAGGAATGAGCGAAATTGATATTATTTCACAGTTGGAACCCATGCCCGAATGGCTTGATAAGCTTGAAAGCTATGTTCAGCTTGTTCTGGAGAAGGAAGAGCTGGCAAATTGGGAAATTTCATTGACTCTCTGTCATGATCCTTATATAAAGGAATTAAACAGCCTTTACCGGAGCAAAGATGAACCGACCGATGTTCTTTCGTTCTGCCAGAATGAAGGAGAGTTCATTGATCGGCCTTCCTCAGACTTAGTTTCTGCCGGTGATATCGTTATTTCAATGGATACATTGAAAAATCATGTCGGGCAGTTTGAAGTCTCTCTGGAAGAAGAATTGAAAAGAGTTATCATTCATGGGATTCTCCATCTGAAAGGCATGGACCATGAAACAAACGATCAGGAAGAAAAAATGCTGAAGCATCAGGAGATATTATTGGATGATTTAAAATCATTCAGGATTTTTTAATGAAACTTTTTAAAGAAATAATAAGAAGAAATAAGAAAGAGACAATCGTTGATCACGAATCACTGACAGATTTGAATACCGAAGAGAAAGTCATGATTCAGGGAATTGTTGAACTGTCAGAAACGACAATTAAAGAGGTTATTATTCCTCGTATTGATACTGTCTTTATAGATGTTGAAATAGATCAGGATGATCTATTTGATATTCTGACTAAATCGGGTCACTCCCGATTTCCTGTGTATAGCGACACTATCGATAATGTGGTGGGAGTTCTTTATGTTAAGGATCTTCTGGGTTTTATGATCAGGAAAGAGGATTATAAGATTCAAGATCTCATGAGGAAAGCCTATTTTGTTCCGGAGAGTATGAAACTGGACTCTCTGCTCAGGGAATTTAAACTACGGCGTGTTCATATTGCCATTGCAGTCGATGAGTACGGTGGTGTATCCGGTATTGTCTGTATGGAAGATATAATTGAAGAAATTGTCGGTGACATACAGGATGAATTTGATAACGAAGAAGATGATATTCTGGAGATTGGTGCAAATACCTATCTATGTGATGCCAGAATTGATATTGAAGATCTGAATGACCATATAAAAAAAGATCTACCCGATGAGAAATTTGACACTCTCGGAGGATTCGTTTTTGACCTTTTCGGGAAAATCCCCGTAAGGTATGAAAAAGTGTCTTTTGAAAATCTGGATTTTATCATACAGTCTGTAGAGGGTCATAAAATAAAAACCGTAAAGGTCGTTGTTAATGAGCATGGGCAAAGGGAAAGTTAAATTCCTCATCTTACTACTTGTATTCTCGTTATCTCTGCTTTTTGCCGAGTCTCCTGTTGTTCTTAATGCAGGCGGAAATGATGCCCTGGATGAAGGGGACTACTATAGCGCTCTCGATTATTATAAACAGGCACTTCGTTTAAACAGTTCTTATGTTGATGCTCTAATTGGTATTTCAAAAGCTTATTTTCTTCTGCAGGAGTATCATGAGGCTCTCGACTACTCCGAGAAAGCCCGGATAGGTGCCAGCAGGAGAATTGAAATTTTAAATCTACAGGGCAGGATCTATCTTGGATTGGGAGAGCTTGAGAATGCCGAAGATATGTTCAATCAGGTTCTTGGAATAGAACCAAATAATATAAATGCTGCCTATGGTAAGGCGGAAATCGCAGTCTTTCGGGGAAATTTCCGGGAAGGTTCTGCTCTCTTTGAAAAAAGTCTGAATGTAAATCCTGACAGCAGACGGGCATTATTGTCCCTTGTTGCCTTATCTGATCAGCTGAAACTGCCTGATAAGGCTGAACATTATATGATGACAGCCATTAAGCTCTTTCCCCAGGATGTCATGGTTATCCGTGAGGCTATACAGCACTACTCCATGGTAGATCAGTGGGATAAGGCTGAGAACCTGGCTTTGCAGCTGATGTCTCTTGATCCGGAGAATGAAGAAATAAATATAACGTTGGGACTGATATATGAGAATACAGGGCGCTATGAAGAAGCGGTTCACTATTTTCAGGAAAGCATCAGGTCCTATCAGGAAAACTCATTGATCTGGTATCATCTGGGACGCAGCTTTATGGGGCTTGAAAAATATGACGAAGCCCTGCTTTGTTTTAAAACTGTGAATATTATTGATCCCCATGATGAGATTGCCAGAATTAGCGCAGAAAATCTTCTGCTGAGAAATTACCCCATCAATCATGAAGAGCGCAATATCGCTGCCTTATGGCACTTTGAAAAAGGTAGCGAACAGAAAGGGGATTATCAGTTCGAAAAAGCTTTCAGTGAGTACAGACGGGGGCGACTGCTCTCACCACTGAATCTTGACGGCTGGTGGGACTATGCGGGTATCCTGGATGCCCTGGAGCAACCCAACCGTTACCGCCGGGAAGTAGAAGCTCTTTACCGTGAAAATTATGACAATACTGATTTTCTCAATCTGTATGAACTGATCATGAGTTCAGAGGATCTCTCCTTGATGACGGATTGGAAAGCTCCTGTTGTACATCGTGACAGTACTGTAAAACTTTCACTCTATGTGGATTCCTCTCAGAGTGAGCTGTTGCATCAGGGGGGAGAAGAGGATCTTCTCCGTTATATTGGAGATTCTCTTATGAGAAACCCTCGTTTTGAAATCAGGGAGATAAAAACTATATACTCCGTGTCGGAGGCTTATAGAATTAGCCGTAACGGTGGATCTGATTTCTATATTCTACTAACAGTCTCCGAAATGGAGAGGTCTATCCGTCTGCACTGTGAAATCTACCTCTCCCGGACAGGAGTCCTGACAGATTCATTTGATCTGCTCAGATCCGGTAATAATAGAGTAAGTGATATACTACGCAAGACATCGGATAATATTGAAACCCGCCTGCCCATAAAGGGGCAGCTGTTAAGTGTGGACGGGGATAGAGTCCTGGTCAATCTGGGATTTTTAAATCAGGTTGAACCGGAAATGTCTTTTATCCTTTTGAGAAAGGGTGGGGGGCGATGGCTGGATAAGCCTCCCTTTATGGATTATGAAGCGGATGATGTTTTGGGAACTGTACTTGTTGATAAAGTTCAGGAAGAGCTTTCAAGCGGAATATTGACGCGGAATTCCCCCTTTGATCTGGTTAATCCGGGGGATGAAGTGTATACCCTGCCGGAAAATGCGGAAGATCAGCTGATGGACCCTGGTAGAATGAATGATGAACTGAAAACACAGCTTCTCCATCTCTATTAGTTATTGACCAGTACCCGCTATTTTACTATATTAAATTACGTAAAATTTTTAATGTTATCCGGAGGATACCCTGGTGAATCTTGCTATAAACGGCTTTGGAAGAATTGGAAGGAATGTTTTTAAAATAGCCATGGAAAGAGAAGGGGTGGAAATTGTCGGTATCAATGATCTGACCGATGCCAAAACTCTGGCTCATCTCCTGAAATACGACTCCACGTTCGGAGTTTATAATAAAACAGTTGAAGCAAAGGACGATGCCATTATCATTGATGGAAAAGAGATTAAAATCTTTGCTATTCGCAATCCTAGGGATCTTCCCTGGAAAGAGTTGAGCGTGGATGTCGCTATTGAATCCACCGGGATCTTCCGTTCCGCAACAAGTGATATGGGCGGTTATCTCGATCATATCACTGCCGGTGCCGGGAAGGTTATTCTCACTGTACCCGCAAAAGATGCGATCGAAACTGTTGTTCTCGGTGTGAATGAAGAAAAAATCATCGGGGATGTAGCAGCCTATTCCAACGCGTCCTGTACAACCAACTGTCTGGCGCCTGTTGCCAAAGTATTGAATGATTCTTTTGGTATTGAAAAAGGACTGATGACAACGATCCATGCTTATACAAATGATCAGGTAATTTTAGATACTCCCCATCCGGATCTGAGAAGATCCCGTTCAGCTGCCATGAATATTATCCCCACCACCACCGGTGCGGCAGTAGCGGTTGGTAAGGTTATCCCAGAACTTGAGGGTAAGTTAAACGGTGGAGCCATGAGAGTTCCCACTCCTACCGGTTCTGTTGTGGATTTGACGGTACAGCTAGAAAAAGACTGCACAGTTGAAGATGTGAATGCAGCAATTAAAGAAGCAGCCGAAGGGCCTATGAAGGGGATTCTGGAGTATACAGAAGACCCCATAGTCTCTATGGATATCAAAGGAAATCCTAATTCCTCCATCTTTGATGCAGGGTGTACCATGAAAATGGGTAAAGGATTCTTTAAAGTTATTTCCTGGTATGATAACGAAATGGGTTATTCCACTCGTGTAGTCGACCTGGCTCAGAAATTGATATAAGGAGCAACCTAATGGGTGTAATTACTGTAAAAGATTTTGATCTTAAGAATAAACGTGTCCTGGTACGCGTAGATTTCAATGTTCCTCTAAAAGATGGTGTTATTACTGATGATACCAGAATGCAGAGAGCACTGCCTACTTTAAAGTACATACTGGAACAGGATGGAGCATCACTGATTGTGATGAGCCATCTGGGAAGACCCTCGGAAGAGAGAGAACCCCAGTTCAGCCTGAAACAACTTGAGGCTCATCTTGCTGAAATTTGCGGAGTTAAAGTAACAACAGCTCCTGATTGTGTTGGTGCGGAAGTAGAAAAAATGGCTTCTGAACTGAAAGCCGGTGAAATCCTCCTTCTGGAGAATACCCGTTACCACAAAGCAGAAAAGAAAAATGATGCAGCCTTTGCTGCAGACTTGGCAAAGCTGGCTGATGTTTATGTAAACGATGCCTTCGGAGCAGCTCACAGAGCCCATGCTTCTACAGAAGGAATCACAAAATATCTACCTGCCTGTGCAGGTTTTCTCATGGAGAAAGAGTGTCTTTTCTTTGATAAAGTTCTGGAAAATCCTGAAAGCCCCTTTGTCGCTATTATCGGTGGTGCGAAAGTTTCCTCAAAAATTGCCGTTCTGGAATCCCTGATTGACAAGTGTAATACCTTTGTAATCGGTGGCGGAATGGCATACACATTTCTGAAAGTACAGGGGCATACCATCGGTAACTCTCTATTCGAAGAGGAATTTATCGAAACAGCTGAAAAGTTTCTGAAAAATGCTGAAAAAGCCGGTGTGGAAGTTATCCTTCCCATGGATCATATCGTTGCCTCTGAGTTTAGTGAAAATGCTGAACCTGAAGCCATTGATTCTGTGGATATTCCTGATGGAAAGCTAGCTATGGATGTGGGCCCCAAAACTGTCGCAGCCATTGAAGACAGAATTGCCTCGGCAAAAACTGTCGTCTGGAATGGTCCCATGGGTGTTTTTGAGTTTGACAAGTTTGCCAAGGGAACCCTTGATGTTGCAAACGCTGTAGCTGATTGTGCCGGTACAACGGTTGTTGGTGGTGGAGACTCTGTTGGAGCTTCTCTGGAATATCTGGAAGGAAAAGCTCTGCCCGGTGTTGTAGCATTGAGAAAATAAGTTTATAAAACAAACACTATAGGAGAAATATCATGAGAAATTATCTCATTGCAGGAAACTGGAAAATGAACAAGACTCCTTCTGAAGCTGTACAGCTTGCGAAGGAAATCCTCACCCTGGTTAAAGACAGCGATTACAGAGTAATGGTTGCTCCTTCTTTTGTCTGTCTTCCCGGTGTTGCTGAAGTACTGAAGGGAAGCAATATTATCGTAGCCGCTCAGAACATGGCTGGAACTGAAGAGGGCGCCTTTACTGGTGAAACTTCTGTTCTTATGCTGAAAGATCTGGCTGTAGACGCTGTTCTTCTCGGACATTCCGAAAGAAGACATATTTATGGTGAAAGCAATGAACAGATTAACGCAAAAGTTAAACTGGCTCTGAAGCACGGAATGATGCCTGTACTTTGTATTGGTGAGCTTCTGGAAGAAAGAGAGGCCGGAAAGGCTGAAACAGTATGTTTTGAGCAGCTTGAGAAAGGTCTGGCAGGTGTATCTGAAAAAGAACTTGACAATGTCGTCATTGCATACGAACCTGTATGGGCAATCGGAACTGGTAAAACGGCCACTCCCGATGATGCAGATGCTATCCACGCATCCTGCAGGAAGAAAATTGCCGAAATGTACTCTGCTGCAGCGGCTGAAAAAATGGTTATACAGTACGGTGGATCTATGAAACCGGAAAATATCAAGGAATTAATGGCTATGGAAAATATTGACGGCGGTCTTATCGGGGGAGCATCCCTTAAAGCCGACTCTTTTGCTTCATTGGCTAATTTTAATAAATAATTACCTGGGAGAAATATATAATGGGTATTATTGGTACTTTACTGATTGTTCTGTTTGTAATTGTATGTGCTCTGCTCATACTTTTTGTACTGTTGCAGGATGATCAGGGAGAAGGTTTGGGAGGCCTATTCGGCGGATCAAGTGGTTCTCCTTTCGGTGGTGCTACAAGCAATGTACTGGTTAGAATTACAAGCGTATTGGGTACTCTCTTTATGGTTTGTTCTCTTCTGGTGGCATTTGTAGTTAAATCACCCAACAGCAGTGACGTTTTAAGCGAAGCCAGACAGATGAATGCTGAAAACAGAAATGGTCAGAACTGGTGGCAGGTCGATACTGCCCCAGGAAGTGGTGAGGGCGAATCTCTCATCATTCCTCAAGATTAATAGAAAATGAATGGGAGCACATTGCTCCCGTTCTTTTCTCTATTTCAAGGTATTCCAGGTTTTCTCTCCTGTTTAAAAAGAAAGCCGTATTGTAGGAGCTTGATTATGCGTGTAGCTGTTGTCTATTACAAAAACGGCTTTGAGAAAGTGAAAGAAGTAGCAACTCTTTTGGCAAGAGGTGTTGAATCCTCAGGTCATCAGGTTAGCATTATTAATATGGAAACTGATTCAGATGTAAGATTGACTATTTTTGATTATATCATCCTTGGAACAGCCCCTAACTCTTTCTTTAGTGGAAAGATAAGCGGAAAAATCTCCGAAAATTTGAAGAATTCCGGAACAGTTAGTGGAAAAAAATGTTATGCTTTTGTCGTGAAGAAAGGTCTTTTTGTCAGTAAGGCACTTCAGTCTTTAATGAAAATTATGGAAAAAGAAGGTATGTTTCTTAAGATCTCGGATGTTATTTCAGCTGCTGATGAAGCAGAACTAATCGGAAAGAAACTTCACATAACGTAAGTTGTTATAGAATCGTAGAGACTTACAACGAAGGAATGGGAATGTACAAAAAAAATATCATTTTAGCTGTATTGGTTTTATTTACAGCTAACCTTTTTGCTCAGACAGCTATTGATAAGCCGGTAGCTATGGTTAAACTGACAAAAATGGATGTTATCACTGTTAAAAAGCTGGCTTATAATATTTCACTTTATGAGCAGCGGACAAAGCGTAAGCTCAGTTTACCCGAAAAAGAACAGATTCTGGAAACACTTATCAATCAGATACTGGTTTTCCAGGCTGCGGAACGGGACAATGTTCTCGTAAGTGATGATCAGGTTCTTCAGGTTGGAATGGGACAGCTACAGCAGCAGATTGGCCGCAGGCTGACGGAAGAACAGTATAAACAGATAATCAAAGATCAGACCGGTATGGATTATAGTGTTTATAAAGAAGAAATCCGTAAGCAGCTGATTCTTGAAAAGTATGTAAGTGAAAAGAAAAAGGATTTTATTCTTCAAGTTGCAACCCCGAACACTGAGGAAATACAACTTTTTTACCGCGAGAATGAGCAGAAGTTTATTAATCCCGAAATGATAAAGGTCAGTCATGTTTTCCTTGCTACCAGGGGACTCTCTCCTGAAGATAAGGCAGAGAAAAAGAAACTGGCAGATCAGGTTCTGCAAAAATATAACGCTGGCGACAGTACTTTTGAAGAACTGGTAAGGGATAATACCGAAGATAAGCAATCTCTTGTTCGTGATGGAGACTTGGGAAGCTATCTTGATAGAAGTGAACAGAATATTTCTGCTTTCGGAAGAAGTTTTATAGATGCTGTTTTTTCCATGAAGTTGGATACAGAAGTAAGACTTCTGGAATCGAGCCAGGGATATCACATTGTTAAAGTAACACAGCATAGGGATAAACGATTCCTTAATCTTGATGATCAGATAAGTCCTGTTCAAACACAAACAGTCAGGGAGTATATTAAAAATTATCTGGGGATGCAAAAACAGCAGGAGGCCTTTCAAATGGCAGCAAATGATGTTGTTGCTGAATTAAGCGAACAGGCTGATATTCAAAGATTTACGGATAATATAGAATAGATACATTAAATGAAAAGTTTAGGAAACAGAAGGAAAGCCAGAATTTTGGCTTTTCAGGGCTTATATAGTTGGGACATCACTCAATGTGATCCTTCGGATTTATTTACATTTACCTGGTCCAGAGAGGAACCGGCGGAAGATATTAAAGTTTTCGCTTCTTTTGTGATTAAGGGAACCATTAATAATCTTACAGAAATTGACAGCAAGATTAAGGGCAGTCTGAAAAAATGGGATTTTGGAAGACTCGAAAAGGTTAATCTTGCCATACTAAGAATGAGTGTTTATGCTTTGTTATATCAAAAAGATATTCCTCATGGCGTAACCATTGATGAAGCTGTTGAAATAACAAAAGAATATGGAACTCCGGACTCCTACCGATTTGTGAATGGAGTTTTGGATAATATAAAGAAACAGATTGAGGAATAGGACATAGTGGGTCAGGATGCAGGGAATGTCAGGCGCTTATTGATACTCGCTCTGATTCTTTTTATGATTGCCAGTATACTGGGAGTCTTTATCCTTTTTCAAGCGGATGAAAACCGGTTCCAGTTCTATCTTGATCAATCAGATCTGTCTGTTAAAGTAGAACGTTACAGGGATGTCCCCGATATTTTAATAAGGGCATCTCGATACGCAGATACAAAGAACCAGTGGTTCAGCCTTTTTAAGCGCTCCTACATCTCTTGTCATGCTCTCAATGATTATTCCACATTTAATGATCTTATCGAACGATCCAGAAAGTTTATAAAGGCTGGTCCTGAACATGATGCTCTTTTTACAGCATCTCTTCTCTGGACTGATCAGTATGAACGGGCTGCTGCCAGTTTATATTCCATCAAGCAGCCAGGTTTTGAAACTCTCAGTGCTGAAAGTCTTTTATCCTTTGAAGTTTACCGTAATTACTCTTTTCACGATCAGAGTCCCATTGATTTTATTAAAGAAAAAATAGGCTATCAGGAAGATCCTGATTTTTTCAGGATCATTGGAACACTGGCTGATAATGAAGTACTCCTTTATAATGCGTTATTGCTTTATATGGAAAAAGGTCAGTTTCAGGATGCTGAAAATATTCTTAAAGGCCTTTCATTAAACAAAATTTCTCCCTATAGGATGGGGATTGTCAGTTATGATCTTGGAAAATATAAGAATGCTCTGGAATTCTATCAGGCTCAGGATATCGTTGATGAAATGAAGGAAAATCAGCGTTTTTCCATGAAAGAGCAGATAGGCGATCTTCAATACCTTCTGGGAAGAGGGGACGAAGCTTTAGCGTCTTATGAAACAGGTCTGTCTCTTCATGCAGAGGGTAGCTGGAAGCTTTACCGTAATATTGCACGGCTCTATTATGACAGAGGATACAGCCGGAAGGCAAAAATTATCCTGGAAGAGGGATTAGAAGCTTTTCCCAATCAGATCGAACTGTTAACAGATTATGTTCTTTTTTTTGCTGAGGATTATGGTCTTATAGTTAAAAAGAAACTGGAGGCCCATATCAGTCATTTTCCGAATGATATGGAAGCCAAATTGTTGAAAATCCGCTATTTTCCCGATCCCATGAATTCAACACAGTATCAGGCACATTTATGGGAGTATTTTAATAATGGGGATCAGGATGAATCTGTCGCAAGATTTCTTCTCTGGTATCTGTCCGGACTGGGGGACAGTAAGAGTCTCCGGATCGTGTTGAAGCGTTATGATTATGCTGCGGAAAAACCTCACTGGTATCTATTTTATGAGGGGATCCTGTTCTTTCTGGAACAGGATATAGACAAGGCTCTTGAAAAAATGGAAGAGGCTTCCAGAATTTTCCCCTCATGGCTTTATGAAAGAAATAAATCTATGCTGAATTACAGTCTTGGTTATCTGGATATAGCTATAATGCAGATCCAATCTGCCATTAGCGACTTGAGCAAAGAGACATCCATGCTGAATGGAAAAGATCTTCTTTCAGATATGTATGTCAATCTGGGAGAAATGTATCTTGATCAGGAAGATTTCCGGAATGCCTCCGGGGCGTTTGAAAAGTCCATTCAGTTCAATCCTGACAATTTCAATGCCAAGAGTCAATTAAACAGAATAAAATAAAAATGAAAGGTTAAATATATGATTATTATAAAGAATGAGAAACAGATTGAAGGAATAAGAACATCCTGTAAACTACTGGCAGAACTCTTTACAAAACTGGAAGAGTTTATCGAACCGGGTATGTCTACATGGGATATAGACCTGTATGCTGCCGAAATCATCAGGAAAATGGGTGGAAACGCTGCTTTTCTGGGATACGGAGGTTTTCCGGGATCTATTTGTTCCTCTGTTAATGATACGGTTATTCATGGAATCCCCAGTAAGACTGAAATCCTGAAGGACGGGGATATCATTGGTTGTGATATCGGAATTGAACTGAATGGATACTATAGTGACAGTGCCCATACCTACGCCGTAGGATCCATAAGCAATGAAGCGGCTCAGCTTCTTAAAAAGACAGAAGAGAGCCTCTATGCAGGTATCAATGCTGCTGTAAGAGGTGGAAGAATTAAGGATATAGGTCGGGCCATTACTGAATACCTTAAACCTTACGCTTATGGAATTGTGGACTCCTTCTGCGGACACGGGGTAGGTCTGGATGTTCATGAGGATCCGCAGATTCCCAATTATTATCCTTCACGCGGTATGAATCATCGTTTGAAAAAGGGTATGGTTCTGGCCATTGAACCTATGATCAATCTTGGTACTCATGAAGTTGAAGTTCTGGATGATGAATGGACGGTTAAAACGGAAGACAGGGCCTTATCTGCTCATTTTGAACACACTATTCTCATTACTGACGATAAACCGGAAATCTTGACAGCTTTATAGAAATTGTCTGTAACACATTTTGATTATGCTGGTTTAAGAGTTGTGATTATCATTAAGACAGGAGAATAATATAACATGAGTAATGATAGCAAACAGCGTTCAAAAATTGCAATTACCGCATTAGGCGGCACAATTGCAGGATTTATACTTTGTCTGTTTCTTTATAGTTTTCTACCAGCATTGAAACCGGCATCTCAGGTTTATGCTGAACCTAATACAGCAGAAGCGGAAACTATTGAAAATTTTCAAAACGGCTTTCGCAAGGTAGCGGCAGAAACACTTCCATGGGTTGTAGAAATAAATACGGTGAAGCTTAGCTCCAGGGAAACAGCTCAGGCTAATGGTTTTCCATGGGATTATTTTTTCGGGAATCCCGGAGAAGGTTTAGACGGTACTGAACCGGATGTACAGGAATTCAGAAGTGCTGGTTTGGGATCCGGTTTTATTGTTGAAAAAGATAAGAATACTTATTATGTTGTGACCAATTATCATGTTTGCGGAAAGGCTGATGAAATTACTGTGAAGCTGGATAACGGAATTGATTATGATGCGGAACTTGTAGGATCAGATCCTAGAAAAGATTTGGCACTTGTGAAGTTTGAGACCAAAGACAAGGGGATCCCCGTAGCAAATCTTGGAGATTCCGATTCTCTCTTCGTGGGAGACTGGGTTCTGGCTATTGGCAGCCCCTTTGGATATAAATTTTCCGTTACAGCCGGTATTATCAGTGCGCTGGGGCGTCAAAATGGTCCCGATGGGAATATTAACGACTTCATACAAACTGATGCTGCTATCAATCAGGGGAACTCAGGTGGCCCTCTTGTCAATTTGAAAGGGGAAGTTATTGGTATCAATACATGGATCACTACATCAGGCGGTGGCAGCATCGGTTTGGGATTCAGTATTCCCATCAATAATGTTAAAAGAACGATCCGTGATTTTATCGATAATGGAGAAGTCCGCTATGGATGGTTGGGAGTCAGCATCGGGGACCTTCCTGAACTTATTGCAGACGAGTTTGAACTGAAAGGAAAGAAGGGTGCCTTTGTATATCAGGTGTTTAACAATTCTCCTGCAGAGAAGGGAGGTCTTTGTCCCGGTGACTTTATTCTTTCTGTAAACGGTGTTAAAGCTACTGATAAGAATCATCTTACCAGGATGATCGGAGATATGCGTCCCGATGATATAGCCGAGTTTGTTCTGATGAGAGAAGACCGCCAAATGTCTCTCAAGGTTAAAATAACAGAACGTGAAGCGGAAGAGGAGGTCAGGAAGATGAATAATCAGGCCTGGCCGGGAGTCTCTGTTTTTACGGTACAAAAAGAGCTTTTGGAACGTTTGGAACTTCCCGAAGAGACAACAGGCGTTTTTGTTGCCGAAGTATATCCAAAAACATCTTTTCAGATTGCCGGTATTCAGGCTGGTGATATCATTACTGGAATTAATGGTGTGGTAGTTAAAAACCTGGGTGACTTTTATTCTATCCTGAATGATCTGGATGATGAGTATTTTTATATTTCCTCTCTCAGGGAGGGCGTTGAAATGGAATCTTCAAAATTGAAAAGAAAATAGATCCTGACTATTATGAATATGGGGATTGCCTATTTTTAACGGGCAATCCCTTTTTTTTATTCCCTTTTAAGTGTGAATAAACTATAATAACTATTAAAATAAAAATAATTGAGAGTAATAAATGAGCAAACTTTTTACACCTTATGATGTAATTCGAAATAATGCACTGAAACTGGCCTATAGGGTTTATCAGGATGGATTTGTTCCCGATGTAATCTATGTTCCCCTGAGAGGTGGAGCCTATATGGGAAATGTATTCAGTGAGTTCTTTAAGATTGTCCGGAAGAATGAAAGACCTGTATTCTATGCGGCCGTTGTTGCCAGGTCCTATACCGACATAAAACAGCAGGATAATATCATGATAGATGGCTGGACCTATAATCCTGCGTACCTGAGAAATGGTGATAAAGTTATGTTTATTGATGATATTTTTGACACGGGAAGAACTTTGAATCATCTGGTAGAGACCATCCTTCAAAAGGGTATTCCCCGTGAGGATATAAAAGTCGTCGTTCATGATTATAAGATACATAGCTATAAAGAACGTCTGCCTATACAGCCCGATTATTTCTGCCGGAAGTTTGAACTGGACAAAAAGGAAGATGATGTGTGGATTCACTATATGAGTCATGAACTGGTAGGTCTTAGCGAAGAGGAACAGCAAGATCAGTTTATAAGCAAAGACAGTGAACTGCTGGAAGTTTTTGAACTGTTGAATAAAAAGAAATAATTATACCAATAACTTTATCTATAAAAAAAGCCCTGCATTTTTCAAGCAGGGCTTTTTTTGAAATACCTGTGTCCGGGCTATACGGACTTTATTCCTGAGACCACTCTCTGTCATTACCCTCTTTTGTATTCAGCCACAAACCGTAATTTCTTGTAGCGGCATAGAGCCTGTCATTGTCGCTGTCGTAGAAAAAATTATTGATAGTGGCATCTTCAAGGTCACTGCTTGAGTAGTTATTGTCTTCGGAAAATGTATTACTCTGCAGGCTGGGATCCTCAGGATTTGTCACATCAATTTCAATATAGCCGTCTCCCAGGTTGGAAGAACTGTTTGAGGGGTCTTTAAAGGCCCGTGTTCCGGCCAGGATTGTTTTGGACTGTATGCTGTCTATATCACAGAATGCGGCAAACTCGTAGTCATTATTAAATGCCTTTGACTTCCAGTCAGCTCCCGTCTGTTTGTAAAATAAGGGATGGGTGTCGCTGCTGCCTTCTGTTCCCATAAAAACCATATCCTGAACTGAGGAGTAATAGATGCTTATAAAATCATATTTATCTGTGCCAGTATTTTCAGGGGTAGTAAAAAAGGAAGACGGATTACTGGCAGAGTAGGCCAAAACACCATTCTTATTGGCACTACCGTCAATATTGTAGATCATATAGCTCTCTAATCCGTTACCGGAGACTATATCCACTATCCGTTGGGGATCGCTTTCAGCGGATATAGCTGGAATATTAAAGCCGGGAAAATCTATTCCCGCAATCAGCTCATGAGATGCTGTCAGTTCGTCAGCTCCGGCAAGAGTCCCCTCATCCGCAGTGGCATAAAAGTAGAGTCGGCTGTTCTTGATTGATACTTCGGAGCTGTCTTTATAGTAGTAAACCTTGTTGATATAGAGACCCTGCTTGGTATCGAACAGATACATGTTGGAGTAGGTATAGTCACTTAGGCTACTGTCGTTTTTTACATCATAGAGGATCTCTACCCACTCTTTTGTTGCACGATCAAGCTTCAGAAGACCACTCCTGTAGTTTGCTTCGTGGCTGATAATTGTTGCATAAAGCTCTCCGTCCAGCTGAGCAATGGATGGGAAAGTGGGGTATTTACTGTATGCGGAAGGAACGGGAAAGGTATTCCAGCTGTTTGTATCTGCTCCAACCAGGCTGTACCAAACTCTAGTGCCGTTGGCAACATAGTATTTACTTGAACCGTCCGAGTAGATAAACATATTATCCAGAGGAGTATGGTCTCCCATATTGTTGGCATCTACGATTCTCTCTTCATTTTCGAGAGCGTAGAAGATTCCGTCACCGGAACATCCTGCCAAAATCATAATAAGTAATAAGTTAAATAATATTTTTTTCATGATTTCCTCATTAGAAGTGATAAACCGCAGACAGGCTGACATCCATAAAATTACCTAATCGATTCAATTCAGAATCCGAGGGGTAAATCTGGGGAACCCACCAGTAGGTCATGTTTGTACCAAAGGACCAGTTGGAGCTGTAATTCCAGAAAAATCCTGCACCAGGTTTAAAGATCATATCCACGTGAAAATCTTCCAGATAAGATGTCATACACATTCCGGCACCAAGAAAAACAGGTATGGAAAACAGATTATTCTTTAACTGGAACTCATAGCTTCCTCTAAAGGTAATCGGTACCATGTAAAAGTTGTTGTCATTGGGGCTTCTTGAAAACATAGCCCCGATTTCCATTCCCAACTGAAAATTGTTATTCAGGTAGGCGCCGTAATAGAGTGATCCGGTACCGCCAATTGAGAGATTTGATGAATTAATCGCATCCTCACCACTAGCGGGTGAAGGATTGTGAATAAACAGAGGGATGAAAAGACCGGCATTAATAGAAAAGATCTGATCTCCCATACTATTGTAATCAATTTTGACTTTTGCATCTTCATCAGAAGTTTCTGAGTCCTGGGCAGCTAGCAAGGGTACTGTTAACAGTAAAAATAACAGAATTATTAAAGTGATATTAGAAAAATTGTATTGAGATTTTTTCTTCAAGTTGATTCCTCATTCTCGAAAGATATGTGATAATAACATAGTAACAACAAAGCATCAATGTGGTTACAAAGACTGTGAAAAGGACTGTTTTATGGCAATAATTATTGATGGAAAAAGCGTTTCTGCAGATCTGAGAGAGCAGCTGAAATTAAAAGTGGATTCTCTTAAGGAGAAAGGAATTACTCCCGGTTTAGCTGTCGTTCTGATAGGTGATGACCCGGCTAGTAGATCTTATGTTACAGCAAAAGAGAAAAGTTGCGGTGAATTGGGAATGTACTCCCGTGATATTCGCATGCCCGCAGATAGCAGTGAAGAAGAGTTGCTGGATTTGATCGGAAAACTGAATGAAGATAAAGACATTGATGGTATTCTTGTTCAGTTGCCTCTTCCTTCCCATATGGACGAAAACAAGGTGATTCTCGGTATAGATCCTTCAAAGGATGTTGATGGCTTTCATCCTGTCAGTGTCGGAAAGATGGTGTTGGAGCAGGAAACTTTCCTCCCTTGTACCCCTCATGGAATCCTTAAACTCCTTGAATACTGTGATATTAAACCTGAAGGGAAAAAAGTTGTCATAGTGGGGCGAAGTAATATCGTAGGTAAACCCCTTGCCAATCTGATGATTCAGAAACAATCCTGGGGAAATGCCACCGTAACAGTTTGTCATACCAGAACCCCTGATCTTAAAAAGGAGACCCTGGATGCCGATATCCTTATAGCCGCGGCGGGACAGCCTGAGATGATCAGTGGCGATATGGTTAAGCCCGGAGCCGTTGTTATTGATGTCGGTGTAAACCGTGTTCCCGATGATACCAGGAAGCGGGGTTACCGTCTGACAGGAGATGTTATGTTTGAAGAAGCCGAAAAAGTGGCATCCTATATTACACCTGTACCCGGTGGTGTCGGACCCATGACGATTACTATGTTGCTTTTTAACACAATTCAATCAGCACAAAACAGGAAATAGTAACAGTTCAAATAATGAATTTTGGAGTCGATTGATTTAATGAAAAATAAAATTCTCATTACGACGGCAACTGCCCTACTGGCAGTTGTTTTCGTATTTACCCTAGTAAACCAGATTTCTCTCAGAAGCCGGATCACGGCTCAGGATGAAATGCTGAATCATTTTATAAACCAGACCAGGGATGATTTGGGTTTTATAAATGAATCACAGGATCTTGTAAAACAGAATGCCCAGCAGCTGAGACAGTATCTGAGTCTTCCGGCACTGAAGTTTCCTGATAGAGTCGGGGATGATTCCACAGACTCTGACAGTCCGGAAACAAACAGTTTTGAATTAGCTGCCTATGATGCGGCTCTTTTTCTGAATAAATATAATAATGAGTATTCCCAAATTCAGAGATTTAACAGTTTCCTTCAATCAGACAAGCTGAAGGAATTTGTAAACGAGCACTCCCTGACCCTAAAAAAGAAGAGTGATTTTAATTGGATCCTCAGTGGAGACAAAGAGACTGAATACTTTATTATTCAATATGATATTTCTGACAATACAGTTGAACTATTTCCGGGACTCAGCGATGAGAGCAGACATTTTCAACAGATTGATACCGGCTGTATTCAATTTCTCTCTGATGAATATTCCCGTCAGAAACTGGCTTACAAGGCCATTGAGGGACTCAATACTCAATTGGGGTCTCTCTATGCTAACAGGGCCTTTAAGAACGAATTGAGAGACCGTGACTTATCTCTGGGATCTTCCTCCTTTAAAGGGGTTAATTGTCTGATTCCTATCCTTCGAAAGGATGCTACGGTATTAACTGTTTTATCAACAAGTATTGAGGCTATGTCCTTTATGCTGAAAGAACAGAATTTGAACTCACTTGATGAATTGATGGCCGCGGTTCTCCTCTATCTTGAGAAGAATGATCTCCGGACAGATGCTGAAATTATGGACGACCTTGTTCTGAATGAGATGAATAATCTTATGAAGGATCCCGCTTTTACTGCCCATCTTAAAAACCTGGGATATTCCATAGAAGCGGATCATCGGGAAGATAATGACTACCTTTATTACGATTTAACAGATGAGAAGGGACAACTGGCAGGATCCTATGCCCTGCAGAAGGAATTCGGAGAACTCTATCTGATGGACCGGGATGATATTCCCGTTCGTTCTCTGAAAACCTTTGCCCCGGATCATGAACTGAGCTACTCCTTTCAGGAAAATAGTGTTGAATCCTCCGAACCATCTATCTATATGCCTTCTTCCGGTTCAGAAACCTTTCTTCTGATCGGATGTCATGAGCATAATGCGGATACCATGATTATTGTTCATTGCAACAGCATTACTGAAGAGATTGTTATGCTGAGTGTTCCAAGAGACCTTTATTATAAGGGCTTGAAGATCAACTCCATCTACAGGAACTATGGTCCTGCAAGGTTGGCATCGGAACTGTCTACTATAACAGGTCTGGATATAAGTAGGTATGTGGCCATAGATATGTATGCCTTTATTGATGTTGTTAATCTGTTGGGCGGGATTGATGTGGAACTTGATGAGGCCCTTATAGATCCGACCTATAAGGTCAGAGAAAATGGACAGTGGTCAACATTGTACTATCCCCGGGGAGAGCATCATCTGGATGGAATAGCCGCACTGCGGATAGCTCGCTCAAGGCATACCTCATCCGACTTTGAGAGAGCCGTAAGGCAGCAGAAAGTGATTGCCGCATTGCGGGACAATGTGAGCGATATGGGTATTAGCGATATTACGAAGATGTATGACTTTATGCAGGTGGCTCAGAAGTATTTGGGTACTAATTTATCCACATCTGATCTGGTTAGGTATTTTCTGAGCTATAAGGATTATAAAATAAATGGACAGAATGTCCTTAATACCGATAATGTATTATATGCGACCTATACAAACCTGTATCGCCTAAGCGATGAGGAACAGGAAAAAGCCCTTGAAGATCCCGGGTTTTATAAGGGTGGATGGATCGTATTACCAAAGAATAATGACTGGAGTCGGATAAAACTTTTTATTCGATCCATTTTGACTTCATCTTAAAGGAGAATCTTATGCCTTTTAAACTAATTTCTTATATTATTGTCCTGGTATTTATGGTAACACTTATAGGACTGAATTTAGGGAATACGTCTGATGTGAATCTCTGGTTTTCAGAGAAGGGCCAATTCAGCGAAGTTCCCATTGTTATCAGTTTCTTGATCATGTATATTCTTGGTGCTCTGTCGGTTGTTCCTTATATCATAGGGAAACAGTTCAAGTCTCTTCGCAAGAAGAAACAAGAGACGAAAGAGCTTAAAGAAAAAGAGAAACAAGAGAAGTCTGCAAAAAAGACTGACAGAAAAAAGTTAGCGGAAGAAACAACGGGTGAACAGATCAATACCGGGCCGTAAGAAGGGTTTATTTCTTCTCTTTATCAGCTGTCTCTGTGCTTTTTCTTCTCTGGAGGCTGATGATTTAAGCACTGCTTCCGAGTACGAAAAAAGAGGTCGAACCTCAGAAGCCAGGACATTGTATCTCAGCTGGTTGCAAAAAGAAATTAACCATCAAAGCCCTTCCTATGGTAGAACTCTTCTTCATGTTTTGCGTATGGGAGGGGACATTGACGACATTCTCAATGTCCTTGACTCCTATCTTCCTGCTGTTACAAACAGCCATGACAGAATCGAAATTCTAAAATTCGCAGGCTATGTGGCAGATTTGTCTGGAAAGAGTGAAAAGGCCAAAGAGTATTTTTCAAGTCTCCATGATATGAAAAATGGGGAGTACGATTGGATCCTATCTTATTATGGCGTTCTGAAGGGTAGTGAGAAGATCCCTGAAGATCCCTTAACTATCTCCTTTCATACAAATAATGAGCTTTATGTTAAAAATAAAGCCCTGGTCTATTTTTTCTATCTCAATATTGCCTCTGATGATCTTAATCAGGTGATCAATTGGCAGGAACAGGCGGAGGGACGATTTCCTTTTTTAAGGAATTACCCGGAATGGCTTTTCTTTAACTGGTATTTTTATTCTCATGCAGAAAAACAGGACAGGGCCGATGAATACAAATCCATCCTGATGCATAAGTTTTCAAAGGCACCCGAAACTGCTATTGCCGAAGGACGTATGAGTCTTCTTTCAAATCCGGCTTTTTTGATAGGGGGAGGAGCTCTCATTCTGGAAGACCCTGTTCCCGCCACTCCGGTTCAAGTCCGTTTTTATCTACAGGCGGGAGCTTTCAGCAGTCAGGCCAATGCTGTTTATCTGCAACAGGATATTAAAAGAAAAACAGGACTTTCCGCTTCTATCAATAAAAGGGGAGAGGTATTCAAGGTCATAATTGAAACAGGAAATCCCGGTAAAGATCAGAGACAACTTGCCGGGGCTGGATTTGAAGTCTTCAGGATCACTCAGTTTTAGCTGAATCAATAACTTCAATCTGTTCATACTGGATAGCTTCACCCGGTACCAGTGTAAATCCCTTTATGGAAAGTGATCCGGGAGAAAGGGTAAGGGTTCTGATTATGCGTGAACTGTCAGTGGATTCCTTATATTCAACGGAATAGATCTCTCTGTGTTCCACTAATCCATTATTCTTCAAATAGCGCATTTCCATTATGGATATTTCATTCAGTATATAGAATTCGATAACTCCCTGAGCGATGCTGTCAGTTCCGGATTTTAGAGTAAAGTAGGGGAGCTCCAGATTCAGATCTTCACCTTTATTGTTTCTGAACTGTCCTGACAGTCTGGAAAGGGTTTTTGATTCTTCAATTCCTGAATCAGGCATGAGAGACTTCTGTAGAATAGAATCTACCGGCTTGTAATATCCGTCCCATTCTGTTGAACCATGAATATTAACCTTAATTCTGTCCAATTCTTCCAGTGACAGGTAAATATCTCTTCTATGACTGCTGATAAGAGAGTTTCTGGACTGAATATTGATACCTTTGAAAATGGTTCTGAATGTATCATTCCACATATAGATCTCCTGAATATCATCTACTGAGAAAACAATCTGATCATTCTCTGGATGAAAAAGAATAATCTCTTCGAGAAGAGCCTGTTTCTTTCTATTCAGATCTTCCACCCGGTACCAGGGACCCGAAATATAGCCAACAAACTCATCAAGGCTTCCTTTGTATATCTTCTCCAGTTTTTTCTCTTTAATAGATACTCCGGGAATCTTGTCGATAGAGGATGGATTATACTTATTTACGCTATTGTTCCACTTATATGTTGTTTTTATCAAATCAAGATTATCTTCTGATGTGGAATCAGTCTCTTCTGTTACAATGGTAAAGCTTTCGTTTGTGTTTTTACCCATCTTATAATCCTGGGATCGGTCAAGGGTTTGGATGTCGATAATTCCGTTGATACTGAGTTTCAGAATCGGATCCAGTTGCAGTCCTTTGATCCCTCCGGAGGATGTAATGGTAAAGGCGTCCATGGTATGATTCTGTGTCGTTGAAAATCCGGTAATGATGATTTCATTCAGATTATTGCCCGTAATGTCCTGTATGAGAATGCTGATTCCTTCGGTATTATCAGGAGTAATGATAGTTTCCAGAACAGTATGGAAAGCCATTTTATCATTATCATAATCCACAATATAAAGATTGATTCTTGTGTTATCTTCGATTTTATTATGGGTCAGAATAATCTGTTCGTCTTCCGTATCATAGTCAAGGTTTAGATCATTAGTTAGAAGTATAGTTTCCTCTTGGGGAAGACTGATCATGGGAACCAGAAATTTATGATCTTCTTCATTATCTATATAATCTGTTTTTGTATTCTGAATCTCTTCTGAAACAGAGTGAGGACTGATGATTCTGGGAGTTAGCGGAGGAATCTTGCTGTTCTCTTTTTTATGACAGGAAAAAAGGATGAGCAGGGTTGATAAAAGGACTATGGTTTTTTTCATGGAGATTATTATGTTCAAGAAAAGAAAAAATTGCTAGACCGTTATTTTTTATTAAAATAGGGTGCAAAGAAGTCAAGTATTTCCTTTTTAACTTCATCAATAGCTTGTGTAATCTTGAAACCTGCTGCTGTGGGATGGCCCCCTCCTCCAAAGCGTGATGCAAGAGTCAGACAGTCTATTTCATTTTTTGTGCGAATGGAGCAACGTGTAACTCCTTCGTTATTTTCTTTAACAAAAACAGAAATTCTAACAGCATTACACTGCAGGGGAATATTGACTATCTCCTGGGATTCTTCGTATCGTGCTCCCGATTCAACAAGCATCTTCTTGCTCATGTACTGATAGGCTAGATGGTCAGAGTAGTGTAGCTCCATTGTTGCTCCGACTAGAGTTCGTAGTTTTAAGGATTCCGTAGATTTACTCTCATACAGTTCCGAGTAAACAAAGTTGGGTCTGGCGCCATTCAAAACGAGTTGGTGAGCAATTTCAAAGGTCTCTGCCGAGGTTTTTGGATAAATGAAAGAACCCGTGTCATATACAATCCCTGCAAACATCGCTTCTGTAAGAGGATTGAAAAAAGGAATGGCAAAATGTTTTAGCAATTTATAGAGAATCTCACATGTGGATGAAGCTTCGGAAATAAAAATACCTTGAAAGGGTGTACCGTTTTTATAATCATGATGATCGATAACCAGTAGATCTCTGACTGTATCTTTGTTCAGTCGTGATCCTAGATGCCCTATATTGCCCGGTTCGGTATCCACAACAAAGAGAGTATAATCTTCTGGTTTTATCGGGAGGGGGTCATCTTTTCTGATATGATTAATAATACCCTTTGGATCCATAAAACCATATTTATGATCTGTGGGGTCTGAGTTTATAATGATGGCATTTTTATGAAGATATTGAAGGATTGACTGTAAAACTATCTCTGAACCTATGGCATCGCCATCGGGTGCTTCGTGAGCAGTAATAATGAAATTATCCTTATTGAGAATCAAATCTCCTAATTCATTAAGTGTCATTTTCTAAATCCTTGTGTATAATAATATAGACTATGCTATATCAAAAATCTATTTATTATTGTTAAAAAAAATATATGGAGGCATTAGTTGATAGTTCATAATAAGTTATGGGTGGACTGTATTATTCCTGCCGCAGGATATTCTTCTCGGATGGGTAGTTGGAAACTTGAGATTCCAGTAGCTGGTGGAATCTCACTTCTGGAGAATGCTATAAATACTGCCATGAATATCTGTGAGAGAGTAATTATTGTTGGAGGATTCCGTTTTGAGGATCTTCAGAACCTGCTTGCTCCCTATCATAATCTGATAATCCTGCATAATCCGGATTATGAAAAGGGGATGTTATCCTCAGTCCAAACTGGTCTGCAGGCTGTTGAAAAGGATTTTTTTATAACTCCTGTTGATATGCCCGGTATCAGTGAAATCCATTATAAAAAGCTGTTTGAGTATCTTCCGGAAGGAAAGGTTGTCAGGCCAGTGTTTAATGATAATCCCGGTCACCCCATACTCTGTCCCCTCTCCTATAAGGAAAAAATTCAGAATTGCAGGGGAAAGCGTCTTATTCATGAATTAAGGCATTGGGATGTTCTGGAGATTCCCTGGAAGGATGATTCAGTGCTTGCTGATCTGGATACCCCGGAGGACTACCTCAAATGGGAGGCTAATGACGCTAAAAGAAGGGAAAGTTGATCTGGCAAAAAAACGCTTTATTATAGGTCTATTCCCATACCGGCGCTGCCCTTGTAATCAAAAGCTCTCTGAAACTCATTATTCCTGTCTCTGTAACGGGCATTTGTTGTGAATTCAAGGGTATCATAATTCCCGGAGAAACCTGAATATAGGATTATACGGTCTGTTAGTCTGTAAAGCAGTTTTATGCCGGCTCCGAATCCAAAGGACAGGTATAGCATATCCTCATCCTCTGCAAATGGATCTGATTTCAGAGAACTGCAGCCCCCATGAAACCCTATACCCGGCAGTAAGCCCCAGTTGTTATGCCAGACATTCCAGCCGATTCCGCCTGTAAAGTCCATAAGAAAACCCTCTTGAGATTCACGGGGGATCTGGAGATACAGATCAGAATAGAATCCTAAACGGCTTCCGATCAGGGTGCAGTAATTTAAACCTATGATCCCTAGACTAGAGTCATAATCTGAAGAGTCTGTCTGATAGTTTTCAGTGAGGATCCTTGTTTCACGTCCAAAGGATAAGCCTAGCAGATGAAACTTCTGCAGTTGATCACCAATCTTCGAGCTGTTGCCAGTCTGTGAGAAAAGCGGGCCGGTAAGTAATCCTGACAATAAAAGAATAAATATTTTTTTGTTCTTAATAGACGACCCTATTTCGGCCGTTTTCTTTTGCTTTGTAGAGCATGGTATCCGCATGAATAATAACCTTGTCGTAATGTGTATCGTTTTTGGACATTTGAGCAATTCCGAAACTCATAGTAATGGAAAAAATGTGATTCTCATAGCTTAATTCCATTTCTTCAATTTGTTTTCGTATTCTGTCTATTACCTTCTGGGTTGTTTCCAGAGAGTTCTTCTGTAATATGATAAACTCCTCGCCACCCCATCGGGCCAGGCAGTCCTGTTCCCGTAGATTTTTTTGAATCTTTTGAGAGATACAATTTATTGTATAATCACCACAGTCATGTCCGTAGCTATCATTAACATTTTTAAAGAAATCGATATCTCCCAGGGTGACGGTATAAAGGGAATCCTGTCTTTTGGCCTGTTTGAACTCATAATCTATAAAGCTGTCAAATCCGCGTCTGTTATAAAGCCCTGTCAGTGAATCCGTAACAGATAAGACTTCAAGTTCTTTTACAAGTTGATCTTTTTCTTCCAGAATCGCATTGTGGTTCACTTTGAATTGGAATATTACAGCCACATAGATTGAAAACAGAACAAAGGTATTTCTGAACATATAGGTAATGGAGGCAATGATAATCGAGAGTTCTGGGTTCAAATTATAATCGTTTCTAATATAGCACAGGATCGGAATTATTGCTGTGAACAATGCCAGGCCATTCAACAGGATAATCGGAAGAGAAGCATAACTGTGTCGTTCTTTGTATTTTTTCAAAATGAACATCAGAAGAAGAGAATAGATTATGATATTGAAAGTATTGAATATTATTGTAGGGGGAATCTTGAATTTTTTAAGGATTATCGGGAATAAAAGAGAAAGAAATAATAAAAAGCTATTATAGAGCATCCTGATATTCTCTTGAAAAAATTTCCGCCATCCCATTTTTAAAAAAAGATTACTGACTATATAGGTGAGGCTCATAATTCTTATGGGAAGGGTATCCGTATATTGTAGCTGATCGGGGGATGGGTTATTTAATAAGGATAATGTAAAAGAGATAGATGGCAGAAACAGGGCAATAAACCAGAGCGTGGTGCCTTTAAACTGTTTGGGGAATTGAATCCTGATTAATAGAATCAGTAAACTGAATGTTACAGACATAAGGATGTTTACAATGCCGAGAGTCTTTATATCAAAAAAGATAAACATATCTATATCATAGTTCCGATTACCCCCGTTTTCAATTAGGATATTATCATTATTGATGGTATGAATCCGGGCTGGGAACTTTTTTTAATAAACCTTGTTGTTTCTGAATATTATAGTTGAGCATTTAACGTTATATTGATAGTTTAATATGAGAATATTCCCATTAAGGAGCTATAAATGGCAAAATTATCAACAGAAGTTCAGGTGGCAATTAAAAAAACAATGCCAACCTGTATCGCAACAGCAAGTAAAGACGGTGTTCCCAATGTCGTTTATATTACTTATCTAAAGGCCCTTGACGATGAGACAATTCTGATCGCAGATAATAAATTTGATAAGACAAGAAAAAATCTTGATGACAATCCCGTTCTTTCTTTCACTGTGCTGGATCCTGATACTAAAAAATCTTATCAGATTAAGGGTAAGATGGAGTGTGCCACAGAAGGACAGAAATATACAGATGCCGTTGAATGGGTACATACAAACCATCCTCAGTTGACTCCCAAGGCCGCCTTTTATATGAATGTTGAAGAGGTATACTGCGGAGCTGAGCGTCTGGCATGATTTTCCGCTTATCTGAGTGATATAGAAGCCAGCCTTTATGGTTGGCTTTTCTTAATAGTCCATTGATTCATAAACTCCTGAAAGGCCATATCCAGTTTTTCCGCTTGCTCTCGCTTCCCTTTCAGTCTTAAGATTTCGGCCACACACTCTGCTGTACAAAGTCCATTTTCTTTCTGATTACGTCTGAGACTGTAAATAGATTTTCTGCCGGTTTGAAGATTGATGGTTTTCATCTCTTTCAAGTAAGGGCTTTTATTGTAAATTTTCTTTGCTTCCTGCCATGTTCCGTCCAAAATGATAAAATTATCATAGGGTAGTTTATCTTTAATGATCTCAGCTTCCGGATTATTAAAGAGGAGAACCGTGTTTTTATCCTTAATAGTTTCGAGTAATTCCAGATTTGAGTTTTTGCGTTCCCAGGGGATAGCTTTCGCAATAGTGATGCCAATTCTTGTGACGATATTCCCGGTATTGCTGGGGCGTTTAAACTCCCTCTGATGGGTCAGTAGGTAGATCTTCATAGTATCAATTGTAGCAGTTAAATCCTTGCTCCTCATAGGGGGCAGGCTATTTGGCGCTTAGAATTAAACTATACCACGCGCCACGAGATGTTAATGCAAGTCCGCCTGTGTTTTGAACCTGTTCTGTGGTAAAATCTATATTGAACTTCAAGTAAAAGATCTTATGACAACAGGATACCAACATGTTGGTGATGGCATAGAGAAAGAGTTCAGTCAATTCTCTGTTGTAAAATAACAGGAGGATAGGTGATGAAAAATGATTTGAATAAAACAAAAGGTCAATTTGCCATTGAATTGAAAGAGTTGAGTAAAAAAAATAAAGAGTTCGAAAGAAATCTACAAGTGGCAAATCAACAACTTAAGCTAAGTCAGCAAAAGTTATCAGCAACAGAAAAACAACTACGAACAGTAAGTATAGAGTTATTGACAAGTGACAAACGTTTTCATAAATACTTTGAACAAAATTTGATTGGAATGACAATTACTTCAGTCAATAAAGAGTGGATTGAAATAAATGACGCTATATGTGAAATGCTTGGTTATTCCAAAGAAGAGTTGGAAAAAATGACTTGGGTAGAACTAACCTATGCTGATGATTTAGACGCAGATATAAGTCAATTTAATAAAATGTTGGCTCATGAAATAGAAGCTTATACTGTGGAAAAACGCTTCATACATAAAGATGGCCATATTGTTTATACTGCCGTTTCAATGAATGCATATTATAACTCAAAGTTCGCATACCTCTTCAAGCAACTGACTCGAAGTGATTTTTCAATGTTAGAGGCAGTTGTCTGAGGAACTTGTTCAATGTCTCATTTAGTTT
>NBMC01000002.1 GCA_002084805.1 Spirochaetaceae bacterium 4572_59 | reverse complement strand
AGAGTAAGGCATTGCCGGGTATTTATATTCGGTAATGCCTTATGTCATTCCATAGTAATGTAGATTGGCAGGTGGGGGAAAGGTCAGCTGGCGGGGAACACCATTCAAACTGATATCAGTTGGAAAGAGGAGAGATTGATTTAAGTATATGATTAGTCTAATCTGAATATATTCAGAAATTTCTGATCCATTTTTATATCGACAATTTTATTGTCATTGAGAATCTGAAAATAATCTTTAACTTTCTCGACAAGAGTCTCTCCCTCCATATAATCAAAATTAACACGATCGAGGAACAGTTCAATTTTATCAACAGACTGACGCATCAAATCAAAGGAAAGCTTTGCAGCATCTTTTCGATTTTGATTAACCCATTTTATGGCCGATTGAATTTCTTCGGCCAGTATCTTTGCCAGTTCTGGATTCTTTCTGGCGAATTCACCTTTCAAAATCAATCCTGCATTTGGAAAACTTCCAAATCCCGGATTGATTTTGTTCCAGAGATCATTATATGAGATTATAGAGATCTCTTCATTTCTATCGTGCATCAATTTTATGGCATAACTGGCTTCCGGTTCTCTCAGGATTACCGTATCGGCCTTTCCGGAAACAAAATCTTTATAGATCTCTTCGGGTCTACCAAAAGGAGTACCGAACTTAAACCTATAATCTTCCGGATCTAAACCATTTCCTTTTATAAGATACTTGGTGATTTTTGCCGGTGGCGCTTCTTCAAATAAAGGAGTATAAATCTCTTTTCCTTTAAGATCTTCAAAACCTTTTATTTTATCACGGGAAAGCAAAACAAAATTATCCCAAACAAAAAGAGCCGGTATCTTAATATCACTTCCAGCAAGTTTAGCTGCTGTAATTAAAGCAGAAAAGCTGATATCTGCTTTACCATTGGCTATCCAGGCCAGATGTTTTTCTGTTTCTTCCCAAACTTTCAATTCTTTAATGTTTATATTTTTTCTGATTTTTTCAGATTGCAGAAGTTTCATAATGACAGGATAGGCAACAGGGGTAGCGGACTGAATAACAACATCAACTTTTAAATTATCTGATGAATCCTCTTTGAGTAAGCCAGGGGTTTTATAAAAGTAGATTCTGTATTCATTATCGTGAACTTTTTCACTGGAATATTCAAACCCCATTTCTGTAAGCATATTGATAAGCGGTAGGGGTTCAAACTGCTGAATAAGAATAAAACCTTCATCTTCTTTGATCTGGTAGGCTTTTTTAAGAATGATATCAAAAGGGTCTGTTGTCATATTCCGTACTTCAAGAGATTCGAATTGTTCTCTTCTCTTTCTCCATGGTACAGACTGTTCTTTCTGCTTAGGGTTAAAAA
Organism: Spirochaetaceae bacterium 4572_59; assembly: GCA_002084805.1. Classification (GTDB taxonomy): domain Bacteria; phylum Spirochaetota; class Spirochaetia; order DSM-2461; family DSM-2461; genus Oceanispirochaeta. The sequence continues at coordinate 151,384 of NBMC01000002.1, read as the reverse complement.
AGGATATTCTGTATTCTTTATCTTTTTCAATGTTGTAAAAAAGACCCAAGCCGTCGGCAATTTTCAGCAATTCATCAGGTCTTTCGACAGAAAAAATTATAATATTCTCCTGTGCCGCTAATCGTGAAATTCTTAATACCAGATCTTCAACAACATCATTATTGTAAATGTATCGATCATTATTTTCCTCCCAGGAAACCGGACGGCTGAGATCTTCAAACTTACTGTTGATATCTTTTATACACTCGGGCATGCTTTCTTGTAGTTTATTTTCTGTTCCAAGATGTTTGTTAATAGTATGAAGTATTTCACATACAGAAATCCCTGTCATTTTTGATGCATCATTAAAGTCTGCAAAACGGGCAATTGTTTCATACATAAATGGGGTTTGCATTCTTTTAAACTTAGGAGACATACTGATTAATATCTCTTTTAATTCGGGATACTGGTCTAGTGTTTCTTTTATTTTTGATTTGGCCAGAATAACCTCAGTTGCTGTTTTCCCGGAATTCATTTGGACAGAAATGGCATTAACCGGACAAACTCCCAGAGCTTTTTCACATAATTCTTCTTCTTTTTTATTTTCTGGCTGCTTTAGAACATAAGCTTTTTTATTGTTATTCATTTTGAAATTTTCAGTAGCGACTCTTACACATGCTTTACAGTTTATGCAATCATCTGAAACGGTATATTGCTTCATGGTTAGGCTCTCCTAAGTTTTTTATATATATTGAAGATACTAAAACTTATTAGTATATGCAAGAAAAACTATATAAAAACAGTAATTCTCACCTGCAAAAAACACTGCCCGCAAGCGTAGCGGGTTCCTGTGATTGCGGGCTCCGCATGACGGGAAAAGTGTTTGACATGGCTTGATATTTTTTCGGTATCGGTGGTAAAATTCATCAATATATTAGGCGTAAGCTCTTTGTTTACTTGGAGCTTTCGCTATGGGGAATTTGAGTAACTAAATAGCATGCCAAATATGTTCATGCAATTTTGTGATTTGGAGAGAGTGCGGACGATGACAAGTATTTCCTTTCAATATAAACTCTGGGCAAGGTTTTTGAAGAGTGCCGGGATCGAATCAATGCCATGTCCCTGGATATGGATCAGGGTATTGCCATAGGAATGGTTATTGCCGAATTGATTTCAAATGCAATTAAGCATGCTTTTTCTCCGGACAGAGGAGGGAATGTCTCACTAACCCTGTCAGAGCTTGACGCAGAAAATGTCAAACTGATTATCAAAGATGATGAAAAAGGCATGCCCCCTGAGATTGATATTATGAACTCAGCGTCACTTGGGCTGCAACTGGCAGTTTCTGCTGTAAGCCTGGAACTGGGTGGCAGCATTAAAATAGACAGGGACAATAGCACATAATTCACGATTTGTTTTAAATATAAAAAAAATGAAGTGGGGATATTATGAGTACTGCAAACATTATGATCGTTGAAGATAACACCTCAGTGGCAAAAGACTGTCATGATTGCCTTCTAGCTGGTGTCTCTGGTAATATCGAATTGGCAAAGATGAAAACTAAGGAAGAGGACGTATCTATCTTGCCAGATCAATAAGTAGCATCAACAGGAGCCGAGCTCTGACACAGCAATTTCTGACCTTTGCCAAAGGTGGTGCTCCCATAAAGAAAGTTGAGAACCTTTTCCCCTTTGTTCAGGAAACTACACAATTTGCTCTGAGCGGATCATCAGTTACATGTCGATTTCAGATTGAGGAAGACCTATCTCCATGTGATTTTGACAAAATCCAGATTGGTCAGCTTGTAGACAATCTTATTTTAAATGCCCAGCAAGCTATGCCTGATGGTGGTGTGATTGATGTTTCAGCCTGTAATATCTCTTTGTCTGCAAAAGAGTATCAATCACATGATGCCGGAAATTATGTGAAGCTATCAATAAAAGACCATGGTATCGGGATATCGAAAGATCTTCTCCCAAACATTTTCGATCCCTATTATACGACAAATCCAAATGGACACGGGTTCGGCCTTCCAACCTGTTATTCAATTGTCAATCGCCATGGCGGGTATATTGATGTTGAATCGGAGCTTGGAAAGGGTAGTACTTTTTCTGTGTACCTACCGGCATCCACAGAATCCATTTTGATCATTCCAGGAAATCAAAGGGGAAGTGATTTTTGTAAACATGAAGGAATCGGTACTTTTTTATGAAAGAGACCAAAGAAAAGCGAATCCTGAAGAATACGGATTCAATGCAAGTATTTGTAAGCCTTTTTTGATATCTGAGCTTTCTGAGATGCTCGAAAAGCATATGAAATAACCGGAACGCTCCTGTTCTTTCTCATTAAATGACATAGCCTATTAATACTCAGGAATAATCTGTCGATGATGAAATTATGAGTCCTCTCAAAAGATTTTTTCTGGCTGTCTTTCTCATCTTTTTCATCATCGGTTTCGGTTCATTTGGTTTTATGACCATAGAGAATTGGTCCTGGGACGACAGCATCTATATGACAGTTCTTACAATCTCCACCGTTGGTTTCAGCGAAGTGCACCCTCTCAGCAGAGAAGGGCGCTACTTTATGATTCTTCTGATTGTCTTTAGTCTTCTTACCATCGGTTATATCATTACAACACTTATGTCCTTTCTGTTCGAAGGACATTTTATACAGACCATGAAGGAGAGGCGTATGAAACATTTTCTGGGCCAGATCAAAGATCATTATATTATCTGCGGATTCGGAGATGTGGGAAAGGAGGCCGCCCGGGAGTTTATGAGAATCAAAGTTCCCTTTGTGGTTGTCGACAAAAACGTCGAAGCTATCGATAAGTCCCGTTATCCCGATGTCATTTTTATCGAGGGAGATGCTTCTGAAGAGGAAATCCTTGAAAAAGGCAGGATTCTTAAGGCAAAAGGATTTATCTCCTGTCTCCCTGAAGATCCTCAGAATGTCTTTACCGTACTAACTGCCCGGCAGATGAATAGCTCTCTCAATATAGTGGCAAAAGCCTCAGATGAGAGAACCGTGAAGAAACTGGAAAAAGCGGGGGCGGACAGGGTTATATCCCCCAGTCAGATTGCAGGCAGACGTTTAGCGTCGGTAAGCGTACAACCGGCTATTGTCAACTTTCTGGATGTGCTGTCTACCAGCGGTGGAAAAGGAGATATTCGTATTGAGAGTGTTAAGATTCATAAAGGATCATCATTGATCGGAAAATCTTTGAAAGAAAGTAATATAGGACAGTTCACAGGTGCCATTATTATCGGTATTCTGAATCCAGAGGGAGAAGCCCGGATAAATGAAAGTTCTATGGCCTCTCTTTCATCCATTCTGCTTCAGAAAGAAGATAAACTGATAGCCCTTGGTAATGAAGAACAAATATCTCTTCTGAACCGCTTTGCCTTATCCTGATTTCGCAGAAAATACTACAGATCAAGTTGTTATCTATTTCTTATAGATCTTCAAGCGGTTTCAGTACCCGGCTTATCAGTCTGCTTATTTCTTCATTTGTAAAAGGTTTTTCAATAAATCCGTCTAAACCCTCTTTTTTGAGGTCATTCAAATCATTTTCTCTTATAAGGCCGGATGTTAGAATTATTTTACAACCTTCATCTATCTTTTTCAGTTTATGAAAAAACTCGTGGCCATCTATTTGGGCCATACCCATATTGGAGATAACCAGGTCAATGTTATCATGCTGTTTCTCGAACAGTTCGAGGGCTTTTTCCCCATCTTTAAACGCAATCACATGATATCCTATGTTTTCCAGTATCATGGTTCCGGTAATTCTCACTACATCTTCATTATCAATAAATAAAATTCTCCCATTCCCAGAAGCTATGCCCTTCGATTCTTTGCCCTTAGCTTTATTCTCATTTAATACAGAAGAGGGGATATATAGTTTAAACACTGATCCCCTGTTAAGTTCACTGGAAACCTGAATCGCACCTTGATGATCCTTAATCATCCCATAAACGGCAGAAAGTCCGAGACCAGTCCCTTTATTTCTCTCTCTTGTTGTAAAAAAAGGTTCGAAAATCTGATCCAAAATATCATGATTCATACCACAGCCTGTATCAATAATTGATATTTTCAAATAATCCCCCGCTGTAATATCAAAGGCAGAGGAGTTGCAGAACTCATCATCAAGTTCAATATTTTCAGTCTCGAAGCTTAAGGTTCCACCCTCTTTCATTGCATGAGAAGCATTAATCCCCATATTCAGCAGGGCATTCTGTATGGATGTCCTATCTCCGAGAATTATACTGTTCTTTGCTGCAGGAAGAACTTTTACTGAAATCTTTCTGTCAATTGTTTTTGTGAGGAGTTTAACGGTATCATCAATAATCTGATGGATATCCATTTCTGTTGATATTATTCTACCCTTAGTTCCAAATGCCAGAAGTTTTGAGGTAAGATCTGCAGCCTGTGAAGATGCCATAAGTATCAGATCCACATATTGCAGACCTGCTGTATCCAGTTTTCTTTCCTGAGCCTGCAATAGCTGCGCTGAACCTATAATTCCGGTAAGCATATTGTTAAAATCATGAGCAACACCACCGGCAAGTTGGCCGATTGAATCCAGCCTTCTGTTATGGGATAATTCTTCCTTCAACTTTTCTTTTTCCAATTCGCTCTGTTTCCGGGCAGTAATATCCTGTTGCAGAAGAACGACACGCTTAATAATACCGTCAATGATAATGGGAAAAGCCTGACATTTAATTATTTTTTTACAGGAAGACTTTCCTTTCGGGAAGAGAAACTCTCTATCGGGAAGATTCTTGGTCTCTCCTTTGAAAACTTCTTTTATAAGTGAAAGCCATAATTCCTCTTCCTGTCTGTCGTCTTTCAAAATATTGTATTTTCCGATAACCTTGGAAGCCGGAGTCTCCCATATGTCCTGCCAGCATTGATTGACATCAATCGTTGTTCCCGTTGTATCAAAAATCTGGATGGCCAGAGTGGATTGTTCAAAAAGTGATTTAAAATATCTTCTGTTATTTTCAGCAAGTATATTTGCTCCCATCAGATCATCATTTTTTCTTTTCAGATTATCCTTCAATATGTTCAGGTTTTTTGTTATCCTATGCTGTCTATTCCATAACAAAGTCACGACTATCAGAGAAATAATCAATAAATTTAAGATTATCATAATCTGCCATGATCTTTTAATAAGGTCAGCCTTCAATTGAGTGATGCTTTTCTTTACAAAAACATCAATTTTTGGTGCAATATAATTCTCATCGGCAATAAACATAGCCATGTTTTTTTCGATTTTCCCTATGTTATTCCAGACTTCTCTGAGAGGGTTATCGAGGAGAATATCAATGTTTTCGATGTATTTGGATAAAATGGAGTAATTTTCATCAAAGCCGAGAGCCAGTCTCTTTTGATATTTTGAGTTCATATTAACATTATAATACTGATTAAGATCGGAGGTTTTGTCTTCCATGATCTGATTTCGAAGGGAAAAAAAAGAGGGAAAACTGACAGCACAGAAGATTGAGATGATAAGAAATGATCCGAGCAGGATTTTATTACGATGAGGCATTAGTTTCCGGTTTTCCCCTTCATTGCCTTGATGTTCCATATCCAGTAGATTGTCCGGTACTCATCGTCGAGTTCTTCTCCCAAAAATTTGGGGTAAATAATTCTCATAGGACCCTTTTCTTTTACAGTCAAAACTTTCCCGTTTCTTCTTGTCGCTACAAGAACAGGCCAGTTTTTCCAGTGTTCTCTGGGAATTTCACAGGTATAATCATCGAGGGCTACAATTTTCAGACTGTCTATCTCCTGCAGATTGACATCCTTTAACAGGGAAGAAAGCAGAACACCCTCATAGATACCATCATCTTCAGGCCAGTATGTATTTGTTCCCATTTTTTTCATTCCAAGCTGTTCAATCTGTGCCAGGCTGTAGGTCTTAACAAGATCATCTGCTTCAATTGTTAATATAATTGTACTATCTGTTGATGAGGGGAATGATACGTTTTCAAGTTTCAGTACGGACTGACTTTTTTGACATCCGTAAGTAATGAATCCAATAGAGACTAAAAAGAAACCAATTAATAAAATATGTATTTTTTTCATATCAGATCCTTCTGAAAGAAATGTAGAATGTATATCATTCTAAAATTGTAATAAATTTATTAAATGAATAATTAAAATACCTGAATTCAGCTTATTTTAATTATTATATCAATATGACGGATAATCAATTTTTCTTTGCTAAAGATTTAACGCATGTCCGGTATTCAGTGCTTTTTTTAAAGTCTTATATATTGGCAATAAGCACATCCCTTACCCCTTCTTTTAAGGCAATAGTTTTGAACTCTTCCATCTCTTTGTGGTCGGGACCGGTATTCCCGTGCTGTTCCAGTCCTTCCTGTCTCACACCGAAGGGTCTGTAGGGAAGGAGCTTGTAGCGACAGCTTGATTTTATGATCCGGGCTGTTTCCCTGACCGTCAGGCGGCTGTCAGCGTCAGACAGAATAACAGTGCGGACTTCATACAGTTTTTTTCTATCCTTAAGCTTCCTCAGGTTTTTCAGAACGGTATGATTGGACTGAGCGCATATTCTTCTGTGTTCCTGCAGATCCCAGGCCTTTATATCCAGCATAAAAGCATCTGTTGCTTCACAGAGCTCATCTGAAATCTCAGTTCCCCCGTTGGTATCAATAAAACAGCTCAGTTTCAGTTCGGAGTGAACCCTTTTGAATAAGGATATCAGAAAGTCTGCCTGAAGAGTGCACTCGCCTCCGCTGCAGCTTATTCCGCTGATAAAGGGGCCGGCCTTTTTTATCTGTTCAAATAGTCCGTCAACTGTGTATTCCTCCGTGCGGGGAGAAGACAGGCGCGGACAGACCTGCAGGCAGTTATCACATTTAATGCATTTCTGTTTATTCCAGACAACAGATCCACCGGACAGGCTGAGAGCTCCTGCCGGGCAGGCCGGAACGCAGATACCACAGTTATTACAGCTGTTGATAGTCTCGGGATTATGGCAATAGGTACAGCGGAAATTACATCCCTGAAAAAAAAGGACCATTCTATTGCCCGGCCCATCCACTGAGGAAAAGGGAATGATGCGGTTAATCGAAGCTGTGTACACTGTCTTACCCCTTATTTCCTGAGGGCTCTATTAAAAATACATCCTTCCCGTTTCATTCCGAGACCAAGTACGGTGCTCTGATTCAGAACAGCCTGCCCCTGTTCCAGCTTTTCCATTTCGGAGCGTTTTACAAGATACCCCGTTACGCGGATAACATCACTGTCGGCAGAGTAGGCTGAGAAATAGCGAAGATCCGATTTCATGGCTCCCTTAACGATATCCGACAGAGCTTCGGGATTGTCCAGATAAGTTTTTTCGAAAACAAAGATATCTCCGATCCCGCTGAGAAAATGATTGTGATAGCGGGCGGACTGAAGAATGTGTTCCATGATTTCAGGTTCTTCCCCGATGGGAATCCGGCAGCCCGGAGTTATATCTTTATCATTATCGATTCCAACCTGGGCGTGAAGAACATGTCGACCTCCGAAACAGCCTATATAGGGAGAGATATGAGAGTGGACAAGTTTATTAAGAGTTTCTATAATTTCCACACCAAGCTGGTCTGCCGCTTCACTTGAACCAAAACGGTCTTTCTTTCTTTCTGAATGCATCAGATAGTTTACCGCATCGGCTAAACCGACAATTCCAAACATTCCTGTAAAACGATCCTGGTGAATAAAGCCCTCTTTTACCAGGAAATTACTCTTGAAGAAGGCGCTTTCCTCTGTTAAAAAACGGATCCTTTCATCAAGTTGATTCAGAAGGAGTCTGGAGGCCTCCGGCAGCTTTTTTTCCAGAAATTCAGCAGGAGAGCAACACTCTTCTGCCAGTCGACTTAAAACCAGCCGCTGCAGGGTAAAACCTCCGCCACCTATGGCCAGGCCGTTGTAGCAACTGGCAATGGCATAGCCTGTCTCTCCAAATTCTTTGAAATCCCGGCTGTAGATCCGGTTGTTGGCAAAACTCGGTTTGGCCGTTTTCAGAGCTGTTTCAGCACAGCTATTCAGAAAACTGTCAGGGGTAATCCCCTCCTGATACTTTAGGGTTATATTGGGGATGGCACAGTTCAGTTCTTCGCTTGCTTCCAGAATAATCCTTCCCGCGAGTGTCTCTTCGGGGCCGATATTGGCATGAACAAAGGAACCAGTCAGTGTTCTGTCTATGTGCTGCAGAAAGAGACGGATTGCCAGGCGGGCTTCTTCTTCCTTCTCCTCTGAAATAAAGGGATTCAGCAGGCTGTCCAGATTCCCCAGGTAGACGGGGAAATAGTCAATGGAGGGAACATGCTTGTAAAGAATCAGCAGGGCATTCGTGGCTTCCCATATATTCTGAGGTGCTTTCAGATCCAGAAAGTCACAGCCCTTCTTCATCAGGATTGCATAGTCAGGAATGACATAGCGGGGTCTGTAGGGAGCATTTCCCTCAAACATGGTGCAGATGATTCCCTTTTGGATCAGCTTTTCCGTCGCAGAGTCCGTGTTGAGTGGCATAATAGAATCTTCTGAGAGCTTTGCAAGGTTGAATACCTGCTGGTGATAAGTGAGGGTCTGATCTTTAATAATATCCAGGGGGCTGTTCATATATTTTACTCCTATAGACTATTTTTCATCTCTTCAATAGTTTTTTTTAACTGTTCATACTGCCTGAGGGAGACGGCTGAGGTAAATCAGAAAGGAATAATAAAAGCGACTTCAAATGAAGCCGCCTTTCAAAATCTATCCTGCTCTTCGATCAGCCTTCTTCCCGGAGAAGATTCAGAGCAGAACCGGATTTAAACCAGCGGATCTGCTCATCATTAAGGGTATGAACAGCTGTTATAGACTCTTTTGAACCATCCTTATGGTTTAGTTCAATTTTCAATTCAGACCCGGGGGCCAAGCTGCTTAATTCGACAATGGAAAGACAGTCCTCTTCCCGAATTTTTTCGTAATCCCTGGGATTTTTGAATGTCAGAGCTAGGATCCCCTGTTTTTTCAGATTCGTTTCATGGATACGGGCAAAGCTCTTTACCAATACCGCCGCACATCCCAGAAGTCTGGGGCTCATGGCAGCATGTTCCCGGCTGCTTCCCTCTCCGTAGTTTTCATCTCCCACAATCATCCAGCGTTTTCCGTCTGCCTTATAGGCCCTGGCCGTATCGGAAAAGTTTATTCCCTTTTCTCCTGTCAGCTGATTCTTACCTGTACCGATCTCAGCGCTAAAGGCATTGGTGGCTCCGCTGAGCATATTATCTGAAATATTATCCAGATGACCCCGAAACTTCAGCCAGGGACCGGCGGGACTGATATGGTCTGTTGTACACTTTCCTTTTGCCTTGCAGAGGAGGGCGAGATTATTGAAGTCCTCTCCGTCCCAGGGTGTAAAAGGAGTCAGGAGTTGCAGTCTGTCCGATGTCTCACTGACTTTAACTTCTACGGAAGATCCTTCCGGATCCAGATATCCCGCTTTTTTATCATTAAATCCGACAGCAGGGAGTTCCTCTCCCCGGGGGACTTCAAAGCGGACTTCCTCTCCGGCGCCATTTGTAACGCTGTCCGTAAGAGGATTGAAATCCAGTTTTCCCGTAATTCCCATAACGGTGACCATTTCAGGACTGGCTATAAAGGATAAGGTTTCGGGGTTGGCATCATTTCGGGCCCGGAAGTTCCTGTTGAAACTGTTCACGATACTGTTGCGATCACCCTTTTTTACATCTTCTCTCTGCCATTGACCGATACAGGGCCCGCAGGCGTTGGAAAGTATGGTAGCTCCCCCCTCCAAGAGAGTCGCCATCTGACCGTCTCTGTCGATTGTATCTTTTACCAAAAGAGATCCCGGAGAGATCAGAAGGGGCAGTGCCGGTTTGATCCCCTTGGCAAGGGCCTGCCTCATAACAGAGGCAGAACGGTCGATGTCCTCATAGGATGAGTTGGTACAGCTTCCGATCAGGGCTGCTGTAATATTTGTAGGCCAATCATTGGCTTTTGCTTTTTCTCTCATATCAGACAGGGATGTAACCGCATCGGGGGAGTGGGGGCCGGTAATCTGCGGTTCCAGATCGCTCAGATTTATTTCAATCACTTTATCGTAGTATTTAGAAGGATCCGCCAGGACTTCTGCATCGGGAGTCAGGATATCTGAGGATTCATCTGCCAGTTCAGCCAGAGCCTTTCTGCCGGTGGCATCAAGATACGCTTTCATCTTGGAATCGTAGGGAAAGAGAGAGCAGGTTGCTCCCAGCTCCGCGCCCATATTTGTAATGGTTGCTTTTCCGGTACAGCTAATTGACTCACAGCCCTCTCCGAAGTATTCGACTATTCTATTGGTTCCGCCTTTAACGCTCAGAATCTCCAGAAGTTTTATAATGACATCCTTGGGGGAGGTCCAGCCCTTGAGGCTGCCGGTCAGTTTTACAGCGATGATTCCGGGATTTTTGACTTCCCAGGGGATGCCTGCCATAACATCCGAGGCATCTGCTCCCCCCACACCGCTGGCGACCATTCCCAGACCGCCTGCATTGGGAGTATGAGAGTCTGTTCCAATCATCATACCGCCGGGAAAGGCATAGTTTTCTAGTACTATCTGATGAATGATTCCTGCACCGGGTTCCCAGAACCCGATATTGTAATGACTGGCGGCTGAGGAGAGAAACTCATATACTTCTTTATTTTCTTTTCTAGCCCGGGGGAGGTCTTCCTCATTACCGGAATAGGCTCTGATCAGGTGGTCACAGTGAACCGTAGCTGGAACCGCGGATTCCTGTCTGCCCGAAAGCATAAACTGGAGCAGGGCCATCTGGGCTGTGGCATCCTGCATAGCTACCCGGTCGGGCTGAAGTAGGAGAAAACTGTTTTCTCTCGTAAGGTCCTGTTTTTCCGGATTAATCAGATGCCCGTAAAGTACCTTTTCCGCCAGGGTGAGAGGGCGGTTCAGTCTTTTTCGGATTATACTCAGATTTTCTCTTGTTTTCCGGTAGGTCTCTTTAACAAGAGTGGGGGTCGTTGCAATTTCGGACATGTGTGGCTCCTTAGAATGTTTGATATTATTAACGAAAAATCAAATAAAATCAATTTGTCTTAATATTAATTCTATCGGATACTGGGATTTGCCCAAGTGGGAAATCTTTCCTATACTATAACTCTGATAATTGAATTATCCCCAAAAATAGTGGAGAGATCTATGAGTCGAAATCCTGACAAAGCCAAAAGACATTTCTGGAAAAGGATCGGGAAATTTTTTGATATAAGCCGTAAAATAATATTGAATCTTGTTTTCTGGTCCTTCCTACTGCTTATTATCCTGGTTTTTCTACCTCAGAGGATCCGGATAAAGGAGAACTCCCTGCTCTATGTTAAACCGGAAGGATCCATTGTGGATGCCGTTTCACCGCAGCCTTATCCCAGTGGGTTAATACCTTTTTTGTCTACAATGGAAGAAAGTTCTTCCATCGAACTGGGAGAGGTGATCCGGGCGGCAGCAGAAGATGATAAAATCCCGGGGATAATTCTGGATCTTTCGAATATGCAGTATGCCTCGCTTGCGATTTTGCAGGATCTGGAACAGGACCTCAACATTTTCAAGGAGACTGGAAAAAAAATCTATGCCTGGGCTCCCGAGTATAACCAGTATGCCTACTATCTGGCTTCTCTGGCCGATATTGTCTATCTGGATCGGATGGGACGGCTTACAATGAGTGGTTTCGGAGTCTTCCGGTCCTACTATAAAAAAGGTATGGACAAATGGGATCTTGATATGGCCGTTTTTAAAGCCGGAACCTATAAATCCTATGTGGAACCCTATTCGTATGATCATATGTCCGATCAGGTAAAAAGGGAGAATTTGAGGTGGACAACAAATCTCTGGGATCAGGTATTGAATTCTATTGCCACAAACCGGGGACTCACTTATTCAGAACTGAAGAATTGGGTAGACCGCTATCCTCAGTATTTACTGGAAGCTGATAATCAGGAAGCACAATCAGCAGCCAATGCGGGATTGGTGGATCGGGTGGGTACTTGGGATACTTTTGCATCGGAAATGACAAAAATAACAGGATATGATACGGATAACGAGGGATTTCGTTCAGTTCACTGGCTTGATTATCAGACTCATCTCTCTCGTAAATCTTCCTCGCCCTTTGGAAAAACCGTTGCGGTAGTGACAGCCAGCGGTGATATACACTCTGGTGAAGGGACACAATGGACCATTGGATCTGCTACTCTGATCAGCAGGCTGGAGCAGGCTGAAAAGGAGTCCTCTGTCAGAGCAATCGTACTGAGACTGGATACGGGAGGGGGCAGCGCCTATGCTTCTGAAGAGATCAGAAGAACCCTTGAACGTATCAGGGCAAGAGGTATTAGCGTTGTTGTCTCTATGGGTGGTGTAACAGCGTCCGGAGGATACTGGATTGCCAGTGAGGCGGATCAACTGTGGAGCGCCCCCGGAACGATTACCGGTTCTATCGGGGTATTCTCAATGATTCCCGAAACAGACCGTTTTCTGGAGGAACATCTGGGAATAGCGGGGGATGGTGCGGGTACCACCTGGATGTCCGGTCAGGGCAGGTCTGATCAGGCTTTAAACCGTTCCTCCCGTATGGTTCTGCAGAGTGGCGTGGACAGTACCTATCATCAGTTTCTCTCTCTTGTTTCAGAAAACAGGAATATCCCTTTAGAGGAATTGAGACCCCTTGCGGAAGGGCGGATCTGGACCGGTACGGAAGCGAAAAGGATTGGGCTTTGTGATAATACGGGATCCCTGAGAAATTCTGTTCAGGCCGCTGCCGATCTGGCACATCTGGAAGAGTATAATACATGGTATGTTCCCGGTGGCACTCCTTTCCTTAAGGACATTGCGTCATCTTTTCTCAGTCAGGCATTAACAGCTTTTCAAGGGGGTGGCGGCTCTGCTTTCCACATTCTGGAGCTGACAGAAAACCTGAGCGATCTGAAAACAGGCAAGGTTTATGCTCTTTCTCCTATTTCAAATAGAGGTAAAAATTAGTAAGAACTCTTGGATAAACTACTGAAGTAGTACTAATATAAAGATATGAAAATAGCATTACCTCTTTTATTATTGAATAATATGTCTTGGTTCTGGTTGGGCATAGCCATCTTGATGACCATTTTGGAAGGAATGACTCTGGGATTGACCACAATCTGGCTGGCCATTGCTGCCCTGGTTTCCATGGTTCTTGCCTTTTTTATACCCTCTGTTACAGTGCAGATCGTTATATTTCTGGTTTTATCCATTGTCCTTTTTATATTTACCAGGCCTGTTGCCCTCAAAAAAATGAAACACGGAAATGTAAAGACCAACTCAGATCGTTTGATCGGTATGACCGGTCTTGTCACAGAAACAGTCAGTACCGATAATCCGGGACAGGTAAAAGTTGGAGGACAAATCTGGACAGCACGGCCTGAACAGCCTGATCTAATATTTGAAAAGGGGCAGAGCTGTGTGATCATGAATATTGTTGGGGTCACTGTACTGCTGGCTCCCGATACCAGCAGTGAGTCTGAAAAATAAAACAGTTTATTACCGCTTATACCTATTAGTTTAAGTGGATTTAATTGCCGGAATTACGGCATATTTTAAGGAGAATGAATTATGTTTGAATCTTCATGGTTAGTAATTGCTTTATTGATTTTTATCCTGATCATTCTGATCAAGAATATCAGAATCGTTCCTCAGGCACAGACCTTTATACTGGAAAGACTAGGTGCCTATCAGAGTACCTGGTCCGTAGGTCTTCATGTTAAAATTCCTCTGATCGACAAGGTTGCCGGTAAGGTTTCCATCAAAGAGAATGTAATAGACTTTGAGCCTCAGCCTGTAATCACAAAAGATAATGTTACTATGCAGATCGATACGGTTGTTTACTATCAGATTACTGATTCTAAGCTCTTTACCTATGGTGTGGACAGACCTATCAATGCTATTGAGAACCTGACCGCTACAACCCTGAGAAATATTATCGGCGACCTGGAACTGGATGAGACACTGACTTCCCGTGATCTGATCAATACCAAAATGCGGAGCATTCTGGATGTAGCAACCGATCCCTGGGGTATTAAGGTAAACCGTGTAGAAGTTAAAAATATTCTACCTCCCCCGGATATTCAAGATGCCATGGAAAAACAGATGCGTGCCGAGCGTCAGAGACGGGAATCCATTCTCCGCGCCGAAGGTGAAAAACGCTCCGCTATTCTGGTGGCTGAAGGAAATAAAGAGTCTTCTATCTTGAATGCAGAGGCCGAAAAACAAGCTACTATCCTCAGAGCGGAAGCCCATAAAGAAGCTGCTGTTAGAGAAGCAGAAGGTGAAGCAGAAGCCATCTTGAAACTGCAGCAGGCAACAGCAAAGGGTCTTTCCATGCTGAAAGCGGCTCAGGTTGACAATGCTGTTATAAAGCTTAAAAGTCTGGAAGCCCTGGCAAAAGTGGCAGATGGTAAGGCAACAAAAATTATTGTTCCCTCAAATATACAGGATCTTGCCGGGCTGGTAACATCCATTAAGGAAATTGGGAATGCATAAACTTACTTCCTGTTAATTTAGTAACGATTAGAGCAACCTGCCCCTGGAAAGCCTTGGGCGGGTTCTTTTATTTAGAGAGATCAGATTCTCTCTTGTCTGAACTAATTGTTCCTGGCTCACATCCAGATCCGTCATGGTTTTAAACTCTTTTTCATAGCCGTCAGAGATATCTTTTCTATTGGGATTGATGAGCTCCGCCATGGGGTGGGGATTGCTGATAAGATAGAAGGGGAAGGCTTCGAAAACTGAGCGATCAAACTCCTTGTTTTCAAGGAGTTGGTGGATGTCAAACATAGGGCTCATCCTCCAGTGTCGGGGCCGGAACGGTTATATTGTATTTCTTATCCAATACACCGCCTGCCTGGATAACACGTTTTCCGGAACCGAGTGAGATTGTTTTGATGTTTAACTTCGTAAACCAATCATGCTTATGATATTCCGCCATATAGAGAGCCAGACGGTTCACCTTCCTGCAGACACTCTCTTCCAGGAATGTCTGCAGGAGAGGCGCCCTAAGCATGGAAAGATCCCTGGCCTCGGAGAAGTTGATCTGTTTGGGTATGCCATCAAGCATTTCAAGGTAGGCAAGTTCCGTGGCGGAAATCATTAAGGAGAAATCGCCGAAGCTGCGGCTTATCAACGGCAGCTCTTTCAGCTTCAGGAAACTGAGTGTGTTGATTGTCACATTATTTTCATTTATCATTTTCCGGAACCAGAGAGGAAGGTCTTTAACGGATAGTCCATAAAGAAAAATCCTCCGCTCACCTATGGAGAGATAATGGCTATAGCCTTCCTGTTCCAGGGCAAATCGTCCTCCCGGATAAAGAGAAACCCCCATTCCATTCTGAGGGGCATATAAGGCGCCAGTCCAATCGCTTGTCTGACCGACAAGTCCGTATACTCCTTTTGAAGGAGAAACAAGCCAGCCGGATTTTCTATAACGTGTCAAAAGCTGAGCGCTATAACCGAGCTCAGATAGTTCTTTGCTGGTCTTAAGGCTGTTCTTTTCCCATATTTGGAGGAGTTTGTTTATGTTAGAAGCGTTAACTTTACTCATAGTTTACTTACACGCCCAATTTTAAAACCCTCCTGAATCCGTATAAATATTTCGAGATTCTTATGAAATCAAACAAAATCTAGTATCAGGTTCCAATATGATCCCTTTTTTCTTATTTAGTAGATTTTTAACAAATTCACTTGAATTCATAGAATGATTAAAGAGCCTTCCCTTATGTTTGTAGGGTAGATCTTCTCTGAAAGAGAGAGCCTTTTGTCCAATCAATCTCAGGATATTAAATGCAATCATGGCAAGCTGAAGTATTATCTTATTTACCCCTATTTTCCCTGAAGGAAAACGTTCAAAATCCATGTCAGTTTTTAATTCACTGTGGAATTGTTCACTGGTTCCATGATCATGATACAGATCAATAACATTCTCAGGCTGTTCACATAGATTTGTCCAGTAAACTTCTACTTCTAAATCCGGGAACAATAATTGATTTCCATCGCAATCGGCATCTCGTACAGTTACCCTGAAAACCTGATCAACTTCTGGGAGGTTATCATCTACCTCAGCCTTGGGATGTTGACCTGTCCAGACACCAGTATACACTCTTTTTCCCTCTCTAGGTATCGTACATTGACCTACAGCCATGGCTAAATCAAGCCATTGTAGTTGAGATTCCCGTCGAAGGTTCTTTTTTATCAGGAAATAATGTCCACTTACCAATAATAGTTTGAAATTATCAAACGCATTTTCCGCTATCCATACGAATAAGAACCGGTTTTTCAAGGTTTAACTGATCTATATTATCCAATAACTGTTCAAGGAATTTAGGTGTACCCTTTTGACAATGCTGAATTCCTGGTCTAAGCTCATTGGCTAGCATATATCCTTCACTACCGATGTAACTAAACATAGGAGCATAACTATCGTGCCCTTTATATGTTCTTCCGACACCTTCTTTTTTACTTCCAGAATTATCCATAGGCGATACATCTATATCAACCGGTATATATGAACAAATATCTGTTTCGATGGGAGTTAACCCTACGTTTCAGGGGCATAGACATAATCTAGAGATAAGGACTCTTGAAATAATATATCGTGACGGAAACAAGTTGTCCAGTAAAAGTTAGAAGGATATTTTTCTCCTGATCAGATAAGATCTGATCATCAGTAAGATCTCGCCCGATTTTCTTTAAAATCTTTCCTGCAAGAGCAATTCCCGCTGTGCCATTCAAGATATTTCTGGTAGTATTTATATTCATAAACAAGTTTACCTTTTTGATATTATCTGTTCTGTAGTTAAAACATTATATACCAAGAAGTTGAGCTTGTTTTTTATTTATTCTTATACGGATTCAGAACATTCAAAAATATCCTCGTTACCGGCGGTGCCGGTTTTATCGGCAGCAACTTTATCCGGGTGCTCCTGAACAAGCCTGATTTTACCGGCCGGGTAATCAACCTGGACAAGCTGACCTATGCGGGTAATGCATCAAGCCTGGATGATGTAGCCGCACAGTTCTCTGATCGCTACATCTTCAAACAGGGGGATATCTGCGATGCAGATTTTGTTGCCTCCCTGTTTGGTGAATATGAAATTGACAGTGTCTGTCATCTTGCTGCGGAAAGCCATGTAGACCGCTCCATCGAAGGGCCCGAAGCCTTTATCAAAACCAATGTAAACGGAACCTTCACCCTGCTGGACGCGGCCCGCAAAGCCTGGGCCGGTGATTTTGATAACAAACTTTTTCACCATGTCTCAACGGATGAGGTTTATGGTTCTTTGGGAGAAACAGGATACTTCTTCGAAAACACATCCTATGATCCCCGCAGCCCCTATTCGGCCAGCAAGGCCTCCTCTGATCATCTTGTTATGGCCTATTTTCATACCTATGGACTGCCTGTCACTATGACCAACTGCTCAAACAACTACGGACCCTTCCAGTTCCCCGAAAAACTCATCCCCGTGATGATTGAAAAGATGGTGGAGGAACAGCCCCTTCCCGTTTACGGGGATGGCAAAAACATCAGGGACTGGCTCTTTGTGGAGGACCACAACACAGCGGTCTGGGCCGTCATGCAGAAGGGCAGGCTTGGTGAAACCTACAATATCGGCGGGGAGAACGAGTGGGAGAATATCCGCCTGGTCAACACCCTCTGCGAAGTGGTGGCCTCAGAAAAAGGAAAGGACAGAGAGTACTACAAAAAACTGATCAGCCATGTGAAAGACCGCCCCGGCCACGACCAGAGGTATGCCATCAACTGCGATAAGCTGAAAAGCGAACTGGGATGGAAACAGTCCCTTGATTTTGGAGAAGGCCTTAAGAAGACCGTTTGCTGGTACCTGGAAAACCGGGAGTGGATTGAAAACATCCAGTCCGGAGAATATAGGAATTGGATGGAAAAGAATTATAAAGAAAGGTAATCATTATTCTTACCCTACGCGAAAGGGATAGAAGCGATATCCTTTAAGCCTGCTTAAAGATACAAGCGCATAGCCCGACCCTGCCTCGGCAGGGATTCGCCCCAAAAATAGGGTATGAGCCTGAAATTGCAAAAGTTAAATCAGGAAAGCAGATGAAGAACCGCTTTTTGAAAGTCTCTGAAATCATTCAGATTGGCATTTATTATGGACCACACAATATTCCAGTCGATAGATCTGTATTCATGAACGGCAATATTCCGGAAACCGACAGCGGCAATCAGGTTCAGGGCCAATTTTTCGCTGATAATGCTGTTTTTTGCAAGGGATTGGAACACATCAGCCATACTATTTACGGGGGAACCGGCATAATCGCTTAAAATATGAAGCCCCGTATCAACACATTGCTGAACCGCCCTTTCCAAATTGATAACGATGATATCCTGTAAATCAAGATTTTCTTTGAGTATATGCTTCTGATCGGGACACTTACTTTCGATTCTAAGTATACAGCGACTCAGTGATTCCATCTTAGCAATCAGTATTTCAGCTTCCATAGGCTGTTTTTTCAATCCTTTTAATCTGCATGGCTGTCAGCTGAGGCAGAAAGTCCGTTTTAAAATCAAGGGCTCGTATCATGTGTGCAGACAGTTCTCTTCCCGAATACTTCAGTCGAAGCCCCTTGCTGATAATTTTGTAGTGTATGAGGCCTTTCGCTTTATCCAAGTCTATAAGGTCAATATTGCGATGGAGTTTCAATTGTAAATCCGTATTCATCCGGAGTAATCCCTTATAACCCAGGGGAGTGGATGATGCCAGGGCTATATCTACATCACTCTCCTTGCCATAGTTCCCCCCGGCTACCGATCCATAGACAATGACCGTATGGATATCAGTACGGAATTCAAAATAACTGCTTATACTGTCCAGGATCTCCTGTCTTTCCATATCAAAAGTATAACACAGTGCGATTGGATTTGTCTGCTTTGGCGGCTTCCTCTCTGAATTTCGGTATTGGGATCAATAGAAGAACGATTGCTTTAGAAAAATCTAATTTTACCAACCCTAATAATGAAAGCGGCAGCCGATAATCGTAATAGCTTTATCCGATACCTCATACACCAGCCTATGTTCCTGATTGATCCGGCGTGACCAGCAGCCCTGCAGTTGAAATTTCAAAGGTTCCGGTTTGCCGATCCCCACAAAAGGCTCGCGGCATTTTTTTCAGAAGACGGAAGATACTGTGTCTTTTGCGCAGAAGAAATCCATAATAACTTATCTTTTTCTCAATCCTTTGATATCATAATGTCATGAAAGCAATAATCCTGGCCGGAGGTTCCGGTACCCGACTCTATCCTGCCACCCATTCCGGATTAAACTTGCCGTTATGGGGAAAGAATCAAGACTCTTTCCAAGGATATCAGTAGGGAGAAATCCGCTGTAATTATTGAGAAATCTCTGGAGGTTGTGAAGTGTTTGAAATTGCTGATTCCCTTCGTCTAAAAATAAAAAAATTTGCTGAGCTATTAGGAAAGACCTACAGGGTGGATAATGTCTATCTTTACGGTTCGTATGCCATGGGAACCCAGGGCGAATGGAGCGATATTGATATTGCTGTTGTATTGGATGACTCTGAATCCCATTCAAGGGAAATCTTCTCTCTGGGAAAAGATTACGATTCCGATATTGAAGCTTTCGGATTTACAAAAGAGGATTTTGATCACTCCCGTCTACCTATTATCCCCGAAATAAAAAAGCAAGGAATATAAATCATATGAGAACTTTTAATAACATCCTTGTTACCGGCAGAGCCGGCTTTATCGGGAGCAACTTTATCAGGGTTCTCCTGAACAATTCTGAATTCAAGGGTCGCATCATCAACCTGGATAAACTGACCTACGCCGGTAATGCCGCCAGCCTGAACGATGTGGCTGCTGCCTACCAAGACCGTTATATCTTCAAACAGGGGGACATCTGGGATGCAGATTTTGTGGCCCCTCTGTTTAATGATTACGAAATCGATGCCGTCTGCCATCTAGCTGCCGAAAGTCATGTGGACCGCTCCATAGAAGGGCCGGAAGCTTTTATCAAAACAAATGTGAACGGAACCTTCACCCTGCTGGATGCCGCCCGCAAAGCCTGGGCGGACAACTTTGAAGAGGGATTGAGGAAGACGGTCCGCTGGTATCTGGAGAATCGGGAGTGGATTGAAAACATCCAGTCCGGGGAGTACCGAGGTTGCATAGGCGAGTTGGAAGCATGCTCGAGCAATAAATCCGAAGGATTTATGACCAGAGCAGTAAGCGGAGCGCACGACCAGCCTGAATTAGATGGATAAGAATCATAAAGAAAGATAATTATTATCAAAATCCTCCCGTTAATGTCATACGGCTAGGGCCCCCCCGGGAAAACTGGACGTTCACGCCCTCAAAGGAATTAAACTTGAAATCACAAAAGGGGACGATGTCTCTGTAGCAGGACCATCCGGATCCGGTAAAACGACACTAATGAATATAATCGGCTTAATTGATAAACCCTCCGGGGGGAAGCTTACGATTCAGGACAGGGATGTCCGTAAACTGAACCGCTCGGAAATGACCAGACTGCGTTATAAAACCATAGGCTTCTTCTTTCAATCCTCTAACCTTCTTCCCGTACTGAACGTATATGAAAACGTCGAACTCCCCCTTATGCTGGGACGGGACCGCCTCCCTAAAAAAGAAAGGACGGAATGGATCAATCATCTCCTTGAAGAAGTGGGGCTTGAAGATCGGAAGAACCACCGGCCCACAGAACTCTATGCGGAAGGTCTTATCTCCGTGGATAGTGAAACCCTGGGGGATCCCCTCTATTCGGGGAGTATTGGATTCGCTGATGACTTCTTTGATGACAAACTCAGCATTAATGCCGAATACTTCTACAACGGAGAGCGTTATACCTATTATACCGAAGAGGATGATGAGCTGATTGAGGAGGAGAGCCCCTATGTGTACGGCCATAACTAGGCTCTAAACCTCTACTACAGGCCGATAAAAGGAAATACTTTACGGTTTTTCTCCCGATGTTTGTATAATTCCAATGAAAATACCGCCAAATGGATGCCCGGACTGAGCTATAAGTGCCAAGATGATATTAAACTGTACCTGGCCGTTCCCGTTGCCCTGGGAGATTCCGACGGAACCTACTACTCCAGCAACTATGATGAGGATAACAGGCCCTTCGACATCACCTTTGCATTGACACTGGATGGGAATTATAAGTTTGTCCGGTATGAGTGATATGGCTTAATCGTTGAAACAGAATGTCCTTTTCTTTTATTAAAGCGAAAATAGTTGATGTTTGATTAATCATAATACCAATATATAATATAGGTGAGGGACATCTCTCTCATTTTCCATCCTTGAAAATCATTCCTTCATAATATAGAATCCCAGTGAATCATTAAATTTGTTTTATTGTAAAAGAATAGCCTTAAGAGGGCTATCCATGTTTATTCAAGGAGTCCCTGTTGAAAACGAAGATCCTATTATTTTGTGTAACTTTTTTCCTTTTTTTTGATCTTTTTTCAAATGAAACTGTAAATTCATACCATGAAGATTATCTTGAAACACTCTTCCTTCAGGGAGAAATAGATACTCCTTATTTAAACTATGGTTCCTACTCCAGTAATAAGTGGGATGAATCAGGAAATGGACTATGGAAGGATCAACGAAAAGAGGAGGAATATTTTCACATCACTGAAAATTCCTACTTTACAATACTGGATACATCCCTATTCCAATCCTACAATCTGAATACGCCTCATGGTATGAATGATGGCAGTCTCTGGCAGGGACGGGGCTATAATATGCAGCTGGACGGTGGTATAGCCTTTAAATCTCCCTGTGTTGATATCATTATTGATCCTGAACTGAATTTCTCTCAGAATCTGGATTACGATATTCAGGAAGCAAGTAGATACTCCGGTTCTGAGTACGGGTATATGTATTACGGTATAGACCTCCCTCAGCGTTTTGGAGATGATGCCTTAGGGTATTGGGATTATGGCCAGTCACAGATCCGTTTCAATTATAATAGCTGGACCCTGGGATTTGGTAATGAAGAAGTCTGGATAGGTCCGGGAGAGCAGAATGCCCTTATCTTGAGTAATAATGCCGGTGGATTTCCCCATATAGATTTTGGATTGAATAAAACGGAAACCCGCTTCGGAGATATGGAATTTCGAATGTGGTGGGGATGGCTGAAGAGTTCCGAGTATTTCGAGAAAGCTCCCGATGAGTACCAGGATTTTATTTCTGGTTTATCTATTTCTTATGCTCCTTCATTTCTGCCTGAATTGGTAATAGGTTTTCATAGAACCGCTCAGGTAAGTTTTAATGATTATACATATGAGAGTATTCTGGAACCTTTGAACTTTGGAATTACATCAGGAATGTTAGAATTCGGTCAAGATGAAACTGATGGTCGAGCATCTCTTACTTTTAGCTGGCTATTCCCTGCATCAGGGGCAGAATTCTATGGAGAATGGATGCGTGAGGATTATTCTCCCAATATTTCAGGATGGATTGAGACACCGGAACATACAGCAGCTTATACGCTTGGATTTAAAAAGAACATATTTCTGAAGAACAGGGAAAAATATTTTGAATTGAATGGAGAATTAAGCTCTACCGTGTGGAGTATGGATTATATGCTTTCAGATTCTTGGGGTGGGGGATTTTACAGACATCATAAAACAAATCTAGGGTATACCAGTCAAGGTCAGATTCTGGGGGCTGGAATAGGTTCTGCAAGTAATTACCAATACCTTGGATTGGATTTTTATGCTCCATTCGGAAAGCTCGGAACTTATATCTCAAGGTATAAACAGGATGATACTTTATTATATTCTCTTGATGGATCAGATGATAATAATGATAGGATTCCGGTTGAAATAGCCGCCGGATTGTCCGGCAGTTATTTTATAAATAAAAAAAGTATACTATCACTCGAGGTAGCCTATATTTTTAATAAAAACTGGAATTTAGAAGCTGATAATGATCTCCATGGGATATATATATCAACTCTCTATTCTTATCGTTTTTAATCAGAAAGGCCTTTTGCTACTTCCAGCTCCTTTTCTATAATCCTGTCGTAATGACATTTATTGAGAATAAAATCACTTCCCTGCTTTGCAAAGAGCAGTGCTTCTTCAGGATGTGATGCAATATGCTCAAGGATCTCCGCTACTTCACCGGGAGTATTCCCTCTGTAGCCGCAGCCATCAGGCATATATTCAGGGATTGCAGTATTGTTAGATGCAATTGTTATCAAACCTGAACTCATCCCTTCGCACATGGTCACTCCCTGAGCATCCTGTCTTGTCGGACAGAGAAGAATGCCATGCTGTTGATGGATTTCCGGTATATTTTTCTGATCAACAAAATGATTATGAAGAGATACATTGGGGAATCCTTTTATTTTCTCAGTCTGTTTATCAAAGAGCTTTCCTTTTCCATAAATAGAAAATTGAAACTGGTCAAAAACTGGAGATCTAGACAGAATTTTGATTGCATCAATTGCTATGTCAGTAGCATATTTTCTGGAATCAAAGGATCGGATCATAACAGCTTTTAATCTTCTTGATTCATCGTATTCAGTAAATTTAAAATGTTCATGATTAATCGGATTGGGAATTATGCTGGACCTGGAAAAACGGAATCCAAGATCTGCCTCTGCTATCTTTTTCATCCATTGGGAAACAAAAATAAAAGAAGCATTTTTCCAAACGTCTTTCCGATTCTTCCAGCTTTTACGCCAAATCCATCGTTTTTTTGTGTTTGCAAGAATGAATTTGATGAATTCCTTTGAAAAACTGAATGAAAATAGTCGTCTTTTCCAGGAAAGTGCTTCAAATCCATGAATCCAGATAACCTGAGGAATGGTTATACTGTTTTCTTCCAGCCAATTAACATAATGACGGTTTACAAAGTGAGTAAAAAGAATATCCGGTTTAACAAGTTTGTAAATATCGGCCAATCCGGCCATTGTCCTCTGATAAACCTTAACCCCATCATACTCATATCCATTATTTTCATGTTTGACGCTGAAGACTACGCATTCGTGACCGGCTTTCTGATAACCAAGGACTCGCTGATGGATAAATCCGCTGCTGTAAATATCATTGGGGGAGGGATAACCATTCAAAGCACAAATTAGAATTTTCATACATCAACCCTTTGCAGACTCTTGAAAAAGCTTACAATTCTTGATGATGCTTTACCATCACCATAGGGGTTTTTTGCCTGAGCCATTAAATCATACTTTTCTCTGGAATCCATTAATTCCTGAACATGGGTGATTATGGCATTTTTATCTGTTCCGACTAAACGGACTGTTCCAGCTTTTACTGCTTCGGGTCGTTCCGTCGTATCCCGCATAACCAGTACCGGTTTACCCAATCCCGGGGCTTCTTCCTGTATTCCTCCAGAATCTGTCAGGACTAGATAGGATGAGGACATTAAGGCAATAAATGGTTCATAAGTTAATGGTTCAATCAGTTTGATATTTTCAATTCCTGTAAGAATCTCATTAACAGGTTTTCGTACATTGGGATTCAGATGAACCGGGTAGATGAATGTGGAATCTCCGTTTTTCTCTGCCAGTACTTTAATGGCATGGCAGATATTCAGAAATCCTTCTCCGAAATTTTCTCTTCTATGGCCTGTAATCAGTACAATCTTTTCATCAAGATTTATCCCTTTAAGTTCAGGATACTGGATCTTCTCTCTTTTTATCTTTTCCATTACCCATTGAAGGGCGTCTATAACCGTATTGCCTGTTACGACAATGGATTGGGTATTATTTTCCTTCAGCAGATTATCCTTTGCCAGTTCTGTAGGGGCAAAATGGTAAGTTGCCATCTGTGCCGTTAGTTTCCGGTTAATCTCTTCAGGAAAAGGAGAGTACATATTACCGGTTCTGAGACCGGCTTCAATATGAGCGACAGGGATCTGGTGGTAAAAACCTGCCTGTGCTGCTGCAGTACTGGTTGCTGTATCTCCATGTACAAACATGTAATCAGGTTTAGACTCGAGGATAATGGATTCCACTCCTTTCAAAACATTACAGTGCACATCGCTCAGAGTCTGTCCCGGTTTCATAAGATTCAGGTCATAGTCAGGGGTAATTTCAAAGAGTTGAAGAACCTGATCAAGCATTTCCCTGTGCTGGGCTGTTACCAGAACCTTTGTATTAAAACTCTCTTCTACTTTAAAGGCATGAACCAAAGGGGCCATTTTAATTGCTTCCGGTCTGGTTCCGAAGATAATAAGTATGTTCTTTTTATTTTTCATAAAGACATTTAAACTAAAAATCCTATTAATTTCAACATATGTTTCTGAATCAATGAAAAATGGGAAATCCTAACTTGAAGATTCTACAACTAAAGACTAGCCTTTTGACTTGAGGAGTATTGGAATTTTGAAAAACCAGAAAGAACCTTTTCACTGGCGAACTGCCATATCCTATAAAACAAGAGATGAGATAAATGTCCGGGGATATGATCTGAATGAACTGACGGGAAATCTGGATTTTGCCTCCATGGTGCACCTGGTATTAAAAGGTGAATTACCGGATGATCCCTGTGTAAAGATGATTAATGCCATTATGGTATCCTTCTGCGAACATGCCTTTTCTCCCTCCTCTGTTTCATCCCGTTTTGTTGCTTCTGGAGGTGTTCCTCTGAATACGGCTGTTGCTGGCGGTATGCTGACTATGGGAGAGCGTCATGCTTCGGCCGATATTCCCGCTCAGATGTTTCAGGCTGCTGTGCTGCAGGCTGATAAAAAGGGTCTCTCCCTTAATGAAATGGCCGAAAAGATGGTCCGGGAGTATCGAGCTGAAAAGAAAATCCTTAACGGCTATCATCATCCTCAGCATATAAGAGATCCCCGGGTAGACAGATTGTGTGAACTGGCCGCCGAATATGGAATCCAAGGTCCGCATCAGCAATTGGCCCATGCCATTCAGGATGCGACAGGTAGATATTACAGCCGAACCCTTTATCTGAATGCCCCTGGCATTATGGCCGCCATTCTATCTGATATGGATTTTACTCCTGGACAGATAAAAGGTCTGGCTATTTTGTCCAGAACCGTTTCTCTGGTTGCTCATAGCCTGGAAGAGCAGGATAGGGAGAAAGCCTGGAGAGGTTCAGGAAATTCGGAAATAACTCAGCCTTTGGACCTTTCCCTTCAGTCTCCTGAGTATTATGATGGTCCCGGTAAACGGTCTCTTGAAGAGTAAGTTTTCATTTTAACAGAAAAAGATTCACTTGATTTAAGGAAAAAATATGCCATTAATCACTCTTATCCTATTATTTGCTTTTGTGCAGGATGCACATGCCTATATAGATCCCGGCACAGGCAGCATTTTAATAAGCTTTCTCATAAGTATTGTAATTACAATCATCTATTATCTGAAGAGTATCTTTTACAGGTCCATGGGTTTTTTCAGCTCTTCAAAAAAATCCAATAATCTTGATTTTACAGACCAGATTGTTATTTATAATGAAGGGAACAACTACTGGCATGTTTTTAAACCTCTTGTAGAAGCGCTGTGCAAGGCCGGGGTTCACTTCAACTATCTCAGTTCTGACAAAGACGATCACTGTAGAGAGATCGACTCAGAGTATTGTAACTTCCTTTATCTGGGAGATATCAATAAATCTATTATCATGCTGAACCATATCAAGGCTAAAATAGTTGTGATGACAACCCCACAGCTGGAGATTCTGAAACTTCGAAAGTCAAGATATGTAAAACACTACTGTCATCTGCTCCATGCCCCTGTGGATATTCACACCTATAAGAAATTCGCCTTTGACTATTTTGATTCAGTAATGTGTACTTCACAGTTTCAGGTCGATAACCTGCGCTATCTGGAATCCCTCAGAAACAGAGAGCCAAAGCTCCTGCTGGAAACTGGTTGTACCTACTATGATGATTTCAATATAAGCGAAGAGTTCTGTGATGATTATGTTTTGGTGGCTCCTACCTGGGGTGATAAATCAGCGCTTCTAAAACACTCAAAAGACATTATGAATACCCTGTTATCTGCCGATTTTAAGGTTATTTTCAGGCCTCATCCACAGTCCTATATTTCAGAGAATGACAAGATGCGGGATATTGAGAATGAATTTGAGAATCATAAGAACTTTATATTCGATAAGGAGATCTCCAACCAGTCCTCTCTGGGAAAATCCCGGGTAATGATCGCGGACTTTTCCGGTATCGTGTGGGACTACTGCTTTCTGTATCAGAGGATGCCCATTGTTATAGACTCAGATCAGAAAATGTATGGTTATGAAGGCTATGATATCAGTACGCGAAACAGTATTTATGAAATTATCAATGAAATCGGAAAAATAGTAGATGAAAAAGATGTGGGCAGTATTGATGAGATCATCAATACTGTCAAAACGGATAAAAGTGCCTTTAGTGCAATCAGAGAAAAGTACCTGTTCAATTTTCAGAATGCAGGTCCCGTGGCGGCCAGACAGTTACTGGAATTAAACGAAAGGATTTAATATGTTAGCAAAAATATTCTTATCGCTATTCGATGTGATATTTAATTTCCTCCATTCTGTTTTCTCAAGTTATGGCCTGGCCATAATAGGGCTGAGTATTGTTATCTCCATTCTATTAAACCTTCTTCAGAGTGTCGTAAACAGAGGCCTGAACGGCTTTAACTCCAAATATACGGATCTCTTTGATTCCATGAATGAAATGGAGCATATTCATAACAATGTGGAAAAGCATTTTTATATTAAAGAGTTATATAAAATTCACAGCTACAAAAATTACTATAAACTGCTGGATATCCTTCCTGTTCTGATTCAGATACCCTTTTTTATAGCTGCCTATGTCTATCTGGTGGAAAATGCTTCTATGAACGGAGAGGCTTTTCTGTTCCTCAGAGATTTGAGTCTTCAGGACCAGATGTATTTTAATATTAACCTTTTACCCATCTTTATGACGATTGTAAATTTGTTTTCCGGAATGGTCTATTCCAGCAACGAGAATAGAAAGAGTATTCAGTTTGTTATTGTTCCTCTGATCTTCCTGTTCTTTCTCTACGATAAGCCTTCATCCATACTGCTGTACTGGACCATGAGTAATATGATCTCTCTCGGCCTGAATCTGCGGAAATTCTGTAAAAACAACAAACTTCCCAGGCTGACTATTCAGTGGAACAGTCTGGCCCTGCTGGCCGGGTCCAATATAATCCTGCTGATTTCCATTATCTACTGGTTTCTTGCTAGAAGAGTGCTTTCGGGATCCTTCAGTGTTTCCCTGAGTGTCAATCTGGCCAACTGGCTAGCCATTCTGAATGCTCTGGCCATTCTTTACCTGATGAACAGAGGAACAGATAAAGCTCCTAAAATAAAAAGAATCGTAGGATTTACTGTTTTTGTAGCTTTGATCCTGATTTTTATTCAGATTCAGCATCGTTGTTTTTTTGACTTTTGTAAGCTTTCCGCTAAAAAGAAGGAGGCCCTCTTCTTCTTTGTTTATGCGCTTCTGCTTTTTACCTATCTGATGGAACAGATTCGCCTGCCCCGTCTGAACAAAAAGTTTATTGCCGGATTGGATATCAAGCATGTTATTCCTGTTATACTTGTACCCCTGTATTATGTCTTATTAAACCCCGGGTATTTTGATCTTTCTTCTTCCATTGCTTTTATTATTCTCCTGACTGTGGTTCCCATCGTCCTGTATCTGGCTTTTCAAATATTTCTGGGAGAGAAGCTTAAAAGGGAGACCAGTATTATCCTTTGTGTTCTGACTCCTGTGGTTTTTTATCTTATGCCTCTGATTAACCAGTTGGTGGGTGTCCGGGCGGAAGAGAGCTTCCTTAATCTTATTGTTATCCTTCTTATTACAATTTGTTTTTCCATATATATCAGCCGGAAAATCAGAATTGATTATATTGTGATCTTCCTCTCTCTGGTTATTCTTATCAATATGGGAGCCAGTCTGTTGGATAAGGGTCGTATCAGTACGGAGACGGCTTCGGAGGAGGTTTCTCCCATCGGACAGAGTTTATCCGCTGTGGATAAGAGCCTGCCCGATGAGCGACCCAGTGTGTATTTTCTCATATACGATGCTTATGCCGATCCTGATATGATGAACCATTACGGGGTTGATAATGATAAACAGTTTGATTATCTGAAGTCTCTGGATTTCAGGTTTTATACGGATGTATATACCCTTTTTCCAGCATCATTGGGGAGTATTGCCAAAGCCCTGAATATGACGGATCAATTCTATACAGACAGGGAAAGCCGGGAAGTAATCTCCGGGAAAAGCCTTGTGGATGATTATCTGCAGAGTGTCGGTTATGAAACGAATTATGTTTTAAAAGAATACTACGTGCTTGGAACCAGCAGTTTTGATGGGAACTACATCTTTCCGGAGAGGGTTGATACAGAAAATTACCAGAACAGGATGTTTTCTATCGCCAAAAGCATTGTTCTGGGAGAATTCAAGTTTGATGATGAAGTAAAACTGGGCAATTTTACAAAGGAAGAGTGGATTGCCAAGAAACGGGAAATCATGGCATCAACTAATGCCCCCACATTTCTGTATACACATACCGGTCCCGGACATAGTCAGAATTCCGGTAAGTGTCTTTCAACGGAAATTGATGATTACTATGAACGTCTCGATGTCGCCAATAAGGAAATGACAGAGGATATTGAAACTATTCTGGAGCATAACCCGAATTCAATAATAATTATTGCAGGAGATCATGGTCCCTATTTAAAGGGTGACTGTACGTCTCTTCGGAATTATAAAGCAGATGAAATATCAGGAGACTTGATTCGGGATCGCTTTGGTATGTTTTTGGCCATAAAATGGCCGGAAAATAATAAATACAACGATTATGATGTTGCCGTACTGCAAGAGGCTTTCATTCCCGTCATGGCCTACATCTCCAGGGATGAGTCTCTGCTGAAGTATAATTTAAGAGGAAGCTGTACGGATAAATACGACTCCCTGCCGGCAAAAATGATTGAAGCAGGAAACATCGGATTAGGGAAAGACAAAGGAACTCCGGTTTCACAAATTATGAAATAGTGTTAGATTTCAGTTAATTTTTCATGATATCAGGGATAAAAAAGCTATGAACAAAAATAAAACAGTTTATGTGGCCATGAGCGCCGATCTGATCCACCCGGGTCATCTGAATATAATCCATACGGCAGAACAGTACGGTGAAGTAGTCGTCGGTGTTCTGACCGATACAGCCATTGCCAGCTATAAACGCCTGCCCTATATGGATTTCGAGCAGAGAAAGGTCATTGTAGAGAACCTGAAAGGTGTTCATGAAGTTATTCCTCAGGAAACCCTTGACTATGTTCCCAATTTGAGAATGCTGAAACCCGATTATGTTGTTCATGGGGATGACTGGAAAGAGGGGGTTCAGAGGGAAACCCGTCAGAAGGTTATCGATGCCCTGGCAGAGTGGGGCGGTGAATTGATAGAACCCCACTATACTCCGGGAATCTCTTCCACCAAGCTGAATAATGCCTTAAAAGAGATCGGAACCACCCCGGATATCCGCCTGAAAAAACTGCGGCGTCTGCTCCATGCCAAACCCATTGTCCGCGTTATGGAAGCCCACAGCGGTCTGACCGGTCTGATTGTTGAAAAGACCAAAGTCGTGAAAGACGGCAAAAACTGTGAATTCGATGCCATGTGGCTCAGCAGTCTGACCGACTCCACCAATAAGGGCAAACCGGATATAGAGTGTGTGGACCTGACCTCCCGTCAGCATACAGTCAATGATATCCTGGAAGTGACTACCAAACCCATTATCTACGATGGAGACAGCGGGGGAATCCCCGAACACTTTGTCTATACCGTTAAGTCTCTGGAACGCCTTGGTGTGTCCGCTATAATTATCGAAGATAAAACAGGATTGAAGAAGAACTCACTCTTTGAGAGTGATGATCTTCAGAAGCAGGATTCCATTGAGAATATCTGCCATAAAATCAAAGTGGGGAAGGACGCCCAGGTTACAGACGATTTTATGATTATCGCCCGGATTGAAAGCCTGAACCTTGGAAAGGGTGTGGATGATGCCCTGTTGCGGGCTGAGGCCTATATTGATGCCGGTGCCGACGGTATTATGATTCATTCCAAAGAGAAGGATCCGGTAAACCTCTTTGCCTTCTGTGATAAATATCAAAGTTTTTCCAAAAAGGTCCCTCTGGTGGCAGTTCCCAGCATGTATTCACATATAAAAGAAGAAGAACTTCAGAAGAGAGGGATCTCTATTGTCATTTATGCGAATCATCTACTCAGAAGTGCCTATCCTATGATGACAAAAACGGCGGAATCTATTCTGTTGAATGAAAGGGCCGAAGAGGCGGATGCAAACTGTATGCCCATTAAAGAGATTATCTCTCTTATCCAATAATTTTCGGGAGTTAAGATATGATTAAACCTTCAGAATTTATTTCCGAGCTGGATCAGTTCATAGATTTTTATACGGGTGTACCCGATTCGCTTTTAAAGGATTTTTGTGCCCTCCTGAGTGACAGCAAAAGCGATCATCAGCATATTATCGCCGCTAATGAGGGGAATTCCGTCGCATTGGCCGCAGGACATTACCTTGGAACAGGCAAGCCTTCTCTGGTCTATATGCAGAATTCCGGTCTGGGAAATACGGTAAATCCCCTTGTTTCTCTTACCGACCGGGATGTTTACCGTATCCCGCTCCTTCTACTTGTGGGCTGGCGGGGAGAACCGGGCAAAAAAGATGAACCCCAGCATGTTAAACAGGGAAAAATTACTACGTCTCTTCTGGAGTGCCTGGGCATCGATTATGCTGTGATAGATGAAAACAGTGATATTAAGGGAGTCCTGCTTAAGGCCCGTAGCTATCTAGATCAGGAATTACCCTTTGCCATTGTTGTGAAAAAGGGTTGTTTTGAGCCCTACCAACTACAGCATAAAAAGGCTGATCTGTCAGACTTTTCCCGGGAAGAGGCTTTGGATGTGATTCTGGAACATACGGATGATTCCGGTTTTTTTGTTTCCACCACTGGAACGATTTCCCGTGAACTGTTTGAACTGAGGGGAAAACGGGAACAGGGACATAACAGGGACTTCCTTATTGTCGGTTCCATGGGGCATACTTCTCAAATCGCAGCGGGAGTTGCATTGAGCCGGAAGGAGAAGCGGGTTTACTGTGTGGACGGAGATGGGTCTGTACTGATGCATATGGGATCTTTGGCGGTGAATGCCAGTGTATCCCCTGATAATTTGGTGCATTTTGTTCTGAATAACGGTGCCCATGACTCTGTGGGTGGCCAGCCGACGGTCGCTTCTGATTTGAG
The DNA here is from genome assembly GCA_002084805.1 of Spirochaetaceae bacterium 4572_59. Lineage (GTDB taxonomy): Bacteria > Spirochaetota > Spirochaetia > DSM-2461 > DSM-2461 > Oceanispirochaeta. The sequence continues at coordinate 119,016 of NBMC01000002.1, read as the reverse complement.
TCTGGATAAAATTGCATCCTCATGCGGTTATAAAAATTGTTTCTCCTGCTCAAATCCCGGGGAGCTGAAAAAAGCTCTTCAGGAAGTTGCTGAGAATAAAGTTCTTTCTCTGATTGAAGTACGTGTAAAAAAGGGTTCACGTAAGGACCTGGGACGCCCCACTGTCTCGCCAGTGGAATGTAAAAAAGCCTTTATGGCGGAACTAGACCGGAATTAGGGATTATGATGCAAAATATACTGGAATGTACTTTAGCTGATCTTGATTTTAAACAGTTGAAAATTAAGGACCGTGTTCTGCTGGTAACAGGGAGAAAATCCTATATTGACAGCGGTGCGGCTTCCGTTCTTTCTGAAAAACTGCAGGGAAAAGATGTTATCCAATTTTTTGATTTTAAGTCTAATCCGCAGCTGGAGGATGTTGTAAAGGGTATGAACCTGATGGATAGGGATAAACCTTTTACGATCATTGCCGTGGGCGGGGGCAGTCCCATGGATGTGGCCAAGCTTATTAAGGCTCTGTCCTGTCAGAAACATGATCCCGCAGATTATATCCGGGGCAGCCGAAAGCTGGTCTCCAATGAGCATATCAATCTGATTGCCATACCGACCACATCCGGATCAGGGAGCGAGTCTACCCACTTTGCGGTTGTCTATATGGAGAAGATGAAATACTCCCTGGCTTATCAGGATCTGCTGCCGGAATCTGTTGTTCTGGATTATACCCTTACGAAAACGATGTCTCCCTATCAGACAGCCTGTACCGGCTTTGATGCCCTGGCTCAGGCTGTGGAGTCCTACTGGTCGGTCAATGGTAGTGATGAATCCCGGGGCTATTCCCGGGAAGCAATCGGTCTGATAACAAAGCATCTATTAAGTGCGGTAAACGCTCCTGATAATGCGGATAGGCTTGCCATGCAGAAGGCTGCCAATCTGGCGGGACGGGCGATCAATCTGACTAAAACCACGGCAGCCCATGCTTTCTGCTATTATCTGACATCCCATTATGGCGTTCCCCATGGCCATGCGGTTGGTCTTCTGCTGGGAAAGTTCTTTGTTTTTAACAGCCGAATATCTGTAGAGAGTCGCTCAGATGCTTCAACCACGGTGAAAGCAGTACAGGAAAGGATTCTTGAATTATGTCACTTATTGGGTGCTTCTTCAGCCCTGGAGGCCGATACTTTTCTAAATAAGCTGCTCAGGGAGTGCGGGCTGGAAAGTGATATAGGTAAAATCATGGATATTGATCAGGAATTTGATGATTTTTTCTCCAGTGTGAATGTGCAGAGGCTGGGGAATAATCCCCGGAAAGTAGAAGATCAGGACGAACTTTTGAATTTACTGAAAGCTTAATATGATAAGTGATTCTATGGATTAAGATCCTGTATCAGGAGATACTAACTTGATGATTACACCTAAAAAGACTACTATAACTACCGCTGAATAAAGAATTAAATAAAAATAACAGGAGAAAAACAAATGAATTTTGCTTTAATCGGATGTGGAAGAATCTCCAAAAAACATATAGATGCCATTAACGCCATAGACGGAGCTAATCTGGTAGCCCTATGCGACCTTGAAGCTGAAAAGGCCGAAAAACAGGCTCAGTATGCCGGAGGCGTTAAAGCCTATACCAGCTACGATGAAATGCTTAGCAATGAAAATGTGGATATTGTTAATATCCTGACACCAAGCGGCATGCACCCCGAACATACCATTGATGTAGTCAAAAAATATAAAAAACATATTATCGTTGAAAAGCCCATGGCCCTGCGCCTGGAAGACTCGGATGCCATGATCCGTACCTGTGATGAATACGGTGTACGTCTCTTTGTGGTTAAACAGAACCGCTACAACCTGCCCGTATCCAAACTGAGGGAAGCCGTGGAAGCCAATCGCTTCGGCAAGATGGTTATGGGGACTGTCCGTGTTCGCTGGTGCCGTCCTCAGGCCTATTACGATCAGGATGCCTGGAGAGGAACCTGGGAAATGGACGGCGGTGCCTTGACCAATCAGGCTTCCCATCATATAGACCTTCTGGAATGGATGATGGGAGATCCCGTATCCGTTATGGCTAAAACTGAAACCTTCCTGACCGATGTGGAAGTGGAAGATACCGGCGTAGCTATCATTAAATTTCGCAATGGAGCCCTTGGTGTGATAGAAGCCACAACTGCTACACGTCCCAAAGACCTGGAAGGATCTCTTTCCATACTGGGAGAGAAGGGAAGTGTGGTTATCGGCGGATTTGCTGTAAACAAGATGCAGACCTGGAACTTTATCGACTCTTCCGAAGAGGAGAATCAGGCCGTTCTGGAAGAGTTTGCCGAAATGCCCCCCAATGTCTACGGATTCGGTCATCAGAGGTATATCGAACATGTTATAGACTGTGTGGAAAACAATAAAAAAGCTTTAGTTGGCGGCTTGGAGGGTAGAAAATCCATAGAGCTGATCAACGCCATCTACGAATCGGCTGAAACCGGTAAGGAAGTATTCCTTCACTTTGAGCCGAAGCGCAGTAAGTTGGGAAAGAAGTCCTGATGATTCACCCGACAGCTATCATCTACCCGAATGTGGACTTAGGTGAAAATATAAGTATCGGAGCCTTCTGTATTATCGGAGAGGGAGGAGGAGAGGGCGGATCCGACACTCCCGATACCTTTATCGGAGACGGTGCAAATATCCGTAGCCATACCGTTATCTACCGGGGTAACCGGATCGGTAGTGGATTTCAGACGGGCCATCATGCAGTTATACGGGAAGAGAATGAAATTGGCGACAATGTCAGTGTCGGTTCTCTCAGCTGTGTTGAACACCATGTGAAGATTGCTGACGGAGTGAGAATCCACTCTCAGGCGTTTATTCCGGAATTTTGTGTTCTGGAAGAAGAGGCATGGATAGGGCCCAATGTGGTTTTAACCAATGCCAGATATCCCCGAAGCAAAAATGTGAAAGAGCAACTTGCGGGCGTCACTGTTAGAAAACAAGTTAAAATCGGTGCCAACGCCACTGTTCTTCCCGGAAAAGAACTGGGAGAGTTCTCCCTTATCGGTTCGGGAAGTGTTGTAACGAAAGATACCGAACCCAAATCCGTTATGGTGGGCAATCCCGCCCGGAAAATTGCGGTTCTGGATGATATTGAGGAGTATAACTAATGAAAGTTCCTTTTATGAACCTGTCCGATGGACTGGAACCCATCAAAGAAGAAATCCTGGCAAAGATTGGAGATCTGATTGATCATACCCGCTTTGTCGGGGGTGAAGATATTACTCTTTTTGAAGAGGAATTCGCATCATTCTGCGGAACAAAATACAGTGTGGGCTGTGCTAATGGTACGGATGCCCTGATTCTGGCTCTTAAGATCCTTAACATCGGTCCGGGAGACACTGTCGTTGTGCCGGCTAATACCTTTATCGCCACCTCTGAAGCAGTCACCTTTGTGGGTGCCAACGTAGAATTTGTGGATGTCTGTGAAGACAGCTGGACAATGGATCCTGTCAAACTGGAAGAGTTTTTGAATCAGACAGATAAAGACGTTAAGGCTGTTATTCCGGTCCATATCTATGGGCGTATGGCTGATATGCCTGCCATTATGGCTGTGGCTGAAAAGTATAAGCTGAAGGTAGTGGAAGACTCCGCTCAGGCTCATGGTGCCCTGCTGGATGGAAAAGGACCCGGTCACTGGGGTGATATGGCCACTTTTTCTTTCTATCCCGGCAAGAACCTGGGAGCCTTCGGTGATGCCGGGGCTCTTGTTACCAATAATACAGAACTGGCGGAAAGAGCCAAGGCCTATGCCAATCACGGACGTCTGCCCGGGCAGAAGTACGAGCATGGTTTTGAAGGCGCCAACCTCCGGATCGATACTCTTCAGGCCGCGATTCTGCGGATCAAGCTGCGTCATCTGGCCGTAGCAACGGATAAAAGGATTGCCCTGACAGAACGCTATACGGAAAAGCTTTCGGCGGTCTCAGAACTGAAGCTGCCTGCTTCCCTGAAAAAAGACAAGCAGGTTTTTCACCTCTATGTAATTCATCACAAAGACCGGGAAAACCTGAAAAAGAACCTGGCAGAGGCCGGGATATCGACAGGGATTCATTATCCTATTCCTCTGCATCAGCAGCCCGCCTATGCCTATAAAAACTATGCGGTCGGATCCTTTCCTGTGGCAGAGTACAATGCCGCCCACTGTCTGACACTGCCTCTCTGGCCTGAAATGACAAAAGAACAGCAGGATTATGTGATTGCGAAAGTGAGTGAGTTATGCCGAGGATAAGCGTTTGTACCGCCAGCTATAATTTCAGGCCCTATCTGCATAGAGTTTATGAAAGTCTTCAACTCCAGACTTTTAAGGATTTTGAATGGATCATAGTAGATGACGGTTCGGAAGATGATACGGAATCTCTGGTGAAGGAATGGATTGCCAATAAGGATTTTTTCACCATTCGCTACCATAGATTTCCTGAAAATCGCGGTAAAATGTCTGCTACCAATCACGGTGCCATCATGGCGGAAGGTGAGTTTTTTCTGGATTTTGGTGGTGATGATGCCCTGAAGCCCAATGCGCTGGAACGTTTTATGGCCCGCTGGGATGAGATCGATGAAGATGTCAAACCTGAAATTGCTGCGCTGATCGCCTGTAGCGAAAACCAGTACGGTGAGTTTGTGGGAACTGAGTTTCCACAGGATCCTCTGATCTGTGATTTTTATGAACGGAAATTCAAATACCGTATTAAGGGGGAGAAGCTTCAGCTTTTCAAAACAGAAGTTACCCGTCGTTTTCCCTATTATGACAAGGTTGACCGCCATGTTATACATTCGGCTACCTATTTTGATATTTCGGAATTCTATAAAATTTACTGTTTTAATGAAGTTCTTTATACCTGGTATGTACATGAAAAGGACAAGGTTTCTCTCTCTGAGAGAACCCATAAACTTCGTTTTATCAAGGGACGTCAGTTCTATGCGGAAAGAAGAATTAATAAGTATCTTCCCTGTATACCAACGGTAGATAATAAATCCTATGTTTTTCTCTTTAAATTCCTGACCTTTGTCTCCTATATTAGATATTCCAGTCACATGGGGCTCGGTGTGGGAGAGATGTTCCGAAGGATTCAGAAGAAACACTATAAATTAATTTTCTGCCTGATACTGCCTCTGGGACTGGGACTTATTCTCTCAGACAGAATTAAAAAGAGAGTCTAATCAGCGCTTTATAAAGCTTTTCCCGTAGCGCTTCGTATATTTGTAAAATACGTCATCTCTGATTATGAAGAGAATTAAAAAGTAAAGGGTCATACTGAACAGAATCTGTAGCAAAAGTACGGTCAGTGATGAGAATCCTGCGGGAAAAAGGCCTTCCATCTTCCATGGAACAATCAGTACCGGAGTAGCCAATAGATATTTAAGCTGGCCGGGATAAAAAAGTTTTATATGGAACTTCTTCCGGATATACCACATCCCATACCCCATTCCTGCTGTTTCTGCTAATAAGGTCGCGATGGATGCTCCAATATGTTTATACGGCGGAACCAGGAGCAGATTTGCAACGATATTAGTACCCGTTGTAATCAATGCGAGAATAAAAATTACCTTATCCTTATCCCTGGACAGGAGAACATGTCTTCTGATGACATTTAAAATAGCTATGACGGGGACGGTCCCTGTCAGTATGATCAATCCGGGTACCGCAGGGAGCAGCTCCGGTTTAAAAAGAATTCTGATGAGATCATCTCCATAAAGGATCAATCCGAGGATTATGGGCATGGAAAAAAGAAAAATATAATCCATGCTGAAACGGATCAGTTTATCCGATTCTTTTTCATCATTGTGAGCCAGAGAGGCCGTTACCCGCGGAAATACGCCGAAAACAACTGCTGTATAATCCTGGTCAGACGGAATCCCACCGCATAATAACCGACATAAAGCGGCCCTACCAGAGCTCCCGTCAGGGTCTTGTCTATATTCGTATTTATTAATCCCGTAATACTTAAGCCGAACAGAATCATTATCGGCCGGAGGTGCTGTTTCAGTTCCAGGTTTTTAAAACGCAGATAGGGGAGGGTTCCTGCAATATTGACAATCCCGTTTCCCAGATTTGTCAGGGCGACAATCAGAGCATACTTATAGGAATTATCTCCATCCCGTATAATCAGCAGAATAGCTGCAACATTCAGAAGCTTTACTATCATAGACCGGAGAGCTATATATTTGAACTTCTGTCGGCCTATAAAAAACCACTCCGTATTAAAGTAGCAGGCCCCGATCATAATGGATAAAATCTGGAAGACAGCTTTGTATTCGAGGGGGGCCAGAGGATAAAAAACGGCAAAGAAAAGAATCAGAGCGATTGAAACCGAAATAAACTGAATTGCAAATATCTCGGAGGCCGTCTGTTTGATGGATTCTCTATCCTCCAGTCTGGCGATGGCACGGGAGGCATAATCGGGAATACCCAGGATGGCAGCCAGTGTAAAGTAGGAGATAATGGAATTGCTGAAAGAAAAAATACCGTAATTTTCAGGTCCGATTCTGTTCAGAACAAAGGGCAGGGTTATTATGGGCAGTCCGATATTCAAAATCATCCGGCTTAGGTTGAAAAGGTAATCGGAAAAGAGTTTTTTCTTATTCAATCTGTAAATCCTCTCGATCTGTTTAGCATAGGATATCATGAGGGATTTGCCTAGCATTGCAATATCACGGTTCTCATCATTATCTGGACATTTTACTCAGCCTTGTATATTGTTATAATACTATTTGAAAACTATAAAGGATGACCTTTTTCAATGATAAACCCAAAGAAACTCTTTGTTTTTCTGTTCCTGATTCTCATGACCGCCCCGGCCTACTCCTATATTGACCCGGCCACGGGGAGTCTCCTGTTTTCCGCCATGGCGGGAATCGTCATATCCGCCTATTTCTTTGTAAAACAGGTTATCATGAAACTCAAATTCTTCTCTCCCGGAGCAAGAGAGAAGGGGAGTTCTTACTCCATTGTTCTGTTTTCCGAAGGCAAACAGTACTGGAATGTGTTTAAGCCCCTGGTGGAGGAGTTTGCCGCCCGGGAGGAAAGCTGTTCCTACTTCAGCGCGGATCCGGACGATCCGGGTCTAAAGTATAATTCCCCCTTTATTGAAACCCGCTTTATCGGCCAGGGAAATAAAGCCTACCTGCATCTGAATATGCTGGAAGCCGATATCTGTGTGACCACAACCCCCGGTCTGGATGTGCTGCAGTTTAAACGGTCCAAGCGGGTAAAACACTACAGTCATATCTTTCACGCCACTGATAATACCGCCACCTACAGGCTTTACAGCCTGGATTTTTACGATTCAGTTCTGATGAACGGAGATCATCAGGCTGCTATTATCAGGGAACTCGAAGAGCTTCGGAATACAAAGGAAAAGGATCTTCGTATCGTAGGCTGTACCTATCTGGATGTCCTTGCCGAGCGAAAGAAGAGCCTCCCACCCCGTGAAAACAGGGATTTTACCGTTCTGGTTTCTCCCTCCTGGGGACCTAACGGTCTTCTGACAAAATATGGCCTTGCCATGCTGAAACCTCTGGCGGAAAGCGGTCTTAATCTGATTCTTCGTCCCCATCCTCAGAGTTCCATCTCCGAAATCCCCATGCTGGAGGATCTTAAAAAGGAGCTTGACGGCTATGACAATATCGAATGGGACTTCGAAAAGGATAACATCCTGGCCATGAACAGGGCGGATGTGATGATTTCCGACTTCTCATCGGTCATGTATGACTTTATCTTCCTCTTCTCCCGGCCTGTTATCACATTTAATTTTGAGCTGGATCCCCGAGGATTCGAGCTGAGCGATATTACAAAAGAAAATCCCTACTATATGGTTAAGGAAAGCGGGGCTATTATCAATCTGGATGCTCCCGGTATGGATGAGGTGCCCGGAATGATCAGATCTCTCTCTCATGATAAGGAACTGGATAGAAAAATAGCCGATTTGAGTGAAGTCGCATGGAAGCACAAAGGGCGTTCCGGTCAGGAAGCTGTTAAGGCCCTCCTTTCAATCCGCAAGGAGCTTACTCAATGATGCACACACTGTTTAATGCCTTAATTCGTCCCCTTATGTCTCTGATGGAGACAATCCTCACTGTTTTTCACTCTGCCCTCGGTAGTTACGGGCTCTCTATCATCCTTCTGAGTATAGCTGTCAATACAATAATTTCTCCTTTCTACTCCCTGGCCGATCTCTGGCAGAGAGAGGAGCAGGATATCCTGAAAAGGATGAAGAAGAGAAGCGAAGAGATTAAGGCGGTTTTCAAGGGAGATGAACGTCACTTCTATTTGAGGACCCTGTACCGTCATAACGGCTACTCCCCCTTTATGTCTATCCGCTCCAGTTTCGGGCTTCTTATTCAAATTCCCTTCTTTATGGCGGCCTATAACTTCCTCTCCCATTTTACTCCTCTGGAGGGGAGTAGTTTTCTTATTTTTACAGACCTCTCTCAGGCCGACCATCTACTGGGGCCGATCAATATCATGCCCTTTGTGATGACCGGTATCAATATCATTGCCTCCCTGCGCTTTACCAAGGGGCAGACTCTCAGAAGCCGTATACAGCTTTTTGGTATGGCCGGTCTGTTTCTGGTGCTTCTCTATAATTCTGCTTCCGGGCTCCTGCTTTACTGGACCTGTAATAATATCTTTTCCATGGTACGGATCTTTCTGAAAGACAGCTCTGTTATGTCCCGGATGAGTCGGCTTCCCGGCAGGATAAACCGTATAAAAGGTAAAATTATCCTGAGACCTCTCTGGATGGCTGCCCTGTTTGTTGTTTCCTTTGGTCTCCTGGCATTTCTGTTTGTTACAAGTACTTTCCTTCTGGATAAAACGGCCATACTCAGAACTCTCTTAAAACTCTCTTTTCTGTATATGGGTTTAAGCGGGTCTCTTTACTTTCTGAGCCGGTATAAAAACAATTTTTCCTTTCAGATTAATGCCCTTGTCCTGATGGGGATCTGGTTTATTATCGGAAAGGATCTGACCAACCCTCTGGATAACCGTTTTTTTCCCTACTTCTATCTGACTTTCACGGTTTTGCTTATGGCAGCGATTTTTCTCCCCTTCCTGGGCTGGGTGAACGGACAGTTGGAAACGCGGAAACTTCTTTCGGATGGTCAATCAAATTCTCTTATGAAAAAGTCTCTCTCTTCTCTTATGATCCTGGCCCTTTGTGTCATTCCTCTGCTGCTTCTGAATAATGTTCCCGGAGAGATTCTGCTGCACCGTTCCGATTATTTTAATATGCTGGTGTGGGGAGTTCTTTATCTTTTTCTAATCCCCCTGTTTCTCTACAATGCAAACTCCTCTGAATACAGAAAGCCCTTTTCTATCATTGTATTTATCCTTTTGATCTGTTCCCTTGTAAACTTTCTTATTTTTACGGGACATTACGGTTTTATCAATGATTCCCTGCAGTTTTCAGAAGAGATAGATAATACGAAATTACAGCGTTTATTGAACCTTTTTGTTATGGGGCTCGTGACTCTTTTTGTTTGTGTTCTCATTATTTTTAAAAAGATAAAATGGATTGTCAACGGCAGTAATCTTATACTGTTGCTCCTTATTTCGCTGTCTTTATATTCCTATGTGGAGTTGAAAAGGAATTCTGCCAGTGCCACTCCTGTGTATCAGAATGATAAGGTGATGCCGGAAATTGCTTTTTCCAGAACAGAACCCAATACGGTGGTTCTTATGTTGGACAGGGCTCTCGGCGGATCCTTCCAGGCCGTTTTGGAGGCTGCTCCGGAACTGGAGCAGGTATATAGTGGATTTACCTGGTATAAAAATACCATCTCCTACGGGAACTGTACTATTATTGGGCTTCCCGCTCTGTTGGGAGGCTATGATTATACCCCCTTGGCCATGTTAAAACGGCCGGACTTGCCTGTGAATCATAAGGTAATGGAGGCATGGACTGTTCTACCCAAACTCTTTTTGGAGATGGGTAGCACTGTCTATATCTCCGATCCCTCTAACAGTGCGATAGATTCCCGCTATAAAGGCCCCCGCCTGAGGGATATGGATGTGACTGTTTCCTCTCTTCACGGCAAATATACGAATTACTGGCTCCATGAACATCTGCCGGAACTCTCCGATCCTCATAATCTGCTTCAGAGGGGAAAGTCTTTCTTCATGTTTTCTATTTTTCGGATGGCTCCCAGTTTCCTCAGGGAAATTCTTTACGATAATGGTGTCTGGTTCAGTGGGAACCCTGATAAGGCCATAAGGGAAAAGACTTCTAACTGGCCGAATTTTATGGAGACTCTGAAGCCATGGAGCACCCTGGAGTATCTGCCCGAACTAAGTTATTTTCAGGAACAGTCCTCCTTCAGTTTTATCTATAATATGGCAACCCATGAACCGGGAGGGATTGATGGCAATTATCAGCTGTCCCCGAAAAAAATTAATTATTCTTCAGAAGATATTGAGCATTTCGGTTCTGAAGGGACCGCTTCCTATGCCTATACTGATACTGCGGTTATGAAAAAGGTGGGTGAATGGCTTCAGTGGATGAAAGATAATGATGTGTACGATAATACGCAGATTGTGATAGTGGCGGATCATGGGCGGGAAGGAGTCTATAGTTCTCTTATTCCTCTGGCAGATCAGAAAGGGGATGGCATCCCCTTTAATGCTTTTTTCCCGCTTCTTCTCTATAAACCCTTTCAGGGGGAGGGGGATCTTAAGATCAGTGATGATTTTATGAGCAATGCTGATACTGCACCTCTTCTTCTGGCTCCCTTTGGAGAGTTTAAAAATCCCTATACGGGCCATTCTCTGGATAGTAAAGCAAAATTTGATCCTCAGATTCTGGGAATCGGAAATCATAAATATGAACTTCATAAAGGAGTAACCTTTATGATGGACAGGCAGTTTACTGTTTCGGAAAAAGCACTTGATCCTGCCTCCTGGAACAGAGTTCCCGAATCAGATTACATAGGAAGGTAGAATATGCAGGCACTGATACTGGCAGCCGGAATGGGCCGACGCCTGGCGGAATATACGGAAGATAAGACAAAATGTATGGTCAAGGTTCTGGATAAAACCCTGATTGAACGGAACCTGGATATACTGGTTCAATATCCCCTGACACGGATAATATTAGTGGTCGGTTATAAAGGGAAGGATGTTGAGAATCTTATTGGCCCGGAATACAAGGGGGTTCCTGTTGAGTATGTTTATAATCATGATTATGCCACAACCAACAATATCTACTCTCTCTATATGGCAAAGGATTCCTTTTGGGAGGATGAGACAATCCTCCTGGAAAGTGATCTGATTTTTGAAAAAAAAGTATTGGACTGTATCATAAATTCTCCCGACGAAAATGCCGTGTTGGTGGACCAGCACCGACCCTGGATGGATGGAACTGTTGTTGAGATCGGTAAGGACAGGGAGATCCTTCGTTTTGTCGGCAAATCCGATTTCAAATATAAAGAATCTGAAAAGTACTATAAAACTGTAAATATCTATAAGCTTTCAAAAGAGTTTATTCATAAGAGTTATATCCCCTTTTTGAAGGCTTATATCAGTTCTGAAGGGGTGAACGAGTACTATGAGCAGGTCCTCTCTGTTATTAATTTCTTCAATAAGAGAAACCTGAAAGCCTGTATTCTGGATGATGAGAGCCTCTGGTATGAAATTGATGATAAACAGGATCTGAGTAATGCTGAACTCCTCTTTTCTGATGATAACAAGCTGAAATTGTATCAGCAGCGCTTCGGCGGTTACTGGCGTTTTCCCAATCTCCTGGATTTTTGTTATCTCGTAAATCCCTATTTTCCGGGTAAAACCATGATCAAAGAGATGAAACACAGCTTTGATCCACTCCTGCGGGATTACCCTTCGGGCTTGGCCACACAGAATCTTCTCTGTTCCAGGATGTTTAATGTGAATGAGGAGTACATTCTTACAGGGAATGGGGCTGCTGAGCTGATTAATGCTCTGATGACAGTTCTCTCTGATCGCAGGGTTGGTTTTATCCTTCCTACTTTTAACGAGTATGCCGAACGGGTCATAGAGAAAAACAGGGTTTTCTTTTCTGTGGAGAAGGATGATTTCAGCTATTCCAAAGAGGATGTTATCCGCTGGAGCGATAAGGCGGATGCTCTGGTTCTGATAAATCCGGATAATCCTTCGGGGAATTTTATCTCTAAACAGGATCTTTTTGTTATTCTTGAAAGCTTTAAAAAGCGGGATAAAATCCTGGTTCTGGATGAGTCCTTTGTGGATTTTTCGACAGAAGGACCTGAGAATACTCTGATTTCAAACAAGATCCTGCGGGATTATCCCAATCTGCTGATTATGAAGAGTATCAGCAAGAGTTACGGTGTTCCCGGTATTCGTCTGGGAGTCCTGGCCTCTAGCAATAAGGATATCATGACTCAGGTCCGTTCTAAGATCTCAATCTGGAATATCAACTCCTTCGGTGAGTTCTTTCTGCAGATCTATGGCAAGTATGAGAAGAGTTATTTACTGGCTTGTCAAAAGATTGCCGCTGAGCGGGACCGTTTCTTTAAAAAACTGGAGAACATTAACTACCTGCAGCCCTATTACTCTCAGGCGAACTACTTTTTATGCCGTGTTAAGGATAAGGATAGTACAAAACTGGTTGCCTCTATATTGAAAGAGCATAATATTCTGCTGAAAGACCTGCATGGAAAATCAGGATTTGAGGAAAAAAACTGCATCCGTATTGCCGTTCGTTCCAAAAAAGATAATAAGCGTCTTATTGAGATTTTAAAGAGGTATGAAGGTTAAGAGTTTCACGCATATTAATATTACAATCCCCGGATCCTCGGGGATCTTTTATATAGTTTTTTTACCCTTAGTGATATTGTGGATAAAGCTGATATTTTCTATGATGCCAATAATTATTCAACAGGAGATAATTTGTGAGAGCATATAAAACAGTACTGTTCTGTTTGCTGATAGGATTCTGCTTTACCGCTATAAGTGCACAAGAAGCAGAGGTAAAAGAAAAAAAGAAAGAGGATCTGGATATAGGGGCTAAGCTCTATTTCAAGATGGATCAGGATCTGTTTGTGGAACGTTATCAGAGTATCGGATCCAAAATTGAGCTGGATTTTGATAGTGGCGATAAGTGGTCTTATCAGATTCAGTTGGATGTAGCTATCGACAAGGTCGAAACAGATGACATCTGGGCAAAGTATAAAAGCGATAATTATAAAGTAAAAATCGGTATGTATAAAAATGAGATTCTCCTGGAAGATAAGTTTTCCCATGAATTTGACAGTTTTGTTGACGACAACCTGATTCATAGCAGGATGGATCTTAACGGTTGGTACTCTTCTTCTTCTCAGGGATTTGAAATCTATGATGATTGTAATTCTGCCCGCCTCCTTTTTCAGCCTACCGGCCGGGAAGTTCAGGTCGATCTGGGATGGTACTATCCCTTTGCCGGAAAAGATAGCTATCTTGGCCTTTCAACCGTTTATTACAATCATACTGTTCATAGGCTGTGGGTGGACGACGAGGGTTTTACCAATGACCATAACTTTCTGGTCTCTGCCGCCATTGCAGACCTTTCGGGAAATCTACCCTTTTTCTATAAACTGGATATCACATTGGGAAATAACCTGATTGATCCTATCGGATTTCTCCACTATCCCAGTGAGGGCGATACCAGCTGGTTCCTGGGATCGGATTTTATGATAGGCTATCCCCTGGGAGATAAGGATTTTCTCTGGACTCCCGCTTTTAATACATCCATTATTCTGCAGGATCTGGAGTATCATAAAGCCTGGGCATCTTATGTCCGTATGGGCCATCAGCTGGCCTGGGATGAAACATTCTATATCCGCCTGGAGGGAGGAGTGGAGATAGATACGGTCTACGACACATATGAACATGCTAATCCCACCCTGGTGACCAGTCTGGAGGCCCTATGGGGTATAAGTATTCAGGTCCGGCTTTAATCCTTCTCTCTCTGCTGTTGCTTGCTTCCTGCGGAGAGTTTATCGGTTTTGATACCCTGACTCCCCATATGGGAGATCTCTCTGTTCTGAAAATCTACCTGGCAGATGATGAAGTAGATATTCTGAACGACAGTATGACCGTCGGCGGCTATGCCTCCTGTTCCTATAAGGGCGATGCCTATGGCGGATTGGATAAGGGGGGGGGCGCTCAGATACGGATGCGGGGCTATACATCCCGCTTTGTTCCCAAGAAAAACTTTACCCTGGCCATTGATCAGGACGATGAAGATGATGCTGAAAAGTTCGCCATAGATGCCGGCAATCCCTGGGCCAGTTTCAATATTGTTATGAGGGCCTATTCTCTTGTTGGCCTTCCGGCCCCGGAGCTTTTTCCTGTGGCCCTCTATATGAACGATGAGTACCTGGGATATTACAATATCATCAGTATCTATGATGAGGATGTGGATGATATTTATGGTGAAGAAGGGGAACTGTATAAAATCCGTTTTCATGATATCGGGAATGGTATTCCCGCGGAAGAGGACTGTGAAAAGAAGTACCCCAATGATGATGACTACAGCAGTTTGAATCTTTTTCTGGTCTATGCGGAACACCTGGCAACAGAGGACTGGGTTCCCTGGATTGAGGAGAATGTGGATCTTGAAAGTGTGGCATCCTACATGGTTGTGCGGGATTTTTTAGGCATATCAGATACCTCAATGACAAACTTCTATATCTATGCGGGGGATAAATACCGTATACTCCCCTGGGATAATGATCGATTATATGAATATGGGGGCATCGGCGGAAACAATGTTATAACCAAAAGGATGTTTGAATCGAAAGCCTTTCAGGGCTACTACCGGGATCAATTTAATAAATACTTCCTTGAACTGGGTGAAGCTAATATAATAAAGAAACTCTGTGACTATAAGGAAGAACTGGAAGTCCTTCTGGAGCCCGCCGCTGAGATAGATGTCTTTTATATGGACTATGATTCCTATACATATGAGATGGAGTATATTGATACCTTCCTGAATGTCCGGGCTGCGAATATTCTCTCTGACAGCAGCTGGGCTGACTTTTTCAATGAATAAAGGATATAAGAATTAATATGAATGAACTAATTGAACTAATCAAGAATCCGACGGTCTATGGTGATTTTACGGTTTTTACCAGTATTTTCCGTCTGGGATCTTCCTTCCTGCTGACCTTTGTGCTTGCTCTTACCTATAATTATCTGCACTCCAACAGGGAAGACTGTCATGTAATGATGCATACCATGATCTATATTGCTGTGATTATGGCTGGCGCCATGATGATGATCGGTGCCAATATGGTTGTCGCTTTTGGTCTGCTTGGAGCAGTCTCTATCGTTCGTTTCAGAACGGCGGTCCGCAATCCCATCGATATGTCCTATCTTTTTCTCAGCATTGTAGTCGGAATTTCCTGTGGACTGGCATTTTATATGCATGCTTTTATTCTTACATTTTTTGTGGCCTTTCTTATGCTGCTCCTGAGTCGCTTGAAATTCGGAATGTCTCCGCCTTCCTCCATCAGCTGTGTTGTGACCATTACAGCAAAAAAAGAATCTTATCAGGCCAATACCATGTCAGGATTGAAATCCATACTGGGTAAGGGAGCCAAAATGCTTGAAATCAAAACAAGCCATAAACAGGTTAAGATCAAATATTCTCAAATTCTGGAAAATGTTATGGATGCCCGCGGTATTCATAAGGAGATAGAATCCTTTTTCTCTGATGATCCCTCCCTGGAGATCAGAATTACCCGGGAGGTCTGATGAAACAGCTTTTTGATCTGGTTGCCACCCAGCCTGTGGGGAACAGTAAATTCCACGGGGGAGGGGAGTATTCCAAAGCGGTTTTTGAAGGGGCGGTGAAAGCCGGATATCCCTTCGATGCCCTCATACGATAAGGGCCGCTACCTTGATCCTCATATTGAGTCTCTCTGTCGGGAGTTCGCTATCCCCCTGATTGACAGGGATGGGCGTTCCTTTTCCGAGGCCTCAAGAGGCTATGATACTTTTTTTACGGGAATGCCCTATGGAAAGTTCCGGGATTGGACAAATGAGTCCACCAGGGTCATAATACATGGGATCCGTTCTCTGGAGATGCCTTCTGACAAGTTGGAAATTCCTTTCTATCGCTCAAATAAAGAATATAAACGAATCCTGAAATCTCTCTTTATCCGTTTATTTCCTTTCAAATATGAAAAAATAGCCCGGGGCAATACAGGTTTCTGTTTCTGGACTATGTAGAAAATGATGAGCTGGAAGTTCTGTTTAAGACAGCGAGAGGGCTTCTCTACCCCTCCCTGAATGAAGGCTTCGGATACCCCCCTCTGCAGGCTATGAAGTATGGTACTCCCGTAATGGCTTCGGCTTTTTCCTCTGTTCCTGAAGTCTGCGGTGATGCTGTTGTGTATACCAATCCCTATTCCATTGCGGAACTTAAAAACCGCATCCTTATGCTGGAAAATGAAAAGGTCCGCGAGACTCTGATCCAAAAAGGGCCGGCCAGGTTTGAACTGATCCAGACCAAACAGGATGCCATGTTGCAGGATTTGCTCAGACTGATCTTTGAGAATTGATTTAAGGCTTCAGCCTGTCAGTACATTTTTCCATTCCTTCCAGAATGGATTGGCTTACAGTCTGGGGGAAATCTTCGGGAATTTCATTTTTTACTTTATCAACTACCGTTGGCAGGCAGTTGATAAGCTCATCCAGAATTTTTTCGCAGCTTTTCTCAGATATCCCGTTTACTTTTGCCGTATAAAACCAGTGTCGTCGGGATATCTTATCCCAATTGTATATTTTCCCTGAGCTACTCTGCACACTCATGGCCATTTTGACTCTTTTAGGATGAATCTGATCTGTTTTTTTTCCTAAGGAAGGGTAGAGAGACAGCACATCATACAGGGGGGTCAATCTGAATTTTCCTCCCGGCATCAGAAACAGACTGAAATTCTTGGCATGTCCATCCGGAGCTGCCAGCAGATAAAAAAGTATCTGAGTTTTAAAAAAAGCCCTTCTATCTTCTTCAGCTCTCTCTGAGCCATTGAGGGTTGCCAGTATCTCTTTTATTCCGGGGCCGCCGTCACTCTCATATTTCAGGGCAGCCGATGTCCCGAGGGCCTGACAGAAATCCTCTTGGGGTAGGCGCATCAGCCATTGCTTATCCATGGAGAGGCGGCGGTCAAATCGCTTTACAACCAGAACTTTTTCAGTATCAAATGTCTCAATGCGGCTTAATGCCGTCTCCATACCGAAGTGATGGAGAATTCTCTCACAGAGCCATTCATTCTCTACTGATGTGGAAAGGTCAATCTCGCCCGATGCTATTATTCCCATGGCCTGTTTAAATATATGAGTCGTCGGGGTATTTTCCCGGGGAATCATCCATTCATTATTATAAAAGAGAAAAGCTGTTTTTTCCTGTGCTCCTGCCAGGGATATGCGGAACTCCTGATTTTTCTGATTCAGTCGCAGGGGATCAAAGCGGGAGCGCAGAGTCTGAGCAATCTCTTCTGTTCCCACAGTTTCTCCATGAATACTTTTTAGATCCTGAGGCATCTCATTCTCTGGAAGGAGCTGTATGGAACCCACACAGTCACGACCTATCTCATATAAGAGATTGAAAGCTGTTGCAGAAGGAATTCCAAAACGGGATTGGATCCTTTTTCTTATAATTTCTGAATCAGGAAGCAGATTTTCAAAAAATGCTTCAACCAGAGGCCCTTTATAGACTTTATTTCCATCAGTCAGCGGCATGGAGAGTGATATTGGTCTGGCTGGAAGGCTTGATATCCAATCAGGATTATACTGAAAGCTATGCTCCCTTCCTACGGTCCATTTTCCCACAAGAAGGCCGTTCATCCAGATATTGAGACTTTTTATCTGTTTTATTCTGCCCATACTACCACTCTGATTCGGGTCTGGACTCTTCCTCAGTGGATTTATCACTCAGGTGAAGTTCAAGCTTAAGAAAGGATGCCATTCTGAAAAGATTCTCAATACTGCTTCGTTCAGGATGATTTTCTAAAAGAGAAATTGTTTTAGGTAGTAAGCCCGTTTCTTCAGCCAGTTCCTTCTGGGTTAATCCGGTCTTTTTTCTATAAGCCTGTAGTATTTGGGCCAGCTGACTTGGCAGTGCAATAAAATGATCCATAATATCCCCTTGACGGTATAAAATAAAATTATACCCTATAGGGGTTAATTTGTAAATATACCCTATAGGGTATATTCTGTTTTTTTATAAGAAAAAGGCCTATACCGACCGCTTTCCCCTATCCTGAATTTGCCGCTCCCCTGTGCCTTGTCCAAATCTGCAAAATGCCCTAAAATTACGCCATTATAAGAAATGTGGAAGAAATGTGAAATAAACGTATGAATTTACTCAACAGAGGAGAATTGTTTTGTATAAACCGGTAGATCCCAGAGTCAGCTTTCCTAAGATGGAAGAAACCATAATGAAGTCCTGGGAAGATAATAATATTTTTGAAAAGTCCATGGAACAGCGAGAAGGTGGAGAAGAATTCGTCTTTTATGACGGACCTCCCTTTGCCACCGGCCTGCCTCACTTCGGTCACTTTGTTCCGGGGACCCTGAAAGATATTATTCCCCGCTACCAGACCATGAAGGGCAAGCATGTAGAGCGCCGCTTCGGTTGGGATTGTCACGGTCTTCCTGTGGAATACGAAATGGAAAAAGAACTGGGAATTTCCGGTAAAACAGAAATCGAAAAGTTCGGCGTTGCCAAATTCAACGAATCCTGCCGCTCCATTGTTCTACGCTTTACCAGTGAGTGGCGTCAGGTCATTACCCGTATGGGACGTTGGGTCGATTTTGATAATGATTACAAGACAATGGATTCCGATTATATGGAGTCCATCTGGTGGGTCGTAAAATCTCTCTGGGAAAAGGGCCTTATCTATAAGGGCCACTACATTCTGCCTACCTGTCCCCGTTGTTCCACCCCCCTGTCAAACCATGAACTGAACCTTGGTGGATATAAGGATGTAAACGATCCGGCCATTACCATCAAGTTCAAACAGCTGGATGAGGACAATACCTGGTTTCTGGCGTGGACCACCACTCCCTGGACTCTGACGTCCAATCTGGCCCTGACCCTGGGCGATGAGATTGACTATGTTAAGATCAAAGACGGTGATGAGAACTATATTTTAGCCAAAGAGCGTTTGAGCGCATACTATAAATCTGAAGAGGATTATGAAATCCTATGGACAAAAAAAGGATCTGACCTGACAGGTCTCTCCTATGAGCCCATGTTCCCCTACTTTAAAGAGAGAGCCGAAGAGGGTGCTTTCAAAACCTTTACAGGCTCCCATGTCACCATCGATGACGGTACGGGTATTGTTCATACTGCCAGTGGTTTCGGTGAAGAAGATTATGCGATATTGAAGGGAACGGGTATCACCGTAGCATGTCCCGTAGATGATGAAGGACAATTTACCAATGAAGTTCCTGATTACCAGGGCCGTTTTGTAAAAGACTGTGATAAGGATATCATTGCCCGTCTGAAAGAAGAGGGGAAACTGGTTAAACGTGATCAGATTCTTCACTCCTATCCCCACTGCTGGCGTTGTTCAAGCCCTCTGATCTACAAGGCTGTAGGCAGCTGGTTTGTAGATATCAGTAAAGTAAAAGAGAAGATGCTTAATGCCAACAGTCAGATCAACTGGGTGCCCGAGCATCTGCAGAAGGGCCGCTTCGGAAAATGGCTTGAGAATGCCCGTGACTGGGCCATCAGTCGTAACCGTTACTGGGGAAATCCCATTCCCATCTGGGAGTGCAGTGAATGCGGCAAGCAGGACTGTATTGGCAGCCGGGCGGAACTGAAAGAGAAGTCCGGTGTAGAGGTTGAAGACCTCCACAAGCATTTTGTTGATGATATAACTTATGAATGCAGTTGCGGCAGGGGAACCATGAAGAGGATCCCTGAGGTTCTGGACTGCTGGTTCGAATCAGGATCTATGCCCTACGCCCAGGTTCACTACCCCTTTGAAAATAAAGAATGGTTTGAAAAGAACTTTCCTGCACAGTTTATCTGTGAAGGATTGGATCAGACCAGGGGCTGGTTTTATACTCTGACAATTCTGGCAGCGGCCCTTTTTGACGGACCTGCCTTTCAGAATGTTGTGGTAAACGGTCTTGTTCTGGCGGCAGATGGAAAAAAAATGTCCAAATCTCTGCAGAACTTTACGAACCCCATGGAGGTTATCAATCACTTTGGTGCCGATGCCCTGCGTCTCTTTCTTATGAACTCTGCCGTTGTACATGGTGAAGGTCTCAAATACTCCGATGAGGGTGTTAAGGATGTTCTCAAGAGCATCATCATTCCTCTGTGGAACTCCTACAGCTTTTTTGTCACCTATGCCAATATCGATAAGGTAGCTCCGGAAGAAGCTCCCGAAAATCCCGAAAATCCTCTGGACAGTTGGATCCTTTCCGAAAGCAGTCATTTGATTGAACAGGTGACCGCCCAGCTGGATGTTTATGATATTCAGAAAGCCATCGAGCCGATTGTCAACTTTATCGATTTGCTTAATAACTGGTATATCCGCCGTTCCAGAAGACGTTTCTGGAAGAGTGAGAACGACGGTGATAAAATGCAGGCTTATGGAACCCTCTGGACTGCTCTTATGACTCTGGTTAAGGTTGCAACTCCTTTTATTCCTTATGTTACTGAAGAAATCTACATGAATCTGAAAACAGATGATATGCCCGAATCTATCCATCTCTGTGATTACCCTGTTGCGGATGAGAAGCTGCGGGACAGAATTCTTGAAAGAAAGATGGAGCTGACTCAGCAGGCCGTAAGTATGGGACGTGCTCTTAGAAGCATGCATAATCTGAAGACCCGTCAACCCCTGAAGGCTCTTCACCTGGTAACCCGTGATCTGGAAGAGAAGAAAATCCTCAAGGAGATGGCGGAGATCATCGAAGAGGAATTGAACGTCAAGGATGTGATCTTTCGCGATAATGAAGAAGATCTGGTAGAATACTCCCTTAAAGCTAATTTTCGTGTGCTAGGTAAACAGCTTGGTAAGGATATGAAGGCAGCAGCAGCAAAGATTGCAGAACTTTCCTCCGCTGAGATTATCTCACTGATGGATGGAAACACCCTGGCTGTTGACTTTAATGGTGCCGTGCATAAATCTGTTGAGATAACCCGGGATAGTGTTGTAATCAACCGTTCCGAAAAGGAAAACCTTAAGGTTCTTAATGAGGGAGCCCTTACGGTGGCTCTTGATCCGGAAATTACAGACGAGCTCTATAAAGAGGGTGTTGTCCGGGATGTGGTCCGGAGTATCCAGAACCTGCGGAAAGAGAGCGGACTGGAAGTTACAGACAGAATCAGAATCTTCCTTTCCGGTTCTGATAAGCTGAAACAATCTGTTGAAGCCTTCGAAGACCATATGCTCCAAGAGACTCTGGGAGATAAGTGGTTCTGGGAAGAAAAGCCTGATGCTCTGAATCTTGTCTGCGGTGATGATGAGGTCTGTAAGCTGGCTCTGGAAAAAGCTTGATTTCAAATATCTCAACCCGGAGGATTTTCCTTCGGGGTTTTTTTGTACTGTCCACGGCTGCTCTGCTGCTGACATCCTGTACAACAAGTCCTGTTCTCCCTGAAGAGAGCGCCGATCCCATCGGCCTGCTCCCCTCTGCCGAGGACTACTATCTGCTGGCCCGACCGGCTCAGCATCCCGCACTGACAGCCGAATTCCTCGGTCTCATGGTAGAAGTCGACAGTACGAAGCTGAATGCTGTTATGGAACGCTGCGAATCTGCTCTGTTCAGTGGCCGTTTTGCGTCGCCGGAGAGCGAGACTGGTATAAGCAAACTGCCACCTCTCTCCGGCCTGGTTCAGGGAGATTTCCCCGCCTTTTTTCTTCGTTCCTCCCTGAGGAGCGATAAGGGCTGGGAAAAGGCAAAGCGCTATGTCTATGCTGGTCCTGAGGGGCTTTTATGTGATACTGCCTATAAAGATACGCTTCTGTTGGTTAGTGAAGCCTCCCGCCTGCAGCCTTTTCAGGAAGATGTCAGAGCCGGACAGGCAGGTATAAACCTTCCCGAAGATACGGCCGCGTGGTGGAGAGGCGGACAGCCAGCTCTCCTGGTTTATCTGCCAGATATTTCAGCACTTCCTCTGCCCAATGGTCTTCCTGTCGTTCCCGAAGGCAGCGCTCTGGAAATGGCTTTTCTCCCCGAAGACGATGCTTATGCCCTGGATCTGTTTATCCACTTTGCCGATAGCCGCAGTGCCCGGCTCTGGTCCCTGGGAATGCGTTTCTTTCTGGCAGGAAGACTGGGACTCTCTCCGTCTCCGGAGGAGCAGGCAGCCCTGCAGACTCTTGATCTTAAAACTGAGGGAGCCTCCCTGCATCTGAGCGGCTGGACTATGAGTTCCCGGGCATGGGGATCTTTTCTTCAATCAGTGAAAAACTAAGCTCAAGCTGCTTTCCTGCGAGTTTCTCAGCTAGACGCTCTTGCAAGCTCTGCTCCATTTCTATATCCTGACTGTATCTCTCAATAGAAAAGGTAGTGTTATGATTGCTGTGATAGATTACGATTCTGGTAATCTGAAAAGTGTGGAAACCGCTCTGGCCTATTTGGGCGCAGATTATTTTATATCTTCCGATCCGGAGAAACTTATCGCTGCGGACAAACTGATTTTCCCCGGGGTGGGGGAAGCCGCTCAGGCTATGGGCGTTTTGAAATCAAAAGGCTTGGATAAGGCTCTGAGTGATTTTGCCGCAACAGGCAAGGCTCTCTTCGGTATCTGTCTGGGATGCCAGATTCTTTTTGAACATTCCCAGGAGTCCGATACGCCCTGTCTGGGATTACTCCCCGGTATGGTAAAACAGTTTTCTTCCGAAATGGGACTGAAAATCCCCCATATGGGTTGGAATACCCTGAAACACACAGCTCATCCCCTGTTTAAAGGCATACCCCAGGGTAAATCCTTCTACTACGTCCACTCCTACTATGTGGAAGCATCCCATAAGGAAGATGTCATTGGTAGTAGTGATTATGGCATTGAGTTTACTGGCGCCGTAGCCAGAGGGAATGTTATGGCCACCCAGTTTCATCCTGAAAAGAGTGGTGAGTGGGGACTGAAACTCTTAAAGAACTTTATGGAATTGGAGGTCTAGGGATGCTGCAGAAAAGAATTGTGGTCTGTCTGGATGTGAGAGACGGAAAAACTACCAAGGGAATCAAATTCAAGGGAAATATAGATATAGGCGATCCTGTGGAAATGGCGGCAGAGTACTACCGTCAGGGTGTGGATGAGCTGGTTTTCTATGATATTACAGCCTCCTCTGAAAAGAGGAGTATTATGATAGATGTGGTTCGCCGTGTGGCCCAGACCATCTTTATTCCCTTCTGTGTGGGCGGTGGTATCTCCTCTGTGGAGGATATGCGGGCTGTTCTTCTGGCGGGAGCCGAGAAGATAAGCATTAACTCTGCTGCTGTGCGGAATCCCGGTCTTATCGACGGTGGTGCCCGGCAGTTCGGCAATCAGTGCATTGTTCTGGGAATGGATGCTTTGGCTGATCCTTCCATGCCTTCCGGTTATAGGGTTGTTATAAATGGTGGGAGAAAAGCTACTGGCCTTGATGTCCTGGCATGGGCTAAAGAGGCTGAATCCAGAGGAGCCGGTGAAATTGTTCTCAATTCCATCGATGCCGATGGTACCCGGGAGGGCTACGAGCTGACAGCTACCAGATTGATCAGTGAAAATGTGGGAATTCCTGTGGTGGCTTCCGGTGGGGCCGGAACTCCCGAACACCTGGCTTCTGTCCTGACTGAGGGGAAAGCAGATGCCGCCCTCATAGCCAGTATGGTGCATTTTGGTGATTATACTGTAGCTGGAATCAAAGAGTATCTTCACGGCCGGAATATTCCTGTAAGACTATAAAACTCCCCCCCCTCCGGGGCGGGAATACTCTGCAAAATCACCTTGAAGGCTGGAATTTTCTCTTGTCTATTATTCTTAAAATCAGTATATTTTATCCAAAGTCAAAAATTGAACTCTCATAGAAGGAGATTTATAAATATATGCCAACATATGATTATGAATGTAAAAACTGCGGACACCATTTTGAACACTTTCAGCCCATGGCTGATGATCCGCTTACTTTATGCCCAGAGTGTAAGACTGAATCTCTCCGGCGTCTTATAGGCGGGGGAATGGGGGTTATTTTCAAGGGAAGCGGATTTTACGTGAACGATGCAAAAAAAAGCTCCAGTACCTCTCAGCCTCTCAAAGATAAAACGGAAAAACCCAAAAAAGAGGCAGTTACAGCTTCCTCTGGCAGTAGTCAGTCCGCCTGACAGCTTTATACTGATCTGAATTTTGAAAAAAGGGACCTCATGGTTCCTTTTTTTTATTGTAGATTTACATAAATATATCAATTTATCTATAAAATACTAATATTAAAATATAAAAGTTTGGAAATAAAGATAATAATGTGTTATTCTAAATATATGGTGGTTTTATGGTAGAGAATGAATTGAAATCCATACAATCTAAATTTTATGAAATGGAACAACAGCTCCTCAGGTACAGGGATTTGCAATCCATTTCAATTATTGATGATCTCCCCGAGATCCTTCGTAAAGAGAGAAAAAAACAGCATTTGACTCTGAAAGGTTTAGCAGAGTTATCAGTTGTTTCATATAGTACTCTTGTAAAACTGGAATCAGGAGATGACCGGGTAAATCTGAGGACTCTCAAGCAGGTTGCAAAAACATTAGGGATTAAACTATGGGTAGGTTAGGATATGTTTATTATAAAGATGAATATGCTGGTTATATTCAGGAACTGGATATTGGCTATAATTTTACCTATGATTCAGCCTCTTCGGCTATTGTCGAATTCTCAGACGGGGAGAATGCCTAAATAACACGCCGCTATGATAGAGAAAATGGTAAAAAAATCCATCAGGAGGATTTGGCTCAGGGATTTAATATTACTGCTTCGGATAAGTATAGCAAAAGCTATGAAGAAGCATTGCGGCTGGTTTCTAAAATGTCTGGTGGAAAACTTTCGGTAGTCCGGGACCTTTTTAACAGGATCGTATTTTCCTATCTTATAGGTAATGATGACATGCATTTAAAAAATATAAGTCTCATCAGAAAGGAAGATAATAGAACTTTCTATTATGATGGTCTAACTCCTAATTATGACCAGTTGTTTGCTTCTTCTTTTGATATCAGTTCTGTAATTGGATTCCTGGCCCTGGATCTTTTGGAAGAAGAAAAGCACGCAGAGTATACGGAATGCTATCAAAAATATGGTTTCTATACAGCTTATGATTTTACCTTGCTGGGAAAGAGAGCAGGTCTTCCACAAGCCGCTGTGCAATCGGTTTTTAAGCACTACTTTTCTATAGAAAAAGAAATGCAGACTATGATCGAAAGAAGTTTTATGCCAGATATTATGAAGAAAAGAGCAGTTGTTATTCTTTTAGATAGATTTAAAGCTCTTAAAATCAGAGCCTAAAAAAAAGGGAACCAATCGGTTCCCCTTTTTTTAGGCTTCTTCCTGAATCAGTTTTCCAGGGAAAAACTCTCTTTCAGCCTTTTCTTCGGCCTGCTGCAACAGTTCATCCATCCCCTGTATGGCGGCCCAGTCGTCCTGAGTCTCCTTTAGGTCAGGTCTTACCTGTGGATGGGTCGGAGAGAAGAGAGAGCAGCAGTCGTCAAAGGGCTGTATGGATGTTTCAAAAGCCTCGATTTTTCGTGAGATCAGGATGGTCTCTTCCTTATCCATACCGATAAGGGGACGGAATACAGGCAGATCAACAGAACTGTTGGTATAGGCAAGGCTTTCCAAGGTTTGGCTTGCCACCTGACTGAGAGCCTCTCCTGTAATCAGGCAGAGATCATCCCTTTTGTTGGCTATGGACTGGGCAATCTTCATCATGGCAGCCCGTGAATGGAGGGTTGTCGTCTCCTCAGGTACCGATTTATTGATTTGAACCTGTACGTCCGTAAAGGGAACAGAATAGAGATTTATCCCAGCGCACCAGGGGGCAATTATTTTTGCCAGATCACGCACTTTATTCAGTGATTCGGGGCTGGTGTAGGGGGGGGTATGAAAATAAACAGCCTCCAGGCTCATGCCTCTCTTGGCCATGAGATAACCCGCTATGGGCGAATCTATTCCTCCTGACAGCAGGAGCATTCCTTTTCCGGCGCTGTGTACAGGGAGTCCTCCCGGGCCCTTGTAGAGATAACCATAGACATAGCCCTTCTCTCTGAGTTCAACATGGACGATCCAGTCTGGTTTATGAACGTTGACAGTTAGCTCTGGAAAAGCTTCCAGAATACGGCCGCCAAGTTCGGCGGAATAGCCGTAGTTATCCATGGGCAGGCTTTTATCTATCCGGCGGGTTTCCACCTTAAAGCTTGTTCCATTACCCGCTTCAATGTTCTGTCTGGCAACCAGCAGGGCTTTTTCTGTCAGCGCGTCCAGTTCTTTTGCACAGCTGTAGGAGCGTGTAAAGCCGGTAATACCGAAAACCTTGCTCAAACAGGCGCTGACATGCTTCTCTGTAACACCCTCTGTTTCCAGATAGAACCTTCCTGAACGGATGGTTACTCTAGTGGTAAAGGGACGGAGGATTTTCTTTATATTATTTTTCAGTTGTCTCTCAAAGAGAGCTCTGTTGCCTTTCTTGAGGGCAATTTCACCAATTTTTATCAGGTATAGTTCACTCATGGCAGCAATCCTATCAGAAAACGGCTCTTCCGACTATAGCGGTCTGCTCTTTCAGGCTGACTAAAAAGCTTTCTAGCTCCTCCATGGTGGTAGAAGGTCCCTGGGATATCCGCAGGGAGGAAAACGCGGTCTTTGTCTCAATTCCCATGGATTCCAGGGAACGGGTTCTGCTTTTTTTATTGCTGGAACAGGCGGAGCCGGTGGAAATGGCATAACCCGCCTCATCCATCACACGAACAAGTACTTCTCCCGGCAGGGGAGGGAAGGCGCAGCTTAAGATCCAGGGAGAATAATATTCGGGATGAGTCATCCTATCTTCCGGAAGAATCCGGCAGCCTCTGATTTTCTGAACTTCCTTTATGAGACGACTCATTCTCTTTTTTGCGGATTTGTAATCAGTTGATAGCGTTTTTTTCAGGGCCATGGTAAGTCCCGCCGCTCCCGCAAGATTTTCCGTCCCCGGTCTGATACCGCTCTCCTGACCGCCTCCCGTATAGAGGGGTTGCAGGGCCTTCTTCAGATAGAGTAGTCCAATGCCACGAGGTCCACGAATTTTATGGGCACTGAAGGAGGCTGAGTCCAGATCCCAATTCTCAAGGCTGAAGGGAACCTTGCCCGTTGCCTGTACAAGATCTGAATGGAAATGGATGTTTCTGCCAGTCTCTTTCTCCTTTTCCCGCACAAGGGCGATAAGTTCTTCCATGGGCTGAATGACCCCCGTTTCGTTATGGACGGCCATAATCAGAACCATCCTGCTGTCGTCTGTTAAAAGCCGGGATAGTTTTGAACCCTTTATCCGTCCATTCCTGCCGGGATTGAGAGCTTTTACCTCCCATCCGGAGTTTTTTAAAGCCTGTACGGGCTCCCAGAGAGAGGGGTGTTCCAGGCCGCTGATGATAATCCTGCCTTTATCTCGTCGCTTTAGAAGGGAGGATACAACAATATTATTGGATTCTGTTCCTCCCGAAGTAAAATAGAGCTGTTCTGCTCCGCACCTAAGGTGAGTGCTGCACTCTTTTCGTAGCTCAGAAAGTTTATGGGAGGCTTTAACCCCATCATGGTGAAGGGAGGAGGGGTTTCCATAGTATTTTTGAGAAACATGAAGAGATTCTTTCATAATCTCTGTATCAGGGGCTGTCGTTGAAGCCCAGTCGAGGTAAATCATGAGCTAAGAATATCAGAGATCAGTTCTTCTTCGCAAGGAGATAGGAATTTCATAAACTGATTGATTAAATGGAGAGACAATGCTATTTTACTATATATGGAAAATAAATGTAATTGCCCGGAAGAGCTAGTAGAAGGCTACGCAAAGAAACTTAAGGTCTGTGGTCATCCCCTTAGACTGAAAATGCTGTGTCTGATTGAACGGCAAGACTGCTGTGTTTCTGAATTATGGCAGTGTCTGGACCAACCGCAACCTGTTATTTCTCAGCACCTGGCAGTATTGAAAGATAAGGGTATTGTAGAATCTCTGACGGAAGGGAATAAAAGAATTTACCGGATTGTTGATCCCTTTGTGCAGAATATTGTGAAGGGTTTTGACGGAGTTATAACGGAATAATTTTTATAGAAAAATTGAAAAAACGCCGGCTTTTATAAGTCCGGCGTTTTTTTTAATAGCTGTATTTCTATCAGCGGGGGGTGTTGTAATCCGTATTCGCCATAAAGTTGTACATGACAATACTGCTGGCCAGGGTCGATACGATCAGGGCCACATCCGTACCGTACTCTCCAATCCAGTACATGGGATGGTTTCTGGGGGCAAAGACAACATCTTCCGGCTGCAGGATTCTCTCTTTCTGTTTGTACTTCTCTCCGTAAACATCGTAGATCTTTACCTTGCGGCCCGTATGCTCATCCACATTGAATCCACCAGCCAGGCTGATATAGTACTCCCATGACTTGTTGATAATGTAGGGGTAGGCACCGGGTGACATGACCGATCCTGTTACATAAATAAAGTATTGCCTGAAGGGAACAACAATGATGTCTCTGTCCATCAGAATAACATCATCACTGGAACGCCCGCTTAAAAGGAGCTCCTCCATATTTACCGGGATATTGCTGCCGTCAGAGCGTACAATATAGGCTCTGGTCAGATCTGAAACCTTGGTAAACTGATTCTCCATCTTTCTGGCTACAGAGGAGAGCCTTTCTCCCTCGGTTATGGTTACATTGACCTTGGACGAGACCGATGTACCCTCAGTGCTTGTTCCAATGGCTCCCTGAAAATGAACAACCGGTAGATAGGATGTTTTCTGGGCTATGGTCACTATATCCATATCCATTAGTTCCATGTTTGTCTCTGGGTCTTCCATATTCAGGTAGAAGGTATTCCCTTCATTATTACTGTTGTTATAGGGACGTTTGATCTGAACTTCCTGTTTCTGAGCGATAGAGGTGAATCCACCACCCTGATAGGTAATCACATCAGAGAGGGTTTCTTCCTCTGTCAGCTGGTAGGTTCCGGGTCTTCTGACCTCTCCTTCCAGACTTATCTGTTTCTCATAGGGGTAGAGTATTATGGTGTCTCCAAATGAAACATAGGGATTCTGGCTCATGTCGCCTGTGCGGAGAGATTTATAAATATCCACAAAGCGGGAATCTCCGTTTCTGGAGATAATTTCAATTTTACGGAAGGATGTGTAGGATGTTTTGACAGAATCTATCAGGGTGCTCACACGCTCAAAACTCCAAGCTGCCGCTTCCCGGGAGTACTGGACTTCACCCTTGATCAGAATATCAAACACACCGGGGTTTGTAATGGTCATTACCGGAACGCTTCCCGGATAAAAACTGTTAAACAGATCTTCCACTTCTGCCTTAAACTCGTAATAGGTCTTATCCTTCACATCAAACTCACGGAATCCCGGTACCTGAGCCAGGAAATTCCGGTCAACAATAACCTGGATGGTTCTGGTTATATCTTCCATGCTGTAGGAGATGCTGTAGGTGTCCCCGGGGGTGACCGGGTAATTGGGGTTGACCGCTGCTGCAGCCGCTCTCTCGCTGGAGGTACCGGTGATTCCCCAACAGATAAAAGGGGTGAAACAGAAAAGTAATATGGGTAACATTTTTTTAATTGTCAATGGTTTATACCTCTCCTCTCAGTTTTTTCATGCGTTCCGGATCCTGTTTCAGGTTCTGCCAGAATTCCAGAAGAAAAGCCCCGAAAAGGCTCATAAAAAATCCGGCCATAGTGACTATTATACAGAGTTTTCCCCGGCTGGGTCCGGATTTCATCTCGGGAACCTCCGCTTTTTCCAGAATCTGGAAGGTTGGGCCGGTTCCCCTGTCGGTTAATTTGATTACCTCGTACTGCTGCATCAGGGTGGACAGAACTGTAAGTTGTATTTCAATATTCTGTTTCAGTTTTTGTTCCTGAATGAGAAAGCCGGGTAGATCATTCAATGCGGGCTGGCTCTTATTACCAACTTCCTGTATGAGTCTCAACTGAGATTCAAGCATTTCTTTTTTCCGCTTGCTTTCAATAATGCGGGGATTCTCCATTCCTATTCTATCCTGCATAGAGGAAATTTCACCGTCAAGAGCAATCATCTGGGATGAAATTTCCAGTACCTGGGTGGTAAGGCCCTCTGCCAGAGTTTCCAGATCTACAATATTGTAGCGGCTTTGAAAGGCCAGGTACTCTTTCTGTAGTCTGTCAATCTCCCATTTAACATCCTGAATCTTCTGTTCCAGCAGGGCTTTCTGGGATGTGTTGGAGTCCCTGTCTATACGGCTGAACTCATTTTCCAGAAGTTCCACCATCTTATTGGCAATCTTTGTAGCTAGCTCAGGGTTTATATCCTCATAGCCGATGGTCATGGTTCCGGTGGCTTCATCCGCCTCTAGTCTGAGATTTTCCTTAATCATTTTACGCAGATCCGTAAGCGGGAATTTTGATTCGGAAGTATCATAAACTTCCGCCAGGTTAAATTCCCCCGCAAGGATATCCAAAAAAGTATTGCTGCCTGCCAGTTTTTCTGCAAGTGCGCTGTTACTGCTCCCCCCGCCGGAGACTCCCGCAAGGGCTGCCAGGCTACCAAGGCCCGAAGAGTCCAGCATGGAGGACAGCCCGCCACCGGAACTGCTATCATTTATCATAACAGTAGAGTAGGGTTTGAATGTATTAGGCAGATAACTTTTATCAGCCGGAAGCTTCAGAGAAACAATGGAGTAGATAATGATAAAGAGAGCAGAAAAGCCGCTCATTCCGATAATCAGCCATTTATGCTTAAAAAGTACTCCAATAAGATCCAGCAGATCTATTTCATCCTCATCAGGAGTCTGTACGGTTTGCGGATAATTGTCTTGATTCATAATACCTCAGAATATTTAATTTTACCTGTTATCATTACTGTGATGATGACGGTAGTGAAGATAGATAAACATTGTTAATACAAGGAGTCCCGCTGCAAGAATCGGAAAATAGCGCAGATAACTTTCGATAGAGTAAAATAGAATTATACTGAAGCCTGAAAATATCTGAATCCCGTTTATCAGGGCGAGAATCTGTCGTTCATCAAGACCCATATTCAGAAGTTTATGATGCATATGTTCCCTGTCGGGGATAAAAAAATGAAGGCCCTTTCTTTTACGGCGAATTATGGCCGCCAGGACATCTCCTATCGGAATAGCCAGCATAATGACCGGCATTACCAGAGATATTCCGCTGAGCGGGGAGGCAATCAGTGGAAGAACCGCCAGCAGAAAACCGAGGCTAAGGCTGCCGGAATCTCCCATAAAGATACGTGCGGGGGGAAAGTTGTAAAAAAGATAACCGATTACGGATCCCATCAGGGTAAAACAGATAATGGATAATATATAGTAACCGTTCAGTAAAAATATAATAGCATAAACAGAAGTAGCTATGGCGCTGATGCTTGAAGACAGGCCGTCCATGCCGTCAATCAAATTGACCGCATTGCTAATCCCTACAATCCATATCAGTGTAATAACTGGTCCGAAGTATCCCAGATTTATGGTTATTTCGCTAAAGGGAATAGAAAAGTAACGAATTCCCACTCCAGCAAATATTACCAGCAGAGATGCTATAATCTGACCAATCAGTTTAATGCGGGCTTGCAGATTAGCAAAATCATCCAATATTCCGATCATGAAAATCAGAAGGAAACCGGCAAGCAGGAGTAGGGTATTATGATCGTTGCCGAAGGAAAATTTAAGGGAGGAATGGGTCCATTGACAGGTTCCAAGTGCTGTTATAGTGGTGGAAACAATAAGAGATAAGACAATTCCTATTCCGCCTAGTCTGGAAATAAGGCCGGTGTGGATCTTTCTCTCATCCGAGGCATCATCAAACCAGTTGTTTTTT
The DNA here is from genome assembly GCA_002084805.1 of Spirochaetaceae bacterium 4572_59. Classification (GTDB taxonomy): domain Bacteria; phylum Spirochaetota; class Spirochaetia; order DSM-2461; family DSM-2461; genus Oceanispirochaeta. The sequence continues at coordinate 86,943 of NBMC01000002.1, read as the reverse complement.
TTAGAAAGAGATATAAGAAAAGGAATCATAAATAAATTTATTAAAAAGGCAATTGTTGTTGCTGTAAATGCCAGCAGTATGCTGTTGGTCTCCATTTAATCCCCTGAAAAGCACATTAGTCAATAAGTCAAAAAACATAATACATCAGGAGGTGGAGCTTGTCCAGAAGACGCACATCATATATATTTTTTCCTATGAACAGAAAAAATATTTGTATAAGTATATTGATTTCAGGGGGGCTGTTCATATGGCCGCTTACCCTTGTATCCGCTGAAAAACCAGAGGAGTGGAACGGGATTAACTTTCTGGAAAGGCAGCTTAACTATGTAGAAAGTGGAGAAATCTCCCTTCTGCCTGATTTTGAACTGAGTGGGGATATTCAAAAGGAAATTAGAAATTTTGATCCCTCTGGATGTGTGGAACTATTATACCGCATGCCAAGGCTGGAGGGGCATGAGGACGAGCAGATGCTTTATATTCTGAACAGGGTCAGCCGGATCAGTACCATGGAGGGAATCAAGTATTATTCCGGTAGTCGCCAGGCCATGTATCCCTATCTGGAAAAGGCGGCTGTCGTGGAAAAAAGGAAAAGTGAAAAGAAGGTGGGTGATCCTTTTTTTGATTCCCTTCCTGACAGGCCTCATACTATTACGGTCTATCAACGGGATACCACTTTCGGGAATACCTGGTACGATGTAGACCTTGAAACCACCCCATCGGCCATCCGGCTTTCCATGATTAATAATACCACCATGCGTTATAAAATGTTTCCAGTACTGAGGAAAGGGAGGCTTCATATTGAGCTGATTATCATTCCCCGTGAAGATGATCTTCTCTTTTACGGACTGGCTGCTTTTAAGATAGGAAATACTTTTGGCATAGATATCAGCCTGGATCAGTCCTTTGATCATAGGATGAGTGCGTTGCAGGTGTGGTTCGATAAGCAGGTATATTAATAAAAAATGCCCCGGGGCCGGATGGCTTTCGGGGCATTCCTTTTTATAAGGCCCTCTTCCTAATAGGAGAGGGAGCTGGTTATGATGATTTCGTATCTATCCAGATCGGTCCAGGCTTTGTCACTAGAAAGGTCGGCGGCAATGGTTCCTCTGGCGTGAAGGCTGTTGAGCTTGTCCAGGTAAAGGATAAAGTCGGCACCGCTTCCGTAGCGGATGTCTTTATCGGGATCAAAGGATATGCCGTCTCTTTTTACAACACCAATATCGAAGAATGGCTGAAACTGGGCTTCTCCCACGCCTTCCCACTGAATGACGCCAATAGTCATATCCTGACTCATAAAGGCTCCGGCAATACCGTACATGGTGGAATCCTCCACACCGCGTATATTATCACCCAGGCCGTCAATTTCATCATTAAAACTGTAAACCGTATAGGCTCTGTTGGAATAATTCAGTCGTTTATGCAGAATAGCATAGTAGCGACCGTCCAAGCTGATGGAAAATTTCACTTTATCCGATGAGGCATCGGGTCGCATGACGTAAGAGATACTGTTTCCCGCCGATAAACTATAGCCTTTCCGGAAGTTTTTAATCCAGTCTACGTTATTAAATCCAGCGCTATGGCCGAACGTGGTATAGAAGGGTTCTTCTTCATAGTTGGAACCGGAATCGGCATAGTTAAATCCCACAGAGGGGCTGACAGTATAGAAAAAATCATTTCCAAGGTTAAAGGTCGTATCCACAGAGAAGGCGGTGTTGTAGTACTTATGCTCTTCCAGAACTATCCCGTCAGAATCTTTTTTTGTATTTTCAGAGTACTGCTGCATCAGAGCGAAGTTGTATTCCTTGCTGCCGATTTTTACTTCGTTCAGCTGGGGATTAAAGGTCCAGTTTCCCGGGTTTACCTTTCCGTTCTCCATTTTCAGGTCCATGTTGGTTCCCAGGTAGAAGTTGTTGAGAGAACCAAGGGCATTATCCCAGAAAAATTTCATTCCCACTCTGAAACCTGTATTGGAATCGTATTTGGGGTAGGGAAAGGGGATGATGGTCCAGGTATCTTCCAGATCAATTTTTACAAGATATTTATGGATCTCTCCGTCAGTGGAGAGTTTTTCGAAATCCATTTTCACTTCGTTGAAGACTCTTGTATTGATAAGATCCTGTTTCTGTTCACTAACGGCTAATGCCAGTTCTTCATAAGTTGCAAATGACTGACCTTGTTTGATATCCATCTCTTTGAAGAGAGCCTTTTCTCTTGTCACTCCGTCTATGCTTATATGGAAGCGTTCAATCATATGTTGCTCTTCTGCAAAAAGAGCGGTACTCATAACAATCGTTATTAATAGGATTAAAATTATATTCTTTTTCATGGACCTACCCTACCATGGCATTTTGATTTTCAGCAAGCCTTTACCTTGTGGATTCCCGTGACTATACTGGAATATATGGATATTATCAGAACTTTTGAATTCGGTGGATTTTCCTGTACTGTCGCCTTTTATCCAAGGGAAGAAATCCTTCCTTTGGACGCAGAACTGCTTGTGGCGGATCTTAATACAGCCTCTCTTGTTTTAGTTCCCGAAGATATAATTTCTGTCACTCTGACTCCCGGAGAAAAGGAGAAGCAGTGGCCAGCAGTAGATTCCATTCTTAAATTAGCCATGGAGAAGGGGCTTGCAAGAGACTCCTTAATGGTTGCAGTCGGTGGTGGTGTGGTTACGGATATGACAGCTTTTGCTGCCAGCCTCTATATGCGGGGCTGCAGGCTTATTCTTATTCCCACATCCCTTTTGGCTATGGTGGATGCTTCCTTCGGCGGTAAAACCGGTATAGATGCGGGGCCCTATAAAAATACGATCGGATCTTTCTACCCAGCGGCGGAAGTGCGGATCTGTCCGGAATTTCTGAAGACACTATCGGACCGGGAGTTTCTGAATGGTCTGGCGGAAGTTCTTAAAACCGCTATCATCGCTGATCCTGATATGCTGGAACTTATGAGGGATAAAAAGGAAGATATCCTGAAGCGTGATAGTGACATCATGGCACAACTGATCCGGCGCTGTCTCCTGGTAAAAGGCTCTCTGGTGGAAGAGGATCTCCGTGAAAAGGGCCGCCGTGCTCTGCTGAATCTGGGACATACCTTCGGCCACGCTCTGGAGGCGGTAACGGATTTTGAATGGTCCCACGGTGCAGCCGTTGCCTGGGGAATGGGCAAAGCCCTGGATGCATCGGTTAAAATTGGCCTGGCGGAATCCGCCTGGTCAAAAAAGATAAAAGATCTGATGATTGACTACGGTTTTCAATTGGAAGCCTTTGTCGATAAGGATGAGATTATAAAAGCCATGAGCATGGATAAGAAAAAGATGAGGGGCAAACTCCGTTTCATCCTGCCTGTTTCCCCCGGAGACGTCCGCATCAAAATCCTCGAAGAGGACCTGATCCGTTCTCTCTTGTAGGTGGCAAAAAACAAAAAAAATATGAATTGAATGATTAGAGAAGAGATTTTTGTCAGGTACAAGGCGCCAGGCAACTCAGTAACTGGCAAAAAGGTCTCTCTAATAGCTTATGAAAGAGTCGACACGGCGGTAGGCCGAGTTAACCCTATCCCAGGATTCAGCCGGCATCTCCTCAGACACTTCATCTGCTAACATCTCAAGGGTTGCCAGTGAATCATTCACCGCACGGGTGAACTTTCCCACAGAGCGGAACCAGTAGTGTCCTTCGTCATCACACTGCAGTGCAATAATACCGTAGGCCTGTTTCTTCCGTTTTCCTGAGGAGGAAATCTTCAACAGAATATCAATATTCTCGGCCAGCTCCTTCATATGCTGGGGATTTTCAGAATGATAGGTTTTTTTTGGGATTCCCTGAATAATATCCTTTTTAGGATTGATGTTCATAATAATTTTGAAGATCAATCCCAGAGGGATTCCCTGAAGAATCTCCTGTCCCTCCCAGTGAAGGATCCCTTTCATCCCCTTATAATCGGGCCACTGTTCGGGAGCCATCTGTTTTAGCTCCTTCCAGGCACTGTTCCAGTCGACGAGGGCCATCTTTTTATGACCCTTAGCAGGGGTAATGACGGGGAACCTTGTTCTGCCGATGCTTATCTCCTGGGAGCTATCCCGCTTCTTTTCTCTGGAACCCTTGATCTGTGGTTCCAGCTGTAGGGCAAGAGATTCGGAGGTACGACTTACAAGACTCCGGGTCAAAGGCGAAACAGAGCGTGCATAGGTCTGGCTGGTGCGGACTACTTCGCCCGCAACGATATAGGCGGGGTTCTCTCGGAACATGGTGGAACCGGGATGAATCAGAATGCGGTCAGCGGTGAGACTTTTGTAGGCACCCCGTCCGCTACGTATGCAGACAAACTGAATCAGTCCCCGCGCACAGGCACAGAGGTAGTCATCCAGTTCTCCGCCTTCCAGTACGGGAACGCCCATTTTCTCACTGACAATTTCCTGCAACTGACCCTGTATATTGACCAGTTCCAGCATGGACCTCTCTTCTAGATAGTATCTTTTACAGAAGGCTGTCTGGTCATGGCTATTCAAAAAGGCATCGAACAACTTGATATAGGCTACAAAGTCTCCCCGTTTGTCCCGGAAGTTGTGGTGGGCCTTACGGGCTTCCATTTCTTCACCCTGGGGCAGAAGATAGGGGGAGTTGGTAGACAGGAAAGAGGCAGCAATCAGGGTCTCTCTGAGAACCTGCGGATACTGCATTATGGCTTCCACAATCATTCTGGCATGCCGTGGCATCAGGGGAAAGGGGGTCATCATCCTACCTATGGAGGTCAGACGGTTATTGTTATCCAGGGCATCCAGAAGTTTCAATGTATCCACCGCACCGATAATTCCTTTTCTACCGGGAGGGGAGATAAAATCGAAGCTCTGGAAATTCCGGATCTCCAATTCGGCCATGCGGAGTACCACTTCCGCCAGGTCTGTCCGGTAGATCTCCTCTCTTGTAAAAAGGGGACGACCAGAGAAAGAGTTTTTGGGATAGAGGCGGTAGCAGGTTCCCGGCTGGGTTCGTCCCGCCCGTCCTCTTCTCTGATTGGCCGAAGCCTGGGATATTTCCGTCTCGATAAGAGAGGAGGTAAATGATTTTGGATTGTAGAAATTCAGTTTGGCCAGTCCAGAATCGATAACCGTGGTGATCCCTTCAATGGTGACGGAAGTTTCTGCAATATTGGTGGAAACGACAACCTTGGTTTTGCCAAAGGGTGTCTTGATAAAGATTCTTTCCTGTTCCTCTTTGCTCAAGCGTCCATACAGGGGTAGAATGTGCAGTTTTCTCTTAACGGAAGACAGGTTCAGTGAAGCAATTGTCTCCTTTATGACTTTTTCTCCGGGCAGGAAGATCAGAACATCCCCTCTCCGGCGGTCATTGACGACTCTTTCTACAATCTGGGTAATTTTTTCTACCAGTCTGTCCGGATTTGCCATAACTGAGGGGGGATCATAGACCATGGCAACAGGGAAAACGGGTGTTTCAATGGTAAGCACGGGTGCCCTGTCAAAGTATTCTGAAAAAACAGCCGCATTGATAGTGGCTGAAGAAATAATAACCTTGAAGTCCGGCCGTTCAGCCAGCACTTTTTTCAGAAGACCCAGAATAAAGTCGATATTCAGGCTTCGTTCATGGGCTTCATCCACCATAATGACCTGGTACTGTTTGAGCAGAGGATCTGTTTTCATCTCCTGCAGCAGTGTTCCGTCGGTCATAACTTTCATGCGGGTTTCGGGGAGCGTATTATCCTCAAAGCGCATCTTGTATCCAACCATGCCTGGAATCTTTGATCCGGTTTGTTTTGCAATATAATCACAAACTGAAATTGTAGCGATCCGCCGGGGCTGGGTCACTCCCACCATCCCGCGGGAGGTATATCCCGCCTCATGGAGAATCAGGGGCAGCTGGGTTGTTTTTCCAGAGCCTGTGGGGCTCTCAATGATGACAACCTGATTTTCTTCCAGGCACTTGAGAATACGTTTTTTTTCTTTATATACAGGGAGTTGTTTCGGATTCACTTACAGGAGTTCTCCTGCCTTTGCTAAGGCTTCCTCGAGGGTTAAAGCGTCAAAGTTTTCCCTCTTTGTCATATCTTTCAGATTAACAGTTCCCGCTTCTTTTTCATTGCTTCCGCAGATGATGGCCAGGGGGATACTCTTGGCCTCGGCAAATTTGAACTGAGGTCCGAGTTTCTTTGTTTCGTGATAGACCTCACAGCAGTAGCCTGCTTTACGGAAGCTATCCGCAAGGCTATGGTAGTGGCCGATCAGAGCGGTATCCATATTCAGTATTATCAGCTGTGTTTTACTGGCCTTTGATGCTGATTGTCCCAGTTCTTCCAGTCCCGCCATCAAGCGGTCCAGGCCGATAGAGGAGCCGACTCCCGGGAGGGACTCTTTGCTGTACAATTCCGCCAGGTTGTTATAGCGGCCGCCGGAACAGACTGATCCGATGGCAGGCAGATCATCCAGAAATGTTTCATAAACCAGGCCCGTGTAGTAGTCCAGTCCCCGGGTGATGGAGGGATTCAGTACAAATCCATCTTCAATTCCCAGTTCACAGATATATGCATAGATATCACGCAGGCGCTGTGTATCTTCCGCAGGACCTCCGGCCAGAGCTTCCAGTTTTTCCAGAGTGGGGATAAATCCCTCTTCCTTCTGGATAAAATCAAGGATCTTTCCCGCTTTTTCCGTATCAGAGAGTTCTGTCAGGAGACGGACAACTTCATCCCGGCCGATCTTGGCCAGTTTATCTACGGTTCTTAGAATTTCCACATTCTGATCCAGTATGCCCAGGTGGTTGAGGAAACGGTTGAAAATCCCTCTGTGGCTCATGTGGATGGTACAATTCGGAACATCCAGGGCTCTCAGGGAGCTGCGCATGATCATAAGGATTTCAAAGTCTGCGGAAGGGCTGTCGGTTCCGACAATATCAAAGTCGCACTGGGTAAACTCGCGATAACGGCCTCTTTGAGTGTTTTCACCACGCCATACCTTGCTGATATGAAAGCGTTTGAAGGGAAGGTAGAGATCTTTCCGGTTCTTTGCCATAAAACGGGCAAAGGGAATGGTAAGGTCAAAACGCAGGGATACATCCCTTTTTCCGTTGTCCTCGAAGCGGTACATTTGTTTATCTGTCTCACCGCTACCCTTACCCAGGAGCACTTCCGAGTACTCCAGGGCGGGTGTGTCGATGGGAACAAAGCCATAACTTTCAAAGTTATCTTCCAGCAGGCGGATAACCCGTTTTCTCTCTATTTCAGTAGCCGGGAGAAAGTCCCGGAATCCTTTTAAAACTTTTGGTTCTATAATCTTGCTCATATTCCGTATTCTGACGCTTTACAGCCGTTAAATCAAGTCCATTCTAGACTACTCCAGTTCACCCTTCCAGCGGTTAATTCCCCCGAAATCCTTAATATTTGTATCTCCTTCTTTTTTCAGAATCTGACAGGTTATGCCGGAGCGTCTGCCGCTGTGGCAGTACATCATAGGGAATTACTTTTGCCGTTGGTATATGGCCTGAATGGAATTCCCCTTCCGTTCTGACATCAAGGAGAGTATAGGTCTCACCACTTTCAATAATGAGGGCAAGCTCTTCATAGCTTATTGTCTTATCAACGGAGAACAGAGAAATGTAACTTGAGAGGAACAGGATTAAAAAGCGACTAAAATCCATAAGATTGCAAAAAAGTCGCGATATATTTGCAATCTTATGCAAAAAAGTCTTGAAAGAGGATAAGAATAGTATAATATTAAAAATATGAAACGTTATCTGCAGTCAAATATATTTGATGATCTAAATAAAAAAATGATTGTCCTGACAGGTCCAAGGCAGGTGGGGAAAACCTATCTGTCACAGCAATTGATGAAGAATTATATAAATCCGGTATATCTGAACTATGACAACTATAACCATGCTTCGATCATTCGAAATTATTCCTGGTTACCCATATCAGATTATATAGTATTGGATGAGCTGCATAAAATGCCGGAATGGAAAGCCTACCTTAAAGGACTGTATGATACAAAAAGAAAAGAGCAGTCCCTTCTTGTAACAGGGAGTGCCAGAATGGATACTTTCAGACAGACAGGTGAGTCTCTGGCAGGCAGGTATTTTCATTATCGTCTACACCCTTTGTCAGTAAGTGAGCTGAAAGAGCAAATGTCTGCTGATGAAGCATTGATTATGCTCAATCGTCTGGGAGGATTTCCCGAACCTTTTCTTTCAGGTTCAGAACGGGAAGCATCTCGATGGAGGAATCAGTATTTTACCGATATTATCCGGGAGGATATCCTGGATTTCAGTCGGATACAGGAGGTTCGCTCTATAAAATTACTGGTGGAACTCCTCCGAGAGAGAACCGGTTCTCCCTTATCTTTGAATTCTCTGGCGGGTGACCTGCAGATTTCACCTCATACTGTTCGTAAATATCTTGAAATCCTGGAAAGTCTCTATGTGGTGTTTCTGATCAGGCCGTACCACAGAAATATTGCACGCTCACTGTTAAAAGAACCAAAGGTATATTTTTTCGATTCGGCCTATATTAAGGGGGACGAGGGAGCCAGACTTGAAAATACGGTTGCCTGCTGTCTTTTAAAGCACTGTCACTATCAGCAGGATTTAGAAGGCCGGAATATGAAACTCAGTTATCTGAGAACCAAGGATAAACGGGAGGTGGATTTCCTTATCTCTGAAAATGATCTTCCAACCGAGATGATAGAAGTAAAATTTTCCGATAAAAATCTAAGTAAACAATTACTCTACTTTAAAGAGAGATATCCTCATATTAAGGCAGTACAAATTGTTCAGAATCTGATGCAGGAAGAGTATCGGAAAGAGAAAGATGTCTATATAAGGAAAGCCGGGCTTTATCTGTCCGAACTGGATTTCAGTTCTCCCCCTTAGTGATATTGCAAAAAAAAAAGCCCCCGGAACAGTGATAGTTTCGGGGGCAGAAAGTTAAAAGTCAGCAGAATCCAGATTAAAAAATTCTGTTTTTGTCATTTTTCATAAGATTCATCAGAGTTTCAGAAGGATTCTTGAACTTGCTCAGATAAATCATGGAAGCGATGATATAGGGTTTGAAACTGGCTTCTTTATACAGGGGAACACGGTAGCGGTCGAATACACTGGCTGCTACTTCACCTTCTTTACAGCTGACACCACTGATATCTGCGGGCAGGCAGTGCATGTACAGGGCTTCTCCATTTTTGGTGGTTTTCATCAGATCTTCTGTACATTCCCAGTCTTTATGTTTGGCATTCTGTGCCAAGAGCTCTTTTTCCAGCTTGTCGATTCCGTCGAAATCGCCGTTACCGTAGAGGTCTGTCCGTTTTTCCATGGCACTGAAGGGTGCCCAGCTCTTGGGATAAACGATATCAGCATCTTTAAATGCGTCTGCCATGGAGTTTGTCTTGGTAAAAGATCCACCACTGGATGCGCTGTTCCGTCTGGCAACTTCTTCAACCTCAGGCATAACTTCGTATCCTTCGGGGTGAGCCAGGGTTACATCCATTCCGAAACGGCTCAACAGGCCGATGATTCCCTGGGGAACAGAGAGGGGTTTACCGTAAGAGGGGGAGTAGGCCCATGTCATGGCAACTTTTTTCCCTTTCAGGTTTTCCACACCGCCTAACTGGTTAATTATGTGCAGGGCATCAGCCATGCTCTGAGTGGGGTGGTCAATATCACATTGAAGGTTAACAAGGGTAGGGCGCTGTTCCAAAACACCATCTCTATGGCCTTCTTCTACAGACTTGGAAACTTCTTCCATATAAGTATGGCCCTTTCCGATATACATATCGTCACGGATACCGATTACATCAGCCATAAAGCTGATCATATTGGCGGTTTCCCGTACGGTTTCTCCATGAGCTACCTGGGATTTCCCTTCATCAAGATCTTGAACTTCCAGGCCCAGCATATTACAGGCACTGGCGTAGCTGAAACGGGTTCTTGTAGAGTTATCTCTGAAAAGGGAGATTCCAAGTCCGCTGTCAAATACTTTGGAAGAGATATTGTTCTCTCTCATTCCTCTTAAGATTTCTGCAACTTCAAATACTGCCGCAATTTCATCATCTGTTTTATCCCAGGTCAGAAAAAAGTCATCCAAGTACATATTTTCAGCCCGCAGACAGGCCAGGTCTTTAATTCGTTCTTCAATACCGATTCTATCCATGATAATTCTCCTCAATTGTAAATTCAATTTAATTAATTATATGAGTTCCACTACCATTTACAACAGCATCCCGGATATTTTCGGGATTGGTAATGATAACTTCTTTTCCACCATTGTTCAGATAGCTCAACGCGGCCTCAATTTTAGGTGCCATACTGCCGGGAGCAAAATGTCCCTCATCCATATATTGCTGAGCTTCCGCAAGGCTGATATTCTTCAGTTCTTTCTGATCTGCTTTGCCGAAATTCAGACAAACGCTTTTTACTCCGGTGGAGATGATAAATGTGTCAGCATTTAACTGGTTTGCCATCAGGCTTGAAGCTCTATCCTTATCTATAACCGCATCGATTCCGTTTAAAAGTCCCCTATCATTTTCAATAACGGGAATTCCACCGCCGCCTCCTGTTATTACACAGAAATCAGATTTCAGCAGGGATTTTACGGCATCAAGTTCGATAATTTCACAGGGCTGAGGGGATGCTACCATACGTCGGTATCCTCTTCCAGCATCTTCCATCATGGTCCACTCCGGATGAGCTTCCCGAAGCAGGCGTGTTTCCTCTTCTGTATAAAATTGACCAATCGGTTTGGCAGGATTGACAAAAGCTGGGTCCTTCTGGTCGACTCTTACCTGAGTAACCACAGTCGCTGCTGTCATTTTAATGTTTCTTTGACGAAATTCATTATCTAGAGCCTGCTGCAGTTGATAACCGATGGCTCCCTGTGTATCTGCACCGCAACTTACCAGAGGCACGGGGTGCATATGGGCGACTTCCGCCGCGATTTCAGAACGTCTTAAAATAAATCCTACCTGAGGGCCGTTGCCGTGGGTTACAACAACCTGCCATCCTGCTTCCACAAGATCCGCAATATGCCTGGATGTTTCGCATACAGCACTATACTGGTCTTCAACCCGCATATGTTCTTTGTCAGATATAAGGGAATTCCCGCCAACTGCAATTAATGCCAGTTTTTTCATTAATATACCTCTTTTCTACTGCCTGTATTTTCTAATTATAGACCCTCTTCAAATTTATTTGCAAGCTTTATTAAAAAATTGTAAGAAAATGCCAATGTATTTTGGCATAAAACTCTTTTTCTGATATACTAATTACGAGAGTAAGGAGAAATTATGGAAATACCCCGGCATCTGCAAACCTATATCCCTTTGATTCAAGCCGTTGGTAAAACCCTTGGGGTTGGTGAGGTCATCCTTTATGATTGTACACAGCATCCTCCGGTAATTATTGCCAAAGAGGGGGGGATTACAGGACGAAAATTAGGAACTCCTGCCACCCAGCTTCTTCAGGAGATGGTATCGGAAATGCAGGATCAGGATGAAACTATGCGGGTTAATTATGAAAGTGCTACTAAGTCTGGAAAACCCCTGAAGTCTACAACAGTACTGATTTATAATGAAAACAGGGAGTTCCAGGGTGCGCTCTGTATCAATGTGGACATGAGTTCCATTAGCATGCTTCAGCACTTTATTAACCAGTTTTCTGGTAAGGAAAGGGTCAGTGAATATGATGAAATGCCTCAGAATACTCAGGAGTTTCTCAGTATTATGATCCGTAAGGGAATTGACGGTCAGGGAAAACCTGTTTGTTATTTTGATAAAACGGATAATCTGGAAGTTGTTAAATTTCTTAATAATAATAACATCTTTTCCATAAAAGGTTCAACCGATACTCTGGCAGGTGAATTGAATGTATCTCGTTATACAATATATAATTATCTTGAAGAGGTAAAAAGCTCGTCCTGAGGTTTCAATATTAATGATTAATTGTTTATTAGGAAAAATAGATATTTTAAATTACAATTAAAAAATATGTTGAATCAATATCCAAAAATACAACTGCTTGATCGTATTCCAATCAGCCCGAATGAGTCTTTAACTCCCGATTATATGGATATCCAGATGGAGGGAGGAATTTACTCCTGGTATTGGGATGTTAAAAAAAATACTGTTTTCTTTTCAGAAAGGGCTTTTGAATGGATAAATTATCCCTCAGGAAACTCCTTAAATTTGTATCAGTATATTTATCAGAATATTTTTAAAAAGGATCAGGAGCTGTTGATCAAGGCTCTCAACCGTTCTATGGAAGAGAAGATATTCAGCACAGTCAATTTTCGCCTGTATCTGAATAAGCGGGAGGTCATACACTGGTTTCAGTTAAGAGGTCGGTTTATCAGCTCCGACAAGGGGGAACTCTTTGCTTCCGGTCAAATTGTGGATGTTACACAGTTCAGAAACCTGAAACAGAGTCTGGACGACCCCTCGGACTTTTTCGAGGCCATTATTGATCTTATACCGGTTCCCATTTTCTATAAGGATTCACAGTTAAGGTATCGCTATCATAATAAAGCTTTCAATACTATCATGAATCTTTCCCCTGAAAAGATTAACGGGAAAACCGTTTTTGATTTGGAGCCGACATCACTGGCAGAGATCTCTGATCAGGCAGACAGGGAGCTCCTTGATGATCCGAAACATCAAAGTTATGAATCTCTGATCCATTATGGGGATGGTACTTTTCATACGGTCATCATTCATAAAAATGTGCTTTATTCCAAATCAGGTTATATGGAAGGGATAGTCGGAGCTTTTATTGATATATCAGAAACAAGACAGGCCGTTGATAAAGCCAGGCGGCTGCTTAAACTGCAGGATTTATCTCTTATGATAAATCAGGCGATCCTGAAAGTTGTAGATCTGGATTCCATTCTGGATCTGATACTGACCCAGGTCCGAAATATTATTCCCAAGGCGGACTGTGGGGCTATACTATTGCTGGATGATAGAGAGTATCTTAATTTGAAGGTTTCCTTCGGATATAAAATCGATGGTGATTTTTCCTTTCCTTATGCTGACTCATTTTTATGGAATTCAGGTTCCGTCCCGGGAGAAAAACCTGTCATTGTTGAAGGAATAAGAGAATTATCCGTATTGGAGAAGAGTCCGGACACTCCTGAAACAATAGAGGGAATTGCTATCAAGTCTGTTATCAGCGCTCCTCTGTTCAAGGATGAAAAACTTCTGGGATTCCTGTCACTGGATAGTTCTAAGGAGAAGGTCTTTGATGATACCGATCTAGAAATTATGCATTTTCTTCAGGAACAGCTTCTTGTTCTGCTAAACAATCAGAGTCTTTTTCAGACCGTACTGGACCAATCCCGCTATGATTCACTGACCGGTCTTGTTTCAAGGCAGTTTTTTAATGATCAGCTTGAAAATACTGTTAAGAGGTCAAAACGGAATCATAATAAATTTGTTCTAGCCGAAATAGATCTGGATAATATGAAAAAAGTCAACGACAGATGGGGGCATCAAGCCGGGGATATTCTTCTGAAGACTTTTTCTGATGCTATTAAGAGTAAATTCCGCAGTACCGACCTTTTTGGCCGACTGGGGGGGGATGAGTTCGCTGGTCTCTTCTATGACACTAATATTGAAGTAGTGATAAAAAAATTGGGAGAACTGCAGGAGAATGAACCCTGTTTTGATTTTAACGGAGAGAGTCTGTCCTGTCCCTTCAGCTATGGATTGTCTGAATATCCCAATAATGGCAAAAGTGTCGATGAACTCAGCAGGAATGCAGACAATAAAATGTATGAGATGAAAAGAAAACGGAAAAACCCCAGGGAATAGCATTTCCTGTTTGTAACACTTTGGTAAATATGAGGACTCGCGTTATCCTCTCAATATTGAATTCAGGTCTTAATGGCCCGAAAATTATTTTTTCCCGGAAAAACCATTTCTCCGGGAAGAATTAATTCTATAAAAAACTACCCCTTTACAGAGCCGGCCATGAGGCCTTTTACAAAGAATCTCTGCAGGCTGAAGAAAACAACCAAGGGCAGGATCATACTTAGAAATGCACCGGAAGTCAAAAGATGCCAGTCCTGTCCTTTTTCTCCCACCATGGCGGCAAGAGCGCTTGTGACTACGCGGTTCTTATCTCCCAGGAAGACCAGTGCAACCAGATAATCATTCCATACCCAGAGGAACTGGAAGATGGCAAAACTGGCTAACGCCGGAACAGACAGGGGTAAAACAAGCCAGACAAAAGTCGTAAAGGGAGTCGCTCCATCCAGATAGGCCGATTCAAATACATCCCTGGGAAGAGTGCTGATGTAGTTGTACAGAAGGTAGATAGCCAAAGGCAGTCCAAATCCCGTATGGGCCAGCCACATACAGACAAATGTTCCCGTAATACCCCAACGGGTAAAGTCCCTCAGGATGGGGATAAGGGCAATCTGCAGGGGGACGACCAATAGGGCAACTACCATTATAAACAGGGGCTTTCGTCCCGGAAATTCCATCCAGGCAAAAGCATAGGCCGCAAAGGCTGCAATCAGGATGGGGATAATGGTGGCGGGAATACTAACAGCGATAGAGTTTAGAACCGCATCGGAGAAGTTGTTTCCCTGTCGGGTAATGGTATTTCCCTGGGCATCTGTAAACTCAATAGTCCCTGCCGAAAGTACATCTCTGTAGTTCTGCAGGGTCATATTGGCTCCGAATCCAATCCATTTCTCTTCATAGATTTCAATCTTTCGAGATCTTTTATTCCCGTACCATCGTAAAGATTTCTTTTCAGAAATATTGATACCCTGACGCCACTCTTCGAATGTCGCGGTTTTTCCTTCAATTGTGATAGGTTCATTGGGATCTGTTTCAGCGGGAATTTCAAACTCACCGGTCTTTACCAGGTCTTTATGAGGGAGTACAGACCACCAGCCTGAGGCATAGATATCTCTGGAATCTCTAAAAGAAGTTACAAAAATTCCAAATGTAGGTACTGTCCATACCAGTACAATAAACAGCAGCACTAATCCAATAAGAATCTTGCCGGGGCTGAAGGTTTTTTCACTTCCTGTTTGTTTCATTTTAATACCTTCCTTTCCCGGAATTCCTTAAGATTGTAGGCCAATACCGGTATGATAACCACCAGAAGTACAACAGCAATGGCCGATGCCTGACCGGAATGTCCATAGGTAAACTGTCGCAGATAGAACTCATTGGCAATGACATTGGTTCCGAAATTACCTCCGGTCATAACCCTGACAATATCAAAGAGTTTTAAGCTGAAAATAAGTATGGTGGTTGTGACTGTTATGATTGTGGGCATAATGGTTGGAATTGTGATTTTGACAAATATGCTGAAGACATTGGCTCCGTCTACACGGGCCGCTTCATTTATCTCTTCAGGAATGGATTTGATGGCAGATGAGATAATAACCATGGAGTAACCGGTCTGCAGCCATACCATGATGGCAATCAGGAAAAAGTTATTCCAGAAGGGCATCAATAGCCATGCCTGAGCGTCTCCACCCAGACCGGTAACTATTGCATTCAGTAGTCCTATTTCTTTAATATTGATCCCTTCACCCTTATAGGCATAAATAAACTTCCATATAACACCTGCTCCTACAAAGGAGATAGCCATGGGCATGAAAATGAGGGATTTAATAATTTTTTCTCTTTTACTCTTATCTGCCAATACGGCAATGATAATCCCCAGGCTTACACAAAAGAATGTTCCGAAAATCATCCATAAAAGGTTATTTCTGAAACTTTCCAACATAATCGGGTCTGTAAAGGCAAATTTATAGTTGTCAAAAAAAACAAATTCTCGACCGTTCGTCCCCATAAAACTGAGACGCAGTGTGCGGAACGTGGGGAGAACAAGAGCCCATATCAGTAAAAAGACCGCTGGTCCTGCAAAAACCATAGCCACTGCTATGGTGCGGATTTTGCGAGGCATTGACTCGGCAATGCTGTTCATTACAAAAAACAATAGGGCCACAGACCCTAAGCCCCATAGGACAGCAAAAATAGTCATAAGGATTTTTGAGTCCTGCATCTGTTGCAAAAGAATAAAACCGCCGGCAAGAATTGCTGCAGTAAAAATAACTTCCAACAGTAGGAATAACGGTTGAAATTTAGTTTTGGTATCCTGAATCATAGGAACCTCCCTGTGCTATTAGAGGCTGAGAGACACTGCCCCGTGTGGTATCATTTCTTTTTAAATAAACCCGAAGGATATTTTTAACATATCCTCCGGGTCTGTTTTTTATACGATAAAAGGATTATCGGGGCCAGGATGAATCGATAGCTTTCAGTGACTCATCAAGAGATTTGGCACCGGAAACATAAGCGGTCATCTCTTTCCAGAATGATCCGGCTCCTACTTGTCCGGGCATCAGGTCTGATCCGTCAAAACGTACACTTGTAGCATTCTGAATGATTTCAGCAACCTTTTTATCTACATCATTGCTGTACCAATCCAGTTGGGAATCTTTATGGGGAGAGATTGCACCACCAGCTTTAACCCAGCCTTCTATGGAAGCGCCTGTAGCGAAATACTGCATGACCATCCTAACCTCTGGCCTGTCGTTAAACATGGCATAAATATCTCCTGCAACCAGAACAGGTTTTCCAAGAGAAGGATCTACACTGGGAAGATAAAAGAAATCGTAATCGATTCCTGCTTTCAGGTTATCCGGGAAGAATGTTGTAATAAAGTTTCCCTGTTTGTGTAACCATGCTTTGGGGGGATTTTCAAACATAACCTTGGGAGCATCTCCAAAGCTGGTTGTAGCGATACCTTTTCTTCCACCATATACCATTCCTTTAGGGAACCAGATATCAGTCATAGCTTTTATGGCAACTCTGACTTCGGGAGAGTCAAACTTCAGTTCACCCGCAACCCATCTGTCATAGTTCTCCAGGCTGGTTGTTCTAAGCATCATCTCTTCTACCCAGTCTGTTGCGGCCCAACCTGTTGCGGCACCGGATTCAATACCTACAGCCCAGGGGCTATCACCATCAGACAAGATTGTTTTCTGCAGAGTTAGCAGTTCTTCCCATGTTTCGGGAACTTCATAACCGGCCGCATCAAATTCTTTTTTGTTGTACCATACAAGGGATTTTCCGTTTACACGGCCCCATATTCCAGCCATGATAGCACCATCGGGAGAGTCCATTGTAGCCATATCAAGCCAGCTCTGAATATAGTTGGCATTAACCTTTTCCATATCCAAAACATCGTTCAGATTCACCACATAGCCTTTCTTAACAAAATTGTTCAGAAGACCGGGTTGGGGGAAGTCTGCAATATCGGGAGGATTTCCACCTTCTACGCTGATACCGATGGAGGCTTCGAATTCTTTGGATCCCTCATACTGAATGTCAATTCCTGTCATCTCTTCGAAGTGTTTGACGGCTTCTTCGAATTTGACGGCATCACTATCCACAAAGGGGCCGGCCATTGTTACAACTGTCCCTCTTACTTCAGCGTAAGGATCATCAGCAGCGGGTGTGGCTTTTTCTGTTACTGCTTCTTCTTTTTTGCTACAGCCGGTAAATACAAATGTACCAATCAGTAGTAGAGGAATAGCAACTACAAGTAATTTCTTCATATATAACTCCTTTCCATAACGGTCATAGGACCGAGGATACCAAAATTAAGTGGTAGCCCTTTCAATAAGGCTTACCTGCAAGTTTGTTTTTTGAATGGCCTTTCCTTCGCCATTCATAAGTTCCAGCAGTAGTCCGGCAGCAATTCTTCCTGAATCTTTCAGGTGCTGAGAGATGGTGGATAGTTCCATCCAATTCGCACCTTCAATATCATCAAAACCTATAACTGCCAGTTCTTCAGGGATCTTGATCTCTCTCTCTCTGGCAGCTTTTATTATGCCGATTGCCTGAACGTCAGACATGGCAAAAATTGCCCGGGGACATTTATTTTTATCCAGAAAATTACTAAACACAGTTAAAGCATCATCTACTGCAGTACCTGACTTTAGAATCATTGTTTTTTTAATTTCTTTTTTTCCACCAAAAAGCTTGTCGCGGAATCCTTTGAATCGAGACTCTGAAGGTTGAAAGCTATAAGGCAGGTCGTAGTTTAGGTCTCCCATGTAGGCACAGGGAAAGTAATCCTTTTTCAGAAATAATTCAGCAGCCATCTGACCGCCTCTGTAATCGTCAGCCAAGACCCTGGAATAGTTTTCATCATCCGATTCTACCATTACAACACTTAGTCCGGACGCTTTCAGTGTCCGGTGCTGTTCATCCGATAGTTTTACTGACATCAGAATCAAGCCGTCGATTCTTCTGGTAAAAGGAACCGAGGTTAGATACTCATCCAGCTGATCAACGCCCTCTATGGTATAAATAATGACTTCGTAATTATTCTGACGGAGAGGATGAATAATTCCTTCCAGACGCTCCACATAGGAGGGAGCCGGGAAAAAAGGGGTCAGAACACCAACTCTACCGACGGAACGGTTGGCCCGGCTTCCCGCATTTCCCTGGGGGGTGTAATCGAGTTGATCCATGGTCTTTGCGATTTTTTCTCCGGTGCTGTTTTTTACACTATCCGGATTATTGATATAGCGGGATACGGTGGTAATGCTGACTCCCGCTTTTGAGGCTACATCATATATGGTGGAGCGGATCTCCCGCTGCTTATTCATATTTTTTATCCTTATTGAAAGTAATATGAAAGTACTTTCATAAAGATATATTAAACCTGAATTCATAAATATGTCAAATAAAATGTTTAATAGGTATCAATTTAATTCATAATCACATTATTACACTTATAAGACAATGACATTATAAACAGAGATTTCTTTACTTTTAGCGAAAGGACTTTCATTTCAGAGTAATTACATGCCTGAATAAGTGACTTCAGGTATGTAAATTAATCTTCAGTGGGTATAAAATCTTAATTATAAGGGGCTTGCTTGAAAAGTCAAAAAAAAAGGCTGTTCCATATCTGGAGCAGCCTCTTTTATTAATAGATAAAATTATTTCAGTTTGTAGGGCAGCATGGCATAAAAAGCGCTGCAGATTTCCAGATCTTTCACCCGGCACTTTTCATTGGGTGCATGAGCCTCTTTCTCATCTCCGGGACCGAATCCGATCATGGGGATTTTGTGGCGGCCGCAGATAGCAACACCATTGGTGGAGAAGGTCCACTTGTCTACCACAGGTTCTTTGTTGAAAAGATCCTTAAAGGCTTCTACTCCACTTTCTACCAGGCTATGATCTCTGTCAATTTTCCATGTGGGGAAGTAGAGTTCCTGAGAGTAATCGGTATTTTTCCAGCCTCTTTTTTCATAGTCCGGCATGGTTACAGATTCTGGTTCTTCACCAAGAGCTTCAGTGATGTATTTTTTTACCTGTCCGATTGCCAGATCGGCATCTTCACCCCAGGTCAGACGGCGGTCAAGATAGAGCATAGCCTCATCGGGAACAGCACACTGGGAAGGACCGCTTACTTTCATTTCTGAAACGACAATGGTTCCTTTTCCAAGGAATTTATCATCATCAGGCTGCAGATCGGCATTCAGTTTTTCCATGGCCAGAGCCGCTTTGGAAGCTTTATACGCTGCACTTTCTCCTCTTTCAGGGGCTGATCCGTGGCTGGAAATCCCCTTGATTTTTACAACCATTTCCATTCTTCCCCTGTGTCCTCTATAAAGCTGACAGCTGGTGGGTTCTGTGGAAACGGCAAAATCAGGAACCAGTTTTTCTTCTTCAATCAGGTACTTCCAGCACATACCATCACAGTCTTCTTCCATAACGGTAAAAGTGAAATAGACGGAGTATTCTCCATCATAACCCAGATCTTTCAGGATTCTACCGGCTGTAATCATAGAGGCGGCTCCGCCTTCCTGATCCGATGTCCCCCGTCCCCATACATATGTGTCGTCTATTTCTCCGGAAAAGGGATCTTTTTCCCAGTTATCGGGATTTCCGACGGTTACCGTATCAATATGGGCATCAAAGGCAATCTTTTTGGGGCCGTTACCTATACGGGCAACAACGCTTCCAAGACCATCGATGCGTACTTCGTCAAAGCCGGCTTCTTCGCAGAGTTCTACGATTTTCCGGCAGACATTCTCTTCTTCTCCGCTAAAAGAGGGGATCTTTATCATTTCTGATAAAATTTTTGCTGAATACTCTTTGTATTCAGCCGCTTTTTCAATAACCTGTTTCTCTATGGACATAATGTTTACTCCTTGCATCAGGCAAACCGTTAAGCGGTCAGCCTGTATAATTTTTAAGCTAATTGAACTTCTTCTATTCAGTCGTCCAGTTTATCCATACGCTCCCATATTCTGGAGGCCTGTTCTCTGGCTTCTTCATAGATATCTGTTGTGTCAAAAGTGAATTCCCTGTCTTTCAGAACAACCTTTCCATTGATGACAACAGAGCGGACGGAGTTTGAACTCTGACCGAATGCCATATGGCCGGCAATATTTTCAGCCTTCAGAGGGGTCGGGGCAGTATAGTCTGAAACGACAAGATCCGCTTTGTAACCTTTCTCTATACGACCGAACTTATCATCAAAGTTACGTTCTAGAAGGGTATTTCCATTGTGCAGGAACTGCAGAAAATCTCCCGGCCAGAGAGACCCGCCTGCATCTCTGTTTTTGAAAAAGGCGAACTTGAACTCTTCCCACATATCGCTTCCGATACCGTCGGTTCCAAGGGCAACATTTTTCAAATCTGTCAGATGATTCTGAACTCCCACATTGTTGTTCATGTTGGAACGGAAGTTAACAACCAGAAAGCTGTTTCTTTCATTCATAATCTGACGGTCTTTTTCGGAAAGAAAGAGGCCGTGGGCAATAAGGGTTTTACTGTTCATCAGGCCAAAATCATCCAGTCTTTCAATCAAGTCCTTATCATAAAAATGATGGGACCATGAGGCATCGTACTTGTCTTCTGCTGCATGAATATGCAATCCGCGGCCGGTCTTTTCTACCGCTTCGGCCAGTTGTTTCAGTCCCCGATCGGGTATGGTGAAAGGAGCATGACCGCCAATATGAGCTTCCATCAGGCCTGACCAGCTTCCCTTGCTCTTTTCTCCGTCTATTTCACGGGCAAAGCGGATGTTTTCTGCAATTCCCGATTCCATCTCTTCAATGCTGTTCCTGTCGCTTGTTTCAAAACAGGTCATCCCGCGCAGGCCTGTTTGTTCAAAGGTCTCTTTCAAAACAGAAAGAGAGCCATCAATAAAGGACGGAGATGCATGATGGTCGATCACTGAGGTCGAGCCGTTACGGATAGCATCCAGGCAGCAGATCAGTCCGCTGCTTTTCAGGCTGTCCTTGTCCAACGCACGGTCCAGCCGCCACCAGAGATTCTTCAAGGTAGAGATAAAATCCGGTGATGGATTGATATTTGCCAGAACTCCTCTGGAAAGACCAGAGTAGAAGTGGTTATGACTGCATACAAGTCCGGGGTGTACGATCGCACCCTTTAAGTCCCACAGTTCATCAGCGTTCATTCCATCTGCAGCACCTGGACCGGCAGCTACAATCAAATTTTTGTCTATAACAACATCCCAGCCTGAATGTACTTCCGGGGGCTGAAAGTTCACCACAGTGGCATTCTTTAATATCAGCATGGATTCCTCCTTCCTACTTTTCCACCTGGCGTGTATACCAGGGGTATTCTTTCAAGACTGTTCGAATAAGAGCTGCAGTTTTTCTGCCTTCTGTTCCTGCAGGAATCGGTCCTGTCAGTTCTCCGTGGCTCCATGTCAGATTGAGGATAATTCCTTTCAGACGGAGTCTGACAGACTCTCCCTCAACAAAAAAGCCGTTGTTATTACTGTTTTCAAAATCCTCTTTCAGACTGAAAACTGTAAGTTTATCCTTATAGGGACGTCCATCCCATGGACAGAACTGAGCACAGTTGCCGCACTCATTACAATAAGCATCAATATGAAGAATCTGAGTTTCCTGGCTGAATTCTTTTTTTTCTGTCCGGATAGATACATTGGCCCGGTTGGGACAGACATCTACACACTTATTACAGATAACATCACATTGCAGACAGCGGGATGCTTCTTTTTCAGCCCATGCGGCAAAATCCTTATCCTGATTATCTCCTGAATCCAGTATTACACTCTTGCGGGTACGCAGATCATCCGTCTCTTCGGCAGAGAGGGGTTCCGCTATCAGCTGTGTCAGAACAACTTCCCTCTGGCTGAGGATATGGTCAACCGATTTTCGGGCACCGGCCATGGCGCCTACGATGGAGAGAGGTCCTGTAAGCGCATCACCACAAAGGTAGACTCCGGGAATTTCAGTTTCGTTGGTTTTTTTGTTTACTTTCACATAGCGGCCCGGTACGGGCAGCCCTATGGCCTTCAGGGCGTCATTATCAACTGTTTCACCTATCGCGGTAATCAGAGTATCCACCGGAAAGCTTTCTATCTCTTCTGTGGCAACAGGTCTGCGGCGGCCGGAGGCATCCGCTTCCCCTAAAGTCATAACAGTGCAGTTTATCTTTCCGTCAGCTGTAAATTCCGCAGGATTCCGCAGGAAGTGGAAACTGATTCCCTCTTCCATGGCATCATAATATTCTTCTCTGTCGGCGGGCATTTCTGTCAGGGTTCTTCTGTAGAAAACCCGTACTTCCTTAACTCCGGGGAGCCTTTTGGCGGAGCGGGCACTGTCCATAGCGGTATTTCCGCCTCCCACAACAGCCACGTATTTTCCAATTTCAGTTTCTTCCGCTTTACTGCGGAAACTGCTCAGAAAGTCCAGGGATGTTATGACATTACCACCATCTAGTTTCAGTTTATTGTCTTTTTCTGCTCCGATACCGATGATTATCTTTTCAAATCCCTGAGCCTTTAGTTCGTCAATGGTAATATTTTTCTGACTGAAGTGGAAATCTACACCATGAGCCTTGATAAATTCCAGATCCTTATCAATCTCTTCCATAGGCATTCTGAAGGAAGGAAGAATATGGCTGATAACACCGCCGGGGCTGTCTTCTTTTTCAAAAACAGAAACGGAAGCTCCGCCCCGTCTTAGAAAGTATGCTGCTGCCAATCCGGCAGGTCCCGCACCGATAACAGCCACTTTGGCTCCTGTACCTTCGGCAGGTTTCTTGAAAGCTTTGATATATTCGCTCCAGCCTTGACGGGCAGCGATTTTCTTCATATCCCGAATCTTAACGCTGCCATCATAATCTAGACGGGTACAGTTGTACTGACATTTGTGATCACAAATCCATCCGGTGATAAAGGGCAGGGGGTTCTTGTTGTATATTACATCAAGAGCTTCTCCATAGCGGCCCTGCCCTACAAGTCTGATGTATTCAGGAATATCCTGATGAATGGCACAGGCGGTTTTACAGGGCGCTATCGCACAGTCGTAGAGCGGCAGAGGCTCTTCTGTGCTGATAGAATCAGTCCCACGCCAATCCTTGGTATACTCGGGAGAAATGAGTGCTTTTTCGACCAGTCTCTCCAGAGCTTTAATATCAATGCCATCCCTGTTCCAGGTTTTGACGGTATAACTTTTTTCAACAGCCCGAGCCATTCGGCCGTAGCCACCAGGTTTGAGCATATCAGTTGCCATTGTGACAGGTCTAATTCCCGTATTTAGAAGGTCTTCCATATTCAGACTGCTTGCCCCACCGGAAAAAGAGATAGGCAGGCTGCCTTCAAACTCCCTGCTCAGCTTCAGAGCCAGCTGAACTGATATGGGGAAGAGGGCTCTCCCGGACATATACATTTCTTCTCCGGGAAGATTGCCTTTGTTATTGACCGATCCCAGAGTATTGGTCAGTTTTACACCGAAGGTCAGGTTTTCCCCAGCTGCAAGTTTTCTTAATCTTTTAAGCATGCTCACTGCATCGGGATACTGCAGGTCGTGATCAAAACTTTCCTGTTTTAATCCTACATAATCGAATCCCAGCTTATCCAGTGTGGACCTTACACCCTGAAAGGTTAAAAGGGTGGGATTCAGTTTGACAAAGGTATTAAGCTTTTTTTCACGCAGTAGATATTCGGCAATTTTTTCGATCTCATCAGGAGGACAGCCGTGCATGGTACTCAGAGTCACTGAACGGCAGATTCTGGGGGAGATTCTATCGGCAAGAGCAGTAAGTCTCCCCTTTTTGTCTTCCAGACCTGTACCCTTGAGGAAATCCGGATCATCCGCCAATTTACGTAGTTCATCTCGGTAGAGAGAAAAGTTCTTTTCTCCGGAGCTGTCCACAAGACGCATTATAAATTCGTTCATACGGGGATTCTTGATCCCCTCCAGATCATAACCGATACTCATATTGAAGATAAACTGTTTTTCCGTATGATCTTCGAAAAGCACTTCCAATATATGACAGAGAAACCAGCCCTTCAGATATTCATCATAGGCTTTATCCAGGGTATATTCCGTGGACCACTCTGTGTTAAACCCTTCATCTTCAGCGTCGATACAGGGTTTTTCAATTTCCAGCGTATCCATTATCTGTACGGTTTTCAGTTCAAAGAATCTGGCTCCTGCTAGCCAGGAGCTTATAATGTTCTGAGCAAGCTGTGTATGGGGGCCTGCCGCCGGACCGACAGGCGAGGCTGCGCTCTCTCCAAAAAGCTTCATCTCCCCGTGAGGGACCTTTACAGGCCCATTCAGGGAAGGGGAAAAACTGAAGATTGTTTTATCTTTGTTGTATTCCGAGAAGATTCTTTTTACCAGTTCCTTAAAGGAGACTGACCTCATTAAATCGCTCATAAATTTCTTCCTCTTATTAAATTATGCTTTATCAATCATCTCATTGAATTCGCTGATGATTTCATCGATTTCTCCAGCCTGTTCCATGGTGCT
The DNA here is from genome assembly GCA_002084805.1 of Spirochaetaceae bacterium 4572_59. Taxonomy (GTDB): domain Bacteria; phylum Spirochaetota; class Spirochaetia; order DSM-2461; family DSM-2461; genus Oceanispirochaeta. The sequence goes on along the minus strand of NBMC01000002.1, from coordinate 62,142 downwards.
GTTCCAATAATTATCATGATCGTACCACTGTTCGTTCAATTCGGACAGTTCCCGTCCCTGCTGTTCGATCCATGTGAAGTATTTCAGGTTGTGAACGGCTTTTTTGTCATAGTAGGTCAGTTCTTTAATATGATCGATAGTCTGACCGAGAAGGAGTTCCATATCTCTTTCAGCATTAGCCTGAGTGTATGGGCCTTTCTCTTTTGAAAGTTCCTCTACTCGAGAACCATAAAGCTCCATAGAATCGGTTGCGATGGTCACAACATAATCATTTTCTGTGAGTTCGTTGTATTTGGCAAATTTGATAGCGGCCAGTACATTGGCAACACTGGAAATACCAAGAAGATCAAGCTGCTCTACCAGTTCTGAAGAAACCCCGGCTTTTTTCAGAGTTTCGCGTCCGATTTTCTCATTGAACATACGGATCAGTCTCATGGAGTGTTCATCATCAATGGCGGTGATATAGTCGGTTTCCTTACAGTCATGAACCCATGGGACGTGTTTGTCTCCGATACCTTCGATTCTGTGTCCACCAAATCCATTCTGGAGAAGGGTGGGGCACTGAAGAGCCTCTGCTACATTGATCTTCATCTGGGGGAATTTTGTTTTCAGGTAGTATCCTGCAGCCAGTGTTCCACCTGATCCTGAAGAAGAGATATAACCGACCATCTTATCGCCCTCTTTCATGTAGTAACCAAGAGTTTCTTCGATGGCGGCCCCTGTTACATTGTAATGCCACAGAGGATTACCCATTTCATCAAACTGATTGAAAATTTTCAGATCTTGTCCGGATTCTCTCAGTTCCCAGCATTTGTCAAAAATCTCTTTTACATTGGATTCGCAACCGGGTGTGGCAATAACTTCACCTGCGACCTGTTTCAACCATTCAAATCTTTCTTGAGACATTTCTTCGGGCAGGATGGCGATAGCTTCACATGCCAGCAGAGATGAAATATAGGCTCCACCACGGCAGTAATTACCAGTAGACGGCCATACGGCCTTTGTTTTTTTGGGGTCAAACTGACCTGTGGTTAGACGGGGCGCCAGACAACCATAGGTTGCACCGACTTTATGAGCTCCTGTGGGGAACCATTTACCAACCAGAACAACGATTTTTGCCTTTGTTCCTGTTAGTTCAGGTGGAAGAACAATATGGTTAACCTTACCGAACTGACCTCCGGACTCTTTGGGCTGATTTTTCCAGGTGATTCTGAAAAGATTGACAGGGTCGATATCCCACAGACCGGTTTTGCTCAGTTTCTCCTTGATTTCATCCGGAATGAGTTCAGGATTTTTCATCATCTCATAGGTAGGCAGCTTTATGCCTTTTTCTTTACAGTAGGCTGCATTCTGTTTTTGCATGTCTTTGTTCACAGTAAAATCAATCATTCTTATCCCCTTATGTCTTGAATATTATGTATAGATCTTCCCGGCATTTTTACTCCCTTGAGAGCTGTTGCCGTATCCTTAAGACCGCTGCCTGTAGCAAGTACCACAACAGTTTCGTCCTTATCAATAGTATGGTGCATCTTTCGGAGCCCTGCCCATGCTGCCGCACCGGCTGGCTCTGTGAATAATCCCGATCCACAGGAGAGATGGGCTTGTGCTTCAATAATCTGTTCGTCCGTAACGGTAATGACATCCCCGTTGAATTTCTTCAGATATCTGAGGGCGGTGTAACCGTTCCGGGGAATATCCACGGAGATGGAATCGGCCACAGTTCTGCTGGATTGCAGGTCGAAGCTTCCTTTTTGCCATGCTCTGTAGAGGGCCGAGCTGCCTTCCGCCTGAACCGCAGTTATTTTAGGCATTTTTTTGATCAGTCCATACTGAAGCAAATCCTTGAATCCCTTATAGACTCCCCCCAGGATGCAGGCGTCACCCGTCGGAACAATGACTCTATCCGGTGCCTTTTCTCCCAGTTGGCTAAAAATATCCAGGGAAATAGTCTTTTTCCCTTCCATGGTCATGGGATTCCATGCGGTATTCCGGTTCATTCCGCCGTACTGTTCGGAATACTCCAGAGAGAGCTCATAGGCCATATCATAATTTCCGGCTACCTTATAAAGGGTCGCATTGTACTGGAGGGCCTGAATGAGTTTGGCAGGAGGAGCAGTTTCCGGCAGGAAAAGAACAATCTTTTGATCTGCAGCTGCTCCGATACCGGACATGGAAGATCCGGCATTCCCTGTGGATGCCAGTACTATACTGTCAATTCCACACTGTTTGGCATAGGCTGAGACAAGAACTGAGGCTCTGTCTTTAAAGGAACCTGTCGGGTTGGATCCGTCATTCATAATAAATAATCGGGGAAGTTCCATTTCTTTACGTAGTCTGGCAGGTTGCCATAGTTTGCCTGTTACATCAGGAAGGGAAGGGAAAAACTCACGAGGAACCGGGAGCATATTATAAGATAAATTTCCGGAGGATGGCAGGTCTCCTTCCAGTCGGACTTCAAGTACACCTCTTAATGGTTCATTCTCTTTCTGATTCTTCCGGCAATCCGGACATGTGTTCAGCGCGGGATCCAAATCGAAAAAGGCTCCGCATTCGCTGCATTGGTATCTGAATTTCATTAGTAATCCTTTTCCTGAATAACTGTTCAATTGAAGTCAGGAATATGATATTCTTAGAATCATTGTAGCAGGTTACAGCCATATGAAAAGGATTATTACTAATATTTTTGTAAAAACTACAATATTTTTGTAAGTACCCAATTTTTTGTAAGTTCATCATAATAGTTGCTTGTCATAAAGAAGGGACGTTCTTGCACTTGAAGAATTCTTATAAAAGAATATATTATAAGTTATAATAGTAAAAATCAGTTAATTCGGAGACAATCGTCTCTTTAAATGGATAGACAAAAACTGCATGTTGATACGATATGGTAAAGATGAAAAAGGCCGTCTGATTCGCCAGGCCAAAGTATATACACTAAAAGAGCACGGGATCAGCCGTGATAAACTGGATCCGGATGCCTTGAAAGTAACCGAAAGGCTGCGTAATGCCGGATATCAGGCTTATGTTGTTGGTGGGGCTGTCAGAGACCTCCTTATCAATAAAGAACCCAAAGATTATGACATTGCTACAGACGCCTATCCTTCAAGGGTAAGGAAAATTTTTCGTAATTCCAGGATTATCGGTAAGCGTTTTCGCTTAGTTCATGTCTATTTCCCCGATAACAAGATTCTGGAAGTTGCTACCTTTCGTTCTCTTGATGGAAAGGATGGCCAGAATATATACGGATCCATCGATGAAGATGCCCGTCGGCGGGACTTCACCCTGAATGCTCTGTATTACTCACCGAAAGAAGAGCAGATTATTGATTATCATGATGGTGTGAAAGATATTCGTAAAAACCGTCTGAAAAGTGTCATTCCTCTTAACACAACATTTGTTGAAGATCCTGTCCGCATGTTACGGGCTGTTAAATATTCTGTTACAACCAGTTCGAAGATTCCATTCAAACTGAAAAAATCCATCAAAAAGCATTCTTCTCTTCTAAAGGATGTTTCTGTTTCGCGGATGACGGAGGAAATCTTCAAGATTCTTCAATCATCCTATGCTGCCCCAATTTTTCATCGTTGCCGTGAAATGCAGTTGTTTGAATATCTTCTGCCTCAAATACATGAAGAGATGAATCGAAGCGGAAGCGGAAAGGATTTTACAAAAAAGTTTTTCAGTGATATGGATAAACTTGATAAGTATACTAGAAGAGAAGGGAAGATGAAGGCAAGAAGCCGCATGCTTCAGTATCTGACCCAATCCTGGCTGGATCAGTCGGGGGCCCTCTCCGCCGGTGAAGACTGCGTTTTTATGGATGTGGTGGGAGAGCTGAAAAACTCTCTAAAGCCCATGATTGCTCCCAATCGTGAGGTTATGGATGCGGTAAAACATATTTTTAAAAAGAATAAATGGAAAATGCCCCGCCGTCGTCCCTCCTATAGGGGGAGCACAAAGAAGAGCTTTCATAAAGGATCCCAGAAGGCGCTTGCAAAGGCCTCCAATCCCGTTCAGAGCTGATTTAGTTCAGCGGGGTTTTTCTTCTGGAAATCTTTGAAATCTCAATATCAACCTCATCAATAATGATTCCGGTAAATCTTTCAATTTTATCCAGAATATAGGCCTGTAATTCGTGTAATCTGCTGCCCAGCTGATTTCCATAACCTGCTTCTACATATATTCGGATGCGGTATCCTTTACGGTCTCGTTTGACTGTAATCTTCATGACTTTAATTTCACTGTCGTATTCGTCTATACAGTGAAGAATCATTTGAGAGAGAGCTGCTTCAGATATTTTAATACTGCCTTTTTGTTTCTGGTTGTGGAAATCAGGAGTCACAACGGCCTTCTCAAAAATATGAGTCTTTTTTCTGAATCCAAAGCCTTTTTTGAATAATATCTTAATTGAATCAGAGAGAATGTGGGAGTAATCCTGTTTCACTTCAATACTTGGCACCGGAATAACATGTTTACCCTCGGTATAACGGGAGTGGATTGCCTTTTCTATCTCTTTACGGCTGGCAATATCTTCAATCTTTATAATTCTGGAAATGGAAGGGAGGTTCAGACGATCCGTCATTTTTCTCACCATTTTATCAGAAGTTCCAATCAGAAGAATCTTCTTTAGTTTGGATTTTCTGATGGCATCTCTTACTTCCATTCTGTGTTCAGCATTATCAAACAGAGCTGTCTTTATGGCGGCCATGTAGAGCTTTTCTTTTTTTGCTGAACGTCCTGCTAGGATGCGATTGTCATGAATCAGAAGACCGTCATCAATAATGTATGGAATATTATATTTTTCTGCCAGCAACTTGGCTCTGAAACTCTTACCGGTTCCGCTTTTTCCAATCAGAGCATATACTTTTATCCCCCTGATGGTTCCCCTCAGGCTGGTGAACAAGTGCTGAATCTTATCAAATGAGTCATTATTTTTCATATAATGTAAAATATAATCAATCAGAGGCATCTGGTACAGGGTTTTTATGTATTTCAATTCTTGACAAATAGGCTCTATAAACGGAAAATTGTCCAAATGGTCAAAACAGCAGCTCAAAGAGACAGGATATAGTGATAAGAAAGAAAAATTTCTCCTCTATGAGAAACCGGAATATATTTCCGCTTCTGATTTTTATGCTGATTTTTCTTATGCTCGGCAGTCTCCTTTCGTTTCGTAAGAGTTCCGGTTTGTTCTGGGCCGAATGGTATCCCTTGTTAATCCCCTCATCAGAGTTAAATGATTCTCTTATTTCACGCTTGAACGATCAATGCGGTGGGGGAATGTTGTATGACGGGAATACTCACTATTATTATACTGGTTTTAATGGAGTTCTTTCCATCACAGCGGAACAATTGGAGAGTGGTGAAAAACTGCTTCCTGCAGATCCCCGGTTTGATCCCTTTATAAATGGAGCTCAAAAGTACTTCCGGCAAGATATATACAGTCTCTTCTATTTACCTGCAAAAGGATCTTCGTTACAATACAGACGTGCTTTACGGGATGTCTGGAACCCTTCCTGGATTTTCCCGGATGCAGGTCAGGATTATCCGCTTCTAATTTTAGCTATGATTCTGTCTTTGTGGCTATTGATGCAATCAGGACGATCGTTTCTTCCGGCTTTGCTGTTGATAATCTATGTTGGATCAGCTTATTATCTGGGAGCTTATAATATTCTACTTCCCGGTGTTTTTTCGCTTTTTTTACTGAGCCTGTCCATTAGGCCCGGGAATTTTCGCGCTTTTTTTTCTGTATTGCTGCCGTTTTCCATGATTTTTTTCTGCATGTTGGGTTTGGTGAATACAGAAGATTGTGCCGCTGTACTGGTGATCTTTTTATCCGCTTTTTTTATGGATATTTCACCATTAAAATTGCAGAAATGGAAGGAAGCTCCGCGGAAAAAAGGGCGGGATCATGAACTTTTTATTCCTATCTCCCTTGTTTCAGTAATGGAGTGGAAAACGGATACGGGCCAGAAAAAACAGAGGAAGAATCTGGTCCCTGCTTTGTTGCAGGCGGTATTGCTGATTCTTGTTCTTATCCTTTCCGTGACAGAAAACCGGAACTTGTCTGTGCCTGTTCCCATGGCTGTTGTCATGGAAGACTCAGATTGGTCCTGGGATGGTATCGCAGGACTGGAAATGTCGACAGATATTCCCGGAGTGCCAGAAATGCTGATGCACCGGGCTTATCAGGAATCTCTGCCTTATGGTGGTACCTGGCACCTTCCTCTGGAAGGAGAAAGTCTGACTCTTCCTGTATACAAAATGGAAGATGGAGAGCTTCGTTCCTCACTGAAAGTGGTTCAGACCTATGATCAGGAGTGGCTGACAGATTTTATTAACGGGATATCTCAGGAAGGTCCCGGTCTGCTTCTCAGAAGCGAAGCAGGTCTTCCTGCTGTGACTATGGCAATAGAAACCCCCGGAGCTCCTTCAACAGAAGGATTGACAGCCCTGGCGGTATTCATAATATTGGGAATATTACTGAGTCTGATGAGTGCGGCAGGTTTTACCGGCGGTCATTCTGAGGATTACAGGATGAGAAATCATTTATCAATACTTAGGAGGAAACAACAGGCAGCATGAAGCGTTTAAATACGTTCCCCAAAGGGGGAATACACCCAAGGGATTGTAAGGAAGCAAGCTGTGATAAGGTCATACAGAATGCCAGTATGTCCAATACCGCAGTTGTACCGCTTTCTCAGCACATTGGTGCACCAGCCGAGTGTCTGGTCAAAAAGGGTGATATAGTCGAAGAGGGCCAGCTTTTAGGCAAGTCCGGCGGATTCGTTTCCGCAAATATCCATTCTCCCGTCCCCGGAGAAGTGAAAGAAATTAAAAATATTTTCCTCCCCAACGGTATCTCTACACCGGCTGTTGTGATTGAAATGCAGGGAGAATTTTCTCGTTTGGGAAAAGCTGTTCCCTCAATTCCGTGGGAAGGAATGAGCGTTGAAGAATTGACTGCCAAAGTCTCTGAAATGGGAATTGTCGGTCAGGGTGGTGCCACCTTCCCGACACATGTTAAACTGGCTATTCCCAAGGGAAAAACCTGTGAAATTTTCATTATCAATGCCGTCGAGTGTGAGCCTTATCTGACATCTGACCACCGGGTCATGATGGAAAAAGGCCGTGAGGTTCTTGAAGGTATCCGTATCATTCAGAAAATCTTGAGTCCTTCACGGACCGTTATTGGTATTGAAGCCAATAAAATGGATGCGGTAGAACATTTGGATACATTGATTAAACAGTCCGGTCTGAATATGGAAGTGATGCCCCTTCAGGTAAAGTACCCGCAGGGTGCTGAAAAAAATCTGATTAAAGCGGTTACCGGAAAAGAAGTCCCCTCAGGTAAACTTCCTCTTGAACTTGGTGTTATCAATGCCAATGTTGGGACCTGTCTTTCCATTTATGAAGCTGTTGTAGAGGATAAACCTGTGATTGAACGGGTTGTTACCGTCTCCGGCGGTGCTATTAAAAATCCTTCCAACCTGAAAGCAAGAATCGGAACCTCTTTCAGAACTTTAATTGAAGATTGTGGTGGATTTAGTGAAGAACCTGCCAAGATTGTCGCAGGTGGTCCCATGATGGGGTTTACCGTATACGATCTGGATACTCCTGTAACAAAAGGAACCAGTGGAATTCTGGCTTTGACAGATAAAGAGATTAAAGCTGCCAGACAAACTGCCTGTCTCTCCTGCGGACGCTGTCTTTCATCCTGTCCCATGGGAGTAAATCCGACAAAAATATTTAAACTGATTGATAATAATATGATTGATGAAGCTGCGGAAGCAGGTTTGATGGACTGTGTGGAATGCGGTTCCTGTGCCTTTATGTGTCCGGCTCATATTCCTCTTGTTCAGGGATTCAGAACAGGAAAGAAGATTCTTAGAAAAAATGCCATGAAGAAGGCCGGAAAATGAAAGAAAAAATAAAAATTACCAGTTCTCCCCAATTTCATCATCCCCAGTCAACAAGCAGCATTATGTGGACCGTTTCACTCTGTCTGCTTCCTGCAGGATTATGGGGCATTTATATGTTCGGGTTCAGATCACTTCTGGTTATGGCGGCGGCAATTATTGCTTCTGTTGCGACAGAAGCTCTTCTTGGATTGATCAATAAAGATAAAACAGTCTCTGACGGCAGTGCTTTTCTGACCGGTCTTTTAATCGGTTTTAATATGCCTCCGGCCGTTCCGATTTATGTGGTTGTTGTGGCGTCTGTTTTTGCCATAGCTGTTGTAAAATGGACATTTGGAGGTCTGGGGGCCAACTGGATGAATCCCGCACTTGCGGGAAGAGTCTTTGTGTTTTTCTCCTGGACAAGTGGTATGACCAAATGGACGTTGCCTCATCCGGGAACAATTGATGCCGTTAGTGGTCCAACCCCTCTGGGTTCTTTGAAGACAGGCCTCGCTTCCCTTACTCCCTCAGTTCAGGGACCTCTGGATCTTCTCTCTGCCGAGGGAGTTCCTGTTAGTTATATGGATCTCTTTCTGGGACGAATCCCCGGTTGTATCGGTGAAGTATCCGCTCTGCTTCTTATTCTGGGTGGATTGGTTCTGATTATTCGTAAAATTGTTAACTGGGAAATAGTAGTCTCCTATCTGGGAAGTTTTGCTCTGTTCGTATGGGTTTTCGGCGGATTTCGTTATGGTACCGGTCTGTTTACAGGAGATGTTCTGTTCCATATGCTTTCGGGTGGACTGATGTTGGGTGCCCTGTTTATGGCAACCGATATGGTTACGTCTCCGTTGACCTCCAAGGGTATGATTGTTTATGGAATAGGATGTGGTTTTATGACCTATCTGCTTCGCTTCTTCGGTTCTGTACCGGAAGGTGTTTCTCTGGCGATCATCTTTATGAATATTTTTGTTCCTCTCTTGAACAGAGCCTTTCAACCGGAGAAATTCGGTATGATTGCAGCTGAACAGGAGGCGGGAAAATGACATCGACCGTGAAAAAAGCGGGTAAACTGGCTCTGATTTGTGCCATTTCCGCGTTATTATTGGGAATTATTAACAGTGTAACAGAACCTATTATTGCTGAAAGAAAAAAGATTGAACTTCAGAATGCCCTGATTTCTCTTATTGAAGAGGGAACCCCCGGTGCGAAAGAAGATCTTGCAGAGGGAATAATAACTTCACGCTATCCCATTGAGGGACCCGGCGGTTGGATTCTTGATATGACCGGAAAGGGTTATGGTGGTGATTTGAAGATTCTTGCCTCCTATAAACCCGACGGTACTGTTATGGATGTGGTACTGATGGATAATTCTGAAACCCCCGGTCTGGGTAAGAAGGCTGAAAAAAGTTCTTATATGGATAAATTCCGTGGTAAGGGAGGATCCGAACCGGTTCCTGTTTCCAAGGATATGATTCAGGAGTCTCCGGATACCATTACCGGTGCTACCATCACATTTTCAGCTGTTGCTAATACTGTAAAAGAGGGTTCTGACTATGTTAAAACCCTGGGAGACAAGTAAATGAGTGAATTAACCAAAGGATTTATTCGGGAAAACCCTATTTTTATCCTGATGCTGGGACTATGTCCCTCTCTGGCTGTTTCTACTCAGGTTGTAAATGCCCTGGGTATGAGTGTGGGGGTTCTATTTGTACTGTTGGGATCCAATATAATGGTTTCCCTTCTGAAAAATTTCATTCCAGAAGAAGTTCACATCCCTGCCTATATTGTTATTATTGCGACGTTTGTAACCCTGGTAGACCTGCTGATGCAGGCTTATGCCCCTTCTCTTTCCAAGAGTTTGGGTGTATTTGTACAGCTGATTGTTGTTAACTGTATTATTCTTGGTCGTGCGGAAGCTTTTGCCAGTAAGAATAATGTGAAAGATTCTATTGTGGATGCCCTGAGTATGGGGCTTGGTTTCTTTTTCGGTCTCACTCTTATTTCACTGATTCGTGAGGTATTTGGTGCTGGAACTATCACACTCTTCCCCATGGGAAGTTTTGATGGTGTGATTGAGATTCCCGGTCTTGTTAATGCTCCGATTAGAATTATATCCCTTTCAGCAGGAGCGCTGCTGGTTGTAGGGTATTTAAAAGCCCTCTTCAACTGGCTCAGTGAAAGACCCGCTAAGGAGGCTTCCTGATGTCCTATTTAGGAATTATAATAACCTATGTTTTTATCAGTAATGTTATCTTGTCTCAGTTTCTTGGACTCTGTCCGTTTATCGGAGTTTCCAAGAATGTGGAATCCGCATTGGGAATGGGATTCGCTGTAACTTTTGTAATGTCCATCGCCTCTCTGGTTACATGGGCTATTTACCATATGATTCTGCTGCCACTGGGTTTGATCTATCTGCAGACTATTGTCTTCATTCTGATCATTGCGGCCCTTGTTCAGCTGGTTGAGATGGTGGTGCAGAAGTATTCTCCCATCCTTTATAAGGCTCTGGGTATCTATCTGCCTTTGATTACAACAAACTGTGCTGTTATGGGTATTGCACTGATTAATGTTAACAGCGGCTACAATGTCATTGAAAGTTTTACCGCCGGTTTTTCCGGAGGTCTCGGATTCCTGCTGGCAATTACCCTGATGTCAGCTGTCCGGGTTCAGATGGAAACCGAAAAAGTTCCCCGTTATCTGAAAGACGCACCCATCGCTTTTATCAGTGGTGGTTTGATGGCAATGGCTTTTATGGCTTTTGATAAAGCCTTACTGAATAATCTGATAGGATAAGAAGTTGATGGACGAAATATTAAGAATTTTCTGGGGATTCCTTTCCACTGTTCTTTTTGGAGGGCTACTGGGGCTAGGTCTTGCTGTGGCTTCTAAAAAGCTGAAAGTAGAGAAGGATGAAACCGTAGAAGCATTGGAGAATGCTCTGCCGGGATTGAATTGCGGATCCTGTGGTTATGCCGGTTGTTCCAGCTATGCTGAAGCAGTGGCTGAAAAGAAAGATGATGATCTTAGCAAGTGTAAACCCGGTGGTCCCGAATCTTTGGCAGCCATTGGAAAAATCATGGGTATTGAGGTGGATCTTAATGCCACACGCATGGTGGCCTATGTCCACTGTATGGGATCCAATGATAAGACCAGCCGGAGTTTTGAATACGAGGGCCTGACTGATTGTAATGCTGCCTCTCTCCTTTTTGGCGGAAGCAAGGACTGCAAGTACGGTTGTCTCGGTCTGGGAAGCTGTATCAATGTCTGTCCCGCCAATGCCATTGAGAAAACAGGGGATGGACTTGTCCGGGTTAAACCTGAACTTTGTATCTCCTGCGGTAAATGTGTAGAGATCTGTCCTAATGGAGTTATCAGAATGATTCCCGAAGATGCGGACTTCATTGTGGCCTGTAATTCGAAAGATAAAGGAAAAGATACCAAGGCAAAATGTAGTGTCGGTTGTATCGGCTGTAAGATTTGTGAGAAAAAATTTCCCGAAGCCGGTTATAAAGTACAAGATAATTTGTCAATAATACAGTATGATAATAGGGGACCCGGTAGGGCTGATGCCGTACAGAAATGTCCGGTAAAATGTATAATCCCCTATGCAGAAAGAAAATCTAATGAAACAATGGAAGTCGAATAAAAGGCATCTGCTGTTTTTTATATTGCATTAATAAATGAAGAAGATAAAGCTAGTATTCGGAACATACAATACACAACCTCTTGGTCTACAGGAACACCTCTATGAGGAAGCCTATCAGAAAGCCTATAAACCTTTTCTGACGACTGTTTACAACTATCCCGAGCTGGCTTTATCCCTTCATTATTCAGGGCCCCTTCTTTCCTGGCTGGAAAAGAGACACCCTGAATTTATAACTGTTCTCCGCGAAATGGTGGATCGGAAACAGGTAGAAATCCTCGGTGGCAGTTACTTTGAACCTATTCTTCCTCTGATACCCTCATCCGATAGGGTGGGGCAGATCGAAATGATGATTACCTATTTAAGGAAAACCTTTGGCAGACGATCCCGTGGATTCTGGATTTCCGGGAATCTATGGGAGAATCAGCTTGCCTATACTCTTAAAAGCTGTGGAATGGAGTACTTCTTTCTTGATGAACGCATCTTCAGTGATGCAGGAGTTAGGGAAAAACGACTTTTTGATCCCGTCTTAACGGAAGATCAGGGAAAAACCATGCATGTCCTGCCGCTCTGTCACAGATTGAGCCAGCGTATGTTTCATGATTCACCTGAACAGATAATCGCCAGCTTGAAGGATTTTACTGAGAAAGCAGGACCGTCCCCCGTTGTTTCTCTTCTCCTGTCGGGAGAATCCATGTCGGTTAAATCTTCGAGAAAAGCTGTTCTCTGTGATAGCGCCTGGTTGGAAGAGTTTTTTCTTTTGCTTCAGAATAATCGTGAATGGATCAATTCGGATCTTCCCGGAAAAATAATACGCAGTAATCCTTTGGCTGAAAAAAGATATTTTCCCACTACTACCTTTACCAGTCTGATGGAGTGGAGTCAGTCTGATGGTATAAAAGATAAGAATGATTATCGTCATTACAGACATTTTCTGACGAACTATCGAGAGAGTACTCTTTTGTATTCAAAGATGATGTATACCCAGGTTCAGGTGAATCAGGTTCGTGGTGATAAATATCGGAAAAAGTCCGCCAGAGAAGAGTTATGGAAGGGACAGAATCACAGTCCCTACTGGCATGGTCCGGATAGAGGCTTGTATGATATTCAGCTCCGGCATAATGCCTATCGCTTTTTGATCGAGGCTGAAAAAGTTACAAGAGAAAAGGGTATTTTTATCCCGGCTCTTACGGCTGTCGATTTTGATATGGACGGACGGATGGAATACCTCTATCAGGGATATACCATGAATGCCTATGCCCACCAGAAGGGTGGTACTCTTTTCGAACTGGATTATCTTCCTTCCAGCTGGAATTATCTTAATACAATGTCCCGCTATCAGGACTTCAGCAGTCTCTCATCGGTGAAATTGCATGATTCCTATTCAAGAAAGGGTTTTCATGATCACTTTTTGGAAGACGTGAATTTGAAATCCTTTATGGCGAACAACTATAGCGATTCCGGTGACTTTTTGAACGGGGTGTACGATGTTCAGAATCATAACCGTGAAAAACAGGTATTGGTTTTCTCCCGTAACGGATCAGTTAGTACAAAAGGTAGAAAATCTCCCCTAAAAGTTAAGAAACAATATAATTTCAAACGGAATAGCATTGAGCTACAGTATGAAATTACCAATATGGGTTATGAAAAGTGCGAGTATTGTTTCGGCAGTGAGTTTAATCTGGCCCTACCAGCACCCGAAACCTATGAATCACGCTTCTGTTATATCAATCAGATGGAAGAATTTCTTAATTTTGACGCGAAACCAACAGAGTTGACAACTCTGAAAATTCTTCAGATTCAAGACCTTATGAATAACACCACTATTCAGGTGGACTACTCTCTCTCTCCCGAAAAATTCTGGAGTTTTCCACTGGAGACAGCCTATGTCTATCCAGGATCAGAGACAGTTGAATCCCTTTATCAGGGAACAACCTTTCTTCCTCAGTGGCAGATTATCCTTTTTCCCGGAGAATCATGGATACTTGATATCAGTCTGAAAATAGGAAAAAGTAAAGGAAAGGCTTTCGCCTGATTTAAAAACGAGTCTAAAACGCCACCCTTTCCCTTCTGGTCTCTTTCTCTTTCAGTTTGAATATGTTATAAATCCACACATCAGATTCGCTGTAATACAGTTCCCTTGAAGATAAAAAATCCATAAAGGCATATTCCAGATCTCCCTTAAAGTACCGGGCTTGTGCTCTATAGTAGTGAAGCCTGGCCTCTGTTTCCTTTTCGCAGGGATCAAGCAGTTCTCTGTCTGTTCTCTTGATAACAGATTCCCAGTCCTGGTTCTCCAGGAGGAGAGGTATTCCCTGTATGGCGGGGTTTATGGTCTCTCCCTTATCAGCAGGCAGGATCTCTGCTTCCATCCACATAACGGAGTGCAGGGATTTCCCGAACTTAAGTTCCGCCAGTTTCAGAGCTGTTTCAGAACTCAGTTCTACGGGAGACTCGGGTAGGACCGGACCTGGAAGAGCTTTTCCTTTTTCAATATCCCTAGTGATATTCAACACAGGCAGGGGAATGTGACGTGTGGAAAATTGAAAAACATGAGCTTTCTGAGGATTCCATTCATTCAGTTCAATAAGAACAGATTCAAGGCTTACGCTTCCTTCATAGAGTATGGCATCACTTCCTGAATCAAACAGATCCCGGTCAACAAGAGCGTAATAAAAGGGGATACCCGGTACGATCTGGTCTTTCCAGTACAGATTATTTCCAGTCAATGTGCAGACACGGGCGGCTTTTGCAAGATCTGCCCGCACCTTCATTTTTTCAGTACTTCTGAAGAGGATAACCTGCCGTTCGGGGCGTGAGGATTTTCCGCTGATAGTCATATTCTGCAGATCGGGAAAAACCTTTAGACCAGAGATAAGGCTTGCTTTTTCCTCCTCCACCACATGAAGAATAGCTGCTGTAGGACTCATGGTCATATTCCGATAGGGAATAAAGACATCAAAAAGTTGTCCCTTTTCTTCAGCAAGAATCAGAAAATATCGTTCTTTGCCATCTTCCGGTTCATAGATATACTGTTCCTTCCCGCTTGAAAGTGTTATTAGTGGAACGGTCTTTTCAAATGATACCCTGTTGATAGGTTCTTCAGAATAGTAGATATGATAGCGTGGATTCTCCAGGTTTCTGGCATCGCGCCAGCTGAGTAGAATGGACGATCCCTTCGCTTCGGCCTTGAAGCGGGAGGCAAAGGGAGCAAAGGACATTTCCTTCTCTCCAAGAGAAGGTTCCTCGGCGTTTAGCTGAAGAAAATTGAGGATCAGTAATAAAATAAGAAATTTCGTATTTTTCATGTTTATTCTCACTCTCATCTTCGGCAGGCAAAAGCTTAAACAGAACAAAAAAAGGAAAACTCTCAGTTGACCCCTGTTAAGGCGGAAGGTATGATGAATTTATGAAATTCGGACAAAGAGGCCTTGATGCCTATAAAGCGCAGAATACAAGCCGGAAACAGGATAAGGGCAAAGAGAACAGTAATAATTCGGCTCTGAAGGCTCTTATTATGGAAGATCAGAAAGAAAAATTAGTGGATCACAAACTCCATAAGCCGGGATTACTGAAAACCGGTCGTGTACAGTCTGGAGAGCTTAACGGTCAAAATGAAACTGATTTGACTGGGATTAAAAAAGCAGCTCGTTTTCTGCTGCTCTTAGGAAAGGATGAAGCAGGTACTGTTTTGCGGAATATGAGTGAGCAGGAAATTGAACAGATTACGGCGGAGATCGCCCGTATCGAATCTGTCTCCCCGGATGAAGCTCGCCTTATTCTCGATGATTTTGGCTATAGTATTCAGCCTCATACTGTCCGTGGTGGTGTTGGAATGGCCCGGGATATTCTGAGCAGGGCTTTTGGAGAGGAAAAAAGTAGTCAGTATATCAATAAAGTTGTTCCGGATTCTCTTCCGGCTCCCTTCTCTTTTATGAATGATCTCTCACTCCCTCAGCTGCTGCAGATTCTGGATGAGGAGCCAGTAGAATCTCTCGCTCTGGTTCTCTCTTTTCTGGATGCGGGGAAGGTCTCTTCTTTTATCAAGACCCAGGCACCCGAAAAACAGGTTATGCTGGTTAAACGGATGGCCCGGCTGCAGAAGCTGCATCCTGATGTTATTGTCCAGATGGAAGGATTGCTGCAGGAGAGAGTACATAATATTGCCAGAAAGGATGACGTGGAAATCGACGGACCCGCAAGGTTAACTGAAATCCTCAAACATATGAATCCTCAGGAGGAGAAGATGATTCTTAGGAATCTGGAAGAACAGAATCCTGATTTGAGCCACAGAATTCAGGATGAGCTGCTAACTATGGACTGTCTGTTTAACTTAAGACCACGGGATTTGCAGAATCTTCTCCTGGAAACAGCCAACGAAACTCTGGTTCTGCTCCTTAAGGATAAGGACGACAGGATTATTGAGCAGATCCTCTCTCATCTTTCTTCTCAACGAAGAATGCTTCTAGAGGAGGAGAGAATTGTCGCTCCTCTGGTCCCCCGGAAGGAAGTTCAGGATATTACGAAAGAGTTTTTGGAAAAGATCCGGCGGAAACAAGAAGAGGGAAGTTATATCCTTTTGAGTGAAGAGGATGAATATCTTATCTGATACTTGCCAATCCGCTTGTTCATATATTATTATGCGAATATGACAGCTAACGAATTACGAAAAAAATATATCGATTTCTTTGTTTCAAGAAATCATGCAGAAATATCCGGACAGTCCGTGATCCCCGAAAATGATCCGACCGTACTGTTTACCACAGCGGGTATGCACCCTCTTGTACCCTATCTTATGGGTCAAGATCATCCTGCCGGAAGCAGACTGACTGACTATCAGAAGTGTATCCGTACAGGCGATATTGAATCTGTAGGAGATTCTTCTCATCTGACATTTTTTGAAATGCTTGGTAACTGGTCTCTCCGGGATTACTTTAAAGAGGAAGCTCTTACTATGAGTTATGAATTCCTTACCTCAGCTGAATATATGGGATTTGATAAGGAACAACTATCCGTAACAGTTTTTGCCGGTGATGATGAAGTTCCTCGTGATGATGAAGCGGCAAATATCTGGCGCAAACTGGGAATGCCTGAAGATCATATCTTTTTCCTGGCGAGGGAAGATAATTGGTGGGGTCCTGCCGGAAAGACGGGTCCCTGTGGTCCGGACAGTGAAATGTTCATAGATACTGGAAAAGAAGCCTGTGGCCCTGATTGTAAACCCGGCTGCCACTGTGGTAAATATTTTGAAATCTGGAATGATGTTTTCATGCAGTACAATAAAATGGAAGACGGTAGTTATGTCCCCATGGAGAGGCCCTGTGTCGATACGGGAATGGGAATCGAAAGAACCATTACTATGCTTCAGGGAAAAAAATCTGTTTATGAAACACAGCTCTTCCAGCCTATTATCAAGGCCCTGGAAAAATTGACAGCTGTCACATACGGTGAGTCTGAAGAGAAGGATATTTCTATCCGTATCATCAGTGACCATGTAAAAGCCGCTACCATGATTATAGGAGATCCAAGAGGAGCCAAACCTTCCAACCTGGGTCAGGGTTATATCCTGCGTCGTCTTATACGCCGTGCTGTTCGTCATGGAAGAAAGCTGGGAATTGAAAATACTTTCCTCAGTGATCTCAGTAAAGTAGTCATCGAGATGTATAAGGATGTTTATACTGAACTGCAAGAGAAAACAGAGCTGATTCTTACAGAGCTGACTCTCGAAGAGAAACAGTTTGATACAACTCTCAAGAAAGGGGAACATGAGTTTGAAAAGATGCTTCCCAATCTTTTGAGAAATCCTAAAAAGATAATCCCCGGACGTTTGGCATTCAAGCTTTACGATACCTATGGTTTTCCCGTGGAATTGACCGAAGAGCTGGCTGAAGAGAGTGGCATGACCGTTGATCGCGACGGCTTCGACGAAGCATTCAAGAAACATCAGGAAGCCTCTAAAAAGGGTGCGGACAAGATTTTTAAGGGTGGCCTGGCCGATCATTCTATTATGACAACTCGTTATCATACTGCTACTCACTTGCTGCATGAAGCTCTGCTTCTTACCCTGGGAGAGCATGTGGAACAGAAGGGCAGTAATATTACAGAAGAACGTCTTCGTTTCGACTTCTCTCATCATGAAAAAATGACTACTGAAGAGTTGGAGAAAGTTCAGAGAATCGTTAATGAACAGATTAAAAAGGCCCATCCCGTTACTGTTAAAAATATGACAGTTGCAGAGGCCAAAGAGCTTGGCGCACGGGCTCTTTTCTCATCAAAATATGGTGAGCAGGTTAAGGTATACTTTATCGGAGATTTCTCTACGGAAGTCTGTGGTGGACCCCATGTGGAGAATACTTCAGAACTGGGTGAGTTTGTGATTAAGAAGGAACAGTCCTCTTCCAGAGGCGTCCGGAGAATTAAAGCTATTTTGAAATAAACTTCAAAAAAAACCGGTCCCTCATCAGGATCGGTTTATTATACTCATAAAAGATTGATCAGAGCTTTTCTTTCAGCTCCATAATTTTATCTAAAATTCTATTATTCCGTATCCCCAGCTTGAGAAACTGCGACAGAAACTCTACTGCTTCTTCTATATCACCGGTTTTTTCAAAGCACTCAGCAGCCTCAATATAAAGACGGTAGTTTCTGGGATCATTGCTGATAAGGTCTTTCAGAGATGTTATGGCATCCTGATAATTCCCCTTTTCCTTGTTGATCATAGCTAATCCAAGGATAGCGTAGGTATCGAATTCTATATTCAGCGCCTGCTTATAGTAGATCTCCGCCTGGTCTTCTTTCCCCATATTCCGATAGGCATCTCCCGCACGTGTCAGGATTACCTTGTTTTTTCTATCCAGATCCAGAATTTTATTCCAGTAAACCAAGGATTTATCCTGTTCATTCATACCGCGGTAACAGTCGGCAAGGCCAAAGAGGGCATAAAAATTATTGGCTTGAAGATTGAGGGCATCCTGAAAATATGGGACTCCCTTTTCAAAGGTTTTCAATTTTCTATGACAATTTCCAAGGGAGGTCAGAACCCGGATATCGACATGTCCTCTGTTAAGTTCCAGCATTCTTTCCCAGTATTTTAGAGCATCTTTGTACTCTTTAAAGTCGTAATAAAGGTGACCCAGACCTATGATGGCATAGGAGTTATTTTTCTCCATTTCGAGTACTTTCACATAAAGTTCATAAGATCTATTGAAGTTTCGGACTTTGCGGTAGGCATCGGCAATACGGGTAAGAACTGTAATATTGCGGTCATCATGTAGCAGGTACTCTTCCCATATATCAATAGCTCTATTGTACTGATTAAGAGCTTTATAGCAGTCCGCCAGACCGAAAAGGGCATAATTATTACCAGGATGGGATCCAAGACATTTCTGATAGTAGCCTATGGCTTCTTTGTAATTTCTTTCTTTACGGTTACTGTCACCAAGTCCTACCAGAGCATAATTATTGCTGTCATCCAGATCCAGTATTTTACTGAATGAAACTTTGGCTCTTTCTGTTAGATTTTCTTTAAGAAGTTGATAACCTCTTTTGGAAAGTTCAGAAATTTCATTTAGTGTATCTTGACCTGCTTCATCAGATAATTTTTCTGTCAGCTCTTCGATATTCAAATTTTCATTCAGCATTTTTAAAATCCTTTTTAAAAAAGTTCATTAATTATTACTTTTTAAACAAACGCTTATTAATTATCAGAAAGCCAGCTTCTAACTACCTGAGCCATTTTGCTAATGAGGAAATCAATCTTCTCAGGGGAGGGGGCCGTCTTGTACATTCGGAGTGCTTCAAGATGAAGGTTCTGATTATAATAATAATCTCCTACTCTTATCATACCATCCCTATAACCAATAGTTACGAAGATCCTTTCCGCTGTTTCTATATCTCCCTCATTAAAAAGTTTATTTCCCTTTCTGAGAAGTTTCACTTTTCGTTCCGGAGTCAGAGATACCGTGCCAGATTCCGGTATTTTGATGAATCCCTTTTCAGGCATTAAATCAAGGATTTCTCTCTGATTCATAAAATTCCCTTATTATTATAGATTTATAATTACTACTTTTCAATAAAAAATGAACAATTCTAAGTTTTAGAGATATTATTCTTAAATAACACCTTTGGTGGACATTCTCTCAGTGTCCTCTCCTGCCACTTGAAATGCTTGAAAAAGAGCCCTGCCAAGAGACTTGAAAAGGGCCTCTGCCATATGGTGACTATTGTTACCGTAACGGCAGTGTGCATGAATATTGAGGCCGCCTCTGTTGGCAAGGGCCTGCATAAATTCCTGAATAAGGAAATAGTCAAAATTTCCAGTGCTCTCCTGGGGCCAGTCGGCATTCAGTACCAGATAGGGCCGGCGGCACACATCTATAACGACTTCAGAAAGGGCATCATCCATGGGGATGATAGAGTATCCGTAGCGTTTCACAGCGCCACTAGCTTCAAATGTTTTTAACAGAGCATCACCCAGAACCAGTCCTGTATCCTCAATCAGATGATGTGGATCCACTTCAAGATCTCCCCTTGCCTCAATCTTCAGTGTAAATCCACCGTGAAAAGCCATGGCGTTCAGCATATGATCAAAAAAGGGGAGTCCTGTATTTACCGAGACTTCGGGTCCCTTGTGTATATCCAGTTCAAGACGGATTACTGTTTCTTTAGTTTCTCGGTTAACAACTATCATGTTCAGTCCTCTTTTATCTGCTCTATAAAACGGTTAATAGCTTCATAGTGCACTTTATAATAGGCAGGATTGGCAATTAGGTAGACCTTGATCTCTCCCAGTTTCTGTATGACTTCCAGACCATTTGCCTTCAGGGTGCTGCCGGTTTCAACCAAGTCTACAATACAGGGGGCCAGGCCGAGAACAGGAGCCAGTTCGACACTTCCGTTCAATTTAATGATCTTCACGGGGATTCCCAGTTTATGAAAGTATCTTCTGGTCATTTCAGTATAGCTGGTGGCAATAGTCAGAGGACTGCTGTTATCTTCAAAAGTAAAATCCTTTTTACCGGCCAGACTCAGATTTGTTCCACCAAAAGAGAAAGGAAGAAGTTTGTGAAAGTGGTGACCTGATTCATAGATAACATCCTCTCCGCAGATTCCCAGTCCTGCTATCCCGTGGTTTACATAGGTAGGAAGGTCATGGTTCTTCACCAGATAAATCTTGAGGTTTTCCTTTTTGTCATAGGCAACCAGTTTTCTTTTTTCAATTTCAAAGAAAATACCCTTGGATTCGAAGTGTTTCTGTACTGTATCAAACAGTCTACCCTTGGGGAGGGCTATGGTTAGTGGTTCAGCCATTATTGTACTCCTGTCTGTTTACGGAGGGCGGCCGCTTTGATAAATCTTTCGGCCGCGGTCAGTGTGTTTTCATTCTCTGAATGCAGTGATGCGGGTTTTCCCATATCGAGACCGCTCAGTTTTTCCAGTTTCCTCAGAAAGAGAGAAAATCCTACAGAGGAGGCTGGTTTGCTGCCGCTGTATCCAAAGTTCTCAAGGAGACCGTCGTAACGTCCTCCTGAAGCCAGGGCTGTTCCACAGCCATCTGTGTAGGCATTGAAAACAATACCTGAGTAGTAGGGCAGATCACCTGTTTCGGAAAGATCTATGCGGAACTTATCAGCGAAAGCACCAAGATCCTTCCAGCCTTTATTGATTTGAAGAAGATAGTCCAGAGAAGATTCAAGGGCTCCATCCAAGAGTGTTCTCCATTCTCGTGATCTGGCACAGAACTCTTCACCTGTTCCGATGAAAAGCAAGAGCCTTGTCAATTCTTCGGCATCTTCTTTTTTATAGACATTCTGAAGAATCTGTCTGATAGCATCCTTCTCTCTTGTATGCAGTTTTTTATTGAGTCTCCTGCTGTCCTCAGCAGGAAAAGGAGTGGCAATAGCCTGAAAAAGAGCAGTAGAGCCCACATGTATTCGGCTTTGAGGCAGTTTGTACGTTTCGAGAACTTCGGCCAGAAGGAAGATGATTTCCAGATCACCTTCAATTCCAGGACAACCAATAAGCTCACAACCGGTCTGGAAAGATTCGTGATTACTTATATCTTCATGATCCTGATAGCGCAAAATGGAATCGGCATAGTAAACTCGCATGGGCATATCTTCTTCTGTTAGAGCCAGCCCCATCTGTCGTGCCAGAAATAGAGTGATATCCGAACGGAGCATCATCATATCTCCATCCCGGTCAATCAGTTTGTATGTCTGTTCTTCCAAACGGCTTTCCAGCAAGGGTCGGTAGTTGTCATAATAGTCAAAAACCGGTGTCTGTACGGGGAGGTAGCCCCAGCTTTCCGTGAGGTCTTCCATATGTCTGAGAATCTTCTTATGCCTGTAAGTTTCTTCCAGGTATAGTGATTCTGTTCCGTGAGGCATTCTCAGCAGATTGTTTTTCATCTTCATACTCCCGAATAATATGCTGGCATTATAGTCTATTCTTTTTCCTAATTCAACGGAATGACTTTCTGTAAGAGGCATATCCGCTAAGAGCACTGACTATTCTGTCGGCATCATCCTGCCGGAGTTCTTCATTCCTGATGGCCCAGGAGTTGTTGGGATAGGCCAGATTCCGTGTTTCAATTAACACAGCTGCCGCTGCAGGGTTGTTCTGTAACACCCTTAGTTCCCGGGACAGAGAGTAGGAACCCATTCCCAGGTAATCCGTCATGAAATCGGCCAACTCTTCCGATTCGCTTCCTTTGGCATCCTTATGATAGATCACAATGGAACCCTCTCCCGCATAGGGCTGATTATCCGCATGTATACTCACGAAGAGAGTTTTTTCATGCGAACCATTTTTCAGGAAATTATCCGTCAGTTCCACCCGCTTGTTCAAACCATCTTTACTGCCAACCGGCCAGCTGGAAGCCAAGTTCAGTTTATTGACTGATTCTTCATTCCATACCTCGTTCTTTTCATTAACAAAGGTCAAGGAGGCATCAGGAGATTGACGGATTGTTTGATTGGGACTGATGACAGTAAGATATACATCTGCACCGTATCTTTTCAGATCCTTGTAAACTCTCAGGGCAATATCATAGCAGTATTCATCTTCCACAACGAAGACCTGATTTCCTCTTCCATCGTGATTCCCCACAATTGCTCCGGGGTCTAATCCACCGTGTCCAGGATCCAAGACTACTTTATATCCCGAAAGATCTGTTCCAAGAGCAGGCAGATCTTCGATTGCCCGGTCAAAATCCCGGATCAGCCGTGAAGCTTTCTCATAGTTTGCCCGAGGGCTGTCCAAATCTTCCTCGGAATAGGAAATACTCGGCTGGGTTCTTTTTTCTGTCGGGCGGGAGTAGTAGATGGGAGGGGCGGAATTGAGAGCCGCCAATTGAATTCCGGGGGCTTTTTTTTCCGGGACAGTTGTTGCCGGAGTTTTGTTTACAGGAGGAGTATACTCCGGATCGGACTTCGCCTCATTATCCAGAAGGACAGCATAGAGCTGCAGGGTCTGGCCTCTCCTCAGATTATCATCATTCAGGTTGTTCCACTCCTTCAGATGCTCCAGAGCAATATTGTAAAGGCGGGAAATTTTCCAGAGTGAGTCTCCCTCCTGAATGGTTATTTTCTGGGGTCTTGGATCTGTTAATTGCAGAACCTGGCCTCTCTTCAGATTGCAGTCGTTCAGATCATTGATCTGCTTCAAGCGTTCTATCGAGGTATCATATTTAAGGGCGATCCAGGAGAGCGTTTCTCCTGCTTGGACAGTCCGTGTTTCTCCCGCTTCCGGGAGACGGACAAGTTCCAGTTCCATACCAATTAAAAGATTCTCCGTTGTAAGATGGTTCAGACTTATCAGTTTCTTCAGGGGTATTTTTGTCTGAAGAGCAATTCCCGAGAGGGTGTCGCCTGCTTTCACTGTATAGCTGTCGGTCTCCGGGGATGGTATAAGCAGTTCTTCCCCCAGGAGTATCATGTCCCTGTCCAGCTGATTGGCATTTTTCAGATCTTTTACACTGACCCCGTATTCCTGAGCGAGTGAAAAGAGTGAGTCCCGGCTTTCGACCGTATGGATTCGCTGTTCTGATATCAGAACAGCGGGTAATATTACGGCCAGTACTAATCCTATTACAAGGGAGCTGCCTATTGTCTGGCGCAGAAATTTCACAAGTAAGTACATATGTTCTTTATCGCCCGATTATTAAGAGTGATTAAGAGAAAGTTGCACTGTATTTTGCTATCTTTATCTGTGGGACCAGCTTTAGTCTCTGGTATAAAATATCAGCTCTGATCGTCCGTACTTTCTTAAATCATACTGCCGGAAGGATCCGATGGTTTCCGGATAGCTTTCTTCTCCGGGATAGTGCATGGTAAGGGTTCCTCCGATTTTCAGAACAGCTGCTTTTTCAGCCAGTTCCAGAACTTTCAGTTTCCCGCCCATGGGGAAGGGAGGATCCATATGGATAAGGTCATAGCTGTCTGTACAGTGTTTAAGAAAACGCTCAGCCGGCTGCATAAATAATTTGATTTCTGTTTCTACCCAGGAGATGTTTTCCTGAATGGTTTTCTTCTTTATGAAGTCTTTTTCAACCAGATGAACAGGTTCTGCTCCCCGAGAAGCGGCTTCTATGCCGATAGAGCCCGAACCAGTGAAAATATCCAGGTAGGAGAGTCCTTCCATGGGGCCGAGGATTGAAAACATGGATACCCGCATGCGGTCCATGGCTGGTCTGATAATCCCTTTGGGACATTTTATGGTTCTGCCGTTGTAACGGCCTCCTGTAACTCTCATCATTCCTCCTTAAATTCCCCATCATCCGGGGATCAGGTTTTCGCTGAAGGGCGGGGCGCTCTGCCACAGATCCTTCAATACTTTGTTTTCCGGGGCCAACAGATGGGGATCTCGGCTGAGTAGTTTTTTAACGTCATTCCTGGCCTGCACCAGAATCTCCGTATCTCTGACAAGATCGGCAATTTTCAGTTTCATATACCCCGACTGCCGTATGCCGGCAATTTCACCGGGACCTCTCAGTTTGAGATCCTCTTCGGCAATTTTGAATCCGTCGGTGGACTCCATAATAATCTTCAGGCGCTGCTTTCCTTCGTCTGTCAGCTTTGTGCTGTAAATCAGAAAAGCATAGGATTGCTGATCTCCACGTCCCACCCGTCCGCGCAGCTGATGGAGGGCGCTTAAACCGAATCTCTCACCATGTTCAATCACCATAATTGTGGCATTGGGAACATCCACACCTACTTCCACGACGCTTGTGGCTACAAGTATATCCAGTTCTCCCTTTGTAAAGGCCTCCATGGTCTGATCCTTCTCATCCTCTGGAATCCGGGAGTGGATTAGTCCCAACTTGTTCCGTGGAAAGGAGTGTTTCAGCTTCTCATACATAGACTGGGCATCTTTCAGGTCCAGTTTTTCTGACTGTTCAATCAGGGGATAGACAAAGTAGGCCTGACGGCCCTGATCCAGTTCTCTGCGGACAAAATCATAGACCTTTCCTTCGTTTCCTTCACGGGTGAGATGGGTTTCTATGGCTTTGCGTCCAGCAGGCATGGTTTTAATGGTAGAAACATCCAAGTCTCCGAAGGCTGTCATGGCAAGGGTTCTCGGGATGGGGGTGGCTGTCATATAAAGAAGATCCGGTCTGATTCCCTTGGATGCCAGGGCCTGTCTCTGGCTTACACCGAAACGGTGCTGCTCATCGATAATAGCCAGGCCGAGTTCTTTGAATTCCACATCTTTCGTGAACAAGGCGTGAGTTCCTATCAGAAAATCAATATGCCCCTCTTTCAGTTCTCTCAGCAGGATTCGTCTGCCTTCACTCTGAACGGCTCCAGACAGGAAGGCGATCCGTATCCCTTGATTCTCCATAAAACGGATGGCATTTTCAGCATGCTGCCGGGCCAGGAGTTCTGTGGGTGCCATAAGAGCCGCCTGTTTTCCACTTTCTATTATATTCAGGGCAGAGAGAAAGGCTATCAGGGTTTTACCTGATCCTACATCTCCCTGAATCAGGCGGTTCATGGGACGCCCTGATTCCATATCCCGGACGATTTCATCCATGACGGTCTTCTGATCTGGCGTCAGTTCAAAGGGGAGATTTCCTCTTAGCTTCTGTTCCAGTTCTCTTTTTAATTCAAGAGGCCTGTGACCTGTTGTTTCACGCAGTTTCAGGGCATTCTTTCCTACCGCTGTCTGCAGGTGAAAAAGTTCTTCATAGATAAAATAGGAACGGGCTTTCTCAGCTTTTTCCGGGTTAGCCGGTTTATGGATATCCCGGAGGGCTTCTTTTCTTCCGCTCAGGTGATAGGACTCTCGTATCTCTTCCGGCAGTTCTTCGTTCAGACCTGCTGTGTACTCTCTCAGAGCCTGGGAAACAGCCTTACGGATAACATTATGATTTAGAGTACCTCCCAGAGGATAGACAGGGAGGAGGGTTCCGTACTTCTTGGGTTGTTCTGTATAGGTTTCGAATTCAAAAGCGGCACACTGCCATTCTCCGAAACGGTGCTGAAACTGACCGTACAGGTAGATCCTGCTGTCCGTCTGGAGTTTATCCGCTAAAAAATTCCGTCCGTAACAGAGGAGAGACCCCCTGGCACTGCCATCTTCAACAATGATTTTCAGGGTCATTTTCCCTTTCCAGGGAAAACTCTCTCTTCCTACAACCACGGCTTCTGTATTTACCGGAAGCAGCCCGGCAGCTTCTATAATCGTACGGGGAGTCTGATGATCCTCATAACGGACCGGATAGTGTCCCAGAAGCTGACCTATGGTCAGAATACCCATGGCGGAAAGAGATTTGTGATGTCCCGGTCCTATTCCTTTCAGGCGGTTGACCGGCTGTTGCAGCTCTCCCTGGAACATCTAAGCGTTAAAGTCCTCTGATATACATGAGCAGATAGCTGACAGCAAAGGTCATGGCCACTCTTGCAGCCAGTAGAATGACTGCAGAGATACCGAGAGCCATTGAAAACTTCGTATTTTTACTGGTAAACATGCCGAGTATGCGGGAAACAAGCTTGTAGAGCAGGTTATCCAGCTGAAAAAGAAGCTGATGGGACCAGCCTGAAAAAAATAGAACCGTTATCAGCCTGAAAATCATCAGTAAAATCAGAGCATCAGCAAAAAAGGACACAAAGCTCCATACACTTCCCACAATGTATGCGATTACCATTCCGATATTGAGATGTCCCGTAATGGCTAGAGAGCTTAGTATCTGGGATACAAGACCCAGCAGAGAAATGGCAATTACCGGAGAAAAATCCATAAAGCCGAAACGGAGCCATGTAATATTTTTAAAGGCATTCAGGTAGGGATCGGTTACTTTTACAAGTATCTCCACACCCCTACCATTAAGGCGGCCCTGAAACCAGGATAGGAGTACTCTGAAAATAATCAGCAGCATATAAACGGAGACGACGGCAGAACAAAATTGAAATACAGCTTGAAGCGGGGTCATAAACCCTCCTGTCAGTTTTCTTCTCACCCCGGAATACCTTGCAGCATCCGGGAATGAGTCTATTTACTTATTCAGTAAAGATAATCAATGAATTGGTCCCATGGCAAGAAGGATATTCTTAAACTATTCCTTCCATATTGATTTAACAATAGGATAATGGCCAATTTCCTGCAAGGCTAGCGGGGTTGAGGCAACGGATAGCTGGCCTGAAGCCTTTATTATCACCTTCCCCTGCGGGCGGGGTAGATGGAGAAAAACCATGCTTCCTCCATTATTATCCTGCAGGAAGGCTCTGAAATCCACGAGCTCATCCTTCTGATAATCCTTTTCTATCATCTCGATATGGACCTCGCTCTGAATAATCTCTTTCATATCCTGAGGTATGATAACCTCTTTCACTTTGAAACTTGGTTCACTGCGGGCAAGGTCTACCTGGCCGTTAAAACCAAGTACGGCATCATCCGTCAGCATATGACCATACTGTTCGTACACCTTGGAGAAAAGGACAATATCGATAGATCCTTTAAATCCCTCAACCGTCCCGAAGGCCATCTTTGCTCCTCGCTTGGTCATGGTCTGACGGATATTTTTGACCATACCGAGGATGGTGTAATCCTTGTCTGCAGAAGCCCTCTGGGGTTTATCCAGTTTCAGGTTGACGCATTTCTTCCAGAATTGTTTGTAGTCATCCAGGGGGTGTCCGGAAAAATAGAATCCCAGGTTATCCTTTTCAATTTGCAGAATATCTCTGGATTCCCAGGGGGGCTGTTCTTCCATGGTCAGTTCAGGGGTAATCTCTTCTTCAAAGTCACCGAAAAGTGATACCTGACCGTACATACTCCGCTCTTTCTGGCTGCTTACAAACTCTACTGTTCTCTCCACATTATGCAGCAGGGTTGCCCTGTTCCAGGACTCTATCTTGTCAAAAAGACCGGACTGAATACTTACTTCCAATACTTTTTTATTCACAGAGTGCAGGTCTACTCTCTCCAGCATATCCTGCAGGGACTTGAAGAGACCCTTTGCTTTTCTCTCTCGGATAATCTCATCTACTGCGGCAGACCCCATTCCTTTGATACCGATCAGACCGTAGAAAACTTTGCCCTCTACAACATTGAAGTACTTTTCAGAATAGTTGATGTCCGGCGGGAGTATCTCTATTCCCTCTTTTCGGGCCTGATCCATATAAAGAGTCATCTGTGTGGTGTCGCTGATCTCATTGGTCAGGTTTGCCGCCCAGAATTCAGCAGGGTGGTTGGCCTTGCAGTAGGCTGTTTTATAGGCAATTACAGAGTAGGCTGCCGCATGGGACTTATTGAACCCGTAACCCGCAAAAGGTTCTAGCATATCGAAGATTTCCGAGGCATGTTTTTCCGAGTGGCCAATCTCCCTGGCTCCCGCAATAAACTCAACCTTCATCTTCTCCATGTCTTTGAGCTTTTTCTTACCCATGGCCCGGCGGAGGATATCCGCTTTACCTAGGGAGAAACCTCCGATGATCTGGGCAACCTTCATTACCTGTTCCTGATAGACAATAACCCCGTATGTCGGGGTCAACAGTTCCTCCAGAGAGGGATCAGGAAATTTAATGGTAGCAGGATTTTTCTTTCCTTCTATATACTGGGGAATAAACTGCATGGGCCCCGGCCGGTAGAGAGCATTCAAGGCAATCAGGTCTTCAATATTATTCGGTTTGGCCCGTCGGAGGATGTCCTGCATTCCTGAACTCTCAAACTGGAATACCGCTGTACTCAATCCTTCACTGAGCATCTTGAATGTTTTCCTATCTTCATCAGACACCTCGTTAACATCAAAATCTGGATCAATTTTACGAACAAGTCCTTCGATGTTTTTCAGCAGGGTCAGGGTCTTCAGTCCCAGAAAGTCCATCTTTACCAGACCACAGGGTTCAATGATATCCATGGTGAATTCGGAGCTGATATCACCGGTTTTCTGATCCTTGTAGAGAGGGACATAGTCGGTCAGTCTGGACTTCCCGATAACCTTACCGCAGGCATGGGTGGATACATGGCGGTTCATTCCCTCCAGAACTTGGGCAACATCAAAAAGTTGCTTATAGCTACCACCTCGATCATAAAACTCCTTTAGTTTCGGCTCGATCTCCAGGGCTACCGCCGTATTGATCTTTCTACCGTCCGGAGCTTTTCCCTCGGGGATAAGTTTGGTAATGACATTGGATTCTCCAAAGGGAATATCAAGTACCCGTGAAACATCCTTTAAAACAGCTTTGGTTTTTAGGGTTCCGAAGGTACAGATACCACCTACCTGATCCTGTCCGTACTTCCTTGTAACATAATCAATGACCTCACCCCGTCTTTCGAAGCAGAAGTCAATATCAAAGTCAGGCATGGAAACACGTTCAGGGTTGAGAAATCGTTCAAAGAGCAGGTCGTATTTCAGAGGATCAATATCGGTAATCCCCATGGCATAGGCAATAATGGAACCGGCACCGGAACCACGACCCGGACCAACAGGAATATCATGCATTCTCGCCCAGTGTATAAAATCCCATACAATAAGGAAGTAGCCTTCGAAACCCATGCCAAGCAGTATTTTTAGTTCATATTCCACCCGCTTAGTTATTTCATCTGTAATTTCAGGATAGCGATTTTTTATACCTTCCCAGGTAATATGTTTCAGGTATTCCTGAGGGTTTTTAAATTCCTCTGGAATCACATAATCCGGTAGAATGGGTCCGGGTTGGGGAATTGTCAGATTACATTTTTCCGCCAGGCGGACAGTGTTCTCAAGGGCCCCCGGAACATCTCCCAGCAGTTCTTGCATTTGTTCGGGAGTTTTAAAATAGAGCTCTTCCTTATCCATCTTAAAGCGTTTTTCATCATTTAGTTTTTTGCCAGTACCGATACAGACCAGAATATCCTGAGCCTTGGCATGTTCTTTCTTCAGATAGTGAATATCATTTGTGGCAATAATGGGAATGCCCGTTTCCCCGTGGAGCTTCTTTATCCCTTGGATAATTGTTTTTTCTTCGGGAATACCGTGATCCATTACCTCAAGGTAAAAATTCCCTTCTCCAAAAAGATTGTTATAGTATAGAGCCTTTTCTTTGGCTTTTTCATAATTCCCGGCTACAAGGTAGCGGGGAATTTCTCCTGCCATACAGGCGGATGAGCAGATAAGTCCTTCACTATATTTTTCCAGAAGTTCATCATCGATCCGGGGGCGGTAGTAAAATCCTTCCGTATAAGCTTTGGAGACCAGAACCATCAGGTTCTGGTAGCCCTTCTCATTTTTACAGTAGAGAACCATGTGAAAGTTTTTGTAACCGCTGGTCTGTTTTTCAAAACGGGATGTCGGAGAGACATAGACCTCACAACCTACAATAGGATTAATGCCGGCAGCATGACAGGCCTGTTCAAAACGGAGCGCTCCAAAAAGGTTCCCATGGTCTGTGAGTCCCAGATGTTTCATCCCCATTTCCTGTGCCATTTCCACATATTTTGGTATACGTGCCGCTCCGTCTAAAAGAGAATAGTCCGAGTGATTATGAAGATGTACAAATTCCAATGAGATTTTCCCCCCCCCGTTTTCTGAATCAAGTATAATAATTCATGACGGATTGTAAAGTCACATCTACCAAGTTCCCTGAAGATTTTCAGGCGGATCTGCCAGGGACTCCAGAAGCTGTCGGAACAGGTTCCTTATGAGGTAGGTTTCATAGGGATTTTCATTGGGCATATAGAAGTGGGACAGATTTCCCATTAGCTGATCGTGATCTTTTTTCCCCAGGGGGAAACGGCGTCCCAGAAGATTAGCTTCTATATCCCTGTTGCGGATTATAAGCTTTTCCTCATTGGTAAAAATGAGGCGGATATCGGAAAGAACACCTTTTTCAATGGTGGCAAGGCAGTTGACGCTAAGGTAAAAATCATCTTTGATATTTACCTTTCTATGAAAGGTAAAGTTGCCGTCATAGTAGGGAATTCTAACTCTTGTGATCATTTCTCCCTCGGCCAGGTTTATTTCTCCGTCATGGCTGAGAAGGTTATTGATATGAATCCAGCGGGATTTCATGGACATCCGTTTATTTCGCTTGGGTTTGACATAGCGGATTTCCACCCGTGTATCCAGAAGCTGCAAAACCGGAAAAAGGTCTTTTCTCCGGCCTGGAATACAGAGATTTCCCCCTACTGTCGCGCTGTTTCTGATCGGGTAGGGACCCATCTGGCATAGGGTATCCTGCAGAAGGGGGGAGCGGAAAATATAGGCCGTTTCAATCATGCGGTTGATGGTTACACAGCAGCCTGCTTCAGCATAGCGGTCTGTGCGGGAAATTTTCTGCAGTTCCTCCAATTGTGTCAGAGATAAAATGGAATAGTGCTCTCCCTCTCGATTGAGGGTATGATTCAGAAGATGGGTTCCCCCCGCCATCAGAAGGGATGCCGGATTTTTCCTGTAAAGGCTGAGCAGATCCATCAGGTTTTGTGGAATACTGATATGATAGGGGGGCTGTTTCAACTTTTCAGCCTTTTCTGCCGGATCTGTGATGTTAGAAGAATCCCTTTTTTCAGAGTTTCATAGGGGGTACAGTTGCATTTAACAGAACTAAGTATCTCTTCAATCTGTCTGGCATCGGGACGGACATATCTATCCAGCAGTATCCCTGTGGTCAGCGTACGGGTGGGGGCGCAGTAATCACAAAGATGAACCCCTGCCTCTTTGAATCCCTCAAAAACATCGTTAAATCCCTCTGTTTCAGCGTAGCCCTCTATGGTCTGAACGGATTTTCCTCTGATCTGAAATACGGGGATCATGCAGGAATAGACCAGTTCTTCATTCAGAACTACCGTGCAGAGTCCGCAGTAACCCTTTCCACAGGCTGAACGGAGTCCTGTTAAATTAAAACCTTCTCTTAGAACATCGGCTAACCTTTTATAGGCAGGTACTTCAACTGAAGTAGGTTCATCATTCAATACGAATTCGATAAGCATTTTTTAATTGACTCCCCTTAATAAATCTCCCGATTCAAGGGGGAGGGAATTGATCTGAAGTCCTGAGGCTAGGGAGACAGCTTGAGCAAAGGCCGCCGGGACGGCTCCCAGTACCAGTCCTTCCAATCCACCGATTCTCTGGTTTTTAGATTCATTTTCATTAAACTCAATATGCAGCTCCGGGAAAATGCTGGGCTTGATAGCCTGCTTTTTCAGGCATTGGCAGAGGGCCAGCCGGACTTCCGCCTCAATAAAAGATCTGGCTGAGCTCTTATCTAGGATGATACCGCAGTTAAGGGAGAGCCAAATCTTTGGTACCCGCAGTTCCATGGTCGCAGTCTCCAGCTGTACATCAACTACAGCGGCCGCAAAGGACGGGGTTCCAAAGGGAGTTCCTATCAGGCTCTCCTCATCCCAATCGGTTTTTGTCCGTCGTCTGAAGCTTCCTGTTTCTGTAATGGGAAGAGCCTCTCTAAAGCGCTTTTTCTGTATGAGATCACAGCTCTGATCGATTAGTCTTGTGAGAATTGTACTGCTTCTGGAAAGAGTTGAGGGGCCACTGAAAGCCTGATCGTCAGGCTTATCCAGAATAAAGGAAATCTGTTCTTCCGGAATAGACAGTCTTTTGGATATCCGTTTCTTCCATAAGGCCAGTAGGCTTGGAGTGGCAGGGACCGCATTCAGAATAATTTCTAGATTTCCCTCTTTATGAAGGGTCGTCGTAACGCTAGAGGCGGTGAGAACTCTGTTCCGTGATAAAAACTCGTTCCCCTGAAAGCTGACAGCCATACCGATACCGCTGTATCCTGTAGGAAGAAGATCCAGTTCTCTTTCATTCTGACGAACCTGCCGTCCTGCTGCGTGTTTGCGGGTAAAATCTGATTTCCTGCAAATATCATCTACCATCTCCGGCAAGGGGAGGCGCTGTCTTACCTGGCCGGATGTGGGATAGAGGTTCCCTTTTTCAACGATATTGAGATTCCGCCAGATTGCAGGATCTGTACCAGATTCCTCAGCCAGATGGTTTGCCAACATTTCTACTCCGAAAAATCCCTGAGGTAAACCCCATCCGGCCATGGGAAACCAGGGGGGCGTATTGGTCTGGTATGCTTTTCCTCTGATCCGTATGTTGCGGCACTGGTAGAATCCGGCGGAAGAAAGACAGAGCCTTGTCAGAACTTCCGAGGCAAAACAACCATAGGCTCCCGCATCAATACTTAAATCAGCCATCAGGGCGGTCAGACGTCCCTGATGGTCCAGACCTGCGGTATAGTGAATATTGAGTTCTCTGGGTACAAAGCTCATGGCAATGTTCTCTTCTTCTATTAGACGTACAGGCTGGCGCAGGATGGAAGCGGCGGCTACTGTTAGAGCAGCCGGCACGGCGGATTGCCAGATATGGCTGTCCCAGGTTCGGCCGGCTGTATTGAAATGGAGTTCAACCTGTTTACGGCTGATATTGGCTGCCAGAGCGCAGAGCTTCCGGACAAGTGAGGGCCACTGGGTATGCAGATGGAGTATGTAGCGCCCCCCTTCTTTTGTACAGAATATGTTGTTACGGGGATAACTGGGAACCTCGGGCATTATCATTTTGTATTCGCCCTTCAGTATTTGTTCGGCCTTGTTCATTCCCCGGTCCAGATCGCCCTTTTTGATTTCTTTTATAATAGCGGTAGAACGAGGATCATTTATGGCAGCGGGAGGGAATGGGGGGGTCTTACGGATTCGGCAGCGTATCTGACTGCCTATCTTGTTTAGAATCTCAGGATCAGCTCCCGTTAAAAGACCTAAAGGCTGTCCGGGGTAGAGAACTTCATCTTCCACCAAAAGAGGCAGGGCGCAGTCGGGAAGGGGCATTAGATTTTTACCGGGAAGATCTTTCGCTCTCATAAAAAGCATATTCTCAGGTAGTTTCGGAACATCCACCTCTTCCAGTATTCCCTGGTAACGGGGAGAACGGATCAGAATCGCATAAACCATTTTTTTGCTGGTCATATCCTCGGGAAAGCGAATTCCTCCTGCTAGTCTGTTTCTGAATTTATCCTCATCCACAGCCGGCGGTCTCCCTTATGCGGTGAACTGCACCGATAGATTTTATTGTATGGCATACACGCTGTAGCTGTTCTTCGCTCATGTCCGGGAAAAGAGGCAGACTTATCACCCGCTGAAAGGCATTTTCTGCAAGTGGAAAATTTCCGTTTGACAGATTATATCGTTCTTTATAATAACTCATCATATGAAGCGGTTTGTAGTGGACAGATGTTCCGATTCCTGCTTCCTGCAGTTCTTCGATAAAGCGGTTTCGGCCAATAGAGAGTTTTTCTGTTTTGATTTTTATCAGAAAAAGATGCCAGGCATGCTCATTTTTCCAGAGAGGTAGCTCCAGAAAATCAAGGTCTGAAAGGGCTTCCAGGTAGGATGCGACCAGACGCTGTCTCTTATGCATCAAATCTTTAGCTTTTGACAGCTGAACCCGCCCGATAGCGGCGGAAATATCTGTCATATTATATTTAAACCCGGGCGCTACGATATCGTACTCCCAGGATGCCTTTTGGCTTGTGTAACGGTCCCAGGCGGGACGGTCAATACCGTGAAGACGCATTATTTCCATCCGTCTGGCCAGTTCCGGGTTTTTGACAGCAATCATTCCGCCCTCTCCGGTCGTTATGGTTTTGTTGGCATAGAAAGAGTAGACTCCTGCATCCGTATAGGTTCCCACATATCCCTGTTCTGTCTCTACGGGAAAGCAGTGGGCGGCATCTTCTACCAGAAAAAGTTCATTCTGGACAGCCAGTGAATGAAGGTCTTTTAAAAATTCGGGATCACCGCCTATATGAACAGGCATTATTCCCTTGAGGGATCTTCCCTTCTTTTTTAGAGAAGCAATGGTATCTGATACTTTTTGAGGATCCATGTTCCAGCTTGTTTCCCCCATATCCACAAACCAGGGGTCGGCTCCGCAATAGCGGATAACCTCGGCAGTAGCTGTAAAGGTATAGGTCGGAACGATTACCACATCCCCCGGACCGATTCCCATGGCCTCCATTGTCAGGTGCAGTCCGGCCGTTGCAGAATTTACCGCCAGGGCATGGCTGGCTCCCGTGTAGGAAGCAAACTCTTTCTCAAACGCAAGGGTTTCTTTTCCGGTTGTGAGCCATCCGCTCCTGAGAACACGGAGAACGGCCTCTTCCTCTTCTTTTTCGATAGAGGGAAGGGCAAAAGGGATAAAATCAGTATTCTGGTTCATTCTCGGGTACCTGCATAGTAGGAAAATATTTCTGTAGTATGTCACGAAGCATATGACGGTTCCGGTAGGGTTCCGGGTTTTTCGGGTCCATATAACAGATTGGTTGGATCTTGTGGACGATTTCCGAGACCGGCAGAGTCGTGGATTCAGATTCTACCTTGAAAATCCTTGTATAATCGGTCTGTACAGGATCTTCTACATTTGTCCAGAGTTTCTCTATCACTTTTTCTCCCGGCCGCATTCCTATATATTGAATAGGAATATCTTTTTCCTTATATCCGTAAAAATGGATCATCTGTTTTGCCAAGTCCAGAATCTTTATGGGTTCTCCCATATCCAGGATGTAGAGACCACCACTATGTCCGACACCTCCGGCTTTCAGGACAAGGGAAGAGGCTTCGGGAATGGTCATAAAAAAGCGTGTCGTATCCGGGTGGGTTACCGTTACGGGTCCTCCCGCAAGAATCTGTTCTTTAAACAGAGGAACGATACTACCTCTGGATCCCAGAACATTTCCAAAGCGGACAACCATAAAATCCATGCCTTTCTTTCGTTCTTCCAGAACCAGCATTTCAGCCAGTCGTTTTGTGACTCCGTATACGCAGGAGGGGTTAACCGCCTTATCTGTGGAAATCAGAACAAGACGGGGTACTCCTGCCGTTTCAGCGGCTCTGATTAGATTCAAAGTTCCTAATACATTATTTTTTACAGCCTCTATAGGATTGAACTCCATAAGGGGAACATGCTTGTGGGCGGCACAGTGAAAAATAACATCCGCTTTAAGTCGCTTCAGGATAAACTCCATAAAGTTTTTGTCCTGCAGGTCTCCTATAACCGGGACGACGGTAGCTTTTTCACCGACACCGCCCTCCTGAAGTCTGCGTAGTTCCTTATCTATCCGGTAAATACTGTTTTCACCGTGTCCCATCAGATAGAGTCTTTCTGCTCCGCCGGACAAAAGCTGTCTTGCCAATTCGCTGCCAATGCTGCCGCCGGCACCGGTTATAAGAACTCTTTTTCCTCTTAAATAGGAGAGGCTCTCCATCAGATCTATGGCCACGGGGGTTCTTCCCAGAAGGTCTTCGGGGTTGATATCCCTGGCCTGTACCAGATGGGCATGGCTGTTCACAATCTGGGATATATTAGGCAAAATCCTTATTCTGTTAAATTCCGCTCTGCTGAGAGTATTGTAAATGCTAGCCAGTTCTTCTCTCTTGGCTGTGGGGATGGCAATGATGGCCTCATCAGCCGGAATCGTTGTTAATATTCTAGTAAAGGCATTGATGGGTCCTAGAACGGGAATCCCATTGATTTCTGTGCCGATTTTTTCCGGATTATCATCCAGGAATGCAATGACTTCTCCGGTATGTTTTTTTTTGTTTATTTCTTCGGCAATATTAGTTCCGGCAAATCCGGCACCTATAATAAATATGCGGTTTCCTTTTTTAGTGCTCACCAAGTCAGAATAACACAGCCCGACCTAATAGTTAATAGATGATCTGTAAATTTACTCAGTGGAATAATCTTGTATAAAACTCTTTTCATTCTTAAAAATTCGTCGATAATAAGAAAAACCCCCTGTACCCGGGGCGACCCGAAATCATGGATAAATGGAAAATGAAAAATGGGAGATAATATGAGAAAGTATTTATGCAGAGATATCTTTCTGATTGGAATACTGGCCGGAGCTGTCCTTACGACGGATATTGTGGCTCAGACTGTGATAGTCAATGCGGAACCTGTTTTGATAACGGAAACTGAATCCATAGACTATACGGATGATGTGGATTCTGCAATCATGGAGTACCTTTTTGATCAGGGATATATCATTTTCAGCCAGTCAAGCGAGGATTCTGTAGAGACTCTGAGAGCATTGGGAAAGCAGACTGGTGCGGATATTGTTATCAGTTGGGCTATGCATGTGAACAGACTTTCCGGGATTCTTATTGATTGTGAAACTGGCCGTCACAGCCCTCCTCTGTTTGTGAATCAGAGTGAGTTCGGTAGTGAAGCTGATCTGCATAAGATGTA
The DNA here is from genome assembly GCA_002084805.1 of Spirochaetaceae bacterium 4572_59. Taxonomy (GTDB): domain Bacteria; phylum Spirochaetota; class Spirochaetia; order DSM-2461; family DSM-2461; genus Oceanispirochaeta. Next base: position 24,911 of record NBMC01000002.1, on the reverse strand, counting down.
TAGCCAAATGGGAAGCAGATTGTGTGAACAGCTCATTCAGGAAGATTGGAACTAATTCAGGAGCAGAACCTATGACTGATTTTAAATCATATATGATACATTACGCGGAAAGACACAGAGTCCTTTTTATGAAACTCCTGTTTGTTATCCTGTTTCTGGTGATCTTAAAGCCCATATTTTCAGAACCTGTATGGTCCGGAAATGCCTCGGTTGATGCGTCAGAGTTTGTGAACTTTATCGAAGATACACCCCTGGCGGGAGCATCAAACTCTTTTACACGGAATACTCTGGTGGAAGTGACAAATCCTCAAAACGGACGGACCATTGAAATCACCATAGTAAAGAGAGCACCCCGGCCGGGAGTGTTTCTTCTTGTCAGCGCTAATGCCGGAGAACTCCTGGGAATGCCTTCTGATCAGGTTCTTCCTGTTCAGGTCCGGGTTGTTACAGATAGCGCTCCTTCTGTCTATGATAATCGTTTTGAGAGTAATGATCCCGATATCAATCCTGCCGTGACTCTTCCTGAAGAGGAGGCTGGCGCTTTTGCTGCTCCTGATGCTGAAGTCGCTGCAGTAGAAGATACTCCCGAGGGAGATGTTATTGAAGCAGATATTCCTCCCGAAGCCGTTTCTTTTATGGATGGTCCTGTTCCAGTTCCGGGACCTCTGGAGCCTGATACTCTTCTGATACTGTCAGAAGAGAGTGCTGATTCAGCTGTTTCAGAAGAAGTAGTTCCGTCAGAGGATGCAGACATTCGCGTGGCAGTTCTCCCTGGTGAAACATTTCCGGAATCGGCTCTTATTCCCACGGAAACCCCAGAAGATAATATCATCTATTTTTTGACACCTTCGGATTTCAGACCTCCCGAAGCTCCTTCTGTTGCAGAAGTCCGTGGAGAAGAGGAGATTATACCGGTTTATATTGATCGTGAGCTTCTGGAAGATAAGATTGCGGCAGAGTTGAAAAATGGTTCCTCCTATATACAGCTGGGAGCCTACTCAACAGCCGCAATGGTTTATGCTGAGATGGAAAGCATTGCAACCCGTTATCCTATGATTGTCTGGACAGATGAAAGTTCCAGGGGAATCATATTCAAGCTTTTGATCGGGCCTTTAACTTCCGATGAAACAGGAGTTCTCACATATCGTTTTAAGTCTGCCGGTTATGGAGATCTATTTCTCTATAAACCCTGATTTTTATATAATTTCATAATTCGCCCTGTCCGGTTTTTACGACAGGGCTTCTTTTTGTAAAAAAGAAAGATAAACCCTCTGTTTGCTATGGATAATAACGGACAGTAGTGGACATAATCGGTTAACGGCTATTAAAAAAGGCATTAAGAGGTTTTTCATGAATTTATCAGAAGTAGTTAAGAAAGAGTGTTGTTTTCGATTAAATGAGAATAAGAAAACAGAAGTCCTTATTGAAATGATGGAATGTATTCATCAAAAAGGATTTATAGAGGATCTGGAGAATCTTAAAAAAGAGATTTTTTACAGGGAACAGCTGATGAGTACCGGAGTCGGTATGGGTATCGGAATTCCTCATGTTCGCTTTAAAGGTGTTGAAAAACCTCTTATTGCCATCGGAATCAAAGAGAAGGGTGTTGTTGATTATGATAGCATCGATAATGAAGATATAAAGATAATTGTTATGATTATGGTGGGTGAAAATCAGCATAAGGAACATATCCGTCTATTATCCCAGGTAATTGGAAGAATGAAAGATGCCGGGGATAGAGAAAAACTTATTCATGCCTCAGACAGTGAGGAAATTTATAATCTCCTTACAGGGAGTGCATCAGATGACTGATATCCTAACGGGACATTTTAATATTATTCTTCTACTGGGGCTTGTTCTTTCTCTGGGTACTCTGGGAGGACGGTTATTTCAGTTTCTGAAAATTCCACAGGTTGTCGGGTATATTGCCATAGGTATCCTTATCGGACAGTCCGGCCTGCGTCTGATTGACGTGAATATTGTGGGAGAATTGAAATATTTCAGTTCTTTTGCCCTGGCCGTTATCGGTTTTCTGATTGGGGGAGAGTTAAAAATTAAGGTTTTGAAGAAATATGGAAAACAGTTTGCCTGGATCCTGTTTCTGGAAGCCTTTATGGCCTTTCTGGTTGTGTCAATTATTATATCTATTGCCGCCTGGTTCTTCTTTAAAGATCTCAACCTGGCCATATCTCTCGGACTGCTTCTGGGGGCTGTTTCATCAGCCACTGCTCCGGCAGCAACCACAGATGTCCTCTGGGAGAATAAAACCAGGGGACCCTTAACCTCAACTGTTCTGGGACTGGTTGCCATGGATGATGGTGTGGCACTTCTGCTTTTTGCGGTAGCCACCAGCATCGCAGGTGTTTTGACAGGAAACGCGGATATAAGTCTAGGCATGAGTCTTCTCAGCCTGGTCTATGAAGTGGGAGTTGCTATTCTTCTTGGATCTTTTATGGGCTGGGGACTTTCAAAGCTAATCCGCGGCTATATCGATGAAGATAAAATCCTGGTATTTTCCATAGGGGCTCTTCTGCTTATTATCGGTCTGACTCAGATGCTTGAACTGGATATGATCCTCTGTGCCATGTCTATGGGTTTCTTTATGTCCAATTTTTCTCCTAAACGGAGTAAGGTTCTTTTTAAGCTGGTAGAAAAGTTTGCTCCCCCCATCTATGTTCTCTTTTTTGTTCTGGTTGGTGCAAAACTGAATATATGGAATGTGACAGGTCTGGTGGCCGTACTGGCTCTGCTGTTTTTGATCGGTCGTACAAGCGGTAAGTTTCTGGGTGCTACTCTGGGGGCCAGGATCTCCCATGCTCCTGAAAGCGTTCGAAAATATCTTCCCTTTTGCCTTCTCAGTCAGGCGGGTGTCGCCGTGGGTCTTTCCATCGTAGCAGGAGAGACATTTCAGGGCCCCATGGGAAATATCATTGTTATGGTCGTAACCACCTCTACCTTTGTTGTGCAAATTCTGGGACCACCCGCGGTTAAATATGCTGTCCAGAAAGCCGGAGAAGTAGGCCTGAATATTACCGAAGAGGATCTACTCCGGCAAAGTAGAGCTTCCGATATGATGCATCCTGTTCCTTCCATACGTGAGAATCAGTCTATTACGGATGTGCTGGCCCATTTTAGCAAATATGACAATCTGATCTATCCTGTTGTAACCCGGGAAGACTCACTCATCGGAGTCATTACCATTGATAATCTGAAGGATACCTTTATGGCATCCGAGTTATCCGGCCTTCTGTTGGCTCACGATATTTCGGTCACTGTCCCCTGTAGCTGTAGTGAAGACATGGCGGCAGAAGATGTTTATCAGTTGATGAAGAAGCATAATATTGATTATATTCCTGTTACGGACAAGAATAACCATACTGTGGGTATTGTGGAAAAACGGATTGCTCAAAAGTTATTCTCTCTGAAAATTATGGAACGACGTCAGAAAGCAGAGGCCCTGGGTTAGGAGTACAACAGATGGAACAGATCGATCATATTGCAGCTTTTCTGAAAGAGAATGATCTCGGTGAGAAGGATTTGGCAGGCTATTTAACGGATAAGGGTTGGGGGGTCGACCACCCTTCCACTTACCGGATCGATCTGGAATCCGATTTTACTGAGCTCTGGAAGCAGGCCTCACCCTATACTATGATATCCATGGAGCGGGGCTATGCGGTTTATCAGGGTATACATCATATTCTAAAGCATGATCTTCCGGGGGATTTTGTAGAATGTGGCGTTTGGAAAGGCGGGACCTGTATCCTTATGGCTCTGACCCTGCTTCAGGCAGGCTGCCGGGACAGAGTCCTCTGGCTCTACGATACTTTCAGCGGAATGACCGAACCGGGTCCCGAGGATACTATCGCTTCTTCCGGACAGGCCGTTTCCGAACGCTGGCATAAAGGCTGGTGGGCTGTCAGTCCGGAAAATGTCCTGAAAAACCTACTGACCACATCTTATCCTGAAAATAATTTCAAGCTTATTGAAGGAGATGTCTGTGAAACTCTTAAAATACAAAAACCTGAATCCATTGCGCTGCTACGACTTGATACGGACTGGTATGAGTCTACCAGAGTGGAACTTGAAATCCTGTATCCTCTTCTGGTACAGAAAGGGGTTCTGATCATCGATGATTATGGTCACTTCAGTGGATCCCGCCAGGCGGTAGATGAGTATTTTTCTGTTGACACAAGAGGCCCTCTGATGCAGAGGAGCGATTATACAGGCCGGCTGGCTGTAAAGCTGAACTAAAATCCCTTGGACGCAAATTAATCAGAAAACGCCAGACTGTGTCTGTAGTGAAACAGGAGATCAAGAAACTCTCTGTTATGAAGAGGGTTTTCTCTGAAGTAGAAGAGATGAGAGGGGCAGCTGCAATCGCTGCATCCGAACTTTTCAATCCTTCCATCTGCAATATCTGATAGATCTGAGGCCATAGAGCATTCCAGATCTTTTTCTGTGTAGACAGGGAAAGCCTGAACCTTTTCAGACTCCGCAAGGAGATAGTCCACATGCCAGTGGAACTTCTTCCTCTTCCTGAGATGCCTGGCTACCCGGGATTTTAGATTCTTTGCTGCCGAGCCGGCATATATATAATATCCTTTTTTAAAATGGATCTCTCCCAGACTGCCTATGGGGATGTCCTTATTTTTAATTGTGATGAGAAGCATATATATACCACTGCCCGCTACGGCCGCTTTGTGAAGATCCGTTAAAATCGGTATATCCGTTGATACAAGAGACAGCTCGCCCAAAGGATCACAACTGCAGCTTACGCCGTGCAGGGTCACCTTATCCGCCACATCTGCGACACATACGGCAAAATCGGGGTCCGTATGCAGGTTAGGGATAAAACGCCGGGTTCCGGGATTCATAATGACAAACAGCGCGTGACCCTCTCTGTTATCCGGAGCCTCTGTTATCTCCGCCAGCTCTTTCAGATGTCGGGACGCTCTTATAGAAGGGGCATCGGGAAACATGGCCGTCTCCTCTTCTATAAGAGTACAGGCTTTTACTTCCAGAAATATCTCTCTGTCTCCCACAAAAAAATGCCAGTCAAAGCGGGAACTCTTCCATTTGTACTCGGCCTTGATATTTTCGGCATCCGGAAAGAGTCGTGGGATAATTAATTCTCCTGCCACAGCATTGGCCCGGGCGGAGTACAGGAGTACTGTTTCACCCTTATAGTTTGCAGCGACCAGTGTCCAGGCAGTCTTTCTGTCGGGATCTTTTGCTTTTTCAAGAATCATCACCCTGCCGGGGTTCATCAATTCTATGAGTCGACCGGGATTAGGACAGTGGGCCCTGGCAATTTCCCCGGGAAGTTGTACATGGACGATGAAGCGGTTGGGCCGTTCAATAAAAGTTCCTGTTGCATGGGGAGTAAATATTCTCATTTTATTGTTGCTACTCATTCAGAAGTTCTTCGATTGTCCTGACAAGTTCAGGGTTATCCCATTGGAAGCTTCCCGTATAAGCTGCGGCGACTCTTCCTTTTTTATCAATCAGATAGGAGGCGGGAATCCCCCTCAGTGTATAAACTTTCAGTACACCCTTATCTGGAAAGTAATAGACGGGGATATCCAGAGATTCCGACCGTAGATAATCCTGCACAGTTGGGATCTCTTCGTTCATATTCACGGTTGCCAATTGGAATCCGGAATCCTTAAGTTTTTCATACAGACGCTGGAGGGAGGGCATTTCCCCCCCGCAGGGAGGACACCAGCTTGCCCAGAAATTAATCAGAATCACATTACCCGGTTCGGGTATAAGGGTTTTCTCTATCTGCTGATTCTTGATGACATGAAAGGGTAGGGCTTCAGTCCTTATCTCAGGGACAGAAAAGCCCAGAGATTTCAATCTGCTTGTATCTGCTTCAGACCAAAGCCCTGTAAACAGTAATAAAAGTATCAAGATCAGAAATTTGGAACGGTTCATAGTTCTTTCCCCTCACTAAGAAAGTTTAACAGTATTATTGTAAAATTTAAAAGGGCATGGGCTGGAATCAGGGAAAACAGTGATGCACCTTTCTGAATTCTCCAGGTCAGAAAGAGTCCGGCCAGCAGAGCATAAACGAAAGCATGAAACCCTTCGTAAAAATGACCGGCCGCAAAGAACAGGCTTATGAGAATCATGGCTGTCTGCGGGGCAAAGCCTGACTCTTTCAATCTGTAAAAGCCGTAGCCCCTGAAAAACAGCTCTTCCTGCATGGCGCTGAATAGGCAGCTAATTAAGCAGGGAAGGAGCATTATCTTTTTGGTCAGCACTATGGGATTTCCGGAAAGTTCATTTCCATTCAGTTTAGATATGACAGGAACAGCTACGTTTATGCTGAGATAGATTATTGTCAAAGCACTCAGGGTTAGGGCAAATTCTCTGAAAGAGGGCAGAGCGTAGCTTTTGTCTAAGCCCGGACCCGGAGGAGGACTGTCTTCATTCAGGGGAATATTGTCGGTTAAGTAGAGTATCAGAAGAGAGTAGAGAATAGATATTATGATTATTTGAAAATGAACAGCGGGAAGGTCAAAATAAGCGAATGGTAATCCTTTTCCCTGCCCTAAATATGCCGGCAGATACAAAATCATAAACAGCAGAGGTAATTCTGCCTGAAGTGGAATTTTGAGTTCCCGGTTGAAAATTTTCAAAATCTTTCCTTTTTTTCTTGTTGTCCGATCCGTTTTATCATACCCTTAGTCAAGAAAAAATCAAAGACTGTGATAAATTGAATATTATTTGCCGAAGGTTTAAGTACATATGAGTGTTTTACATCTTCTCATAACACTATTAATAGTTGTTTCAGCTATACCTCTCCTCTTCAGCCTGAGAAATGGCTTTAAGAATATTAATTGGATTGAGTTTTATTCTGTAGGAAAAGATGCCGGTTTCAGTTTTAAAGAGATAGGTCTGCTCAAGAAGGCTGCCGTTATTAATCGGCATCAAAAACCGTCATCTCTTTTCTGGTCTCTGGATGTTCTTGATAAATCCATTGCGGGCATTCATAAAAAGAAAGATGCTGAAAAAGATCCGGAAGAGAAAAAATACCTTGATTACCTCCTGAAAAAAATTTACAGCTACCGGAAAAAAATTGAGTTTCAGAAACCACGGTATAACAGGGGCCTTGAGACTACCGGGGAGATTCCCCTTAATCAGCTGTTAAAGCTGAAAGTGGATATGGTCGGTGTCTACGAATGTTCTGTTATTGAGAACAGCAGGCACTATCTATTACTTACCTATCCCAAGGGGCCTCCTCTTCCCGTAGGATTCAGCTGGAGAGACAGAATCCTGAATGTCTATTTCTGGAAGAAAGAGGATGCGGGCTATTTTTTCCAGGGTCGTATCATGGACGGCTATCCTGATAGAAATTTCAAGACTCTCAGAATGACTCATTCAAATGTGGTCCTGCGCAGCCAGAAGAGAAGGTCCGTGCGCACAGCATGTGAAATCCCGGCACAGCTTTATCCTGTAAGAAGTGTCCATACCGCAACCATTATTCCCGAATCCAAACCCGGATTACGCTGTATTCTTCAGGATTTGTCCGAGGATGGTGCTTCTCTGTTGATCGGAGGTCGTGGTGAAAAGAATATGAGTCTGAAACTGCAATTTGAACTCTATGGAAAAACTACGATCCTGAGGGGAATGGTCAGAACCATTGATTATGACTCAGAAAAAAATATCTCCTGTCTGCACATTCAGGCTGTTGAACCGGATGAAGAATCCAAATATATGATTCTTTCTTTTGTATATAATATTTTTAGAGATGATAAAAAATCGGTTCTTCCTTCCGGTCCGGAGCCTGTGCTGGCAGAAGAAGCTGTTCGTTCTGAAGACTCTGATCTGGAAACTCTTGAAGTTATTGAGGAGGAACTCCCTCTTTTCGGCTCTGATGAAGAGTAATTGTCTCTGAATTCTTTACTTTTTTCTCTAATCATATTAAGGTTGAACACATCTGATTTAGTATAATACTTACCTCGATCCGAAATTACGGAATCAAGGCAATAGGAGATTGTAATCAATGTTTAAATCCCTGAAAAACCTGGGAATCGTACTCCCTGCTCTATTCTTTATTGCTTGTGCTTCTGCGCCTGTTAAAGATGCGGACAAGGCTGAAGCGCCGCAGGCTGAAGATCTGTCTTCTGCTCAGGCAGAGGAAAAACCGGAATGGGTTACCGTGACAGAAGATGAATTTTTTGTCTCACAGGAAACCATTCAGTATGGTGATGGATTTATCGACGGCTACCGTTTGTATGAATATGATGATAATGGACGTATCTTGAAAAAGACACATATCGGTTCTGATGAAGCCGTGGTTTCAGAAGAACTGTTCTATTATGAAGATGGATTGCTGATCCGCAGTGAATATATCTCAGGGAATGAGGTTATTTCCCAGTCTGTTTTTTCTTATGACCGGGATAAACAGCTTGTAGAAGAGTCTTTTATGACTCCTACGGGTGAACTGCAGGGGGTTTCTTCTTATGAATATGATAAGGAAGGCCACAAAATCAAATGGATTTCCGGGGACAGCGGTGGAATTCCCATGATGTATACGGAATATGAATACGAGAATGACAAAATCTCACGGATAAGCTTTTTTCTCCCTGCCGGAGAGATGGAAGGCTATACTCTGCTAGAATATGAAGCTAATACTCTTATTTCCGAAGCAACATATACTGCCTCATCCAAGCTTGAAAAGAAAACCGAATATGTCTTTCAGGATGGTGTTATGGTAAAATCTCTCTTCTACTACGGTAAGAATGTTTCCAGAACGGTAGAGTTCTCCTATGACGAGAATGGTAATGTTAGCGAAGAAAAAACTTTGAATCGTAATGGTGATACTACTGATATTATTTTAAAAGAATATGTTGTAATTCCTGTGACAAAACAGGTCCTCAAATAGGAGAGGCCAAGAATGAAAAAAACTTCAAGAATAATTCTATTACTGACTTTGTTCTCACTTCCTTTTTCTCTATTTGCCGGAGATCAGTCTGAGGTCTGGACCCGTCTTTACCGCCGGGCAATTTCCTTTGAACAGAAAGAGATGATCCTGAATAACATTGTAAAATTGGATGACCGTGCCTTTGAGCCTGTTCTTATTGAAGCTCTGGAAGAGATGAACGGGGATCTGCAGAAGTTCCGTGGCGATGTCGTTCTGATGATGCAATGGATTAAGATGACTCGGATGATCGTAAAGGAACTGGGCGAGTTAAAATCTCTCGATGCGGAAGATCAAATCTTTTTTGTTGCAACTCATACGGATGATTCCCTGTTAGTTGCCGATGCTCTTATTGCTCTAGGCAATATCCGTTCTGTTAAATATGCTCCAGAAGTTGCTACTATTCTACGGAACCTGAACTTTAATACGCAGCAGATTAATCGGGATAATGCGGAAATCGAAGCCTATGGAGCTGTTATGGCCCTTCAGAAAATGAGGGAGCCTATCGGTTTTGAACCGGTTTTTTATTCCTACATTGGCTGGTATTCCAAGAGAACGAAAAATCTGGCGGGAGAAGCTCTTAAATATATCACAGAAGATCCTACAGAACCTATTCTGGCTATCGTGAAAGAAGCGGATTACGATGTTAAAAAAACAGCACTCTTTGTTGAAAAAGAATCTTCCGCTCCGGCAGATAACAAGAACAAAATCGCTGTTTTGGCTCTGGAAGAGGGATTGAAATATCAGACCGCTGATAAAATCGAACAGGATGAGCTTTCTAAACTTCGGATTGAAGCCATGAAGGTTCTTATTGAAAATAAAGCGAATGATGATGCGGCTTCTCCTTTTCTGAGTGAAATTATCAAACGTGACTATGATGTCAATGAAACCCTGTATTCTCTCTATGCTCTGGGTGTTATTGGTAGTGACAAGGCAGTTGATATCCTTTCCACAAGACTGGCTCTATTCAATAAACGTCAGCAGGAGGGTATTACTGCAAGTCAGAAAGAGCTTGGATATATTAAACAAATTATCAAATCCATTGGTATGTCCGGTAATAAATCGGGGAGTGGGGTTCTGGCCGAGGTTCAATTTTCGGATTATACTCCAGCCATCAACAGACTGGCCAGGGAATCTGCTAATTAGGGAATCAGGCTTTTTTTTTGAATCAATCAGCACTTCTTCTCTGTTGTTTGTTATATATGAAGTTGAAAATTCTTTCCTTTCAACTACCAGCGCCCCTATTGCTGGTAGTCGTTCTGCTTGTAATAGGAGATATGCATCTCCAAGAGGCAGGTGCTCTTCAGCTATATGATCTTCTCATAATTTTTTTTCTTTCAGCGTTTCTTATACAATTCGGGTTCAAGGGATTGTTTAGCAGTTTAATTATTGTCTTCTATCTATTTTTCTTTCAGTACAGTCTCCAGTATCGCAATAGTGGATATCTGCCTATTTCTGTGGAGCGTATTCAGGTCCTCCACGGTGTCTTGAGTGATGATCCCGTCTGGATGGGTTCGCATAGTCTGAGGCTGAAGATGGACTGTACTTATGTAGATGGCTCTGAGGGAATCCAGGGGGCTGCCGACTGTCCTGTTTGTATTTTTATACAAAGGAAGTCCATTAAACAAGATGGTTCTGTTATAGGACGAGGAACAGAAATAAGGGTTTCAGGCCGGTTTTCAATTTCTTCAGGTGGAAAGGATGAGTGGATTTTCAATGGAAAATCTCTCAGCATAGAATCCAATGCTCCCCTTGGGGAACGCCGTTTGAAATTACTGGCCCGTATTAGGGCGAAATGCTCTTTGATTAGCAGGGATACAGAAGTTCTTCTTCCTGCTCTGGTGCTAGGGATGGATCATCCCTCCAAGAAGCAGTTTTCCGAACTTTTCAGAAAATCCGGTACGGCGCATATTATGGCTTTGTCCGGTTTTCATGCCGGTCTTGTTGGGGTACTCCTGTTTCTGGCCGGTCACATCCTCTTCGGAACACGGGGAGGATATATCATTTCTATGGGAGGACTTGTGATTTTTTTATGGCTGGTGGGATTTCGTCCTTCCCTGGTAAGAGCTGTCAGTATGTATCTACTTTTTGGCCTGGGAAAACTGACACAGCGCAGTTTTAACGGCCTGAATGTCCTTTTCTTCAGTTATCTGGTCCATGGATTGCTTGATCCATCATCTATAAATTCTCTGTCCAGTCAGCTCTCCTATCTGGCCCTGGCCGGGATTATGATCAGCGGCAGCCGTATGAATACAATACTGGAAGGAATTATCCCGATCTGGCTGCGTTTGCCTCTCTGTGCCTCTCTGGGAGCTCAGCTATGGACAAGTGCTCTGGTTTTAACAGTTTTCGGAAAGTCTTATCCAATTGGTATTATGGCATCCCTTGTCTTAACGCCTCTGGTGACTCTCTATCTTTATGTGGGAATATTCTGGCTGTTTTTTCCGGGATTCAGATTTTTCAAATTCCTATTCGGGGGAATCCTTATTCCTCTGGAACGTATTCTTCAGGTATGCGCCGAATTTTTCGGACATTTTAAGCCTGTTGAGGCAATAATAACAACTGCTGGTCCTTTCCTTCTATTTCTGATTCCTGTATTATTACTCGAATTCTATAGACCCGGAGTATTTATACATGGAAAAAGAAAAGCTGGATTTGAACTATGATTCTATCTCTGAAATCAAGGCTCTGCTTGAGATGATGGGGCTTGGTCCCAGAAAGAGATGGGGCCAGAACTTTCTGATAAACCGGGGAGCCAGAGAGAAAATTGTCAAACAGCTTGATATTCAGGAAGATGAAAGGGTCTGGGAAATTGGTCCCGGTCTGGGAGCTATTACTAAATTAGCCGCCGCCTATCCAGTGAATCTGACGGCATTTGAAATAGATCCCGGCTATGTAGAATATCTCAGCCGTGCCATGGCGGAATTTTCCCGTTTCAACATTGTAAGCGGAGATGTTCTGAAAACCTGGGAGGAAGAGGTTCTAGCAACGGGAATGCCGGATAAGGTTCTGGGAAATCTTCCCTATAATGCAGCATCTGCCATCATTGCCGATTTTATAGAGAAAGATATGCTTCCCGCCCGGCTTGTTTTGACTGTTCAGAGTGAAATGGGAGACAGAATATGTGCTAAGATCGGTTCAAAAAACTACTCTTCTTTCTCCATTTTATGTCAGTCCGCCTTTAATATAAAAGATTGCGGTACCCTGAATCCCGGTTCCTTCTACCCTGTGCCCAGAGTGGCATCCCGTATTATTATGCTGACTCCCCATCATAAATATAATCTGAAAGATGCAAAACTTTTTCAGAATCTGATCAGGGATATTTTTGTTTCCCGCAGAAAAACCATCCGTAATAACCTGACCTCCATGGCCGGGCATCGCTTTCAGCAATTTGGAAAGGATGAACTTTTTCAGGTTTTTGAAGAGGAAGGGCTTGCTCTTACTTTGAGGTCGGAAAGAGTTTCAGTGGATAGCTATGTACGGATTGCCAACCGTCTGGCGGAGATTCAAAAAGAAAAATGATGGAGGAGTCCGGGAATTGTCCCCTTTGTTCTTCACGGTCTGATCATTTTTACCATAACAGCAAACAGAATAGGAATTTTTACCTTTGCCCTGATTGTTCTCTTATTTTTCAGGGAAGAGCATCTCTTCCGGATGAACTCGAAGAAAAAGCCCGTTATGAGCTTCATCATAACAGTGGCGGGGATCAGGGCTATATCTCCTGGTTGGAGCGTTTTATATCAGAAGGTATGGATCCTTGGTACTCCGGCGGGGCAGTTCTGGATTTCGGTAGCGGTCCCCGCCCTGTTCTGACGGATATGTTGAAAAGAAAAGGTCTGGATGTGTGCAGTTATGATAAGTATTTTTCTCCTACCTGGCCTGAAGGAAGAACCTTTTCTTGTATTCTTCTTTCGGAGGTTCTGGAGCATTTGGTTGATCCCCTGAGTGAATTTCGAAAAATAGCGTCCCTTTCAGAAACGGGTGCCAAGATTATTCTGCAAAGCGCCTTTCTGCAAAACTATGATAAAAAGTGCTTTGGATCCTGGTGGTATAAAGAAGATGTTACTCACATACGTTTTTACTCTGCCTCTTCTTTACAGATGCTTGGTCTTAAAAGCGGATGGAATCTGGAGTACCAGGATGGCCGTTCTCTGGCTGTGTTCAGGAAACCCTAATAAAATAGCCTTAACAAAAAAGGACTGCTCCCATGGAACAGTCCTTTTTTTGTTTTTACAGGAGTCCCTGATCTATCAATACTTTTTTCAGATAGGCCCTATTCTCATCAGAAGGAGGACAGAGGGGTAATCTGAACTCTTCATCCAGCAGCCCCATCAGTGCCATGGCTGATTTTACAGGAATGGGATTTGTTTCAATAAACATTGATTTAAAGAGGGGGAGCATTTCGTAGTGAATGGTTCTGGCTTTTTCCAAATCACCGCGGCGGGCAGCCTTAACCATCTCTTCCATCCACTGGGGTACAATATTACTGGCAACCGATACAACACCGCTTCCACCTAATAGGGTAAGGGGCAGAGCCAGGTTGTCATCGCCTGAAAGAACATCAAAATCTGCTGGTTTCCGTTTCAGAACATCCATCATTTGATTCAGATCACCGCTTGCTTCTTTTACGGCAACAATATTTTCATGCTTGGCCAGTCTCATAAGAGTGTCTGTATCAATATTGACAGCGGTTCGGCCTTGGACGTTGTAAACCATTATGGGAAGATCCACCGCGTCGGCAATAGTCATAAAATGACGGTACAGGCCTTCCTGTGTCGGTTTGTTGTAGTAGGGGGCAACCTGAAGACTGGCATCGGCTCCAATGAGTTTGGCAATTTTGGTCATTCTGATTGCTTCGTCAGTAGAGTTTGAACCGGTTCCCGCAATAACCGGAACCTTACCTTTTGTCTCTTTTATAACAATTTCGATCACATCCATGTTTTCGTCATGGCTTACAGTTGGGCTCTCTCCTGTTGTACCGACAGGGACCAAGCCGGAAATCCCTTTATCCAGCTGAAATCTGACAATCTTTTTCAGTGCATCCGTATCGATTTCTTTCTTACTGTTAAAAGGGGTCACAAGTGCTGTGAAAACTCCGCTAAACATTCTGTTATCTCCTTATTTGTCTGGGCAGCTACTCAGTCCAGAAAATCCTGCATAAACTCATCTACTGAAAAAATCCCCGAGCGATCGAGCAGCCATTCTGCTGCCAGAACAGATCCAAGGGCAAAACCACCCCGGTTTCTTGCACTATGGGATAGTTCTATTGTATCCGCAGGAGAGTCCATGCAAACCTTATGGATACCGGGAATACTTCCCGTTCTTACAGACACTATCTGGAGCTGTTCAGGTTTTATAGCTCCCGGGGGATTTCCCGGGAGGATCTCCTTTTTTCTATTCAAATTTTCCAGTATCTTTCCGGCAGCGCTAAGAGCCGTACCGGAAGGAGAGTCTATTTTTTTATTATGATGGTATTCAATCACGGCCACATCATAGTCTTCCAGCTTATTGATCAGTGATGCTGCATAAGAGGAAAGTCTGAAAAAAAGATGCGCACCCATTGAGAAGTTTGAACCGTACATGATAGCGGCGGAATCTTGTTTGAAAGGGGAGAGTACATCCTTGCGCTGTTTCTCCCAGCCCGTGGTTGCAATCACCGCTTTAAGTCCGTAGCTACTGTAAAGTTCTGCCCTTTTGACAATCCCTTCAGGCAGGGCGAACTCAATTACCGCATCCGCTTTTTTAAGGCTTTCTTCATCAACACTTGTCATATCTCCCATGCCGCCGGGATCCACTCTGGCAACAATACTGTGACCTTTCTGATTCAGAATCTGTTCTACTTCCCGGCCCATTCGGCCGTATCCCATCAGTATTACATTCATAGACCTTAGTCTTCTACTTGGGTCATGGTAACGGAAATTGTATTAACAATATCTTCTACAGAACAGCCTCTGGAAAGGTCGGAAATAGGTTTGGCAAAACCCTGGAGGAAGGGGCCGTATGCACCGGCATTTCCAAATCGTTGAGCCAGTTTGTATCCGATATTTCCGGATTGAAGGTCGGGGAAAATCAGAGTGTTGGCCTTTCCTGCCACCTTGGAGCCGGGAGCTTTTTTGGCGCCGACGCTTTCAACAATCGCAGCATCCAGCTGTAATTCTCCGTCCACATTCAGTTCGGGCGCCCTTTCCTGAACAAGTTTGAAGGCTTCGGTCACTTTGTCAACATTGGGGTGGGCAGCTGATCCTTTGGTAGAAAAAGAGAGCATGGCTGTTACAGGTTCAGTCTGAAGGAAAGTTTTACAGGAAGCTGAGGACTGAATGGTGATTTCAGCCAGCTGCTCAACTGTAGGGTCAGGAATTGTGGCACAGTCTGAGAAGATCATCATACCATCATGTCCCCATTTTTTTTCAGGAAAGTCCATTACAAAACAGGACGAAGCTGAAGATACGCCCGCAGCAGTCTTTACGATAGTAAAACCGGCAACCAGTACTTTTCCTGTGGGGTTGTCAGCTCCTGCTACCATGGCATCAGCATCGCCTTTGCGGACCATCATGGCTCCCCATTTCAGGCAATCTTTAATCTGGGAGGCGGCATCTTCCTCAGAAAGTCCTTTGTGTTTTCGCAGTTCATAGTATTCTTTTCCATAGGCTTCTGCCAACTCTGATGTGGCGGGATCGACTATGGTTATCCCGTCGAGCTTTACTCCGGCAGATGTAGCCGCTGCTTCAATCTCAGCCTTTGCACCAATAAGGAATACCTCTGATACTACTTTTTCATCTACAATGATACGTGCAGCCTGCAGTGTTCTGGGCTCGCTACCTTCTGGCAATACCAGCTTTTTCTGCATTTTAATAGCCTGTGCTTTCATATCTTTAACAAATGACATTTCTGATCTCCTGATAAGTTGTAATGTTTTAAATATTATATCCCTTTTGGGCAAGGAAGAAAATACCATCTTAGGGATTTCCCGCACAGTCTTTGCATCTCCCTGAAATTATAGTATGATGTTTTTCATGCGTATTGGTGTATATGGTCTAGGGCGTTTTGGTGCCTTTTGGGCCGGATTATTAGCTGAAACTTTCAATGTTTATGGATATTCCAGGAACCCGGATCGTTTGACACCCAAGGGTGTTAACAGGGTTTCCTTTGACGAACTGTTTGACTGTCAGGTTTTATTTCTTTGTAATGCTATTTCTTCCATGGAAGAAGTTCTAAAAGATATTTCTGGTCATTTGCAGCCAGGCACTTTAGTTGTGGACAGCTGTTCAGTTAAGGTTTATCCTATTAATCTTATGAAAGCCATCCTTCCAGAGGAGGTCGGGATATTGGGTACTCACCCTATGTTCGGACCCGATTCCGCAAAGATTAGTGTGGAAGGTCTTCCCATAGTTTTATGTGCTGAAAGGCTTCGGGATGAACAGTATGTTTACTGGAAAGATCGGTTCAGAGCCATGGGGCTTGTAATCCAGGAGATGACAGCGGACGAACATGATAGGGAAGCCGCCTATACTCAGGGTATTACTCATTTTATAGGACGAACGCTGAATGAGATGAATCTACATCCCAGTGCTATCGGAACAGCCGGTTACAGCGGTTTACTTGATATTATCAAGCAAACCTGTAACGACCCGTGGCAGTTGTTTATAGATCTTCAGAAATATAATCCCTATACCTCTGATATGAGGGATGATTTACACCACGGGCTGGAAAAAATGCTGAATACGTTTGATTCAATAGAAAGTTTAGGAGACCTGGATGGCTGAAATTCATTCAAGGAAAATTAAGGAACACAGGCTGGATACGGTTTTGGCCGAAGATATAGTTTTTAATGGAGAGGTTTCCTTCTCCCGGGAACTGATGATAAAAGGAAAATTTGAAGGTCGCATAGAGGCTGAGGGTGATCTTTTTATCGGAGAGTATGCAGATGTCATAGCTGAAATCGGAGCAAAGTCGGTTCATGTCCGCGGGAAGGTTCGGGGCAATGTCACAGCAGAAACTCAGGTGGAGCTGGCAGGTTGTGCCGAGGTTGTAGGAGATATTACCGCTCCTCATATTATAATGGAAACCGGCTGCCGTTTTGAAGGTGTCAGTCGTATGCGGCCTCAGGAGAAAAGTGATGAAAATTAATATGATTACAAATAGAAGTGCAATCCTGCTGGGATTGATTTTTTTATTCATGATACCTCTCTCCGCTCAGGAAGAGAGAAAAGATGCTCTGAAATTATATCGGCAGGGGAAGTATGCGGATTCTGTAGAAGTCTGTCTGGAAGAGCTGGCCGCCTATGGTGATAATCAGATCACTCCCAGAATGGACTCCTATACTGTTCTCGGTTGGGCATTTATCCGTCTGGGACGTTATGAAGATGCCGTTAGTTACTCAAAGGATGCTCTCAAATGGTCTCGTTATGATGCTCGTGTTATTGAAACACTGGGAGAAGCCAATTTTTTTCTTGGAAATTATCAGGCTGGACTGAATTATTTTCAGCAGTATGTTGCTCTCAATCCCACCGGTGACAGAATCGGGCAGGTGTATTCCTATATGGGAGAAATATACATCCGTATGGGGCAGTATCATCATGCGGATATTGCTCTGACTACAGCTCTGTATCATGTTCCTTCCATTGCTCAGTGGTGGGCTCGTCTGGGCTATGCCAGAGAAGGTACAGGTAATTCTGTATCCGCTGTTGAGGCCTATAGTAAGGCGCTCTCCCTTCAGCCCTCTCTGCAGGAAGCTAAGAAAGGACTAGATAGAGTCCGCGGAACGGAATCGTAAAAGCTATGAAATCTTCATTTTTTACATTCGGGTGTAAGTTAAATCAGTGTGAGACTGAAGCCCTGGCAGATGCCTTCGAAAAACAGGGGTTTCAGATTGAAGAGTTTGAAAAACCTTCTGATATTTATGTCATTAATACCTGTACGGTTACATCTAAAAGTGAGCAAAAAGCCCGGCGGATTATCCGTAAGGCCAGTCGGGACTATCCGGAATCTCTTGTAATTGTCACCGGTTGTTATGCTCAGCTGGAAACAGAAGTTATCAGTTCTCTGGGAGAAAACGTACTCTCCATTCCTTTGGATCAAAAGGATTTGATTATGGATCTGGCCGGATTTCTGGCAAGTGACCATACTAGCCGTGAAAACCTGTATAAGCAGGCAAGTTTCTGGCTGGAAACTCAGTCGTCCGGAATTGATGATCCAAGCGGTCGCTTTCGTTTTTCCGCAGCAGATTTTAATTTTCATGCTAGAGCATTTCTGAAAATACAGGATGGTTGTGATAACCGTTGTGCTTATTGCCGTGTGTGCCTAGCTCGTGGCTCTTCGGTCAGTCTGGACAGCTCTACTGTGATAAATCGTCTGAAAGAGCTTGAGAACTCCGGATATAGAGAAGTTGTTTTGACGGGAATCAATATTGATTCCTATTCTGATGGAAATAAAAACCTTTCGGATCTTCTGGAACTTATTCTGGAAGAAACGCAGCATTTTAGAATACGCCTTTCTTCTCTTGAGCCGAAGACCTTGCTTGATAGTGATCTCAGTATACTATCTCATCCCAGAATCTGCCCACATTTTCATGTTTCTGCTCAATCCGGTTCCGATACAGTCTTGGAGCGAATGAACAGGAATTATGAAGCCCATCTTGTTAAGGATGCTGTCCTACGTCTGAGAGAGCTGAAATCAGATCCCTTTATTGCAGCGGATATTATTGCCGGGTTTCCCGGTGAAAACGATGAGGAACATGAGGAAACTATTGCCTTGCTGAAGGAACTGCAATTTTCCCGAATTCATGTTTTCCCCTTCTCGCCACGGCCGGGAACTGCTGCCTGGGATATGAGGCCTTCAGTGCCTCAGAGAATTGCCGGTGTCAGGACAAGTGAAATCCGTGATATTTCTCATTCCTCTCATCAGGACTATTTTGAACGCTGGATAGGACGGAATGTGGATGTGCTGCTGGAAGAAATCAAAGAATCTGATGGTATCTCTTACTGGGAAGGGACTTCAGGGAACTACCTGAAAGTTCGTATACCAAGCAAGCAGTTCTCCGAATCAGATGAGTCTCTGCGGGGAGCTATTGTCTCTTGCCGAATCGAATTACACCGTAATTACTGCTGCTATGCCTCCGCTGTGTAGGGGATTCACATACTTTTTCTGTAATTCTGCAAAAATAGAAATATATATTGTAATCTCTTTGTTCTGTGATAAATTTATAGATGGGATTTCGTTTAATTGTACTAACAAGCGCTATACTTAATCATGTTCTGTTTTCAGGTAATTATAAAATTAAAAAGAGGGAGAATAGTATGGTAGGGAAAATACGACATGTATCAATCCTGTTATTGATCCTGTTTTCATTGGCTGGCTGTAATCCATTTCTCACGAATATTTACAGTGGTATCGATAAGTATAAAATGCCTGATCTGGGTGATGTGGATGATATTATTGATTCATCGAAGGATGATGCTTTTTATGATAAACTGGAGGATGATCCTGCAGCAAAAGCGGAAGTTCTGGAAACACTGAAAGATGCTTATCAGGATGAATCTGCTGATGATGAAACCAGGCAGGAAGCAGCCCTTATGGCTGCAGATGTTCATCTTAAAACTTCCAATACGGAAGATGTTATGGATAATTTCAATGACCTGGTAGGTGATGCCACTACAATGGATAACGATGATTTTGAAGAGGCCTATAATATGGATACACCAGAGGGCCTCTTTAAAAGCCTTTTTGGAGACCCCCCCTATGAATCAGGCACGCCCGCTGATGATCCAGCTAGGGTCGCATACCATGATATTGTCTGGGTGCAACTGGAAGCTTTTATATTGGCGGTTGAGCCATTGGAATCTTATGGGCTTTTAATAAAAGCAGGAGCACCAAAGCCTCCAGATGTAAATGCCGGAGATACAGCAACAAAAGCCTTGATGGCCGGTTTGACAAGGTTTATTACCTATAGTCTCGATGTTGATAATGATAGCAGCTCTGATACAGATTATGTAAGCGGGATAGAAGCAGAAGATATCAATAAGATGGCATACTATCTGGCCGATCCGGATGATGTCCCTCTGGTTTATAATCGTCAACCCGAAAATACGAGTGATGAAGAAGATGTGAACTTCTATCTGCGTGATCCTGTTGATCCCACGGGAGTGGATAGTGATGGCCTGTATTATGCTGTTAACGACGGACTGGATATCTCTAAGCTACTGGACTAAGGAGCCGGACATATGAAAAAAATACTACTACTTGTAATGCTGCTGTTAATAGCAGGCTCCCTTACTGCCGGTGACCGTTATTATGCCTCACCCTTCCGGTGGTATAGCCCGGAAGTTCAGGCCCAGGGTGGCTCTTTTGTTGCTAATGCGGAGGGATTTAATGCTCTGTTAAGCAATCCTGCGGCTTTTGCCAAATCCGAGGATAAAGATAATAAAAAAGGAGGGACCGGGAAGAAGGGTGAGATTACAGTTCTTTCCATCAGTTCCTCCTATTCGGGGAATATTTTTGAGTTTATGGAAGAGTATCGGTCACGCCCTGATGATATTATCGGGATAGTGCTGGATCAGGTAACAAGTCACGGGATTGGTGCAGGATTTCAGATTGGTTCGGGCTATGTGGGGCGTGGCTTTGGTTTTGGCTTTATGTCAGTCATGGATACGAACCTGCCCGTTGCTGAAACAACTCTTGGTGTTACTATGGATCTTTCATGGACAAACGGCCTGGTGGCCGGTTATGCCCATCCCTTTAATCTGAATCATGTAAAACTTGTTGTCGGGGCTGACGTCCGTCCTATGTACAGAATCTTGATTCCCGGTGTGGATATTTCAAGTTTTACAGATACCGTGTCAGAGGATGATGAAGAGGATAGTGGTGATGATGTAGATTTTTCCAATATTGATGCCATGGCTGGTATCGGCGTGGCTGTGGATGCCGGTGCTGATGTGTACTGGCAGGATCTTATCTTCAGTCTGACTATGAGAGATATCGGAAATACCCGTTTCTTTTTTAATCCATTGAACTCTCTCGGGGGCGTTACATTTTCTGATAATGATGATATTGATGATAGCTATATTACTCCCTGGAGTTTAAATTTTGCTGTTGCTTATCATCCTGTTTTTGGCAAGCTAAATAAATATATTGATTTAACAGTTCATGGCGCTTATTCACAGCCTCTTATTTTTGAAGATAACATTTACGGATATGATTCTCAATCTTTCTGGACAAAACTGGATTTAGGAGCGGAAGTAATACTTCTCTCTTCTGTTGCCCTGAGAACTGGTTTTCAGGGTGGATACTTTACTGCAGGTTTCGGTCTGGATCTCTATTTTATGGAACTGAACGGAGCCCTTTATTCAGAAGAAGTCGGCTCTTATGCCGGGGCTGAACCCAAGATGGGCGGTGCTCTGGAATTTGCTTTTAGATTCTGATTTTTTTATTTGAAATATTATAGACCTGCTAGTGTTTTCACACTGTCTGGTCTATTTTGTTATCAATGACAGCTGATTTTTATAACTTATTGTAATATAAGAAAATAGGTAAATGGGATCCCAAATCTAACAATTTAAATTTGGAATTATTCAAATAAGTGTTGACACTTTTGGGGCCATTTGGTATCTTCTCAATCGTTCAACGGGCCGCTAGCTCAGCTGGCAGAGCAACGCCCTTTTAAGGCGTGGGTCACTGGTTCGAACCCAGTGCGGCTCATAGGCTAACCGAATGAACAATTTGTCTCCATCGTCTAGTGGTTAGGACACCGGGTTTTCATCCCGGCAACGGGGGTTCAATTCCCCCTGGAGATGCTCACGGGCCGCTAGCTCAGTTGGCAGAGCAACGCCCTTTTAAGGCGTGGGTCACTGGTTCGAACCCAGTGCGGCTCATCCGTTTTGTTCGGTTAGTTTTTTTTGTCTCCATCGTCTAGTGGTTAGGACACCGGGTTTTCATCCCGGCAACGGGGGTTCAATTCCCCCTGGAGATGTTATTTAATTTCAGGTCACTCGCAAGAGTGACCTGTTCTATTTATAATTGCATCCGTTGATACTGCTAAAGGATTATTGGCCTTCTGTTTATTCCATACTGGATTTTGTGTATAATAGTTTCATAATATGAGTAAAGGATCGATTATGAGTAAAAATATCGTTTTAAAGGCTGAGGACCTGAACGGTTATCTGACTGAGGAAGATCAGAATAACATTGTCCGTATGAATGGATATTATAGTGAGGCTATGGAATCGTACAAATCGCTTTCTGCGGCAGAAGGGAATGCTGTCGTCATAAAAAGGGAAACTGATAAAATTATTAAAATGTACGAAATTATGGGTGATTTTATGAAAGAGATCACCATAAAAGAGGATGCTATCAGGGTTTACTCTTTTGAGACTCCTCAATTAAAACACGGGGAAGTCTCAAGGCTGATTGCTAAACTGCGTGATATAAGAACCCCCCATGATGAATTTGTTTACTATGTTCAGAGGGCTTATGAATTGCTGTTTAATCTGGCTTATGACGGAGGAGAATCAAACCGAAAGAATCATCTGATTGTTAAAACTCCTGTAACTATGCCGGTTCAGAACTATGCTGTACATAAAATCCCTGATGTGGATGACGCTATCTCTGATTCTGTTATGTGTGTCATGCTGAGGGGCGCTCTTCTCCCTTCTATGATTCTCAGTAAAGAGATTCAGGAATACTCTTCAACCGGATATGTAACACCCTTTGCTCTTTTTAGAATTAAAAGGGACGATTCCAAGATGAAAGATAATATGGAATATATTCTGGATCTGGATAAATCATATTTTACCCCGGAACAGCTAGATGGGAAAAATCTTATCTTTGCCGATCCTATGAATGCCACAGGTGGTAGTCTTGTTACTATTGTGAAATATATTTTGAGCTTGGGTGTTAAACCAAAATCTATTCGTTTTCTGAATGTTATATCTGCCTTGAAAGGAACACTTCAGATTATCCGTTCTGTTGAAAATATTACCTGTTATACCCTATGGATGGATCCGGTCTTGAATGATGCCGCCTATATCCTTCCTGGATTGGGAGATGCAGGGGACCGTCTGAATGGTGCTGATAATGATGAATATCCGAGAAATATGATCCAGTTGATTGCAGACTATGGTTCGACTATGGCTAATCTTTACAGGTCTCAGGTGAGGACGATTGAACAGACTATACTCGGTCAGTAAAATTTTTGCCCTGGCATTGCTGCTGGCATCATGTCAGAGTACTCCTCAGAGAGAGGAGTTAGCCCGGGATTATTATAATGTCGGAAACGCTTATTTTGATCTGGGTCAGTTTGATAAAGCCGCAGAATATTATAATAGGTCTTTGGAATTGGACTCTTCGATCAATCAGGCTGTTTTCAATCTGGCAAGGACAAATCTGGAAATAGGTAATTACAGAACGTCTTTAAAACTTCTGAATCAGCTTCAGGAGAAAGATCCTGTGAATGTCATGGTTCTGGAGATGCTTGCTTATGCCTATTACAAAATGGATAAGACAGATGAAGCTGTTGAGCATTATGAGTCGATACTGGGAATAAACGCCTATAATAAGAGGGCTTTGTATAATTTAAGCCTACTGGAGAAAGAGCGGGAAGATCGATCAGCTGCCCGTTTTTATCTTAATCGCCTTTTGGAGCTGGAAGACAAAGTTGAGTACAGGAGGCTTCTGGCTGAATTGGCTGTTGCTGACGATGATCTGGAATTGGCTATCAGTTTGTATGAATCTATGTTGGTGGATGATCAGGGTTCGTATGATACATATGAAGCTTTAAAAGATTTGTATATTAGTGCTGAACAGTATTACAGTGCTGACGAGATGTATCATAGGCTTTTAAGCTCTTCAGGAGTAGGCGATAATAAAGAATCTCTGCTTTTTGAAAGATGTCGTATCGAGTTTCTCTATCTTGAAGATCATGTTACGGCACAGGAACATCTGATAGAAGCATTGGATCTTGGTTTTTTTTTATTAGACGTGTATTGTAAAGCCGCCGTAAGTTATTTTGCCGGCGGCTTTTTATTATTTCAGGATTTCTTTGAGATCGTTAAATACAGCATCAGGTTTCTGGTTGCTGTTTACATTTACAAGGCTTTCATCTTCTTTATAGAAGTTTATCAGGGGGGCTGTGGATTTGTTATAAACAGATAATCTATTTTTGATTGCATCAATCTGATCATCGTCTCTTGTATACAGTTCTCCCGAACATTTATCACAAACACCTTCTTTTTTAGGCGGTATGAATTCCATATGGAAACTTTCGCCACAGTTTCTGCAAACTCTTCTTCCAGACAGTCTTCTGACTACTTCGCTTTCAGGTATTGTGAAGTTTACTACTTTATCGATTTTGATGATTTCTTTTAGTGCTTCAGCCTGAGGTATTGTTCTGGGGAATCCGTCAAGGATAAAGCCTTTCTTGCTGTCAGGGTTTTTCAGTCTTTCTTTGATCATTGCTGTAGTCAATTCATCAGGAACAAGGTCTCCCTTGTCAAGAATACTTTTAACCTGTTTGCCAAGTTCTGTCTGATCTTCGATGGCAGCTCGAAAAAGATCTCCTGTTGATATATGTGGAATACTATAATGTTCTTTTGCTTTGAAAGCCATTGTTCCTTTCCCTGCACCAGGAGGGCCTAAAAATAAATAAAAGTTTCCGCAATTCTCACAGCGTCTGTATTGGCTGGCGCACTCTTCAGAGCAATAAAGTTTATTGATCATGAGAGCGACAGAATAGTGTTTACCGCAGTTAATACATTTTTTGTAAGTCTTGGATTCCGTATCTGACATACTTAAAATAATATATAAATAAAATTAACGGGTCAATGATAGTGTTAATCTTTGTCTCTGAACATTTTAGCTAGTGGAAGTAAATACTTGTCATATTTTTCACACAAATCTGTTGACAATAAACAAGGAAACAGTTTATATTCACGGAGCGTTCGGGCAGGCAAGCTGCTGACGCACTGAACTAAGCGTTCTTTTACAAAGGGAT
>NBMC01000025.1 GCA_002084805.1 Spirochaetaceae bacterium 4572_59 | reverse complement strand
GGCTTGACTTTCGTCAAATACTTTAATTTCCCTTCTCTAATTCTTCTTTAAAAGAGCCATTAGCAATTTTCATGCCAATGCGATATAAGTTATAGCATTTCTGCAATTTTCTGCCTAGTGGTTTTGAAAAGTTTTTATTAAATCTTTTTAAAACCGCTATTTGCTCAGCCCTGCATCTCAGGACGTGAGAGTGATAATATTGAAAAATCTTTTTCTTGTAAACCCATTTTTGGATTTTTTTTCAATATTTTTCAAGACCGTTTTTACCGTGAATCGGCCGCTCTCAGAGCTTACTGCTCATCCAGGACTGTAACCCGACATATAACAGAACCATTGTCTTCCATATCAAACTCCATTGTTCCTTCAGCCCTCTTCCCGTAATGGATATAAATCCACTGCTTAACGGCTTCCCGCACATCCCTGTCATTAAGTTCAAGATCAGAAACACGGCTTGCCAAAATTGTATCCTCTCCTATTTTGGAGTAGCCCCAATAATATAAAGGAAAAAGAAGACCGCCGGATAAAAAGGCAATCAGAAACAACACAAAGAATCCTGCAGCGCCCTCCTGAATCATAAAGCTACTTATAAGAAAGAGAACTGCCAGAACAACAACAATTGTAATAATAGACATAACAAGAGAATCGATCAAACGCTTTGTATTCATGTTGACTCCATTTAGACTGAGGCGAACTTTAATTATACAAGATCAGAAGCTGAGAATAAAGGGGACAAGGAAGGGTACCAAAACAGTCAGAACAATTCCGCTGAAAAGAGAGATCACTGCAAACTCCTTCCCGGAATACAGGGAGATAATAGGAAGGGTTGTATCCATACTGGTAGCACCACCTGATGCGATAGCTGCAAGAGGACCGGAATAGCGGACCAGAAAAGGTGTCATCAATAAGGTAAATATCTCCCTCATTATATTGGAAAGAAGAGCAACAGTCCCCATCATCTCTCCCCGCATACTCGTAATATACAGGCTGGAAAGGCTCATTCCTCCCAGAAAACCAGCTATCAGGGCAGCACCGCCCAGTGAACCCACAACAATTGCCAGAGGAACAAGCAGTATTTTGAAGTTTGCATTCTTCAAAACGCTCCAGGCATGGGAATCACCACCAATACCAAGTCCTACCAGAAACATCAGCAGATAGAGCACATACATACTGAAATCTTCCCCATGGGGAAGATCAGGAATATATCCACTTAAGCCCAGAATAGTACCACAGGCAAAAAACCCCAGAATTATCAGACTGTTTTTCATGACACAGTTCTCTTCTTAAAGAAAAAGAAATATACAATTCCACACAAAACAACACTTCCGGCTATTGCAGCCAGAGTTATAATGAGAACCTGAATACCTATATGGTGGATATTTTTTACAACGATATCATTCTTCCCGACAGAAATACCAAAAAGAAAGAGTAGAAGATAGATAGTCAGGGAGACCCAACGATCCACTTTTTTAAAAATATGGGTTTTTGACCTCAGCAAATACCCGATAAGCATTCCGAGGGTCATTATAATAACAACTGTAAGCACTAAATAATTTCCTTATGGTTTTTTATAGAGACCGGGAGGCATATAATTTTCAAGTTCAATCATTTCATGAGTTAGCTCACGGATCTTCTCTCTTAATTTGAAAACACAATCTGTTTCACTAGCGTTACCCCTGACAATATCCTCAGCCAAAGCCCGGCAGGAGGGTGCGCCACAGGAACCACAGTCCAGACCGGGAAGTCCTTCTTGTATCTTTTCCATCTCCTCCATCATCTGCATGGCCTTTTGATAATCAGGGTCAAGCTGATAAATAGAACTACTTTCCAGCTTATAATCCCATTCAAAAGAAACTTTTTCCTTCAAAGACACAGGATTCCGGACTTCTCCACCCTTTTCCCGGTTCCGGCTTTCCCTATTATATATCCTTGTTTTGGCAATATAGGGATTCTCCACGGTCATGGGGCCACCCACACAACCAGCGGGACAACTCATTAATTCTACAAAGTCCACATCCTGAATATGCCCATTCTCGATATTTTCAAGAATGTCGATAACATGATTGATACCATCAACAGAGATATGGTTTTCAGAATAAACAGCAGATCCTTCACCATCGGTACGGGCCCAGCTGATCCCGACATAAGAAGCTTTACTTAAGGGTTCTTCCTTTTCAACTTCATTCACAGCTTTACTCAGAGACTTATATATGTCCTTTATGCCGAACACGCCATCCACAGCAGATTTTTCAAATCCGCGGGGTGTTTTAACAGCCGTTACTTTTGCAGCACAGGGAGATATAAAGAACACTCCAATTTTACCGGGTCTGTCCTTCTCTCTTTCTTTAACAATCCTGGCACTCAATTCCATAGGAGAGATGACAGGAGCCAATTGATCCAGAAGGGAGGGGAATCGGGACTGGATCAAACGAACCACAACCGGACAGGATGATGAGATAAGTGGAAAACCAGGCTTTTTATCAGCAAGCATGGCATTCGTTTTTTCCGTTATAATTTCTGCGGCCACAGCCACTTCATAAACGTCATCAAAGCCCAAGGATTTTAATCCCGTAAGAATCCGGTTACAGGATATGGTATCCTTAAACTGTCCATATAGGGTCGGTGCGGGAATTGCCACGGTATAGTCATAATCTTCCAGCATAGTGAAAGGATCAGAAATAGCCATTTTGGCCCCATGGGGACAGGTCCGGATACACTCACCACAGTCAATACAGCGTTCTGGAATAATATGAGCACACCCTTCCTGCACACGAATTGCTTCGGTAGGACAACCTTTAATACAAACCGTACAGCCCTTACATTTAGATTCATCAAGAGTTACCGAATGGAAATACATTCTTAAAGGGTTCCCTCAACAGCCAGATTTAAAATAATGGACACAGTGGTGCCTTCTCCTACAACGGTATGAATATTCATATGATCCGAGTTCTTTTTAATATTAACTAAGCCCAATCCGGCACCGAAACCCAGCTCACGGGCCGCTTCTGATGCAGTGGAATATCCCTCCTGCATGGCCAGTTCCAGATCAGGAATCCCCGGTCCTTTGTCCATGAGTACAATATTTATGGCATCAGAACTGAGTTCCACACGAATATTTCCACCATCCGCATGTATGACCATATTGATTTCCGCTTCATACATAGAGATAGCAGTGCGTTTTATCACATCAGAAGGCAGCCCCAACTGTTTCAATTTCTTCTTAATACTACTGGAAGCTCTTCCGGCAAGAGAGTAATCCTCTCCGGATACCTGGTATTCAAAAATCATGGTACTAGGATACACCACATAGTTAAATGAATCAAATTATATCGATTTAATTTCCGAAGGCATTTAGTAAGTAAAACGAAAGTGATCGGTTGACTTATTGAAAAAATACATTAGAATAAAAAGGGATTTATCTTCTGCTTTCAGAAATTATGTTATTTTCGGACTTATGACAAGCATTTAAAATCCTGTCCGGACCAAATAAAGAGGTACATTATGAATCCGTTTCTTTCAGAAAGGGAAAACAAGATACTCAACATGCTGATTGAGGATTACAATCTATCGGTTACACGTCTTAGCGAGCTTCTTGAAGTATCCGCCGTAACAATACGAAGCGATCTTTCCAGTATGGAGGAAAAAGGATTTATTCTTCGAACGAGAGGAGGTGCCCTTCCGGCCTTTCATCCTGATATTCTTGCCAGTCAGAAAGACCATCCTGAAGAGAAAAATAGAATCGCAAAAGCGGCGGCAAACATGGTAAAAGAAGGTGATGCCATCATGATAGATGACGGAACCACAACCTCTCTCCTGATGAAGTATATGATGGGAAAAAGAAATATCCATGTGGTAACAAACTCCACATTAGCTTTAACCTATGCCAGGGTTAACCCCACAGTGCACCTCACCATGGTAGGCGGCGAATTCAAACCAGCTGCGGAATCCCTTGTCGGCCCGGTGTCTCTGACTCACCTTGAGCGTTATCATGTAAATTATGCTTTTGTGGGAACCGGTGGATTTTCCTTGAAAACAGGGATGACCACTCATATTGAAGAATCTGCAGAAATTATTAAACACATGGAACGACAGGCTGACAAGACTGTTCTTATGGCAGACTCATCCAAATATGGAAAATCAGGTTTTGTTAAGATTCTTCCACTGAACAGTGTTGATATGATAATTACCGACAAGGATATGCCCCAATCAGTTGTTAAAGAAATTCAGGAAGCAGGAATCGAGGTTTTACAGGTCTGATGCTCCAACTGCGGATATCCCCCTATGCTGGGCCGCTTTCAGAATCCCTGGCTTGAATGCAATCCTTCAGAATTAAAAGAGACCCATCTGCTTCGCCGGCAGAGCGGAGGAGGAACGGTCTATCACGACTTGGGAAATCTGAACTTTTCCTTTATCGGAGAAGAGAAAGATTTTGATAAAACAGAGAATCTTAAACTGATCTGCCAGACGTTAACAAAGACAGGAGTCTTCCTTGATATCAACGATCGCCACGATCTTGTTATCAAACACAAAGATGAAGTCTATAAAGTCAGTGGAAGCGCTTTCCGTCATAAGAGAGGAAGAGTCTTTCACCATGGAACCCTTCTGATACAGACAGATAAAGAGAAATTAAAACAGGCACTTCAACAAGATAAAAACAGGAATATCATAAAGGCCGGAGGAACCGCGTCTTTCAGATCCAAAGTAATTAATTTGACTGAAATCTATAAAGATCTGAGTTTAAAAACTGTTCTAAAGCAATTTGAACAGAGCTATAATAAAGAAGGCTCTCTCAACTGGGAAGAATTGAGAACATCTGAACAGGTTCAAAATGAAGTACGACTCCTGACATCAGAGAAGTGGCTGCTTGATAAAACCCCCCTTTTCAAGCAGGATATTAGTAGAGCCTTTCCTGAAGGGAAGGAAAAACAGATAATAGCTATAAAAAAGGGTTTCATCGCAGATGTTCCAGAAGAACTCTTATTTTTAAAAGGGATTCCCTATGGTAGAGAAGAAACTGCAACTATATTGAAAAAGAGAATAGAAGCTTTTTCAGGATCGATTAAAAGGAGGAATGAACTTTTCAGCAGGCTTCTTCTCATCATCCGATAGATAAGTACAGTTTCTGCCGTTATTTTTTGCTTCATAAAGATAGGCATCCACAATGCTTGTAATCCGAGGTAGGCGTTTACCGGAATCTTCAGAAGGTATTTCCCCGTAAATGCCACAGCTGAACTGAACAGAAAAGCTAGTATTATCCTTACCGGAAAACTCAATAGAGGAAAGATCCTCCCGCAGGAGCTCAACCCTTGCAGCAGCTTCAAGAGGATTAATATCACCGCTAACAACCATAAGCTCTTCCCCTCCGTAACGACAAGCACAGTCAAGTGCTCTTTTAAAGAAACGGTTCAGGATAGAACTGAACTTTTTCAGAACTTCATCCCCGACAGTATGACCATGATCATCATTCACTTCTTTAAAGTGATCCAGATCTATCATTATAATCGTAAAGTAGAATTTATTCCGCTGGCAAACTCGCCAGATATTTTTAGCCTGACGGACCATCTCTCTACGGTTAGCAAGCCCGGTCAGACTATCCGTAGCGGACTGTCTCTTCAAAGTCTCATTCAGTTCGTTCATTTTTCCAGTTTGAAGAGCATTTCTGATAGCGATTCCCGCATAGGTTCCCAAAACCCTGAGATTTTCCAGGTCACTGTTGGAATAGGCATTTTTTTGCAGAGACTGAACAGAAATAACACCAACGACATCATTGATGTACCAGAGAGGAATACAAATAAGAGAATGAAAGAACTCACCATCCTGTAGCTCACCAAACGATTTTATCTTTGAGACATAGTCATGAAAGTCATTTACACCGTCTCTTATGAGTATCTCTTTTCTGTTTCTGACCGACCAGGCAAACAGGCTGTCTGCATCGTCTATATGAATCTTCACTGCTTTGAGTGGAAGAAGTATTTTATTCTCCTGTTTTAGGATTGAATAGAAAACCTGATCTCCCCGAATCTTATTCAAAACTTCATGCATGGTTTTATAATTTGCCAAGGCTCCCCGGTAGTCCCCCTGCAGTTCCTGAATCTCAGCGAATAGCTGGTAATACACAGGCCGGTAACGATCGTTCTGCCCTTTTGAAGAAGATTCCTGCAAAAGCTGTTCTGCCCGGTCAAGCTGCCCCTTCTGAATTAGAAGACGAGCCTTTTCATAGACCAGGTTCATATACGTATTCTGATAGCCCATACGGCCGCTTTTTTCTATTCCCTCATCAATATAGGCTTCAGCCTGATCAAACTTGCCCTCCTCCAGCATCATAGAACCTAGTTCATCCAGAACTGAACATTCAATAATTTTCCATCCCTTTTGAACAGTCAGTTCAAGAGTATCTTTCAGGAGAGTTTCAGCTTGTTCGATCTTTCCAAGCCCGCGAAAGACACATCCTTCATTCAGAGAAACCAAGGCTTGTACAATTTTATTTTCACTGGATTGAAAGTTTCGACCCGCATCTTTGAAATATTTATCGGCATCTTCAAATTCATGTTGATCCAATTTGACGCAGCCCTTTCCATTATCACTGAAACCTTGGTAGAGGGTTTTTCCCAAACGGGCCGCAAGAACGCCACAGCGGGTGTAGGCATCAAAGGAATCCCTGTAATTCCCGTCCCTTATAAAGTAGAGTCCCCGCACATGATTAAGACGCATCAGACATTCATCAGGAGAGGCCTGAATCACAAGATCCTGCTCAAGCTGACTCATTTTATCCCTTGCCAGATCCAGATTTCCATGAAAGATCTCCAAGGCGCACAGGATAATACGAGAATTAATAATACCCTTGGGATAGCCTAATTGTTCGGACAGTTCAAGGCTCTCTTCTGCCAGAATGGAAGCACGAGAAAGATCCTCATAAGCCATCAACAAAGATTGATCACAAAGAGAATCTATATGGATCATGTCCGCCTGATTCATATTGAAGATATGCCTATCAGAGCTTGTTCTGTCAATCTGGATTTGTCCGATCTCCTATGTATGATGATATTTTACAGGGAATAGAAAAAGAAATAAAGGGGAGCTGCCTTCCGGATTTTATTATTTACCTTAATATCCTGCCACCACTCAGGGGCAGGTTATTAAGGTTAACAACTCAACGAATCAACCATAAATCGGACCGAAGTTCTTACAGGCTCTATAATCTGCACCTTCTTCATCCATTCCGAATGATGCCCATGCGCTGGGACGGAAGAGTTCTCCTTCCACATTATGCATATTCACAGGGATACGGAGCATAGAAGAGAGAGTGATAAGATCAGATCCGATATGACCGTAACTGATAGCACCATGATTGGCACCCCATTTAGCCATAACAGTATAGACATCCTTAAAACAGCCCTCTCCGGTAGTCCGAGGAACAAACCAGGTAGTAGGCCAAGTGGGATTGGTTCTGGCATCAAGAATATCATGAACATTTTCCGGAATATCAACGGTCCATCCTTCTGCGATCTGAAGAACGGGACCCTGCCCTTTTACAATATTCAGACGGACCATAGTACAGGGCATTCCCCCCTTGGAGAGGAAGTCGGAAGAGTATCCGCCACCTCTGAAATAACCGCCGTCACCCACACAGAATTCCGTGGCTTTCATTGTCTTGTCCACATCCTCTGCTGTGATATCCCAAAAGGGTTTCAAGCATGGAAATCCCGTTCAGATGATCATTTTCTGTAGCAAACACAAAGGCTTCCCGGATACCGTTCCAGTCAAAGGATGTATTAAGGATGGTCTCCATAAAATCTCCGTTCGGATAATGATCGGTCCAGGAACGCTGCCCCTGAAAACCACCGCAGATGGCATTCTTTCCAAGAGATTCCTCTCCGAATCCCTGCTCTTTCAGTTTTGGATTTCCAATCATAAGATCCCGGCCAATAAGAACCATTTTAACAACATATTCCCAATCGGCTTCTCTCTGCTCTGCACTCCTCTGGTATTCAGGAGCATTGATTGTATCCTCCTGCTCCATACAATTCTTTTTCACCCATTTCAGAGCAATTTTAAACTCTTCCTTATCATAAATACCCTCTTCCACTCTCCGGGCAATTTCACTCATATCGACAACTTCAGCCCGTATACCCAGATAATCAAGGAGAAAATCATGATTAACCAGAGAGCCGGCAATACCCATGGACATTCCACCTATAGACAGATAGGATTTTCCCTTCATTGTTGCCAGAGCCAGAGCAGCATTGGTAAAACGGAGGATTTTCTCTTTAACATCTTCCGGCATGGAAGTGTCATCTGAATCCTGTACATCCCGGCCGTAAATACCGAATGCAGGAAGGCCTTTCTGTGTGTATCCGGCAAGAGCCGCGGCAAGATAAACCGCACCGGGGCGTTCTGTTCCATTAAATCCCCACACAGCCTTGGGCAGGAGAGGATCAGTATCCATTACTTCGGTTCCATAACACCAGCAGGGAGTTACTGTAAGAGAGACAGCCACTCCCTCTCTGGAAAATTTATCGGCACATTCAGCGGCTTCAGCTGCACCACCGATGGTACTGTCTGCAATAACACACTCCACAGGCATGCCGTTAGAATGCCGCAGATTTTCTTCAATTAGTTTAACAGCAGATTTCGCCATATTCATGGTCTGAACTTCAAGAGATTCTCTAACCCCTTTTTCTCTACCGTCGATCACGGGTCGGATTCCCACTTTCGGCATTCTGCCTTTCAATCTGTTTACTGGTTTTATGGTCTTAATATCCATGGATTCTCCTCATTGGTTCCCGAAGATCAGCTGGTATACAGCTTCCTCGGCCCCTTTAATCATTGTTATATATTAAACTATACAAATCAAATGTAATCGATTACATTTTTACATAACTTTATTATTGTGGCAAGAAGATTCTTCAATCTATTGCATTGCCATTCACAGGATTCAGGCGTATTCTTCAAAAGAACAAAAGGTTATTTGAAAATGAAAAAGAAAAGTCATACAGTTACAGTAAAGGATGTTGCCCGGAACGCCGGCGTTTCCACTGCCACAGTCTCCAGAGTTTTAAACGGAGATCCCAAAGTAAAAAAAGATACCGCTGATCTGGTAAGAGAAGCTATTGAGGAACTGGGATACAGAATGAATCAAGTTGCCCGTAGTCTAAAAACAAATGAAACTCACTCCATAGGTATCATTGCTCCCGAATTCAGCAATGATTTTTTTATGAATATTGTAACCGGAGTCGAAAAAGAGCTGAAAAAACATGGCTACTCAGTGATTCTCTGTAGTTCCAGCGAGAACACTGGCAAGGAAAAAGAACAGATTCAACTCCTGAATGACAAAAATGTAGACGGTGCCATTATTATCCCGGGGAGCAGCCTTGGTAGTCACTTCTCCCTGTTCAGGGAGAAACCTATTGTTCTGGTTGACAGAATGGTGGATGGTTTTGAAACAGATGCCGTCTTGTCGGATAACTTCAAAGGAACCTACGATGCCGTTCAGTACTCAGTCAACAAAGGGGCTGTGCGGATTGGTTTTCTCGGGGGCAATATGAATTTGACCTCCGCAAAGGAGCGTTATGAAGGCTATCTGACTGCGTTAAAAGATAACAACCTATCCGTAGACGAATCGATCATCCTCTTTGGTGACTATCACAGCCAAAGTGGATATGTCCTGATGAAAACACTGATGGGACAAACCGTTCCTCCCGAACATATTTTTATCTCTAACTACTTCATGCACCTGGGCGCGGCCCGCTATCTTCTGGAAAGCGGAAACGATGTCAAAGGACTCCATATACTATCCTTTGATGACCTTCCTCTGGCAGCATTCTTTCCCTATTCCAGTATTATTGTAGCCCAACCTATGGAAGAGATTGGTCAGAAGGCTGCTGATCTATTAATTAAAAGAATTCAGGGATTAAAAGAAAAGCCCCGTATTATTCGTCTTCCCACTATCATGAAGATCGTGGATTAGAAGGGTCAGACAATTTTACAATTGTTCTTTCCCGAGCCTTTCACATCGTACATAGCTTTGTCTGCTTTTTGTATCAGACTTTCAAGATCATCAGTGGCCTCGGAATGCCCCATAGCAATCCCTATACTAGCTCCGATCTTCGCTTTGCCTCCAATGACCGAAAATTCCCTTGAAATATTTTTCAGAATCTTTCGCCCTACTTTACCGCAGTCATCTCTATTCTCTATTTGAGAAAGAAGAATGATAAATTCATCCCCTCCGAATCGATAGACCGAATCAGAAGAGCGGACACTTTGAAGCATCCTCTCACCGGCCTGCTTCAGAAGGTCATCCCCGGCTTCATGTCCCAAGGTATCGTTTACAGCCTTAAAACCATCCAGATCAATAAATATGAGAGCATAGCTCCGAGAGTATCTTCTAGCCTCTTCTATTAGCTGTCTTGCCCGTTCTTTAAGAAGCTTCCTGTTTGGCAGCCCAGTCAAAGGGTCATACAGGGCGGAATACTCCATAACATCCCTGTAGATATTCCGATGAATCACGGCTCTTCCAAGAAACCATGAAAGAACAGCAGAGAGAAAGACTATCGTCAGAAGAATATAAGACTGATTAAATGTCAAAAATTTCTTGCTGAGTCCCATTTCTTTAAGGCTGATTGTATTCATCAGGATCCAGCTCTGTTCTTGTTGATAACTGCTGATTTCGGGAAAGGGTGTGAGAATAAGGGATGTTATCAGAGTATCATCGGCAATAAATTGAGTTTTCATGGAACTGGAAACAGTTTTCCAGACTTCCGGGCTTCTGTTACGAAGGGTGAGATTCTGCCTCTGAGGATACATAAATCCCCAACAAAATTCAGGATCGTCATGATACAGCCAATACCCCTCCTTATTCAATAAAAAGAGCTGTCCAAGATTGTTCTCTCCGGCAACTTTTAAGTCCTGCAGAAGAGTATCCCCCAGATAGTTAAGAATAATGATTCCCTTCGGACTGTTCTGATTGTCAAACACAGGAGTCCCGAAACGGATCATAGGTTTGAGAGGCTGTTCGATTGTTCCTTTCTCCTTGTTCAGATCAAAAGGAGAAGTATAGACCTCCCCCCGCTGCAAAGACATAGTATTGACAAAGTAGTAACGATCACTTTTAACCTGAAGATCTCCCTTTCTCACAATAGAAGGATGACCATCGTTAAAGTTAATACGGACCTGCTCCGTTCCCGTTGAATCAATATAGCGAATCTGATCATATACCAACTTACTCCTGGTAAATGCCAGAAATTCTTTTTCTATATAGATGAGATCGTCCTCATTTCTGACTTCCGTAAAACGAAGAACCTCATTCAGCTGCGGAAGGAAGAGAATATCTGATCGTACAGACTGAAAGTGATTTTGCATCAAACCACTCTGATACTCCAGCTGAGTCATGGCTTTCATCTTGTATTCCATCATACGTCTGTTTCTGGCGCTTCTTGTAAATACAAAGAAAATAAGAAAAGAAACAATCAGCATTAGAATAAAATAAAGAGAGGAACGGAGAAAAATCTGAATATGCAAAGCGTTAGTTGAACCTTTTTCTTCCATAGCAGAAAAACTCCTTATCGAAATTTTCTAGGTATTCAACCTTAAGTATAAATTCAGAGGAGGAGAAAGATCAATAAAAACCCGAATCCAGAGTCCCCCCTCAAGCATCAGAAGGATCTCAAGCCGACGAAAATATGCCCTGCCATTGATTCAGATCAGGCTGGAAGCACATTCATCATGCTTAGTCCCGAGGAGTATAACAGAGTCCCCCTCAGAGATTTGACCTGTTTGAAGAATCCGGGCAAAGAGAGCGTTCTTTTTCATGGCACAGATACTCCCGGATTGAACAATCTCACAGTCGGGGAAACAACTTTTCCCCTTTCGGCTCACTTCAATCAGTACTTCTCCAATACTCATCCGGGTACCTTTTTCTATTAGATCCGCAGGAACGCCCCGAATTTGCAGAGTCTCCTTGAAACGGGAAAAACAGATTCCTTTCCGGCTATCATTTTCTACGGCTTGACGAACTTCCTGCGTGAGGATAACTACCTGCCTGTCACCGGGACCTGACCAGGCATCCCCCTCCAGACCATGATTTTCACGAAAAACCCCACTGGAAATCCTCTCCCGGCCTGTGCCCTTCGCTCGACTTATAAAGATTGCTGATACTGAACCCTTTTTGACATCCTTTTTTTCCATAGGGTAATTCTAGAGTAAAACTCGTATTTCTGATATGTTCATTTAAATATTAATAATTAAGAAGGAACAAGAAGTGAGTATATTTGAAGCATTAATGCTGTTGGCCTTCGGCTTTGCATGGCCCACATCCATCTATAAATCCCTGAAGTCAAAAAGCACAAAAGGTAAAAGTCTTTCTTTTCTCTTTATTATATGGTTAGGATATATAAGCGGGATGCTCCATAAAATATTTTACTCCTTCGATTTTGTCATATTCCTGTACCTAATAAATCTACTGATGGTTTCAGTAGATATTTTTCTGTACTTTAGAAACAAAAAAATCGAAGAGAGTTAATCGGGACTTAACCCTTAAGCGAATATCTTTTTCGCAGCCCGTTTAAAAGCTGCTTCAGAGCGTTCGATCACCGCATCATCCACACAGTAGGAGAGACGGAAGTATCCGGGCAGGCCAAAACCTTTACCGGGTACGGCGAGGATGTTCTGTTCCTGCAGAAGATCCACCACCAGCTGGTCGTCTCCCATGGGTGCTTTTGGAAAAAGGTAGAAGGTTCCCTCCGGCAGTGTCAGGTCAAATCCGCAGTCCTGGAGAATTTTCCCCAGCTTGTCCCGTTTCCGCTGATACTGGCTGACATCGCAGGAAGCTCCCTGCATGCGTCCGACAACCCGCTGCATCAGAGCCGAGGCATTCACATAGCCAAGGATTCTATTACAAAGGACGGCTCCGCTCACAATATTATCCCTGTCTTCCAGTTCGGGAGAAATTGCCAGAAAACCGATTCTTTCTCCCGGAACGGAGAGATCCTTTGAATAGGACGTACAGATCATGGTGTGGTCATAGAGTGCGGGGATGGATGGTACTGTCACATCTCCATAAACAATTTTTCTATAGGGCTCGTCACAGAGGATATAGATTCGTCTGCCTATTTCACTGCTTTTTCTTTCCAGCATTTCTGCCAGCTCTTTCAGGGTAGACTCAGAATACACCTTCCCTGAAGGATTGTTGGGTGAGTTGATAATAACAGCGGCAGTGCTCTTATCAATAGCCTTTTCAAAAGCTTCCACATTCAAATCAAAATCTGTGCTGCAATCCACCAGTTCCAGTGAGCCCCCGTGATTGTCACAGTAGAATTTATACTCCATAAAACAGGGCCGGCTGGCCAGAACCTTGTCTCCGGGATTGAGAATGGTCTTCAATGCCACATTCAGAGCACCGCCGGCACCGCTGGTCATCAAAATATGATCAGCCTGAAAAGGGACATTCTGCTCTTTTGACAGATAGGCTGCTATCTGTTCGCGCACAAAGGGATATCCAGCATTGGGCATATAGCCGTGCATAGTTTCTTTGGCAGCCTCTTCCTGCAAAATCTGTGTAAATTCAGCAGGAGGAAGGGCATCGGGGTTCCCGATGGAAAAGTCGAACACATTTTCAGCGCCATATTCTGTTTTCAGACGGGCGCCGGTTTCGAACATTTTTCTGATAAATGAGGATGAAGCCTGCATATCCAGTATCTTTTTTGAAACAGCCATAGGGATATCTCCTGCTATTCTCTAATCTGATTTTGATTTATACTCTACCATAAAAAGCGTGCCCGTACCGACTGTCCGCAATGCCACAGTCAGGATACGAACATTCAATTGTAATGAACTATTTCTTTCCGAGCACTTTCCGTTCTGCAGCCGAAAGTGCAGCCTTTCTGAGACGGATAGATTTGGGTGTAACTTCTACCAGCTCATCCTCCTGGATAAACTGAATAGCTCTTTCCAGCGTCATGGGCAGAACAGGTGTCAGTACAACAGCATCATCCTTACCAGAGGCTCGTACATTGGAAAGTTTTTTCATCTTGCAGGGGTTCACATTCAGGTCATTGTCCCTGTTGTGTTCTCCCACAATCATTCCTTCATAACAGATATCACCGGGAGCCAGAAAGAGAGTACCACGGGGTTCTAGGTTGTTAAGGGCATAGGGAACAGCTTCTCCCGCCCGGTCTGATATCAGTGCACCCGTAAATCTGTCAGGAAAATCTCCTCTATACTCTTCATATCCGGAGATCAAGGAGTTCATTATTCCTGTTCCACGGGTATCGGTTAAAAACTCATCCCTGTAACCGATCAAAGCTCGGGAAGGTACGGAGAATTCCAAACGAACCCGACCATGCTCATGGTTCACATAACTGACCATCCGGCCCTTCTTCTTGGAGAGTTTTTCTGTAACTATACCGGTAAACGTCTCTTCACAGTCTACATAGAGGGTTTCAATGGGTTCCATTTTTTTACCGTTTTCATAGTGATAGATAACTTCAGGTCGACCGACACAAAGTTCAAATCCCTCACGACGCATGGTTTCAATAATGATAACCATCTGAAATTCGCCACGTCCTTTAACCAGGAATCCCTCCCTTTCAGGATTTTCCTCCACTTTAATGGACACATTCAACATAGTTTCTTTTTGCAGGCGCTCACGGATCTTACTGGATTGGACAAATTTCCCTTCCTGGCCCATGGTCGGAGAGGTATTAGCTGCAAATCTCATGGAAACTGTCGGCTCATCAACGGTAATCCGACTCAGAGCTTTCGGTGCCTGCTTTGTACAGATGGTATCTCCGATATGAACATCCTCAATACCTGCCAGTACAACAATTTCACCGGGGAGAACTTCTTCAGTCTCCGCAACTGCAGCTCCTTCATAAACCTGCAGTTTAGATACATTCAGGGGCATCTGATTCCCTTGCTCATTGATACAGACCAGTGCATCCCGGGACTTAACACTACCATGAACAACCTTACCGATGGCAAGACGTCCCAGATAATCCGAATAGGAAAGGTCTGTAACAAGCATCTGAAAAGGTTCTTTATCGTTATATGAGGGAGGAGGAACTTCCTCTACTATGGTATCAAGAAGGACATGAAGATCACTTACTTCATCTTCCAGTTCTTTTTTAGCAATCCCCGCACGCCCATCTGCAAAAAGAACGGGACATTCCAGCTGATCCTCATGGGCATCCAGGTCGATCAAAAGATCATATACTTCACTGAGAACCTCTGCAGGACGGGCATCGGCTCTGTCAATTTTATTGATAACTACAATAACAGAAAGATTGGATTTTAGCGCTTTGGAGAGAACAAAACGGGTCTGAGGAAGAGGACCTTCTGAGGCATCGACCAGCAGAACAACACCGTCTACCATAGACAGAGCTCTTTCTACTTCTCCGCCAAAGTCGGCATGTCCGGGGGTATCAAGGATATTAACCTTTATACCTTTCCAGAGGATTGAACAGTTCTTGGCAGCGATAGTAATACCACGCTCCCGTTCCAGGTCCATACTATCCATGAGACGTTCTTCCGTTTGCTGCCCTTCTCTGAATACGCCGCTCTGTTTAAACATGGAGTCAACCAGAGTGGTTTTACCATGGTCTACATGGGCAATTATGGCAATATTTCTTAAATCTTTATTGAATGAGTTCCTGTTTGGCATTCTATTTCCTTTCCTTATCACTCCTGTGGAGTTCAGGAAACACTACCTTATTCAAGTAAGAATATCTATATGGAATACCCGTAAGTTTTACAGGTTTTCTATAAAGCTGACAACATCTTCCTGAAACTGATCTGGTGCATCCAGAAATGCCGCATGGGCACAGTTCCTGTACATTTTGAAATACTCCTCCTCTTCTGCATCAGAACCGCTATAGGATCCAAGCATATCAAACCATTCCTCACTCATATATTTAAAAGCAATCTTATCATCCTCACCAGCGATAAACAAAGTTGGAACAGTAAGAGATGACAGATTAGGCTGATTCGGATTGGCAAGAGTCTTACCGGTAATATCCATACAGCTTCTGATAGTATTCTGATTACTATAATAGTTATAGAAATGAAAGGGTGAAAAGAAAAGCATCCGGGGAGCAAGCTCCCTTGTCAGCTCATCATTTCTGTTCCTTTGAACCAGCATCCCTCCGGCATCTTCGATATATTGGTAGTGTGTGGAAACATCACTGCCATATAAAAGACCGTCAATTTCAGCCTGGCGTTCAGTGGCGAGCGAACTGTCACCATTGGCTATCAGATAATAGGCGCTTAAAAAACCTCCCCAGGAATGCCCCAGAATAATCATACGTTTTGGATTGTATCTGTTTTGAATAATTTTAATGACAGCCTCATGATGGTCTGAGAATTCTTCAATGTTATAGTCATCCTTATCGGGGTTGCCGGTGGATCCTCCAGAGCTCATCTGATCCCAGTAAACTATTCGATAATCATCATGCAGGACCGCTATTTCATCAATGTCCCCATAATAGAGACCGGAGGATCCCGGGCCGCCATGAGTCCAGATAATATAGCTATCCGCCTCTGTATTACCCCGGACATATAGGGGAAGTAAAAATATCCCAGTTCCGGTAGAGAGACAGCCCCGTACCAGTTATTTATTATGGGGATTTCCCAATCCAGACCGATAGTCCCTCCGGGCTTTACAGCAGGCTCGTTGTAATAGTTGAGGATTAGTCCCATCCGGCAGGAATCTGACACGCTCTCCGCAAAGAGGAGATACGAGCAAGAGATCAATATCAGCCCTAATAATTTTATTTTTTTCAAGACTTTGTTATTCCTTCAAGCTGATATGAATCGGAATATTCTTACGACGTCCCTACCAGTAAAACCCGTCCACCGGCGGATAAGCCTTACGGACAGCAATATAGAGGGGCGTTCCAATAACAACACCCGCTACATTCTGAATGATATTTCCGGGGATTTCCGTTACGGCAGCACCGAATCCGTACATGAGACCTCCGGTTACGAAATAGGTTCCGGCCATAACAAAGGTTCCCACAGCAAAAGAAAACAACAGACAGAGGACAAATTGAAATCTACTCTCTTTTTTAATCATCTTGAATACCAGACCGATTAAAAGGCCCTGAACACCATGAGCAAAAAAAGTAATAGGAGCCCATTGGGCATATCCACCGAGAATATCAGCCAAAGCGGTTCCCAGACCACCCGCAGCCAGGGCTGTAAAAGGACCAAAGGTTAGGGCTGTGAAAAAGATGGCTACGTCCCCAAAATTGATATACCCTCTGGTTGGCATTACAGGGATTCTGACTATCATTGTGAATACCGTTGTGATTGCAGTCAGAATAGCAATAGAAGCGATTCGAAATGCAAGCTTCTGCTTGGAATGTCTAGTCTCATTTTGCATTATATGTTCCTCCATGATCAAATGATCAGCTAAATACTATCAAAAAAATTATCAGAAACACAAGCAGCAGAATTGTCAGAAAAATCTGCCAGCCCCTCTTTTCGGGAGCGGGAATGTTTCTGAGTCTTGTCCTGCCATTATCCCGGCCTATTCCCTTCAGTTCCAGGGCCATTGTCAATACAGGAATTGTCTTAACCCCCTGTATCATCAGGGAGACAAGGATGGGGAATATCTTCCTGAGACGCGCAAAAAGGCCCTTCCGGGGAGGAGTATCATTGACACTGCAGCGAAGGGCATGGGCGGATGTGATCTGACCGTAAAGACCGGCAAGATGGGGTATATAACGGAGTGCCACAGAGATAACAAGGGTAAGAGTATAGGGAAGCCTGTACCAGCTCAGTCCCAGCAGGATATCCTCCATGGGAGTTGTCCGGAACAGCATAAAGAAGATAATAGTGATTCCCGTAAAGCGGCTGATATACAAAAAGGATTCCAGCAGTCCTTTATCCGTCAGGAATACAAAAGATCCAATTTTCAACAGAGGCAGTCCCGTAGGGTAAAAAAAAGGTGTCAGAATCAGAATAAAGATCAACAGAGGATAAATCATTTTAAGAGGCAATAGCAAATCAACAAATCCCAAGGCTGTCAGAGTAAGAAAGAAAAGGAAAAGAAGAAATCCTGCAGACAGAAACCAGGGAGCGGGCATAAAGAAAAACACAAGCAATAGAGGCAGAAGAAATAGTTTCAAGCGGCAGTCATAATAATGAAGAAAGGAATCTCCCCTGCGGTAAAGTGTATCGATCATAGGGTGTATTCCCTATGCAGATCCCGCTGTTCAAGGATTCGCCCTCCCGCCATCTGGTAAAGATGATCTCCCTCTATGGAAGAGATCTCCTGGTTATGGGTAATAATGATAAGAGCACAGTCTTTTTTCTTCAGCTGCCTGATAATGGTTTCATAGTCTCGATAGCTAAGTCCGGAGTCCGCTTCATCAAGAATATACAGCCTTTTTTCCAACAGATAGTAGATGGCCCCCTGCAGCCTTTTACGGACACCGAAACTCATAAGGGAGGGAGGAGCATTCCTGCCGGGTAGCTGGAACAGTTCAAGCGCCTCATCCACAAGGGCCAAGCGCTCTTTACGGGTCAGTCCCGAATGCTTCAGTCCCAGTTCTAGTTCATCCGATACGGTTGGAAGAAAAAGCTGATAGTCGGGATTCTGAAAAAGATAGCCGCAGCTGCGGTTCAGCCTTTCTTTCCCTGCTGGTTCACCCTCCAGCAGAATGGTTCCCTCCTGAGGCGGTATCAGTCCGCAAAGCAGGCGGGCCAGGGTGGATTTTCCACAGCCGTTTGGTCCTGCCAGAACAGCGGTTTCTCCTGCATTCAGTGAAAACTCATCAATTTCCAGAGAAAATTCAGAATTATCGGGATACTGGTATTTCAGCCCGGAAATGTGAATGATCGATTGGCCTTTTTTACCGGAACTTTCCGGGGAAGAGGATTCTCCCGGAACAAGCCCCTGGTCAAAAAGGATCTGCAAAGATTCAGAATCACCCTGGTATTGCTGTAGCCCCCCCTCATGGAGTATAGCGATCTCCGCCGATGAAGAAGCAAATGATTTATGATATTTTGATGCAAACAGGAGTACCCCTTTTTGTTCACAAGAGGCCATATGGCTAAGGGTTTTCAGAAGAAATTCCTGCCCTTGCTGGTCAAGTTCATCCATAGGTTCATCCAGTATCCACAAATCCGTATCCTGCATCTTCATACAGGAAAGAAGAAGACGCTTTTTTTCTCCGCCGGAGAGAGAGAGAGGATTCCTTTCTTTGTTCCAACTAACTCCGAAATCGATAAAAGACTGATTCATTCTTTCTGTTATTACATGCGGCTCGACCCCCAGAGACTCCAGAGCAAATGCGGCTTCATCATCTGTTCGGCTTGTAACAATCTGTTCATCAGGATCCTGAAAAATAAGAGAAACACGATCGATCCAGTCACAGGCAGATCTTTTTGAAATGTCCTCTCCGTCTATGAGTATCCGGCCCTGTACAGTGGCCTGAGTCAACCCGGGGTAAACAGCGCAAAGGCAGCGTCCAAGAGTCGTTTTCCCACTCTCAGGCTTTCCCAGGATGATCAGGAATTCTCCCCGGCTCAACTGAAGATCAAGCCCCTTGAAAAGGGTACGACCCTTCAGTCCCGGATAGGAAGGGAATGTAAAATGATAGTCTTCTATTTTTAGAAGCGGGAAGGATCCTGGAGTGTTTTCAACCATAGCTGGAGTATAGACATCCGGAGTACAGAGATGCAACAGGAAAAGGGAAAGTTCTACTCTCTTACTGATTTACAGAGATGGCATCGCTGACATATCTTCCTGATAGTCTTTCCAAGAGTATTTTTGATTTAGACGGGAACTCATACAATAATCATAATTCATTGCCCTAAACAATAAGAGCCCCCCCTACAGGGCGACTCTAAAAGTATCAGGACTATCCGAACTGAAAAGGAGAAAACAGATCAGACTTTTTCAGATACTTTTTTGTATCAAGAGATACGGCGACGACAATCAGAACACCGACGATGGCTCCAGAAACCTTACCGACACCACCATTGAAGGAGATACCACCGACAACACAGGCGGCAATAGCATCAAGCTCATATCCGTACCCTGTCCC
The DNA here is from genome assembly GCA_002084805.1 of Spirochaetaceae bacterium 4572_59. Taxonomy (GTDB): domain Bacteria; phylum Spirochaetota; class Spirochaetia; order DSM-2461; family DSM-2461; genus Oceanispirochaeta. Next base: position 52,846 of record NBMC01000025.1, on the reverse strand, counting down.
ATTATTGGCAGAACCGATACGGGCAGCTTCAGGGTTACCACCTACAGCATACATATTCTTGCCAAAGGTAGTCTTATTCCATAGAACCCAGACAACAAAACTTGTCAGAGCTGCAATAATCACCAGATTGGGGACCCCCATTACATTTCCATTTATCAGAGCAACATAGCGTTCATCATGTCCACCGATAGGCTGAGGACCGGGAGCTCCGGAGGCAAAGTAGATAGACAGGATTCCATAAAGGGTAATCAGGTCTCTGAAGCAGAGATGCCGACGAAATGGTCGAATCCATATAATTATTATCTATGTAGAGAACTGCCCGATCCAACAGTTTCTGAGAGCTGGTCATTTTTGTTGCAAGATTCAGTTCCCGGAGTTTAAAAAATCCTCCCAGTGCCCAGTCAAAAACCTGTTCCAGGCTTCGGAACTTAATGACAATATCCAGAACGTCTCCTTCCATCACTTCAGCAAGGTCAACACCGATAGATTCGGCGTAACTGACCATAATGTGCATCAGACTTATCATAAATGGCCTGTAATTGGCTATTGTTTTATTATCCCGGAGTGCATTCAGTTTCAAAGACTCCGGGGTGTTTCGGATTTCACTATCTGTTCCGAATTTTACGGTATGCTCCAGATTCCGGATCTGCGATTCACTGAGACTCAACATTTTAGGCTGATCCTCTTCCAACTGTTCAATATTAATCCCGTCATTGAAGAGAAAACTGTATGATTCATATCCATGCCTCCCCATAATAGCCTGTATGACAGAACGGAGAGAGAGCTTGCGTTTTTCGTACTCCATGACATCCTGCAGCGGTTCATCCCTCTCCATCTTAACGGTTCGTCCATATCTGCTTATGTGAAGACAAAAAAAATCCCCCGCAACGGTTCCTGACAACCTCTACGGGGGGAAATATCAAATCAGAGAAATTACATTTCTCGTATATCCACAATTCTATCTACCAGAGCTTCCACACATCCTATCAGCTCCTGTTCGCTCAGATTACGAACCTTGAAAATACCATAACGATTGGTGGCATTCTCTCCCAACATATTCCCGAAAGAGATAATATCTCCCCCAGCATTGGCGATAGCACTGGAAACAGCAGCCAGTTCTCCGTGTTTCTCCGGCATAAGCAAGGTCAAACGTGTTCCCTTTTCTCTTGCTCCGAAAAGTTCAATAAAAACCTTAAAGAGATCTGATTCAGTAATAATACCAACCAGAATATTTTCTTCCATAATAGGGAGACCACCAATATTATTATCAGACATGATACGGGCGGCATCTTCTATGGGAGTTTCGACATCGATGGAGATAACCTCTTTTGTCATAACGGAATGAACCTTCAGCTTATTCAGCAGGGAAGCAATTTCATACACATCAAGAGAAGTGGCCGGAGAGGGGGAGGCATAGAGGATATCCTTTTCCGTTACAATGCCCATAAGATGATCATGTTTATCCACAACAGGTAAACGATGAATCTTCTCTTTTTTCATGATATCCCGGGCCTCATTTACGGGGGTATCGGAATGGACGGTAACAGGATTTGTTGTCATTCGGTGAGATACTTGCATTTCTGCCTCCTTAAGAGCTTCTTTCCTGAATTTTAGTCCTTCTCGTCGGGATTGGCAATTCGAATTTACGGGAACATAAAAAAATGCTACAAATGAACTTACAAATCATTAATAGAACTGCCCGTCCCAAAGGAAAAGCAGTTCTGTCAAAGCTAACTAATTATTTCCAGTGTTTTTCCATTCTCTTTCTCAGGGTGGCCCGATAGGCATCCCAATCTGTAATGGGTTCTTCCGCAAGTCCTTCATCACAGGCGGCTTTTGCAACAGCAACAGCTTCCCATTCGATAACCCGAGGATCAAAGGGTTTGGGAACGATATACTCTTTACCAAAGCTAAAGTCTCGCCCATAGGCGGTGCGTACTTCATCGGGAACAGGCTGTTTTGTCAGTTCTGCCAGTGCCAGGGCAGCTGCCATTTTCATACCTTCTGAAATCCCGGAAGCTTTAACATCCAGAGCACCTCTAAAGATAAAGGGAAATCCCAGAACATTATTAACCTGGTTAGGAAAATCGCTCCGCCCGGTTCCCATAATAATATCGTCCCTGGTGGCATGTGCCAACTCAGGTCTGATTTCGGGATTAGGATTTGCCATGGCAAAAATAATGGGTTTGGGAGCCATGGACTTCAGCATATCCGCGGTCAGACAATCCGGAACGGATAGGCCCATAAAAACATCGGCGTCTTTTACGGCATCGGCTAGAGTTCTTTTGTCGGTCTTGGCGGCGAACTCAACTTTTTCGGGGGTCATCCTTTCGGTTCTACCTTCGAAAATTACACCTTTGGAGTCCAGGAGCAGCATATTCTCTTTTTTAACACCAGCAGCAATAAACATCTTGGAACAGCTGATTCCGGCAGCACCCGCACCGTTTACAACAATCTTCAGATCTTCAAGTTTCTTACCCTGTACTTCTGCAGCATTCATCATACCTGCGGTAGCAATAATAGCAGTACCATGCTGATCATCATGGAAGACAGGAATGTTACACTCTTTAATCAGAGTCTGTTCTATTTCAAAACAATGAGGAGATCCGATATCTTCCAGGTTCACACCACCAAAGGTAGGTTCCATGGTTTTAACAATATCAATGATCTTTTTAGGATCTTTTGTGTCAAGCTCAATATCAAAGACATCGATGTCGGCAAATCTTTTGAAAAGAACACCCTTTCCTTCCATAACAGGCTTACTGGCCAGAGCACCACGATCGCCCAGACCAAGTATGGCAGTACCATTGGTTATAACGGCTACCAGGTTCCCCTTATTGGTATATTTAAAGACATCTGAAGGATTATCGGCAATTTCCAGTACGGGATGGGCTACTCCGGGAGAATAGGCCAGAGAAAGGTCGTCCGAGGTAACACAGGGCTTGGAAGCAATAACTTCCAGCTTTCCGGGTTTATTTTCGAGCTGGTGGTATTCCAGAGCCCTCTTTTTCATATCATCCATATTATCTTCCTTATGTTTTTTTTATTTATCCCAGGAGAACTTGAAATCCAGGTTCCATCGGTCTCTCAGTTCCGTCATCTGATTCTGCAGAACAACGGGAACGGGACATCCATGATCCTTTCTGTACTGCCATGCCAGATATTCCTTTTCACCGGCAGTGTAGATTCTCTCTTCTCCGGGTGCTTTTTTGGAATCTCTCAGATTTCTCATAATTGTTCCGGCAATTTTCCGAAAGAGATCTTCACCCAGGAACGCTTCTGTATTGATGGCAATAAAGAAGTGTCCCAAAAGGATGGGTTTTTTCTTACCGTTTTCATCGACACCATTCAGTTCTTTCATAAAATGACCATCCTGAAGGGCCGCTGAAAGAACTTCAACTACAGTGGAGTAACCAAATCCTTTAAATCCTGCTGTTAAATCACCGATTCCGCCCAGAGGAGCCAGAGCTGCCTTTCCTTTGGTCAGATCGACCAGAACCTGCTGTGTATCAGTTCTGGTTTTTCCGTCCGATCCGATAACCCAGCCTTCGGGAAGATCTTTACCGGCACGTCCGTAAACTTCCAGTTTTCCTCTCTGTGATACAGAAGTTGCACAGTCAAGGTTAAAGTCAAACTCTTCATCCGTAGGCAGACCAATGGTCAGAGGGTTGGTTCCCAGCATATTTTCAACACCGAAAGTAGGTGCAATTGAAGGTCTTGCGTTGGTTCCTGTAAGACCGACCATTCCGGCTTTGGTAGCCATCGAAGTATAGTATCCGGCAATTCCATAGTGAGTTGAGTTACGTACTGTAACCATGGCAATACCGTTCTTTTTAGCTTTATCAATAGCCATCTGCATGGCCTGTTTGGCAACGACATGTCCCATACCGTTATTGGCATCAAGAACAGCAGTTGTTTCAGTTTCTTTAATAATGTCGACCTTGGTGACAGGTTTCTGAGTTTTCGCATCAAGTCTGTCAATATAAATAGGTTTCAAACGACCGATTCCGTGAGAGTCTATTCCTCTTTTATCTGATTCGATCAGTACATCAGTTACAGTGTCTGCATCAGCTTCAGGCAATCCGCTTTTCAGCAAAACCTGCTTCATAAAACTTTCGAGGACGTCAAAGTCCACCCACTCACAATCTTTATAGGCATCTGCGTATCCCATATGTACTCTCCTTACATGATAATATGCTCATTCTAGATCGTTTATGATCTTTGTGTCAACTTATTGGATCGTTTAAGGACTTTTTTTAGCTCAGTTCTGACTTTTATCTAAAATTCAACAAAACGATCCCTATAAATCACTTTAAATCGTCAGATGTGATCAATTGAATGCCCGCACTGTCAAAATCCTGAGTAAAAGATGGATCCGGAAGGCTATCCGTAACAAGGGTATCCACACTGTTCAGAGTTGCAATACTGTGAAGAGATAAAGATCCGATTTTTGAAGAATCGGCCACCACGATGATTTTTCCACTTGTCTGACTGATCATTTTGCGGCTGACTGCTGCTTCATGAGAATTATGTGAAGTAAGTCCCTTTCTGAAGGAGATACCGTCAACACCGAGTATGGTAGTACTAGGATGAACTAATCCCAAACTATCAAGAACTTCTTCTCCCACAAGACAGCTTGTTCCCGGACGGAAGGTACCGCCTGTCAGGATCAGTTCACAATCCGGACGAATATCCAGATTATAAAGAGCACCAATATTATTTGTAATAATGGTAAGTCGGGGGATATGGACCAGTTCTTGAAGCACTAGGGCTGTGGTGGAACCGCTGTTCACAAAGATTGTTTCGCCCTCTTTCACAAGGGAAGCTGTTTTCACGGCTATACTGGATTTACGGGACATATTCTGACGTCCCTTATCATTATAGGATGGTTCATTCACACGAAGATTTGAACTGATAGCACCTCCGTGGGTTCTTTCCAGCTGTCCGTCACTCTCCATGGCAGCCAGATCTCTCCGAACTGTAATAACCGAGACTTCCAGGTCTTGACTCAGTTCATCAACCCGGACAATTCCTTTTTCTTTTAATAGCTGCAGTATGCGAGCCCGCCGTTCTGCGGGAATTTCCATCTTCATATTCTATCCTCTGACTCATTATGCAGGGCAATCCGATCAAATTGCAAGTGCAAACGGTCAAGTTCGTTCATCAAAGAAAGATCATCAAGCCCCACATAATAAAAAATCCCACAATGAGGGAAATATTTACAATAGCTCCGGCTGCATCTCTGTCATAACCCAGCTCCATTGAAAAAGGAACAATTGTGAAACCCGTTGGCAGATAGAGACACAGAACAATAATTTTTCTTATCATCAGATCATAGGGAAGAAAATTCCAGAAAAGAACTGAAAGTACCGTACTTACAAGCAAACGAAGCAGAATAAGGTGAATGACACCGTTTTTTCCATGAACCCTCCAATCCAGGTTCAGTACCAGTCCCAGCACAACAAGGATCAGAAACTGATTTGCCCGGGAAATAATAAGCATCCAGTCCAGTAGGGCTTCAGGAAAATGCAAGCCCAGGATATTCATAATAATTCCAATAAAATAGGCTACCAGTGGTGTGGATTTAAAAAAATCCAAAAACAGACTTTTATAGTTTCTCTTTGATTTATTCTTAAGAGGTGAATAGTGAGCTCCTGTCAGATAGGAGACACCCAGAATGGTAATGGCATTTCCTATATCCATTATGGCTGCAATCTTTATTCCCTCAGAACCGAAAAGCCCTTCAAGGATGGGAAAGGCAAACAGTCCCAGGTTCAATCCCATTGTGCCCATCATCATCAAACCTTTTAAATGAGGAGGAGAATCCTTGAATAAGAAAAAACCCAGACTAAGCCCCATACAGGCCATAATAAGCGAAATAAATGGCAAAAAAATAAGATCCGCCGTCAAAGAAACATTAGGAATTGTTATCAGAATAATAGCAGGCAGTGTTAGATTCATAACGATTTTAGATAAAAGAGAGGAATCATCCGCATGAAGAAATCCAATCTTTTTTAAAAAATAAGCCAGCATTATCACTGATAGAGTGTAAAGGAATGGTAAGTGCATTTATTCAAATTATCAGATTAGACCAGCCGGAGCAATGTTTTCAGCCCATATTTCTTCAGACAATCAGATAGTTTTTTTCAAGTCATTATTATTGCATAAATATTTAAGCTAACTTAATATTTATACATTCTATTACTAATTAAAATGTACTTGTGAGCATTAATTAATAGAATATGTAAATTAAAGGAAAAACTATAATGATCAGCTTTGCTGCGACCCTTCTTATTAATCATAAATTCAGCTACAGAGGCAGCGAAATTCATAGTGAATTCGCTGCTGTGGCAGCAGAGGTCAAGTAAAGAGGATGCTATGGCTCTGGGGATTGCTGGCCGACCTGATTGTGGGCATTCACTTTCTTTATGTGATGTTCACGGTTTGTGGGGAGGCCCTGATTCTTAGCGGAGGGATTCTGAAATGGCAGTGGGTCCGGAACAGGATTTTCCGGACTCTCCACCTTGTTTCCGTGCTGTTTGTTACGCTGGAATCCCTTCTAGGCATACTCTGCCCGCTGACTCAAATTGAATATAATCTAAGACAGAGGGCCGGACAGCATAGGGAAGAAAGCCTTTCCTTTGTTGCCCGTTTGATCCGAAAGGTGATTTTTTATGATTTTCCGGATCTCTTCTTTACCCTTCTTTATGTTGGATTCGGAATCCTTGTGATTCTGACAATCATTTTTATTCCCATGAATAAAAAAGAGGATTAGAGACTCTCTTCCTTACGACAGTAATTCCTTAATTGAGTCGAGGTCCCAGGTAGGTGGGATTTTTAAGTCCTCCAGCCTGTTAGGTCCCCATTTGGCGAAGGCCGTATCAACACCGGCTCTGCTGCCGCTGAGAATATCAACTTCCGCATCCCCCAGAAAAAGGGTCTCTTCCGGCCGGGTTCCAAACTTCTCCAGCGCCAAAAGCACCGGATCCGGTTCTGGTTTATGCTTATCAGAGCACTCGGGAGTGATAAAAACAGAGAAATACTGATCAATATCAAAATGGCTGAGATAGCGCATAAGGGAAGGCATGGTTCGGGATGTAACGACTCCCAGCCCCTTCCCCTTTGCAAAGAGGGCACCCAGAGTCTCCCGGACGCCCGGAAAAATTTTCAGGAACTCTTGATAGATGGAGCGCTGGTAATCCTCATGTATATTAAATACTTTCTTCAGATCATCTCCCAGATCGCCCAGATACATCTCGAGCTGCGTATCCAGCGGGATCCCGACAGCGGACCAGACAGTTTCCCGATCCAGGTCCAGGCCGGCATATTTATTACAGCTGTAATGGAAGGTCTGATAGATCAGCTCCATCGTATCCAGAAGGGTTCCGTCTATATCAAAAAGATAGGTTTTGTAGTCTTTCATAGAATTTTGAGTATAACAATTCTGTTTTGTTCAGTACACAGGCCGTCAGAACGGTAAATCAGTCCTACCCCACTTCATAACAGATTCATTCAGAAAATAAAGGCAGAATTTTATAGTAGAAGTATGGTGGGCGGGAGATAAATCCTTCCTCCCACGATCTCCCGCTTTGAAAATTTAGAAAACTAGCAAAGCTCCTTTCTAACAAATCGGACTGCCTTAGCTGCCTCTTCATCCAGATCGGCACCGGGCATCAAATCTCTCCAGACCGCGATGTCCCGCCCTACCTGGCCGCCGGGGCGGACAAAGGGTTCCATAACCAGAGGCCCTGTGAAATTTATGTCATCCAGAGCCTTTTTAATCTCTTTCCAGGGCATCCGTCCACATCCGGGTGGTTTCCGGTTTGTCTCACCAATATGCAGAGCCGACAGATAAGGGCCGCAGCGTTTAATGGCATCCTCGATGGAGTCCTCTTCAATATTCATAAAGGGCCGCAGCGTTTAATGGCATCCTCGATGGAGTCCTCTTCAATATTCATATGGAAGGTATCCAGCAGAATCCGGCAGTAGGGGCTGTTCACCTGTTCAACATATTTAACAGCCTCTTCACTGGTATTGAGCAGAAACTGTTCAAAACGGTTAATGACTTCCACATTAAGAATTACATCGCGCTCCTCAGCTACCTTTACCAGTTCTATCATACTTTTAATGCTCTGATCCCATACAGGCTGCTTATTAATCAAGCCTTCCGGGGGAACTGCGGGCCAGTAGCTATGAACGGTACCGCTGATCATTTTCCCCCCGATGGAAGAGACCGCACTGATCATGTTCTTCATGAAGGAAACTCCCCGCAGACGGGTCGTCTCATCCAGAGAGGAAACATCATAGTCGGCGCTTAGACCTATCCCATAGGAGAGGTCTATCCCCTGGATATCCGCTTCTTTTTTCAACTCCTGTCTTTTCTCGGAAGAGAGATTTAAGACTGCAGCAGCCTGAACCTCTAACTGGTCAAAGCCAAGTTTTTTGACTTTTGAAATGTAAGGCAGAAAATCCGCCTCCCAGGCTTCCGCCCAATACGCATAATAAATTCCAATTTTACGGTTCATTTTCTTCACTCCATAAATCCAGATCATTTTTGACATGAGCCCCGTTCCATTTAGATGGAGAGACTCCGGTTTTCTTCTTAAAAAATCGTGAGAAATAATAGGGGTTGTCAAATGCCAGTTTAAAAGAAACCTCTTTAACACTCAGATCTTTTTGAAACAGAAGTTCTTTTGCCTTATTAATCTTCATCTGCAAAAAATACTGATAGGGAGAGAGACCGGTATGCTCATTAAAATAGTCCCGGAGAGTATGATAGTTCACATTCAAAGCCTTTGTGATGGCCTCCACGTCAAATTTGACATAGATATTCTTTTCAAATACAGACCGGGCCTGATCCAAAAGAGAGTCATACTCCTTCTCCTTCCCTATATTTTTCCGACTACCTTGGAGTCTGGCCAGAATTTGAGGGACAAGAGAGGCTATCATCTGCTGCATGCAGACGGGTTCTTGCATGGCATAATGAATGGCCTTCTCAAAGAGGGCAATCACGGATTGACTGATTCCTATATGATAGAGAGGGTTATCCCGTTCAATAAAACTCCTCTCAAGCCATTTTTCTGCACATTCGCCGTTGAACCCCAACCAGTATTCGGTCCAACCGGTATCTTTATCCGGCTGATACCAGTGCCGCTCTCCCGGAACCAGCAGAAGCACGGTCCCGGCAGAGACGGTAAAGTCCCCCTGAAACGAACGGAAACGCCCGACTCCTTCGGTTATGTAAACGAACTGAAATTCACTCAGCACCCGTCCGGTTGACCAGTCACAGGTATAAGCGGGAGGTTGCTCATCCGCTTTAAATGGGTAGGGCTCTCCCTTCTGGATGTTCACTATTCCGACAGTTGTTGCATACAGCTGCCAGAGAACATCCACATCACTGTACGGCAGATAACGAAAGTAAGTTTTCATCTTATCAGGAATAACATGCATATACTTTTATACTTTCCCCTCAACACCTTTTTCCCAGAGTGTAGACCTAATTGTAAAACACATAATACAATATCACAACTATCCCTCCTTCACTCCTCAATTATTCAGGAAGATCTTCCATACTGGCAGATCAATAAAAACAGCCGGAGGGTTACCCCCCCCCGGCATGTTATATAATCAACAGTTAAAACTATTAGAAACTGAAAGAAGCGTAGTTTTCTTTTGTAAAGTCAGCAGGAGGTCCCATTATTACGGTTCTTCCATCAGCCCATACGGAGATCTTACCAACATTGGCAATTTCCTGTCCATCCTGAGGTTTTTCACCATTCAGGAAGTTATAGGCCATAACGACGGTCAGGTAACCCAGTTTAGCGGGATCCCAGAGAGTACCGACTCTTAATGATTCGTCAGCCAGGTAGGGGCCTGAATCGGTGGGAAGAGATGTCCCGACAACTGCGATGCTGTCTTTCATTCCTTTTTCCTGAACAGCCTGTGCAGCACCAAGGGGTGCAGGAGTACTAACTCCAACTACACCTTTCAGATTAGGATAGGCTTTGATCAGATCAAGAGTTTTCTGGTAAGCAACCTGCTGTTTTTCATCAGTAGGGACTTTACCTGTAACCAGATTCAGTCCGGGATACTGTTTTTTAGCATAAGCCAGACCAGCATCGATCCAGGTATTCAAGTTGGCAGCAGACAGACCGCCGGTTACAATAGCATAGTCTCCAGTATCACCCATTTCCTGTACAAGGAGATCCCAGATATGTTCACCATATTCTCTGTCATCAATCTGGTGAATAGACAGATCTACAACAGAAGCATCAGCGGGAGTATCCCAATCAAGCACAGCGATTCCGGCTTTTTTTGCTTTCATCAGAACAGGAGTCATTGCAGCAGCATCATTGGGAGCTACACAGATGGCATCAACACCCTTGCTGATCAGATCTTCTAGCATTCTTACCTGCTCGGCCGCATCGGGAGTCGTAGGTCCGGTATAAATCACATTGATTCCCAGATCTTTACCAGCCTGAATCGCACCAGTTTCGGAAGCATTAAAGTAAGGGATTCCTACCAGCTTGGGCATTACAACAATTGTAATCTCATCGCTGACGGCTACTTCCTGAGATCCATTTGCCACAACAAAGCTGAGACAAAACATCATAAGTAATAGAACAGTAAGAACTCTTTTCATCAGTTCTCCTCCTTAATATATAATCTGACATACATCAGATGATTCAAAAGTTATTTAGACCTTTTTTCAGTCAGAAAATTGATTGTCAGAACAACAATAAGAATGCCACCCATCACCACATTTGTCAGATAGCGATTGAGACCGAATATATTCAAACCACTGGAGATAACCTGCAGGATCATAACGGCAATAACCGTTCCCGCGATTTTTCCCTCTCCTCCGCTAATATTGGTCCCCCCCAGGACGGAGGCGGCTACAGCCTGCAGTAGATAGGAGGATCCGTAAGACTCCTTGGCCGAGTTATAGCGGGAAGCCATCAGGACACCGGCTATAGCAGCCAGAACACTGGCAATCAGGTAGGTCTGAAAAATAATCCTTTTGACCCTGACCCCGGAGTAAAGGGCTACTTTGGGATTACAGCCAATCATATAAATGGACATACCCATTTTGCTCCTTTCAAGAAACAGCCAAGTTCCCACAATAATCAGAATAAACAGGATCATTGGTATGGGGATTCCCAAAACAGTGCCGCTTCCTATCATAAGGAACTCAAAGGGGAAACCGGAGATGGCTCCGCCTTTAGTAATATTCAGACTGATACCTTCAAAGAGCGTCATAGCTCCCAGAGTTGCCAACATAGGAGTGACACCTATATAGGCAACTACAAAACCGTTAAAGACACCGCAGAGCGAGGCCATGCCAATCATAATAACAATTCCAGCAAGAACAGCAAGGATGCCGTTTCCGCCGGCTGCGGAGATGTTTGCCATAACCATCCCGCCCACAATCATGGACAGGGTTGCCGTATAGGTCAGAGAAAGATTGATCCCTCCTGTAACAATAACAATCATCATGGACAGAGCCAGGATACCGAACTCAGGTAATTGATAGGCCATAGACTGAAGATTGTACCAACTGAGAAACCGTCCCGGAGAGAGCAAGCTCATCAGAAAAAATACAAACAAAAAGATACAGAAAAGGATTCCTTCTTTGCTTACGATTAGTTTTTTTACACCCGATTTCATATAACTTCTACTCCACATCCACACGGATTTTGTTTTTCTCAACCCGCTGTTTCTGAATCATATCGATACTGATGGATCCGATAATAATCAAACCAACAACAATCTTCTGCCAGAAAACAGGGATGTGCATCAGAATCAAACCATTGTTGATAACACAGAACAGAGATACCCCGATTACCGTTCCCAGAACGGAACCGAATCCTCCCAGAACACTGGCACCCCCCAGAACGACTGCGGCAATCACCTGCATTTCAAATCCCAGGAAAGCATTAGGATCCACCTGCCTCATGATAGAGGTATGCACCACTGCGGCCAGCCCGATCAGGAATCCTTCAAAACTGTAGACAAAAATCAGGATCCGATCCGCCTTGAATCCCATTCTTTCCGCTGATTCCAGATTGCCTCCGATCGCATAAATCCCTCTACCAATGACAGTTTTTTTCAGAATGAACCAGGTCAGAAAAATGACAGGTATCAGAAAGAGGACCTGTACGGGAAAGCCGATTGTGCGTCCGTCAACCAGTTCAAAAGAAAACAGTGTTATACGGCCAAACTCGATAAAACTGTCTGGGATTCCCGTGATCCAGGCCCCATTGGTCAGATAGAGAACAAGGCCCAGAATGACACTCATAGTTCCTAGAGTGGCTACTATGGGCGGGATTTTCAGTTTCGCGATCAACAGACCATTAACCAGGCCCATCAGAGTGCCACTCAGACATGCCACCAGTATGGTCACAAAGATATTGGAACTAAAGTGAATCAGAGACTGACCGGTAATAACAGTAACAGCCGCTATAATGGATGCCACGGAAACATCAATACCACCTGTGAGCAATACCATAAGCATCCCCAAAGCCATCATAGCCAGAACCAGATTGCTCTTCAGGATATCCAGAAAATTTTCCACAGTCAAAAAGGTAGGATTGGCAATGGTAATAATCAGCGACAACAGTAAAAGAATCAGCAGAATCGGCAATTCTTTAATTTTTAATGATTTAATATTCACTCACACACCCCTACAATGCCTTACTCATAATATCTTCCTGATTCAACCCCTCACAGAACATCTGCGTGATGATTCGGCCGTGCCGCATAACCGCGACACGGTCGGCGATTGCCAGGATTTCCGGCAACTCTGAGGATATTACCAGAATCCCCAGACCGGAAGCGGCAAGCTCCCTCAAAAGCTGATGGATTTCTGATTTTGCCCCGATATCGATCCCGTTGGTCGGTTCATCGACGATAAGGACCCGCGGTTCAGTTGCCAGCCATTTTGAAATGACCACACGCTGCTGGTTCCCACCGGAAAGTTTGGAGGCAAGCATTTGAGGATTGTTCGGCCGGATACCCAGCTGATCCATCCATTTTTCAGTTAAAGACCTCTTCAGAGTCAGGTCTACCAGACCGTTGTTGGCGGATATGGAGTCCAATACTGAAAGAGATATATTATCCTCGATGGATTTCCGCAGAACAAGCCCTTCCTGTAGCCGGTTCTCCGGGACATAGGCGATTCCGGCTTTCACAGCCTCATCGGGCGTATTGATAACAAGGGGGGCACCATCCAGCAGCATGGTTCCTTCATCCACCGGATTCAGACCGAAGATAGCTTGAGCCACCTCGGTTCTTCCCGCACCGACCAGTCCTGTCAGCCCCAGGATTTCCCCCTTATGCAAGGTGAAGTTGATATCCTGAAAATTTCCTTTTTTGGAAAAATTTTGTATTTCCAGCAGAGGTTCCTCTTTTTTGTTCTTCGGATAGATGGTGTATTCAATCTTGCGACCTACCATAAGGGAAATAAGCTGATCATCATCAAGTTCATCTTCGCTATAGGTACCAATGTACTGGCCATCCCTCAGAACGGTGAAGCGATCGGATACCGCAAATAGCTCATCCAGTTTATGGCTGATAAAAAGAAGCGCGATACCTCTTTTTTTTAGAGAAAGCATGATTTCAAACAGCTTTTTCACTTCACCCTTTGAGAGAGAGGAGGTAGGCTCATCCAGAATCAGAAGCTTCGCATTATTTGCCAGAGCTCTGGCGATGGCAACCAGCTGCTGTTTAGCAACAGACAACTCCCCCAGAGGCACATGAAAATCCAGTATAAGTCCCAGCTGGTCAAGAGCATCAGCGGCAATCGCCTCCATTGCTTTCCAGCTAACAAGGGTATCATTTTTTTCAACACTATGCCCGAGGGCTATGTTTTCCATGACTGACAAATTGGGGAACAGTGAAAAATCCTGATAAATGACGACAATACCATTTCGCAGAGATTCCAAGGGAGTCAACTCCTCCAGAACCTTTCCATTCATAGTAATCTTACCACCAGCTTCAGGTTGATAGACGCCGGACAATATTTTTATCAGAGTGGATTTCCCCGCTCCGTTTTCTCCAATCAGAGCATGTATCTCTCCCGTATTAATATTAAAGCCCACATTCTGTAAAGCTTTTACACCGGGAAAAATTTTTGAAATTTTTTCAATTTCGACTAGGGTTCGACCCATTCCTGCCTCCTTAACAGTCTCAATTATCCAGGGTGAATTCCAATTTTAGCAATTCACCATTTTTCACTAATTGATGGATTTTTTATCGGAAAGATATACTTTTATTACAAAATGATACACTTTTTGCTATATCCCTACTTAAAAGAGTTAAACCATGTTCAAAATGAGAATTTAAGCAACAACCGGAAGTTCTGAGACGGATGCTTTAGACGGACTGTGGGGCGAAATAGATATTGTGTGATAGTTGTAGCACATCGCTAGAGGGATAAGAACTGAAGAGAACAAACGGAAAAATTATCGTTGCTACTTCAAATAATCTCAAAAAAAGTTACAATTTAGAAATGAAACGAAAATGGTCCCTCCTAATCTCCCTACTGCTAGCACAGATCTGCTTGCGGGCACAATCCCCCGAGATCCCCGCCCCCCGTCCTGATGATCAGCTGATCTATCATGAAAACTATACCCTCAGTTATAATGAAGAGTTCGAACAGGCCGACTGGGTGGCCTATGAGCTGACCCGACAGGAAGTTCTGGGCAGTGAAAAAAGAGCCGACAACTTTCGCTCAGATCCACTGATTACATCCCATTCCGCCTCTTTGAATGATTACAGAGGTTCCGGATACGACAGAGGCCATCTGGCACCCGCCGCAGATATGAAGTTCTCCCCCCACGCCATGTCGGAATCCTTTTATCTTTCTAATATGAGTCCCCAGGATCCTTCCTTCAATAGAGGAATATGGAAAAAACTGGAAGCCCTTGTCCGGCAATGGGCCTATGAAAACAAATCGATCTATGTGGTGACAGGACCGGTTCTAAACAAGAAAGACTACATCAGAATCGGAGCAAACGCGGTAGCGGTTCCTGAATACTACTATAAGGTGATCCTGGATATGGAGGAGCCCGGAATAAAATGCATCGGATTTATCCTGCCCAATAAGAAAAGTGATTTTCCGCCCTCCTCCTATGCGCTTTCGGTAGATGATGTGGAAATTATGACTGGTATTGATTTCTTTCCTGCCCTTGAGGATGACCTTGAAATTGAACTGGAAGCCCGTTTCGATAAAGATCTGTGGAACTTTGAA
Organism: Spirochaetaceae bacterium 4572_59; assembly: GCA_002084805.1. Classification (GTDB taxonomy): domain Bacteria; phylum Spirochaetota; class Spirochaetia; order DSM-2461; family DSM-2461; genus Oceanispirochaeta. The sequence continues at coordinate 37,596 of NBMC01000025.1, read as the reverse complement.
TCCTATCAGCTCCCGAAAGGAAAGGCAGCCTCAACAGAGCAGACTATGGAAGGGGTTGAGTACTGGATCAATAGCTCAAACGGGACCCGTCACAACCCGGGATGCCGTTATTACGGGAACACGAAAAATGGATATTTTACTGATAAAAAAGAGGGTGATCCCTGTGGACTTTGTGGAGGATAAATCTCTATAAAAAAACTGAGATCAACAGGATTCGAAGGGAATAATATCTCCACTTTTTTCCGGTCTGGACTGGTATAAAGCTTCAAAGAGAATATCAACCACACAGGTAGGATCATCAAAATCCAGAAGATCCATAAGTAGTTTATGGGTTGTCCCTGGGAGATTCCCCACTGCCATACTGAGCACAGCCCTCTGGATAAGCATCTTTTCCAAAAGAGCCTTTCCAGAGACCCTGGAGGACTGGACTTTCCTGGATAATTTTTTGTTTGTCTGCTCGGGAGATTCCCCATTCAGAAACATCTGTAAAGCTTCAACCATAAAGGGATGCCGGAGGATATTGAGATCTTGTTCAAGGGCGGGGATTCCGCCATCCTGATAACTGTGATGAAGTGAAAAAAGATCTATAAAGACAGGCAGAAGCTCCTGCTTCTCTTTTTCACTGCAACGGGATTTCATAAACTGATTTTCCGTTAGCAGAGGAATTTTGAATACAGTATCATGTTGAGACAAATCAATTTCTACGTTATCAGTCGGAAAATTATATATCCTGGCCAACAAGAACCCTCCCTAACAATATCAACATATTATAACTCTTTTCCGGATCAAATCACGCACTTTATTAATTATTTTCAAGAAGAGGATTCTATTCTTTTTGAAAACGTTCTTTAAAGCGATTGTACAGAATATTCACTCCCAGCATCATCATCCCCACTCCCAGAAATACAAGCCCCCGGATCAAAGGTGTACTACCGGACATATCCACAAAGACAAGACGAATCACACAGAAAAATAATCCGCCCTGAGAGATAGTCCTGAAGTGTTCCTCACCAAGAAAGAGACTGGCCCCGTAGAGGAGAAAGCATTCCAGCGCCCAGAAAAAGGTTCTTATTTCTGCAGCAGCCGTATGAAATATAAAAAAAGCACAAGCCAGGAATATAGGATAAAGAAGGAGAGCATGAAAACTCTTTTGGATTTCTCCGCATACCTTTTTAAGCCAGGGAAGGATACGAGGAGTCTCAAGCGTTTCGAAAGAGGCATGACGGTAAGAGAGAACAAGATAGGCAAGCCCCAACAGAAGAGAAAGCGCCCCGGCCAGGGGAAAAAGCGGATTATCAGATTGTACAAAAACAACCGTTATCAGAAGAACCAGGGAAACCCAATTCAAAAGAAGAGAGTAGATTCTCAAACGGGAATGAGCCTGACCGATACAGCCTGTAAACAAGGCAATGAGGGCCAGGCCCTCAAGAGCGGCGGGGATCCATATCAAAGGAAGTTCAATCAGAACAACAGCTACAGAAAAAACAAGGGTCAATTCCAACAGCAGGGGCATCCATTTGCCCTTCTGCCGATACCAGAGAATCAAGACAGGAAGTGGCAGCACATCCAAAAGATACTTTACGGGGATCCCGACCCATTGTTCTTCCAGGTGAATATGCACCATAAAATGCCGCAACAGATAGGAGGCCAGAAAAATCAGCCCCATCTGCCTGACGATTCGGGGAACAGGGAGTGCAACCGCCAGACCGGCAGACAGACTCAGCCACAGTATCCCCGGCAAAATCGCTGATAAGGGATTAAGCAGAGCATAGGAGAGAAAAAGAATGGACCCCGTCATCAAAAGCCAGGCGAAAACCGGCCCAGTCAATTTTTTATCCCCCCCCTTTAGAAAAGATCCCCCCGCAACTGTAGAAGAGAGCAGAGCGAGCCCTGTCAGAAGATGCTCTCCCGGAGAGTTCAGTCTTAAAAGTTGCTCCCATCCTGTCAGAACGAATACAGACAAAAATAGAACGGCTCCCCATGACATACCCCGTGAGGGAGATTCTTTACGGCTCCAGAGGACAAGAATCAATAACGGAGCTGCCGGAAGGATTTCAAAGCCCGCGGGAAGCTTCACTTCCTGTAGGGCCGCCAGAACGGCACATCCAAGAACAGCCATAAATATTCCGCTCAGGGCAAATTCCTTATTATTTCTGCCCATCCCGGGAAGGGTATCTCCCAGAATCCAGCGGGAATCGTCCTGATGATAGAATAATCTGTGATTGAACACTGTCAGAACTAGAGCAGCAGCGGGTATAAGAACCGCAGCATACTCTCCAGGAGATGCATCGAAGGCAAGAACCGTCAAGACAAGGGATGAGAGATATCCAATGTTCACCCCAATCCTGAAAAGAAGATGATAGTTCTGCACAAGCATCGTACGGGTAAAAATGGTTGTTTCCGCAAAGATCAGTCCCCAGATCATATAATTCTGAACATCCCACCCTTTAAGAGTAAACAGGGCCGCCAGAACCAGGATCTGCATAATCATATAATCTGTTGTCCGCAGCCATTTTATATCTTTTTTTTCTGCCATACCTGCAAGAACCATGGCTGCCAGAGCCGCCGCGATCAGGGGAACAGTACGCCACTGATACTCCCCGATATAGAGGATCATACCGGCACTGAAATAAGCCCAGTTTGCCAGATGAACCAGGAAGGGGAAAAGCTCAAAACGACCAGTGGCATAGTTTTTCCTATAATGAATCATAGCCGCTGCCATAAAGATCAGAACAACAGCTCCGGCTCCCTGAAAGCGGGCCAGATCACTGAAGCCGTCCTTCTGCAGTGAGGTCATCCAGAAGAGATGGTAAGCAAAAAATCCTGTGATAGTGAGCAGAAGGTGCAGATCCCAGCAGACCTTGTAAGTCTGAATGATGGCATAGAGGCAGATAAGGGCAGCTACAACAAGGGTTGTTGTCCCGGGGGGAATCACAATCAAAGCCAGTAAACTGAGAAGGGTATGAAAAGAGGCAAAGTACTGTTTTCCCCCCAGAGAGGAAAGCCCCAGGTTAACAACAATACCCAGCATCAGAAGTCCCAGAGACTGAAAAGGATTATGGATCCATTGTAGACCGGGAATACCTCCTGAGCCAAGACAGGCGAAAAGAAAAATGGCCCCGCTGATACTGCGGAACCAGCTGGCCTGACGCACCCACTTTTCACTGTCTTTCAGATAATAGAAGAGCCCTGCCGGGATAGCCGCAAGAAACAGCAGGAGTAGAAAGCGGGCAAACTCACCCATATTGAGAGCGGCATAAAGACTTAAAAAACCAACACCCACTACAATAATAACAGCACCGAGAATTCCGGTCCAGTTATCCAGAAATTGCTTTTCCAGTTTTTTCAGAACAGGCGGCAGGGGATGAGGTTTAATTTCTGATCCGGAACGTTTCTTTCTTCCGGATTTGTCAAGGGGAACATCAGGGGAGGACTCTGGAATGAATGGCTCTTCAACTCCGCTGGAATCGGAGGCTGACAGTTTTGTTCCGTTTTTTTCAAATATGCTGAGGCGTTCCTCCAGACGGCGGTAACGCTCATCCAGATCCTTTAACTTTCTTCTGAAAACCAGGACTGCAATAACAGGAGAGAAAAAAAGCCCCAATCCCAATAGAATCAATACAACTTCCACACACAACCCCTCTTAACTGATAAAAAAAGTGTACAGGATACTACCGGGATTTACAAATCAGAGCATTTTGTCCAAGAATGTCTTGATTCGAGGATGATCCGGATCGCTAAAGATCTTTTCAGGAGGAGCCATCTCAAGAATTCGACCTTCATCCATAAAGACAACCTTATCAGAAACCTCACGGGCAAATGTCATTTCGTGGGTAACAATCAGCATGGTCATATGTTCTGAAGCAAGATCCTTGATAACCGAAAGAACTTCTCCAATCAGCTCGGGATCCAAAGCACTGGTGGGTTCATCAAAAAGCATAATATCCGGAGCCATAGCCAGAGCACGAGCAATGGCAACACGCTGTTTTTGTCCTCCCGACAGATAGTAGGGATAACTATCCCGTTTATCCGAGAGACCAACTTTTGCTAGTAGCTCCTCAGCTATACGAATAGCTTCTGACTTATCCTTTTTCAGAACAGTCAGGGGGGCTTCCATTACGTTTTCCAGGGCAGTTTTATGAGGGAAAAGATTGAAGTTCTGAAATACCATTCCCAGCTTCCGGCAGCGCTGGCGAATCTGGCTTTCGGATATATGCTCTCCCGATTGTGTCAGCGTCGCCTCACCCTCGATAATAATCTCTCCGTCTGAGGCTTTTTCAAGATGGATCAGAGTTCTGAGAAGAGTACTCTTTCCGGAACCGGAAGGTCCGATAATAGAGATGATCTCCCCTTTCCGGACAGTCATATCCACACCCTTTAAAACCTCAAGACTTCCAAAGGACTTTTTCAGCCCTCTTATATGTATCATATCACTCATAAACGGAATACCTTTTTTCCATCCTGTTAAAGAACAGCACCAAGAGATAGTTCATACCAAGATAGATCAGAGCGGCAATAACAAAAGGACTGATTGTAAAGTCCCGGGCAACGATCTCTTTTGAGTTTCTCAGAATATCACCAATTCCCAGAACAACAATAAGTGCTGTATCTTTTACAAGAGTTATTGCCTCATTTGCAATGGTCGGGAGTACTCGTTTAATAGTCTGAGGCAGAACAATCCGTATCATAGTCTGAGTATAACTCATCCCCAGAACCCGGGAAGCCTCATACTGCCCCCGGTCGATAGACTGGATTCCACTTCGGAAAATCTCGGTAAAGTAAGCACCATAATTAAGAATAAAAGTCAGAGCGGCGGCATTAAAACGCTCCAGACGCAAACCAGGGATTATAATGGGAAGCCCGTAATAGACAAAAAAGATCTGCAACAGCAGGGGTGTTCCCCGCACAACAGAGGTATAGGAGTCCATTAATACCCGGACAGTCCTCCAGCTGGAAGCTTTACCCATAGCACAGATAAAACCCAAGGGGAGAGATAAGATCAATGTAATAAAAAACAGTTTCAACGTTACAGTACATCCCATAAGGATATACCGGGTCGAATCAATCAGATATTCCATCAGCGGGGCAAAAGTATATCTTCAGCAAACCATTTGTTTGAAATGGCTGCGGCTGCACCATCTTTAACCATTTCATCAATGATACGGTCCACTTCGGCTACAAAAGCAAGTTCCCCTTTCCGGAATCCGATTCCATACTCTTCTTCTGTAAAAGACTCGGAAGCAACTCCGAAAACGCCCTCTTTTTTGGAAATATAGTAACGTCCCAGAATCTCATCGACAACAACAGCATCGATCCTTCCCACTTCCAGGTCCATCAGAGCCTGAACATTATCCTGGAATTTCACAAGCTCATCCAGAGAAGCCATTGTGTCAGCATCATTATTTACAGCATCATCTGCTGTACTTCCCAGCTGTACACCGACTGTCTTAGCAGCCAGATCAGCTTTGCTGTCAATGGCGGAACCAGCCTGAACAATTATGATCTGACGATTGGCAATATATGCTTTTGAAAATTCAATTTTCTCTTTTCTTTCAGGATTGATAGAGAGACCATTCCAGATAACATCGATATCTTTACTGTTCAGATCCAGAATCTTGGCATCCCAGTCAATGGGCTGCAGTTTAAGTTCAACACCCATTCTTTTACAGACTTCTTTAGCCAGATCAATATCAAATCCTGTAATTTCACCATTTTCATCCCGGAATCCCATAGGAGGGAAACTGTCATCCAGTCCCAGAACAAAAACGCCCTTTTCTTTGATATATTCCAGAGAGTTATCTCCGGATGCACTTTCCTGGTTTCCCCCGGCAAAAACTGATGCTGAACATACAGCCAGAACCAAGAAAACGATTAGACTCTTTTTCATGAACTTTCTCCAAAAATTGTAATTATTTGTAGTAACAGCAGTATAAGCGACTGACCTGAAACTGTAAATATGGGAGCCTTTGCCAATATATCTACCGCTGTTTTTTTGATAAAAAATTCGAACCTTCAGAATAAATTGGCTATAATCAGATTATGGGCGAAAATATATTACAAAAAAAGATACTAATTATTGACGACGAATCATTAATCCGTCAGGTATTTTCCTACTATCTTGAAGATCAAGGATATGAAATTGTAACAGCGGACAACGGACGGACCGGAATAGAGCTTCTCAAAGAAGAACTCCCCCAGATAATATTAACAGACCTCCGTATGCCCGAAGCTAATGGAATGGATGTTCTGAAAGCAGCAAGAGAGCTGGACCCGGAAATTCCGGTAGTTGTGATATCCGGAGTGAACAGCCTGGATGATGCCATTAATGCCCTGAGGCAGGGAGCCTGGGACTATCTGATCAAACCGGTAAGAGACCTTTCCATCCTTTCTTATACAATTGAAAAATCATTGGAAAAGTCGAGTCTTCTGAAAGAGAACCGGCAGTACCGGGAACATCTGGAAGAACTGGTGGAAGAAAGAACCATGCAGTTACAACTCAGGAACGAGCAGCTCGATCTCTCGAGACGACAAATTGTAGGAATACTCTCTCAGGCTGCCGAATACAGGGATTTTGAGACAGGAGACCACTTTCTCCGGGTCTCTGAGTTTTCAGCCTGTATTGCAAGGGGCATGGGATGGGACAAAAAAGATGTAGACATGATCCAACTAGCCTCCCCAGTTCATGATATCGGGAAAATCGGAATTCCTGACAATATTCTGCTGAAGAAAGGAAAGCTCACAGCTGAAGAGTGGACCATTATGAAAAAACACTGTCGTTATGGTGAAAGGATTCTGACTTCCAACCGTTTTGTAAACTTCTTTACCCACACAGATGAAGAACTGGAGCCGGAAAATGTTCAAAAAGAAGCCGGACAGAAACTGATTGAAACCGCGGCTAATATTGCTTTATACCACCATGAACACTGGAACGGAGCAGGTTATCCTACAGGAATAAAGGGAGTAGAGATTCCCGTGGAAGCACGTATCACAGCAGTTGCGGATGTTTATGACGCTCTGAGAAGCTACAGGCCCTATAAAGATCCCTGGCCGGAAGAGGACTGTCTGGCGTTGATAAGAGAGGAGTCGGGAAAACAGTTTGATCCAGAAGTTGTTCAGACATTCCTGGACAACCTGGACAAAATTAGAAAAATTCAGAATGCGCTGACAGAATAAGAACTATCCTATTCTGTCAGATTCAGCCTTTAATATATATTAGTTGGCAGTAGTCTGAAGAGAGACGGCCTCTTCTTCTTTGGGTGTAGCCCATTCGGGAAGAAGAATCTTTGCTTTATCCTTCAAGTTTTCAATAAACTCAGCGGATTTTGCATTGTACTCTTCCTGACTCATCTGCTGTTCGATAGAACCTTTGGCATCATCAAAACTGACAGTTTCTGATTCATTCTTGGTCTTTACAAGAATCAGGTGATAACCGAACTGTGTCAGTACAGGTTCACTAACAACCCCAGGTTCAAGATTGAACGCGACTGCTTCAAATTCGGGAACCATCTGTCCCTTTCCGAACTGACCAAGATAACCTTTCTGTGTATTACTGGGTCCCTCAGAGTACTGGAGCGCTGCTTCTCCGAAATCCATTCCGGCATCGATCTTTACTTTGATATCTTTAATCTTGCTAAGAGCAGCCGCTTCAGCCTGATCATCATTAACCATAACGAGGATATGACTGGCTTCTACAGATTCGGGAACCTGGAATACTGTTTCCTTATTCTCTTCATAAAAAGCCTTCATTTTTTTTTCATCAATAACGATTTCTTCTTTTACTTCTTTTTCGAAAACCTGCTGGATAATGGATTGTTCTTCCATATCTGCAATCAGTTTTTCTTTGGTGAAGTTGTTGGCTTTCAGAGCTTCAGCAAAAGCTTCCTCTGAACCGAACTGATCTTTGAATCCTTCAATCTGAGAAGCTATTACTTCCTGATCGCTTGTTAGTTTAAGATCTTCCGCTTTTTCCAGCAGTAGCATTTTAATAATGAGAGAGTCCAGAAGCTGGGGTTTTACTATTTCCAGATCACCTTCGGAAATCTCCATTCCCTGAGCTTCATATTGTCCTTTAAAGAGATCCAATTCTGCATTAAACTCTTCTTCAGTAATGGAGGTTTTATTAACCACAGCGACTGCACCTTCGGGCAGTTCTTTGCTCCCGCAGCTTAAAAACACGGCTGAAACAATTATCGCCGAGAGTAGAATCCTTTTCATGTTGTATCCTTCGGGAAATATCTTCCCACAGCCGGTAATGTTACGGGCTTGGGATTATGATGTCAACAGAAAGAATACAGAATGATCAATGCTTTAACACATATTTTACAAAATCTGCTTGGGAGTTCTGTCTCAAATAAAACGGCATAGGGATTTTTATCTTACTATGCTATACTCCCTCCATGCTTCTCATACACCCCCCACAAGTTCGTAACTGTGAACCTCCCGTTGCCCTCACCCGCCTGGCAGGGGCACTCAAAGCTGCTGGAGAAGACGTGACAATACTAGATGGAGCACTTGAAGCGTTTCTATGGCTGTGCGATCAGGATGCGGGAAATCCCGATGATCCCCAGGCGAAACGGGTCAGAAGAAAGAAAAGCCGCATACTGGACCTCAGCCTGGGTACCCGCTCAATGGATGCCTATAAGAAACAGATTTCTGATATAAAACTGCTTGCCGGGACATCCGCTCCTGTTATGGCTTCAGGAGTACAGATCTCTCCGGCAGACTACCAGGATCCCGGCTTATCTCCTCTTAAATCACAGGATCTTATATACAGCTGGCATAATCCTGAGAAAAATCTTTTTTATCCCTGGTTTTCAAAGCGTTTATCCTCCCTTATGAAGGATGGAAAGCACAGTCATGCAGGGATTTCCATAAATTATCTCAGTCAGGCATTAACAGCCATAGCCATGTGCGGATATCTGAAAAAGGAATATCCCTCCCTGAAGATACAGCTGGGCGGCGGTCTGATCAACTCATGGATAAAGGGACCTTCCCGAACGGATTTTCTGAATATGATGGCCCATGAGATTCATGCCGGTGAGGGAGAAGAAGCCATAGTTCGCTTCTGTGGACGAGTTTATAGAGGACCAGGGATTCCAGATTTTAAAGATCTTTATGAACCTGCTGCCACACACGCATACCTCTCTCCCGGAAGGATACTGCCTTTCAGCGCTTCTACAGGTTGTTCCTGGAAACGCTGCACCTTCTGTTCGGAGAAATGGGAGGATAACCCCTACTGTGAAATACCCGCACTTGAGACCTGTCATGAACTGGCAGCTCTGTCCGAGCAGTATCAGCCAGACCTTATTCATCTCTGCGACAGTGAAATAAGCCGGCAACTCCTTCAAAAACTGATGCAGCAGCCTCCCGGTCCGGCTTGGTACGGATTCAGCCGTTTTATTCCGGAAATGACCGGATCGGCCTACTGCCGGAAACTGGCCGCTTCGGGATGCACTATGCTCTGCATGGGACTGGAATCAGGAGACCAGGCTGTTCTGGACAGCCTGAAAAAAGGGATACGTCTGGAACAGGTCTCTCATATTCTGGAGAATCTGAAAGAAGCGGGAATCCGGACCTTTATCTATATCATGTTTGGAACACCGGCCGAAAACAGAGAGGAAGCATACAGAACAAGAGATTTTGTTCTGGCCCAAAAAGAAAATATCGATTACCTCAATATATCCATATTCAATATGCCTGCGGGAAGTGGTGAAGCGGCCCATCTGCAAACCCACTCTTTTTATGAGGGAGACCTCTCCCTCTATACAAACTTCAAACACCCGGGTGGCTGGGATCGCGGTAAAGTAAGAACCTTTCTTAACAGAGAAATCCGGAAAGTTCCCGAACTGAAGGAGATCTTAAAAAAAACTCCTCCTGTCTTTACCACCAACCATGCCCCCTTTCTTCCACTCTAGATTACATCGGCACACACAGCCATACCGGGAACGTCCCTGATTTATTTCGCCGTCTCCAGCTTAAAATAGGAAATACGGTCCTGCAGGGCCTGAGCCTGGGAATCCAGTTCTTCAGCCATACTGGCCATATCATCTGCAACACCCACATTCTGTTGTACCACCTCGCTCATCTGCAAAATAGCACTATTAACCTGCTCCGAACCATGACTCTGCTCATTACTGGCAGCAGAGATTTCCTGGATCAGATCTGCAGTTTTTCTAATATTCGGAACCATTTTAGTAATGAGATCTCCGGCTTTCTCGGCCCTTGCCACACTTTCGCCGGCAATGCTTGTTATTTCCGAAGCAGCATGGCTACTGTTTTCTGCCAGTTTTCTGACTTCTGACGCAACAACGGCAAAACCCTTACCCGCTTCACCGGCTCTGGCCGCTTCAATGGCAGCATTCAAAGCCAACAAATTGGTATTTCGGGATATATCTTCAATTACGGCAATCTTCTCGGCAATGGCTTTCATGGCCTCAACAGTATCCATTACGGCATCCCCCCCCTCTGAGGCAGATTGGGAAGCGGCTATAGCCAATTTGCTTGAGTGATTGGCATTATCTGAATTCTGCTGAATATTGGACAAAAGCTCTTCCATACTGGAGGAGATCTCCTCCACTCCTGAAGCCTGCTGATTGGCTCCTTCTGAAATATTAACAGCGGAATGGTTTAACTCGCTGCTTCCAGCCTGAAACTGTCCGGTGGAATCTCTGATGCCCGAAATAATGGATGACAGATTCTTTTTCATTTCCTTTAAGGCGTCAGCAAGATCTCCCAACTCATCTTTATTGGAGTAATCCAGAGTGGCCCTCAGATTACCTTCTGAGATTTCTCCGGCAAAAAGAACCGCCTCTTTCAAAGGATTGGTAATCGTCCGTGATATCAAAAACAGAATCAGTATTAGGATAAGAACAGCCACCACCCCGATTAGCATGATTAATTGAGAGAGACCTATTGCAACACTGTTGATCCTTTTCTGAGGGATACTGACAATCATGGTCCAGGTTTTACCACTAAGACCCAATTCAACAGGGACAGCGTAGGCTAACATTTGTTCATTCAACAAATCTGAATTATATTCGAAACTGAATAAATCCTTCTCATTGATCCGAGTCTGTATGTCATTATTCATCCATGAGAAATAGGATATATTTTTACCAATAGCATTCTCATCTTTCGTAGAGACGATCCCACCCCCTTCTGAAACAAGGGTCAGAAAACCCTGGCCATACAGAGAAACTTCTCTTATCTCGGCATGCAGGGATCCTACTTCAAAGTCACAGCCTAGAACTCCGAGCAAAGCTCCCTGTTCATCATATAGAGGCGTCCCTATGGCAACTACTGTTTGTATTCCATCAGGATATTCATATTTAAAAAAATCGGAAACCGTTATCTGTTTTCTGCCTTTTGGTCCGAGATACCACTGATCTTCTACAGGATCACCCAGTAATACCAGGGGGTAACATTCTTCCTCCAGAACCCAGGTACTATAGTTTCCTGATTGACCATAAGTTTCAGAGCCAGCATATTCATCATCAAATTCATCAAATTTCCCCGGTTCAAAATAAACCCAGGTATCATAAATCTGACTTTCCTTCTGCCCTCTGCGGTACCAGTCCTTCATAATTTCCGTTGCCAGTTCTCTCGATCCACTCCCCGTACCGTTTCGAACTATAGATTCCATGGCATCTGCTGCCGTGGCAGTCTCACCTAAGGCTACAGCAAACAGAGTTTCTACATCCGATCCATAGTGCATAGCATACTCTCTGGCAATAACCTGAGCATCCTTAGTGGCCAGATCCAGTGTTTTGTTTCTTATAATCATAACAAAAAGAGATATAATCAAGAGGACCGACAGTGACATCAAAATGATCAGTTTAGTACCAATTTTTAGATTTGAAAACTTCATTGATTTCTCCTTCATATTTTTTGATATTCGTGTAAACACAATAGTAAGAATTTTAAACTGATTTACTATCGATTACCAATAAATAATGAGAGAATAAATATAATTTTAATTAAAAATTGTAATTTTTACAGATAAAAAAACCTGCCATTCCGGAAAGGATGGCAGGTTTACCACTATTGAAGATTCGAAAAAATTAGTTCAGCATCTCCAGAACCTGGTTAAATACGTTTTCACCTGTATACCCCAGTTTCTGATCCAGAACCCCCGCAGGAGCACTGTAACCGAAGGAACTCAGACCGAAAACTTTACCATCGGCTCCCACCAGTCCCTGAAGTGTTACGGGAAGACCGGCAGTCATACCAAACTTGGGGGTTCCCGCAGGAAGCACCTTTGCCTGATAGGCAGGATCCTGATTACGGAAAAGACCTTCTGAAGGAGCAGATACAACCTGAACCTTCAGACCTTTCTTCTCTCTCAGCAGGGCAGCGCCTTCTACCAGTGTAGAAACTTCAGAACCGGAAGCAACAAGAATTACATCCGCTTTACCATCTGCTTCTTCCACAATATAGGCACCCTTAACCGCCTGAAATGCTTCTTCCACACGGCTGGATCTGGCAGGAAGCTCTTTAATATTCTGTCTGGAAAGTATCAGAGCAGTAGGAGTGATCCGGTTTTCAATGGCCATTTTCCAGGCAACCGTTGCTTCTTGTGCATCCGCGGGACGCAATACGAGGGTACTGTTCCTGTGAGAATGATTCTGAAGCTGTTCCATCAAACGCAGCTGCGCTTCATGTTCAACAGGCTGATGAGTAGGTCCATCCTCACCAACGCGAAAAGCATCGTGAGTCCAGATATAGATAACAGGCAACTCCATCAGAGCGGCTGTTCTCAAAGCAGGTTTAATATAATCAGAAAATACAAAAAAAGTACCGCAGGCGGGGATAACACCGCCATGCAGAGCCATACCGGAACAGGCACAGGCCATGGTCAGTTCAGCAACACCTGATTGCAGAAAAGAACCTGAAAAATCATCCTTAGTAATAGCCTTTGTTTTCTTCAGGAATCCATCGGTTTTATCAGAATTAGACAAGTCAGCGGAGGAAACAATCATATTTTCTACATTTTCAGCCAACACGCCGAGTACGGCTGCAGAGGCGGCTCTAGTGGCCACACCGGACTTCTGCTCAATACCGGCCCAGTCGATCTCAGGAGTTTTACCGCTGTAGAACATTTCAAGTTTGGCGGCCAGTTCAGGATTGGCTTTTGCCCATTCTGCCTGTTCCGCTTTTTTAGTTGCTGCGTTAGCAATCTTCTCTTTAATAAGACCGTCCAGCCACTGCTGAACTTCGGGAAAAATCTGAAAAGGATTATCCCCATCACCGCCCAGGTTTTCAACGGTACCCTTAAACGAGGCACCGGCAGCACTCAGGGGCTGACCATGAGTGGAGGTTTTTCCCTCAAAGCTGTTACCGTCGGCGTCAACAGCACCTTTTCCCATAATGGTTTTACCAATTATGATTGTGGGCTGACCTTTCACCGCCTGAGCTTCTTTCAGAGCCCCGCGAATGGCATCAGCATCATGTCCATCGATAGAAAGGACCTTCCATCCCCAGGCTTCATATTTCTTTGCTGTATTTTCAGTGGTTACCTCGGAAACGGTAGAGGATAGCTGAATATCATTTGAATCATAGAACATGATCAGATTATCCAGACCAAGATGTCCAGCCAATCGACCGGCACCCTGAGAAATCTCTTCCTGAACGCCACCGTCAGATATAAAGGTATAGATTTTATGACTCATCCAGTCACCGAATTTCGCAGTCAGGAATTTTTCCGCAATAGCAGCACCAACTGCAAAAGTATGCCCCTGTCCCAGAGGACCGGAAGTATTTTCCACGCCCCTACTGGCATCAACTTCAGGATGTCCGGGAGTAGGACTGTCCCACTGACGGAAACTTGCCAGCTCATCCATAGTATAATGTCCGTAAAAGGATAGAGTAGAATAGAGCATGGGTGACATATGTCCGGGATCCAGAAAGAACCGGTCCCGGTTAATCCACTTACCATCAGAGGGATCAAAATTCATAAACTCAGAAAAAAGAACATTTAAATAATCAGCACCGCCCATGGCACCACCGGGGTGTCCGGATTTAGCTTTTTCTACCATGGAGGCAGCCAGGATACGGATATTATCCGCAGCCTTATTCATTACTTCATTACTCATTCGTGTATTCCTCACTTTCAATAAGAAAATAGTTTGTTGTTTTGTGATTCTTTATACCAAAGAATCAAATTAGTGGATTGATACAGTAGTGCCAGCATTCTACCACTTAAGAGCTTCCGGGGGAACCTCCGAAAGGTCCGCTGCAAACCAGTTTGCCCCTTCCAGCTCTTCTATTGTAAAACTGCTGGTCAGTCCCAGACAGCGACATCCCGCAGCTTTGGCAGCTTGAACACCATTAACGGCATCTTCTACAACCAGGCACTGTTCGGGTTTTAATCCGATAAGTTCGGCCGCTTTCAGATAGATATCAGGAAATGGTTTTTTTCTCTCCACATCCAGTCCGTTGATACTGGCATCAAAGCTGCTGAGAGGAAGTCCAATTTCATCCAGGGTATAAACCATTTTAAGCTTGTCTGCACTGGTGGCTAAAGCAGTCTTCAAGCCTTTTTTCCGGCAGGAATTGACAAACTCCGCGGCTCCGGGCAGTTCCTTCATCCGTCCTCTGATAATCTCACCATAGATCGCATAGGTCCGTGCTTTTGCCTGATCAATACCGCCGATGGCAGCTTTCAGATCAAAATTATACTGTTCGGCCACTCCTCCAAGATAGCGGTTTTCACCCGCTCCCACAAAGGGCAGAAAATCTTCCGGCCGAACTGTCAGCTCCAATTCAGCAAACATTTTCATAGCGGCTTCGCAGATAAATTCCTCTGAATCCGCCAGAACACCGTCCATATCGAAAAGAACACCTTTTAATTCAGTATTGCTCAATCAAATCTCCTCTCATAAGGATTAAATATTATCAGCATTAGCCAGAAAATACTTTTCCGCCTCAATATTCCATAAACCGTTATACTTCCCGACCAGCCTGTCCAGCTCTGCAAAAAAGGCAGACGATTTTCCCAACTCTTCAAAATCAGCGATAGCCGTCAAATCCATCTTTTTATGATTATAGATCAATTTTTTCCCACCCGGGATTTTCGGCAAATTCAGAGTGGTATCCACCACAGCATCCAGACCACCGATATGAGTAATCATAGCGGAAGGATTCAAACGTCCATCTCCCATCATCTCAAGGGATTCTTTCATATCATCTGTATTCCCACCGCTTGTACCCACAATATGATGGAAGGCATAGTGAACATTATAGAAGTTCAGCTCCGCCTTAAATTCTGTATTGGAAGGACCGGCAAAAAAGTTCAGACAACCGTCTTTGTTCAGAATTGCATCACCCTGTTCAACCAGGGGACGGACAGGAGCCATAACCAGAACATCATCAAAACCTGTACCATCTGTCAAAGCAATCAGCTCGGCATTGGCATCAGCACAGTCCCTGGTGTTTTTATAGATCAATGTCACACCATTTTTGGCAGCCTCTTCCACCGTATAGATTGAAGCAGCTCTTTCCAGTCTGGCATCATCAATATCGGTAACCACCAGCAAACCCGGTTTGATGGGAGCATGAATCGCATAATCGATAGCACCCAATCCCATGGGTCCGACACCGGCAATAATGGCAAGTTTTCCGCCAGCTTTTATTCCCATATTATGGATATATGTTCCCTGGGGAATATGATACATAGCATGGTAGGTTCCCACAATACAGGATACAGGCTCACTCAAAGATCCCATAAAAAATGCATCCCCTTCGTAGGGAAGCAGGCAATTCATCTCCATCACCTCATTAGGAATAATGATATTGGTAGCATCTCCACCGATATGCTGAAAAGAGTAACCCGGCGCATCCAGAGAACCCTTATAGTTGAGAGCCGGCTGAATGGAAAACTTCTGCCCCGGCGTAAACTGACCCGACCACGTGGAACCAACCTCCAGAATCTCCCCGCAAAACTCATGCCCGATAATAATCGGATTAACCGCCACATCATCGGGAACCCTCTTATGATCAGACCCCTGAGATGCCGCCTTGTATGAGGACATACAAATACTATCGGAAACAACAGTCGCCAGAATCTCATCACTCTTAATCGTCGGAAGATCAAACTCCTCCAACCTTAAATCCATCTTTCCATACAATCGAACTGCTTTTGTCTTCATACAATTATCTCCACTATAAACCAAACCGAACTGAACAAGGCCACAGGCCAAGATCCAACATCTATACATTCAAAAAGGCCAAACCCAAAGCCAGCCCGCAACCGGACAAGGCCAAAGGCCGACGTCCATCAGAAAAGGCCAAAGGCCCAGCCCGCAACCGGGAACAGGCGGAACGCCGCATTCCCCAACGGAAAACCCAAGTCGAATATATTGAGGTTGAGTGCAAGGCGCCAGACTGCGAAGCGTACATTTGTACGTGAGCAGGCTGGCAACGCCGCAATCGCCTCAAGATATTCGACGACTTAGTTGAGCATTACCTGACCGCCCGTCACCGGAACCGCCTGGCCTGTTTCATACTTCTGATCAACAATATAATAAATGGCCTTCACCACATCTTCTGTTCTACAGCCCCTCTTCATGGGAACCTTATCTTCGTAAAATTTTCTGACATCGGCGACGGTTTTCGCTCCCGGAACCTTCCCGGCATTCAGATACTGCACAAAAAGACCTCTGTCCGGATCAGACCAGAGAGGTCCATCCAGGAAGTTCCCGGGACAGATGGAATTCACCTTAATATTGTCTGTTACCAGTTCCAGGGCAAAGCTCTGGGTCAGCCCGAGGCTTCCAAACTTTGCACCCGCATAGGCACCATTCTTATTGGAACCTTCCAAGCCAGACTTGGAACTGATTCCGATTATGTCGGAAAAGTACTCGCCGCTGGGGGCATTCTGAACTTCCAGCAATCTGGCGGCAAACTTAGTACAGATAAAAAACCCGGTGTAATCCACATCAGTAACGAACTTGAAATCTCTCAGAGTCATCTCTTTGACACTGCCAGCTTTTAAAACTCCTGCATTGCTGATTAATATATCCAGCCCACCGGTAGTTTTTGCCACAGAATCCAGCATGGCCTCTACGGAATTCTCATCTGTCACATTAACCTCAAGAGCAAAAGCTCTGGTGGATCCTGCTTTTTCATTTAGTTCACTTGCCAGAGATTCCGCACCGGCGACATTCATATCTGCGATATAAACATAGGCGCCGGCGGCAAACAGTTCACGAACCATTCCTTCACCAAAGCCCTGAGCTCCCCCTGTTACAAGGGCAATTTTATCGACTATCGCAGGATTTCCCCCCTGCCAGGGTTTTGATGAGCCGGAAGAATTTTTTAATGCCTTATCATAGCTGTATCATAGGTCATTCCTCTTAAATAAGAGGCGATATATGAAATCTGATTCATTTCAAACTCCTGAAATTTGTTATTAGCTTACTAAATACTATCTATTTGCTTTCGTTATATCTTCGATTATATTTCAATATGCTTTTTATGACAACTAAAAAGAGCTTTCTCCTTTAAAATATATCGTTTAAAGCAGTACAGTCTTTCATTCAAAAGTCCATAAGACAGGGGATCATACTCTTAAAGGGGTTCAGTTTGGATAAGAAAAATGATAGAGCTGTTGCTGAGAGGAGAGGAAACCTCCCATTCAAATCATTGAGTATTCTTGGCAGGGTTCATAAGGATTTATCAAGGACCTCTCTAATTGTAAAACTAAAATCTTCGATCTTATATGGTTTCACAATTATATCGGTCACCCCGTTATCTCTCATAAACTGAACTTTCCTGTTATATGAATTCCCTGTGGCAATAAGAACTTTCACTTTAGGGTTTATTTTCTTTAACTTTAAATATGATTAGGTATGCTTTCATTAAATGAGCAATATATAGTGAATAAACGTAGGTTGAGCTCAAAAGTACTTTAAAACATCACTATTTCGGTTTAATATCTGGTTCATAAGTATACTATGAGTAAAGTTAAGACGACCAATATAAACAAACTCCTCCAAATTTGGGAAAAGAACAGCCTGAAAACAAGCAAGGAATTGTCAGATCTCGGGTATAACACCTCACTTCTAACACGTTATAAGAAATCCGGCTGGCTTGTTTCTCCTGCAAAAGGAGTATACGGGCTTGCTGGCCAGACCGCTGATTGGACCGGCGGCCTATATGCTCTACAAAAAGGTATAGACCTCTCGATATATCCTGGAGGACTCTTTGCCCTGGAGCAGGAAGGCTATAGCCATTATCTATCTATGGTAGAGCGGAGGATCTTTCTATACGGACAACAAATCAAAGACCTTCCACTCTGGTTTCGAAAGATGATGAATAAGAATAATGTGACAGTCAGTACACGCAATTTCCTTCAGCTGGAAGAGCTGCCGTTGATAAGCCGTAGCTTCGGTGATTATTCTCTAATGATCTCCGCACCGGAGCTTGCCTACCTCGAAATGCTTGATGGCATACCTAAACAGATCAGTTTCTCTGAAGCCAGAGATATAGTAGAGAATCTAACCATGCTCAGGGCGTCCCTCTTACAAACACTTCTGGAAGAGAGCAGCAGTGTAAAGGTGAATCGCTTAGCTCTCTATATGGCTGAGTATCATCAGCATGATTGGTTCTTTAAGCTGAATCCCGACTCTATCTCATTGGGAGCAGGAAAACGTGTGATTCAGGTAGCTGGGGTGTTGGATAAGAAATACAATATAACAGTACCAGCTCCACTTTTGAAGGATGAATCTTATGTATGAGCAGTATGTAAATCAACCCACTCTTCTCTTGCAGCTTCTGCCTTTGATTAACGAGCATCCTCATTTTCCAGACCTACAAGTTCATACAGTATTATGGAAACGGAAACTCAACTATAGACTGAAGACAGGGGTAATATTATAAAGATGTTAAATGATAAAATTGAGAAGCAATATTATAAATTAGCTCTCTTTGACAGAAAACTTAAAGAATCAATTGTTGAGAAGCATTTCAAAGATAATTCCTTAAATATTAATTCAATTTTATGCCAGAAAGGCTTGAAAGCAGATCACTTTGATTTTGAACAAATATATTCTAAATATGTCGAATCACAATATGATATTATATGCCTCTATAATTTTGAAATTCTGTTCCGTCCTGAATACCGTTTTGATCTGCTATCTTTTATAAAAGAGAAGTCAAAAACTCAGAAGATTGCTATAATCTGGCCGGGAGAAATCCAAAAAGATCAAGTAATATACAGCCGGCCAGGTAGACCGGATTATTATACACATAAAATAGACAATTATCTTGTTTACAAGGATGAGTAATGAAATATAAAGATTTAATCCAATTTGATCCTATTGAAACTGTCATAACCCTTACGGAAGCCGATAATGAAAAGAAGGCTGCGGATTTAGTTAAAACCTTTGTTATTTCTCAATCTATGGAGATCAATCTTAATAACATTATTATTCCCAATCTCCAGTTTGATATTCCCAGTGATCAAAAAGGGATATTTATCGTTGGTAACTATGGTACTGGTAAATCTCACTTAATGGCATTCATATCTGCCTTGGCAGAAAACAGCGACTATTTGGATTTAGTAAATAATTCAATAGTCAAGGAACAGGCAAAACAGATTGCCGGTAAGTTCAAAGTCATTCGATCTGAATTGGGTGGAGTTTCCACGACCTTACGTAATGCCATCTGTATGGAGTTGGAAAAGCACCTTTGTAAATTGGGAATCAATTTTACTTTTCCTTCAATTGATAAGATTGCTAATAATAAAGATTCTATCCATGAGATGATGGCTTTGTTTCAGGAGAAATATCCAGATCAAGGACTCGTTTTGATTCTTGATGAGTTATTGGATTTCCTCCGGGGAAGAGAAGATGACCAGAAACTACTCCAGGATTTGGGGTTTTTAAGAGAAATCGGGGAAGTTTGTAAGAATTCCCGATTCCGATTTATTACTGGAGTCCAGGAATCCCTTTTTGAGAGCCCTTCTTTTAAGTTTGCTGCTGATTCTTTGGGACGAGTCTCTGAAAGGTATATTCAAGCCACCATTCAGAAGGAAGATGTCAGTTATGTTGTCTCCGAACGCCTTCTCAAGAAAACCCCAAAGCAGAAAGCTAAAATCAGG
Organism: Spirochaetaceae bacterium 4572_59; assembly: GCA_002084805.1. Lineage (GTDB taxonomy): Bacteria > Spirochaetota > Spirochaetia > DSM-2461 > DSM-2461 > Oceanispirochaeta. Next base: position 17,498 of record NBMC01000025.1, on the reverse strand, counting down.
GAACATTTAGAGAAATTCCAGCTGTTTTATAAGCCTTTATCTGGCGGTCTTGAGAATTATGTCGATTTATTCCCAGTTCATGAACAGTATTTTGAGAAATTTCAATTAGTCAATATTGGAGAGCAGAGAAAGATCCTTGAATCTATCAGCAAAAAAATTCAGTCCATTATTGATCTTGAAGTACCGGAGAAAGGGACAGGTATTTTCTCCTATGATTCTTACTGGAAAATTATTGTTGATGATCATACAAACCGGGCAAATCCCGATGTTAAAAAAGTTATTGAAATATCAGAACGAGTTGAAACCATTCTCAATGAGTCCTACGAGGGATCTAAAGAACAGCTTCAGGTGGCACATAAGATTGTGTCCGCACTGGCAATTCATCGTTTAACTACCGGTGATTTAAAAGCTGCCGTAGGTTTAACCGCTGAGAACCTTAAAGATGAACTGTTTCTCTACCTCACAGTTCCAGAGAAAGATGAGAACTTTCTATTAATCATAATTCAGAAAGTCATTAAAAATATCATGACCACTCTTAACAGTTTGTATATCAGACTGAATGAAGAGAACAGGCACTATTATATCTATACAGATATGGGTAAAGATCCAAATCAGGAGATCAGGAATAAGGCCAGCAAGCTCTCTGCCGATAAGGAACTGACCCGTTACTATTTTGAGATCCTTTCCTTAATCATGGAACAGACTGATGTAACTTACCGTACTGGATTCAAAATTTGGGAATATCAATTAATGTGGCATCAGAAGAAATCTGAGATTGACGGATACCTATTTTTTGGAAGCCCTAACGAGAGATCTACGACACAGCCTCCAAGAGAGTTTTATATCTACTTCATCGATCCTTTCAGGCAAAGTTCAACTATCTCCTCAGGGAAAGAAGATGAAGTTTTTTTTCAGTTAAAGGATGTGGATGATATTTTTGAAGAAAATCTACGCCATTATGCTGCTGCCAAAGAGTTAAGTTTAACTGCTGTTCAAGACTATAAAACGGTCTATAATCAGTTAGCCCAAAAATACCAGAGAGAACTATTAAATTGGTTGAAGGATAATATTTCCGATCGTTTTCAAGTGTCCTATAAGAACAGTACAAAACTTTTTACCACTTGGTCTGCCAGTATAAATCTAAGAGAATTATCTGGGATTAGTAGTTCTGAAAGACTGACATTCAAGCAGCAAATTGATACTCTCTCCTCCGGCCTCTTATCCGATTATATTACCGAACAGAAGCCAGATTATCCTGAGTTCTCCATTAAAATTACCAATCAAAATAGAAAGCAGACTGTTCAAGAGGCACTAAAAGCTGTTGTAAGAGGTCAAATAAATGGTCAGGCCAATGCTGTGCTTACTGCTTTGGATCTGTTATCTGCAGAAGGCATTTCGGTGGATCACTCGGTGATCTGTAGTAACATTCTTACTATCATTAATTCCAAAGAGACTAATCAGGTTGTAAACCGCAATGAGCTTGTCATTAAACGAAATGATAAAGAGTTTATTGTAAACAGTTCTCTCGAAATAGATTTCCTACCTGTATATCTATCTGCATTGATAAGTGAAGGTTTTATCAATCTTTCCATTGGATCTGAACGATTTACTGCATCCAACCTGGATGCACTACTCTCTATCGGTTTTAATCAAATCATTGATTTCAATCATATTAAAAAGGCTGAAGATTTTCCTCTGGTAGAGTTAAAGGCATTGTTTACTGTTTTGAAGCTTCGACCAGGCTTAATTGTACAATCCAGTACGAGGAAAGAAGCGATAAAGGAACTTATTGATAGAGCAGATGCTCTTCTAAACGAGTGTGCCGAAAGCGAGCGAAAAATCCGAAATGGTTTTATCCTCTGGGAACAGAAGCTTCTTTCTGAAGGCAGAGCACAGGAGTATATTGACTCTCTGGTAGACGTTAAGGGCTTTATTGAGACTATTTCCCGGTATAATACGCCAGCAAAAATCATAAACTTCAAAAAAACTCTCGAAGAGATTGAGTCATTTAAAACGAAGTTGGGATTACTAAGTGAAATTGAAGGAATGGTAAGATTTGTCCAGGAATTCCAACCGCTTGCTAATTATCTAGCCAGAGCGGAGAGTGAGATTCCCGATGAAACTGCATGGGAAGAAGATTACAACAATTTACGATCCCATTTCATAAACAGTTTGGCTACTGCTGAACCCTGGAAATCTGCTGACACTCAGAGTGATTTGAAATCACAAATGCAGAAGCTGAAAAACCGGTATATGAATGACTATATCGAAATCCATAAACACTTTAGATTGGGACCAAAGGCTCATGAGTATAAGGGATCACTTCAAAGAGATAGTAGATTAGAGTGTTTAAGAGCATTGAGTACAATTGAAATCCTTCCTTTTCATCAGCTGCGAAACTGGGAAGAGACTCTTGTCTCCTTGAAGAATTGTACTTTATTAACGATGTCTGACTTAGAGAATTCTCCCAAATGCCTTCATTGTGGTTTTGAACGAAAAGGTGTGGGCAGAACATCACTGAGTGCTGATCAGAGATTACAAGAACTGGACTCAGAGCTCGATGAGCTATACAGCAATTGGAAAATAACATTAAAAGAAGAGATGGAAGATCCAACCATTCAGGCGAATCTTGATCTTTTAGGAGATAAGGAATCTGTTTCTGTTATCAAGTTTTTTATCAGTGATGGCAATCTACCAGATACCATTTCGTCCTCATTGGTGCAGGCTATAAAGGATGTATTAAAGGGACTTGATAAAGTATCCATTAATCAAAAAGAGTTCATAGAGGCATTAAATAAAACAGGACTACCGATTTCTCCCAATGAACTGCGAGAACGGTTTGAAACTTATTTAAGTAATATGATTGCTGGTAGAGAAGAAAAGCAGATCAGAATTGTGATTGAGGAGTGATTTATGATTATTAGTAAGTTAGCACTTCGGAATTTTCGTGGTATTCATGATTTAGATGTCAACCTGAATAAGCAATTGAATGTAATTTGTGGAATTAATGGTGTTGGTAAAAGCAGTATTCTCGATGCCATAGCTATTCAGTTATCGTGGATTGTTGCTAGAATCCGTACAGGTAAAAGTCCAGGTAGACCTATTAGTGAGCATGATGTTAAAAATGATGAACCCTATTCTAAAACAGAGCTTTTTATCAAGGATGATGGTTATTCATACTCAGGAAAATTAGTTAAATATAAAAAGGGTCGTTTGGGTGACGAAAAATCAAGCATGATCGACTTTTCAAATTGTGCAAAACGAATCAGGCAGGAAATTACTGATAATGAGAATACTTCTATTCCTGTTTTTATTTATTACAGCACAAACAGGGTTGTAAATGATATTCCTCTTCGAATAAGGGGGAAACATGAATTTAACCTATTAGAAACATACGATGGATCACTGGAATCAGGAGTAAATTTTAGAAGTTTCTTCGAATGGTATCGTAACCGGGAAGATCTTGAAAATGAAAATTTTAGGGAGATGACTAAAGAGATTAAATCATCACAGTACAATCCCAGTTCCTTCAATGACAAGCAATTGGAAACGGTCCGAAAAGCTATCTCTTCTATTTCAGGTTTCAGTGGGATTTCTGTAAATCGTAATCCCCTGCGAATGGAAGTTTCTAAAAATGGTGAAAAGCTGAGAGTCGATCAGCTTTCTGACGGGGAAAAATGTCTTTTAGCAATGGCCGGTGACTTAGCAAGACGTTTATCCATTGCGAATCCCAGTTTATCAAACCCGCTTGAAGGTGAAGGAATTGTTCTAATTGATGAGATCGACTTACACCTTCATCCACAATGGCAGAAGAAGATAATTCTGAAGCTAATGCAAACATTTTCAAATATTCAATTTATTGTTTCCACTCATTCTCCTCAGGTTCTAAGTGAAGTTGAAGGGAATAATATATACTCCCTTTACCTAGATAAACAAAAAAATATTAGCTGTTATAAACCAGATCAGGCTATTGGTTTAACTTCTAGTGAGATTCTTGAAATATTAATGGAAACCAATTCAATTAATGAGTTGGTAAAAAGGGAAATTGATGAAATTTTTAATCTTATTGATACTGACAAATTCATAATCGCCAAAGATTATATTGCAGCTTTTATAAAAAAATATGGTTCAGTTCCTGATATTTCCAGAGCTGAAGCTTTGATAACTATGTATTCTGATGTGGAGTAATCATCTTGGTAAATATAAATAAAAAGACCCCTCCTCAATCATTAATCGATTATAAGCGTCAACAAAAAATACATGATAAGGATCTTGTTGGTAAAGATATTTTTGATGATTTCAAAGAAAAAAGTGATCTGCGAACTTCACTCATTGAGGAGCAGGGATATATTTGTGCATACTGTATGCAGAAAATTGAAAATGATCCATTAAAGTGCAAAATTGAACATTGTATATCTCAAGATGAATCATCGAAAAAAAAATTGGACTATGATAATTTATTATTATGCTGTAAAGGAAATGAGGGACATAAGCCTGTAGATCAGCATTGTGATACAAAAAAAGGTGAAAAGTCATTTCATTTTAACCCATCAGAACAAAAGTATGATATGGAACGACTCATTCAGTACAATTCTCAGGGAAAAATATTATCTACTGATGCGGAACTTAATGATCAATTAGTACAAACGCTCAATCTTAATTTTAAAATGTTGAAAATGCATCGATTAGGTGTTCTACAAGAGATTGAGCGGGTTCTGAGTAAAAAGAAAGGAACCAGGACAAAATCAGAAATACAGAAACTCATAAATAGATGGGAAGCATTGGGTTCTAAAGGTCAGCATAAACCATTCTATGGTGTTGCCGTATATAAATTAAAAAAGCATCAGTCCTATTGCAGGGCATAAGGAATAAACGATGAGTGACAATCACCTGGATTTCACAGAAGAAAAAGGTCCTGTAGAGTGCTTGGGCAAAACATTCAACAACGATGAAGAACGACGAATCTACTATACAGAACAACTACGAGAAAAATTGAAAGAACCGGAGTTCCGAGCCATAGAAGGCTTTCCCCATGGTGAAGACGAAGATATCCTCGCTCTTTCCGATCCTCCCTATTACACGGCCTGTCCCAATCCCTGGATGGGCAAGTTCATTGAGCAATGGGAGCAGGAAAAACCAAATAAACCGGAGGGATATAAATATCATCGTGAACCTTTTGCTGCCGATGTGAGTGAAGGGAAAAATGATCCCATCTACAATGCCCACTCCTATCATACAAAAGTGCCTCATAAGGCCATAATGCGTTATATTCTTCATTACACCGAACCAGGAGATATAGTGTTTGATGGATTCTGTGGAACGGGCATGACCGGAGTTGCTGCTCAAATGTGTGGTGATATAGACACGGTACAATCTCTTGAATACCGGGTAAACTCTGATGGGACGATTTTACAGGAAGAGACAGATGAAGAGGATAAAACTATCTGGACTCCCTTCTCTAAATTGGGTGCTCGTAAAGCCGTCCTAAATGACCTTTCTCCAGCAGCAACCTTTATTGCCTACAACTACAATACTCCTGTTGATGTAGTTCAATTTGAAAGAGAAGCTAAGCGTATTCTTAATGAAGTTGAAGAAGAGTGTGGCTGGATGTATGAAACTCTCCATACTGATGGTGTTACCAAAGGCAAAATCAATTATACCGTATGGTCCGATGTGTTTGTCTGCCCTGAATGCGGGCATGAAATTGTTTTTTGGGATACAGCTCTAAGTCATGATGAAAAAAGAATATTAGATTCTTTTCCATGTTCATATTGTGATGCGTTACTTACGAAACGTAAAGTAGAAAGAGCTTGGAACACCAATCATGATAGCGTACTAAACAAAATTGTACGACAGGCAAAACAGGTTCCTGTCCTAATAAATTATTCAATAAATGGTATTGGTGGAACTCATAAGAAGAAACCTGATAATAAAGATTTAGATATAATCCAGAGAGTTGAGGCTTATCCAATAACAAATTGGGTTCCAATATCTGAGATTAAAAAGGGTGATAAAACGGGAGAACCATTAAGAATAGGTATAACACATACACATCATTTTTTTACTAAACGGAATCTCATTACATTGTCAAATCTTTATGAGAAGACAAAGCTATTAGGAGGTCCATTTATAGATATAGTAATTAATATGCTAACACGTGCAAATAAGCAAAGCTCGCTACATGTTTCTAATTATTTTAATGGAGGTGGTGGTGTGTGTAAAGGCCATCTTAATGGTACTCTTTATATTCCATCGTTGTCTCCTGAAATTCCAGCAGTAAAAATATTTTCTGATAGGATCTCTACTCTATTAAGAGGATATAAAAAATTAAATATTGACGGCTCATATACTCTATCCACACAATCCTTAGAGGAGTGTGGAATTAAAGATAATTCAATTGATTTTGTTTTTATCGATCCACCTTTCGGGTCAAATCTTCAATATTCAGAACTAAATAGAAATGATGAAGCGTGGTTAAAAATTGTTACGAGTGAAAAACAGGAAGCACTTGAAAATAAGTCTCAGAATAAGAAGTCTGAAGAGTATCGAATTATTATGACTGATTGTTTTAAAAAGACATACCGTATGCTTAAACCTGGATGCTGGATGACAGTTGAGTTTTCTAATACTAAAGCTGCTGTTTGGAATTCAATTCAAACATCATTAACTGATGCCGGATTTATTGTTGCGAATGTAGCGGCACTCGATAAAAAACAAGGAAGTTTCAATGCTGTCAATAATCCCACCTCTGTCAAACAAGACCTAGTCATTTCTGCCTACAAACCCAACGGCGGTTTTGAAGACCGCTTTATAAGGGAAGCCAATACAGAAGATGGAGTCTGGGATTTTATTGGTACTCATCTGAAATATCTGGTTGTTACCAAGAAGAGTGGTTCTAGTCTCATACCTGTACCCGAACGAGATCCTCGTATCCTATACGATCAGCTTATTTCCTACTACGTCCGTAAAGGATATAACATTCCTCTTTCCAGTCAGGAGTTTCAGAATGGACTGGCTGAACGCTTTGAAGAGCGGGACGGTATGTTTTTTCTTCATGATCAAGTTATGCAGTATGATAAGGCTCGGACCAAAGCCTCCGGGCAGGTTCAACTCTCTCTCTTTGTTGATGATGAAAAGTCAGCAATAGATTGGCTTCGGGATTATCTAAAGAAGAAACCAGGAACCTATGCCGATATCAATCCCAACTTTATGCAGCAGATGTCTGCTAATAGTTGGAAAGCTGGAGAGAAACAGCCTGAGTTACAGGATCTTCTTGGTCTCAACTTTCTACGATATGAAGGGAATGAGGAAGTTCCCTCCCAGATACACTCTTATCTCTCTACGAACTTTAAGGATCTGAGAAACCTGGATAAGAATGATGAGACACTGATATCCAAATCTAAGGACCGTTGGTATGTCCCTGATCCCAATAAAGAAGCGGACCTGGAAAAAGTACGCTTGAAGTCTCTTCTTAAAGAGTATGGAGGGTATAAAGAGGGTAAGGGTAAGTTAAAAGAAGTCCGCCGTGAAGCTCTCCGTGCCGGATTTAAACAAGATTACCAGAACAAAGAGTTTAAAAATATAATGCTTATCTCCAAAAGACTCAAACCAGCCATTATCGATGAAGATGAAACTCTGCTGATGTACTACGATTACGCCAGTATGGTGGTTGAGGATTAAGGGTGAAGTACTCCATAGGGGAACTGGTCTGGTCCAGGCAGCATAAGAAAGAAGCAAAGATACTAAGTTCTTCGGTTTTATGGGATAAAACCTCCTATGAAATCATTATTCCTGAAGAGAAGGAGATTCTCTGGGTACAGGAAGAAGCTTTAAAAGAGTTGCAGACAGGGGATCAGACGACTCATCATATTGGTTATTTAGCTGCGGCAGCCAAGATACAGGATACCCTGGGACAGAATGTATTAGTTTCTCCCTTTGAGGCTCCCGTTATTCCTCTTCCCCATCAGTTGAAATGCCTTAGCAGGGCTATGGAAAAAGACACGGTCCGCTATCTCCTGGCCGATGAAGTAGGACTTGGGAAAACCATTGAGGCCGGACTTATCCTTCGAGAACTAAAAAGCCGAGGCCTAGTTAAACGGATATTGATTGTGACACCCACAGGTTTGGCCTATCAGTGGGTGGCGGAGATGAAAACCAAGTTTGCCGAAAGCTTTCATCTTCTTCAACCTCAAGGGTTCAGTCAGTTGCGTAATTCCGGATTTGTTGAGGATGATCAAAACGTCTGGGAAGTACATAATCAGGTCATCTGTACCCTTGATTCTGTAAAACCATTGGAAGCACGAAAAGGCTGGTCCCAGGAAAAGGTCGATGAGTATAATCAGGAGCGCTTTGACAGCCTGGTCTCTGCCAATTGGGATCTGATCATCATAGACGAGGCTCATCGACTGGGAGGCAGCGCTGATACGGTCGCTCGATTTAAGCTGGGAGAGGGATTATCCAATGCTACCCCCTATCTCCTGCTTCTTTCCGCCACTCCTCACCAGGGGAAAAGCGATGCTTTTTGTCGTTTGATGTCTTTTCTTGATAAAGAAACCTTCAGTGATGAAGGAAATATTTCCCATACAACAGTACGTCCCTATGTCATTCGTACAGAAAAGCGCTTAGCAATAGATTCGGATGGAAAACCGCTTTTTAATAAACGTCAGACAAAGCTTATTTCTTCTCAGTGGGGAGAAGCCGATGTATTACAGTGTTCTCTCTATAACAGTCTGACCGATTATATCCGCTTGGGATACAACAAGGCTCAATCAGAAAAACAGACTGCCTACGGTTTCCTCATGGTGTTGTTCCAAAGAATGGTCCTATCCAGTACAAGAGCCATTCGCAGAACCCTCGAAAGGCGTCTTGAGCTGTTAAAAGATCAGAAAAATAATAGTAATCAGATCGTTAGTATGAATGAAGAGTGGAACTTTGAAGATGATTTTGAAGATCAGGTTGATCTACTCTCTCTCAATCTGAAAGAACTGGAAAAGGAAATCCAGGAAGTCGAATTGCTGGTAAACCTTGCCAGGGACAGTGAGAATCAGGGACCGGACCGCAAGTTTTATGATCTTATATCCATCATTCACAAAAAACAGCAGGAAGAAGAGTCTATTGTTAAGATACTGATCTTTACTGAATTCGTTGCTACTCAGGATATGTTGAAAGAATACCTGACAGAAAGGGGCTTTTCTATTGCAACTTTGAATGGTTCCATGGATATGGATGAAAGAAAAGCTGCTATCAGACATTTCGCCGACCAAGTACAGATCCTGGTATCTACAGAGGCTGGTGGAGAGGGATTGAATATGCAGTTTTGCCATGCTGTCATCAATTATGATATTCCCTGGAATCCCATGAAATTAGAACAGAGGATTGGTCGTATAGACAGAATCGGACAAAGCCACCCCGTTGAAGCCTACAATCTCACCATTGCTGATACCGTTGAGGATCGGGTCCGAGAAGTGGTTGAGATCAAGTTAGAAAAAATTCTCCATGAGTATGGGGCCGATAAGCTATCAGATGTCCTGGATTCTGAATCTTCCAATACAGATTTCAATAAACTTTATACGGCTGCTATCGTTGATGAATCAACAGCTCTACAGGATGTGGATAAATTGATTGCCCAAATTAAGCGGATAATGAGTCAGAAAAGACATTCGAATGCCGTACTTGGGTCAACCGGGTCCATGGACCCGGGAATTGCCAGAGAGATAGAACAGCACCCCATAGGTTTCTGGATTAAACAGATGGTTATGAATTATCTGAGATGGAATAAACAGAACAATGCTCGTATTGAAGAAGGAAAAACAGGTTACAATATTTATTGGCCCGATGGTGATTTCTCAGAAGAAGTGACTTTTGATCGGGTCCAATCGGATACATATAGCCTCGATTTACTTTCCCTTGAGAGTAGCATCATTCAACAATTACTGGAAAAGAGTTCTCCCCGGCCAAATAATAACTCTTTACCTGTTGTTATAATCCCGGAAGTTTCAAATGTAATTGAAGGTATATGGTCTCTATGGCAGGTTACCCTTTATTCAGATACTAATAAACTTGTACGATATTTCCCCCTATTTGAAAGCAAAGAGGGTAAATTCTTCAAACCATCGGCAGAAAAAATATGGAACACCCTTATTTCCGGGAAAGCAAAGTTCATGCAGGATGTAAAATCTGTTGATTTTGAGAACTCTGAGTGTAAAGCTTTGGATCAGGGACAGCAGTACTATCAATTGCTACAGACCAAACACGAAGAATTGATTAACAGAAAGATGAAGAGTAAGGAGCTACTTTTTTCTGCACGACAGAGAGCCATTAAGCAAATAGGTTTACAGACCGTTCGAAATCATCGACAGAAACAGTTGAACCTTGAGGTTGAGGCTTGGCAAGAGGAGCTGGTCTTCTTAAAATCTTATTTCTCTGTATGTCGGGAAAAGAAATGATTAGTATAAAACAAAGAATTGAAGAGGATTTTCCGGCGGATATTATCGGAACTATACCTCTCTCTATTATCCAAACATCTCAATCCGTTCTTGATATCTTTGATATAAATGATTTTTTAAGAAAATCTGGATTTACATTACTTAATGCATTTCCCTATCATAATTATAGAGAAAAATATGAGACCCTATATCGACAGAAAATTGAACAGGATAATCTTGATGGATTTTCTCTAGTTATAATAACTACCGATTCTTTGGATCAGGTTGACTTTGATATATTGGAAATAGGAGAAAGAGATTTTAGAGTCTTTAACTATTCTTTTCCACAACTGTTTCCTTCAAGAATTTCAGCCATAGAAAAACTAACTCATAATCTTCCAGGGAACTCTAAAGACTGGTTTTCCTTTGCCCAAAAGCTAGGTGAACTACTCTTCCAATTTCATAAATCTGATGAATCTTATGAATATGTAAGTATCTTATTTCAATTAGTAGATAAAATAAATCTCATATTCTCAAACTGGTGTGACAGTAATTATTCACTTGTGCTTACAGCTCCTTATATTCATAGTCCTCAAACACTGAATAATATCTTGTCCCATATTGCCTATAAGAGAAGAAAACAGGAAATAGAAAAGGTTGCTTTACTGGTGTTTGATGGGATGTCATTTGACCAGTGGGAGTTGATAAAAAAGGAGATCTCATTCATAAACACAGTCCAGGTTGAAGAAACGGGAATCTTCGCTATGATTCCCACTCTCACCAGTGTATCAAGGCAGGCGATTTTTTCTGGTAAATTACCGAAAGAATACAGCCAATCAATCAATACAACTCAAAAAGAAAAGGAGTACTGGGATATTTTCTGGGAAGCTGAAAATAATACAGAAGCAAAATTTATCAAACCACAGGAAGACTTCCAAAAACAATTTGAGAGATTGAAAGAGATAATTGAAGATGATCGTGTAAATATTATCGGTACGGTTTTTCCCATTGTAGATGAACTCATGCATAAAATGAGCCAGGGATATTCCCAGATGTATAACAGCATTCAATTATGGCTGAAGCATGGATATTTCAATGAAATCATAAAAGAACTTATCAAACAGGAATATGATATCTACATCACTGCTGATCATGGAAATATTGAAGCTTTGCCTGGTAGAAAGCTCAATGAAGGAATTATTGTTGAAACGAAAGGTCAGAGAGTACGAGTTTATGACAGAGAAACTGCCCGAGAAAAGGCTATGGTCAATTATGAGGATTTAATGAAAATAGAATCTGCAAAATATGCACTCCCTGATAGTTACTTTGCAGTTGCTCAAAAAAAAGCTGAATACTTTGGCACAGCAGGACCTGTCATAACACATGGTGGAATATCTGTGCAGGAAGTTATCGTTCCTTTTATTCATATTAAGAAGGAGCAAGAGTAATGGCTCTACGAAAGAATAAAATAGGCTTTGACAGGCAGCTTACTAATGACTGGCTAAATCAAGTTGCTTATCTTGTGGCAGATGGAAACAGTCCGGAAGAAGTAAGAATCAAGTTTCGAGAGTCATTTGAAGATCAAACCAGTGATGCTCTCCGAAAGACAATTAATCTCCTTATGGGAATTTGGTCTACCGTACCAGTTGAGATAAGACCCTTGAGAAATCAGACAATTGATTTATTCTTACACGCAGATGATTCAGAGAAAAAGATTATTCACTACTTGATGGCATTGGCAAACTACCCCTTTTTCTTTGATGTTTGCCTGTTAACCGGGAGAGCTTTAAGGCTATCTGATTCTATTACTTCAAAACAGATTCTTACTAAAATTCAAGAAAAATGGGGAGAACGAAGTACAACCATAAGGGCTGTTCAACGATCATTGAAGACAATAGAACAATGGGGTTGGTTGAAAAGTGGGAAACAGGGTCTTTTTTCGATATATGATGATAGTTCTAAAACTATCATTCCAGTAGAAATGCATGGATTTGTTGCAAACTGTATTTTATTCGGTGCCTTGCGTAGTTCTATGCTTATTGAAGAGATAATACAGAATCCCTGCCTCTTTCCTTTTCAAATAGATTTTAATATGCATGAGATGAAACAATGGAGTGGTGTCCGTATTGAAAAAAGAGGGAGAGAGGATCTTCTTGTTAGCCTGAGATAACAGGGAGTATGCATAACACTTAAAACCTTTTCAAAATATGTGTTGACAAGGGGGCTCACTATAAACCTGGATACCCGGAATAAAAGAAAAGTATGCGAGCTGATTAAAGGGATGAGCGAATCCCTTTTCATATCTTCTCATAATATGGAATTCCTACTGGAAACCTGCAGCAGAGCGATTCTTATTGATGAAGGAAGGATCCATCAGGGGGATTATGGCAGACAGAGAGCTGATGGAGAAACATGGGCTGGAAATGCCACACTCTCTAATTCCTCATCAAGAACCGCATCATTTACAAAAATCCCTTCCCAATGGATCCCTTCTAGCTTTACAATTCAGCTATGAGAACAGTTGATGCCATTCTTAAAGACTACAGAGCGTTTCTATCGGATGTTTCGGAAGAAGCAGCCAGATTGACTGAGATTTACAGGGAATATATGGTCTGTAAGAAAGGCTGCAGCCAGTGCTGTACCGACCTGACACTCCTTCCTCTTGAATGGTTTGCACTGGATAAAGTTGTCCAGGATGAGGGTCTCCATCCCCAGCCTTATGTAAGTGAAGAACGCTGTACCATGCTGGATAACGATGCCTGTATGGTCTATCCCTACCGCCCTCTTATATGCCGGACCCACGGACTTCCTCTTCTCTACCTGACCCAGGATTATAATGATGCGGGCATCCGGATAAAAGTGGATGAACCGGAATGGCAGATCAGCTGGTGTGACCTGAATTTCACCGATGTCAGCGAAGAAACCATGGAAGATATCTTTGATCCGGAGGATGTTCTGAATATGGAGGAGTGGAACCTTATTCTCGGAAAACTCAACAGGGAATTCCTGAAAACTCCCGAAGGGAAAGCCCTGGGAAAGAACAGGATTCCTCTGAAGAATATCAGCGCATCTTAAAAATCAACTGTCTTTATCAATTTCTCAGGACAAGTTCTATCCATTCCTTCTCCCACAATGCCATAGCGTTTTATTCTCTCTGAAAGAGAAAGAGCTGCAAGAGGGTTTTCCGGATGGAAGAACCCATAGCGGGCATCACCGGCTGCCAGTTTTTCATGTGCAATCAGAGCCCAGGTAGAGCTGATCAAATGGGTAAAATCGGCTTGAAGAATCTCCGGGCAATTAAAGCTCTGTCTGGAAGAGTTTATATCCACTCCACTGATTTCCATCAGATCATTCTCCGCGCAGAGCTTCTGAACCCTTTGCAGTTGTTTTAAAGTATTCCGGGGGGGCATATAGGTTACGGCCTTAAAACCGATTTTCTTCAACTGGGGAATCAGTTCATCCAGAAAATCATCCTCAAACTTCTCCGCCTTTTTATCACCCGTAGGACTCTCTCTCACATCCCCCAGGTAGGCATAAGACGGCATGGCTCCAATAGAGTTTGCAAAACGGACCACGTCATAAACAGAGGGACACTCCTTAGTATCAGGCTGGATAAAGAAACGGCCGAGGAAATTCCCTTTCAGGATTCCTAAGAGGTCATAGAAGTAGTGGGGATTACTTTCATCCAGCAGAAACTCTCGAATTTTCCCGGAAACAGTAATGCCCATCCCCTCCTCCAGAAAAGAGACTAAAGAAGAACCTTTACCGGCTTTCTCCACAATCTTCTGAGAAAGAGCATAGAGGATATGTCTTTCTGTAATACTACCGCCATGGGCAGCTTCAGAGCTACCATACACATCCCGGTCAAAATCAAGGGCTTCAATTCCCAGAGGAGTTATCAGATTATTTAAAGCCTCTGTCTCTTTTCTATTCCGCAGGTTCCGATTTTTCTGAATGGGTTTCAGGAATTCCGCAGCATCATCTATTTTATCTTCAGGAATACCATGAACCGTCATATAGACAATATTCAAAGAATCAGGATTATTCAGTTTCCGGCCTTCCACGACGGTTCCTGTAAAATTGACCCGAACCTCAAATCCAACGGTTGTAGCGACTCCAAAAATTTTACCGGCGGCGAGGGTCTCTCTTGCGGCAGCAATACTGTCATGATCCATACTACCCACCGCTTTTAAACCGGCCTCTCTGGCAAACCAGACTGCGGCACTGGGAGAATAGGGGCTGAAAGAATAACTTGTATGAACATGATTGTTAACTTCATCGGATTCCGGAGGAAGGCTGCTCATCAGTTCTTTATTGGCAGCAAGGCTTGCACAGGCTTCCAGTCTTTTTTCCATAGAAGGAACATTCAGGCTTTTTAATATTTCGTATGAGGATAAATCTTCCATAAACTTTCGTATCACCTTTTAATGTATTTCTTTTCATTTTCTATTCTATTTCATTTATATTGTTATCTCAAGTACAGACATAATGAATTAAAAAGTCATTCTAGATAACGTAAAATAATGGAAAAGCTGTCTTTTATTATACATGAAAGTTATGATAAGAATTAACGGTTCATATTAACAGATCAGTTAATCAAGGAGACATTATGAAACAAAAAAGACATTTTCTACTCATCATTGTGATTCTTATCCTGGGATCATTTCTCATGTCCTGTGCCTCTACGGAAACTCCAGTCGAAGGAGCTGTTGCAATTGATAGGTCCAAAGTAATAGAGGCTAGAGAAAATGCAGACTCAGCCAAAGCTGCGGCGTTGGAAGTTAGAGCAGAAAAGGCAGCCAAGGATGAGTATCAGTCAGCTGAAACCATTTATACTGAAGCAAAGGAAGCGGAAGATAGAGTCGATCTGGAACTTGCGTTCACAGCCTATCAGTCTGCTGAAGAAGGATTCAATACAGCAAAAGCCAGTGCAGAAGAGAAAAAACAGGCAGCACTGGATGCTATGAATGCCGCGGATAACGCCATCGCCGATGCTGAAAACAAAGCTAAGGCTGCGACTGCAGAGGCTCAGGAAGGAGAAGAATAATGAGAAAACTAACAAAGATCCTGTCAGTTCTGATCCTGGGGATCTTTTTTTCATCCCCTCTTTTTTCACAGTCCCTGCAGGACAATCCCGATTACAGAAAATCCCTGGAACTGAAAAAACAGAGCGAACAGGCCTTCGATGAAGCAGAATATGATGAAGCTAGAACGCTGGCGGAAGAGTCTAAGCTCTATGCGGAAAAATCTGATGCCTGGATTCAGATGATGCTTAAACGTTACAGAGCCAATTCTGCTTTAAGACGGGTAGAAACCGAACTAAGATCTGCCGCCAAAGTAAAAGCTGAGGTGAATTTTCCCGAAGCCTACGCATCGGGCAAGGCTCTCTACGATGAAGCCTACAAACTCTTTCAGGATGAGAACTATGAACTCAGCTATGAGAAATCTTTGAAAGCACTGGATGTTATGTCTGTTATTGAATATGTCCGCGCCCCCCCCACAGCCCCTGCGGGAACAAAGGTCTCAGCCTATACGGTTCGTCTGATCCCTGAAAACAGAGACTGCCTCTGGAACATTGCAGGATACAATTTTGTTTACGGAGACCCATGGAAATGGGAATTGCTTTACGAAGCCAATAAAGATCAGCTGCCCGATCCGAACAATCCCAGACTGATACTGCCCGGTATGGTGATTAAAATTCCTTCAGCATCAGGAGAACTTCGAAGCGGAACCTGGACAAACGGATTTGTTAAATAAGTAGCGTATGAGTTAAAGAGATGGCTCCGGAGAAGATCCGGAGCTTTTTTGTAGCATTGAAGCTGATTAAAGGCATAGTTTATCGTTGCGTTTTCATCTTATGGAATTAGGTAAAGCTCCAGGACTGATAACTTCCAATCTGTTTGAATAACTACCAATTTCAATCTCAACAAATCTTGTCCAGTCGCGATGTGCCAAAGCATTGATAAAGACTTCTCTTATGGCTTCCAGAGGATAGAACCACTGACTGTCCCTTCGGAAATTATCATTAACAGAATCGGACTCTTCAGATATAAATGGTTTTATCATATCTATAAACCGTTCAATGATTCCGGAATCAATTAATGTTTTTTCAGAGTTTTTGATCTCCCAGCGACCAACTAAAGGAGCATCCAGAATTTCATTGAAGAGAGCTTTATATTCTTTTTGTTCACTTTTAAAACCAAAGACTCGAAGACCTGCTTGTCTTAGATACCTTCTCGGTGCTTTACCGAACAAAATCAGTACCGGGTACAGGTGGCAATTCAGTATGAAGCATTCCTCCGAGTTCAAAAAGGCACATTTGCTGTTCCCGAGTCGCAATCTGTGAAGTTGTTCCTACTCTGATATAAATCTCTTCCCTTCCGGAATGACGCATTACATAGGGTTTTGAGATTCCCTGTGGAAAAGTTATAACTGCAACTGATTTTTCTTCGTCGATTTTTATTTTTTCATAATAAGGCAGCACAAGCGGGTGGACTTTATCTCTGATGATATTCATAACCCATTCTTCCGTATTCTCACGTTGTAGTCCGGAAATTGAGCCGTCATCTTCAACCCCCAGAAGAACACGTCCTCCCTGAAAATTCACCATTGCGACAATTTCTTTAGCAAGTTGTTCCGGTCTGATATCATCTCTTTTAAATTCTATTCCGGAGTTCTCTCCATTAGAAATAATCTCTATTAATTCTGATTTCAGCATACCTATTCCTTAAAATCCATACTTTTCTTTTCTTTGATTAAACGCGGTTTTTCCACCTTCCAGAATATTCGCCGTTTTATCGCGAACAGCAGACACATCAATTGCCCCTTGGTTTTCTTCAGCCATAAACGCCTGATTTTCGGATGATTCTAATATTCCAATCCATTCGGCATCACCAAAAACCGGAATATTGGCATTATGTGTTGCAAAGAGAAACTGCCGATTTATCTTTTCTGACCTTAACTCAGTTACAATCCTGTCGGCAATAAAAGCATTATCAAGATTGTCCTCTGGCTGATCCATAATGAGAGGATCTTTATTTTGTAAAAGCAACAAGTGTAAAATAGCCGTGCATT
>NBMC01000063.1 GCA_002084805.1 Spirochaetaceae bacterium 4572_59 | reverse complement strand
CCCAGGGGAATATTTAGCTTGAACATCAGCTCGGGATCGATCATTTCCAGATAGTCGGGGATGATAAACTCGGTCATGTCGTAGTTGTTCAGCACATCCAGCACATGAAACTTATCTGCCTTTCCCCAGACCACTTTCATATAGCCCGCTTCAAAGTTGAAACTGTCTGCAAAAAACTGACCGTAGGCTTCATTGATGGAAACTTTTGAGTCAGCCTCGCTGCCACTCAGTTCCGGGAGGAAATCCAGGTCTGTTACTATTTTAAAATCATTCCCTTCGTAGGTGAATTTCAGATTGGCTTCTGTTTCAGTTTTTAGCTGGTCGGCATTGTCATCAAGGTCTCCCATGGCAGAGCTTGCATCATCAGATATAGAGGCTCTGACCGAAGTACTAACCCTGCCGTTTATCTCAACGGCAGCCGCACTCTCATCTCCAAAACCGGAATCTCCAAAAGCATCTCCGAATCCTGAATCTTCTGTGGATTCTGTATCCTCGAAACTTGATGTAAAGAAAGAATCATCAGCCCAGAGGGCTGTGGACAGCATTAAAACAGCTGTAAAAAGTATAAAAAACTTTTTCATTATTATCTCCCTGTGTTCAAAAATTGAGTAGTGAACATTCTTTTGTTTACAGGCTTGTCAAACTCGACGTTTAAGACTTTCATCTCTGTGGAGTGACCGTTCTGTACGTTTTCGATAAGCGTGTCGATAGGAGTCCAGTGTGTGTCGATATTTTTCAGATCTTTCACGGTCATGACCTTGTAAAGGCTTTCCTTTTTGTCATACATCTCGACTTTAACGGGGTAGAATGTCTCTTTATCAAACCATGTCAGTCTGTAGGCATACTGTGAATCGGAGGGATCAACAGCCTGTCCCTTTACAACATAGCAGTCCCATGTGGAGAATGACTCTTCTCTGATCAGCTCGTGGGTATCTCTATCGATATCACGGGTTTCCATATCATCGTAGGAGGCATCGGAACCCATAAAGGATTTGCTGCCATCGGAAGAGGCAATACGGCGGACTTTTTTCATGGCGGGAAGGTAGATCCATTTATCATCATCCCTGTCTTCGTTCTCCACCTGTAAAAAGCGGGTATCTTTTACACTGGCAGGTTTTCTGAAAACCATAATGCTGTTGGCCAGGTCATTATCTTCCACCCCCCACTGTTCTATCAGTCTGCTTGAGACTTTTCCATTGGCTTCAATCAGATCCATCTGAAGTGCCATATGAGTTGTATCGGGTTTATCCCGATCGTCATGAGTCTGGGCGATTTCGAGGCCGGTAATGGCAAAAAGAGCCGGAGACGTCAGTAGTAGTGCAAGTCCAATTAAACTTTTCATTGTTTTCTTCATATTATTTTCCTTTCCTTGAATTATTTATTTCTTACTGATGAACTTTGGTTTGAACATGTTTAGAAGTGCAGGCAGCACGGTTAATGCGGCAACAGAAGATGTCAGCATAATAATCGCGACTAGAGCACCTATGTATCTCAGTACAACAAACTGTGAAAATACAAGAACCGCAAATCCCAGTCCTACGGAAACAGCGTTTGTGATGATGGCCTTACCCGAAGACAGGATGGTATTTTTCGTTACCAGATTCAGATCATCAGATTTCAAACGCTCAAGTTTATAGCGGCTGATAAAATGGATGGTATAGTCAACACCCACACCAATGGCAATGGAAGCAATCAGGGCTGTAATCATATCCAGATTGATCCCTGTAAGACCCATGAGCCCAAAGTTAATCAGTATGGACAAAAAGAGGGGGATGATACCGTAAAAGCCGGCAACGGGAGACTTGTAGGCAATGGATACTATGAGAAAAACCGCCAACAGGGCTGTTAGAAGACTTTTTATCTGTGAGCCTGTGATCATATCGGTCAGAGCCTTGGTCATTTCGGCAATTCCCGAGTTTTCAATGGTAATATTCTCAGGAAAATGTGTTGCTGCATAGCTGTTAACATCATCAAGAATCTTTGCAACTGTCGCCGTATCTGAAACTTTTATCTGAACAAGCATTCTTACCTGAGTAGGCTCCAGAGAGTCATCGGAGAACTTGTCCAGAGATCCTGAATAGAGAAGCAGGTACTGGGATATCAGGTTTTTCAGCTCCTCGTTGGATCCTGCAGGATATTTTGAAAGATCTGTAGGAATCTCATAATAGGCTTTTCCTCTGACATTAAAGGCTTTTTCAACTTCATTTGTAAGGTCTGTAATCGTAAACTCACCGTCTCCATTTTCATTGACAACCTTTCTTGCCAGATCAATCAGAGTTGACCATGTCAGATCATCTGTCATAGAGAGGGGTTCAAAGGTTACGGGAGTAGCTTCGGCAAGCTCTTCATCGCTACTGTCATCGTTACTGTCGTCGTCGCCGAAGAAGGAACCTGAGTCAGCACTGTCGTCGTCGTCGCCGAAGAAGGAACCTGAGTCAGCACTGTCATCGCCGAAAAAGGAGCCTGCATCGACGCTTTCATAGTCATCGTAGTTTCCAAAATTCTCTGTGTTCTCATCTGCGGGGAAGTTCATGATCTGATTCATTCTTTTAATGAAATCGGCATAGGTCATTATTTTTCCGATATCGGGGTTATTTTCCAGAAGATACTCTTTCAGCTTGTCCATTTCGTTCAGAACCCGAGGATCAATCACATCTCCGGGCTGCTCTCCCTTAACAACAACATTGAATGTGTTTGTGCCGGCAAAATGATCAGAAATATAGTCTGCATTGACTCTCAATGATGAATCTTTGGGAAAGTAGTCTATCAGAGCACTTTCAATATTCATCTGTGTCAGTCCGTAAGCAGAAAGAATCACAACCAGGGCGGTTGTGACCAGAATACCGACGGTGTGGTTGGATAATTTGTTATATATTGCTTCCATTCTCCGGTGAGACTGTTCTTCTCTCTTTAGTATCTTTGATTCCAGTTTTATAGCGCTTTTTTTCTCACTCTTTTCCTTAAAACCGGCAATCATAAGGGCCGGAATAAAAGACAGTGACAGAATCAGTGCTATGACAGTTCCGATTGTTGAGAAAAGACCAAATGTTTTTAAAGGAACAATAGGGCTTGTAATGATAGAAGAAAATCCTACTATGGTGGTAAATCCGGCTAGAATAACAGGTTTGAAAACCACCTGAACGGAAGAAATCACAAGATCCTTATGTTCCTCACGAGAAATCTTTTTCTTCAGGTTTCGCATCTCTGTGTAGTAGTGGGTCATTACATGAATACCGTAGGCACTACCGATGGCTATGAGCAGGACGGGAAGACAGGTGGAGACAATGCTGAAGGCCACACCAAACATGGCCATAAGCCCTACGGTCCATATTGTTGTTATCAGTACGGTAATCATGGGGAGTAATGTTCCTCCCATGCGGTGAAAAGCCAGGTAGAGACTGACCAGGAGCACCAGTAAAACCAGGGGGATGAGGGCTGTCAGGTCGGCAATCATAAAGATTTCGGCATCGTGAGAGAGTACAGGATCTCCTGCTACCCTTACTTCGAGCCAGTCATAGCTTTGTGTGAACTCTACAATTCCATCGTATATGGCATTTTTTTCTTCATGGCTGGCATCTTTGTTGATAACAACCAGTATCTGAGTGGATTTGAAATCTTTGGAATAAAGGCTGTTTTCAAACATGTCGGGCCAGTCCAGCAAATTTGTTTTTAGCTGGGCAATCTCTTCTTCTGTCCCGGTAAAATCGTCACTCACAAGTGCTTCTACACTCATTCCTTCGGAACTGCCGTCGGGAAAATCTGTATTTATCAATGAAGTGATATCATCTACAGCAGGAAATGTTTCTACTGTTTCAGAAATCTCTCTGATTGCCTGAATTGTTTTGTTATTGAGAAATGTCCCGCTTTTCTCGCTGAGGCAGATATCAAACATGATCTGGCTTGTGTGCAATAACATTACAAAATATATCAGGAAAGGTCAACTTCTTAGATATATTTTTTTATTATAATTTCACTGTCTTCCCGCTATGGTCCGGATCTGATAAAATCAAATCACTATGCTTGATTTTAAATTTATTAAAGACAACCTGGATGCAATCCGGGAGAATATTAAAAACCGGAACGTTTCCGCCGATCCCGAAAAGGTCGCGGTATTGTATGATCAGAGGAATGCGGTCCTCCAGGAACTGGAAGAACTCCGCAGGCAGCGAAATGAGAATGCCGGAAAAATGAAAGGGAAGCTTGATCCCGCAGTCCGTCAGGGACTGATTGATGAGGGAAAGGCTCTAAAAGAAAAAATAGCCGCTGTGGATGAGAAGCTGACTGTTCTGGCAGAAGATCTGAAACAGGCTGCCATGCTGATTCCCAATATGGCTCATCCTGATGCTCCCATCGGTAAGGAAGATAAGGATAATATGGAAATCCTTCGTTCCGGCGAGATTCCCCACTTTGATTTCAAGGCCAGGGATCATGTGGAGCTTTCCGAAGCTATGGATCTGATTGATTTTGAAACGGCAGCCCGTGTTTCCGGAGCTAAGTTCTACTATCTTAAAAATGAAGCGGTACTGCTGGAACTGGCACTGACCCGTTATGCCTTGGATCTGCTTCGTCAAAAAGGTTTTACCATAACTCTTACCCCGGATATTGCAAGAGAAGAAATTGCCGAAGGTATCGGTTTTAATCCTCGTGGGACCGAGTCCAATATCTATAACCTGGAAGGGACAGGAACCTGTCTGGTTGGAACGGCAGAGATTACTCTTGGCGGATACCACGCTGGTCAAATGCTGGATCTCTCTAAGGGCCCTATTCTGATGGCGGGAGTTTCTCACTGCTTCAGACGGGAAGCCGGTGCGGCGGGACAGTACTCAAAAGGCCTGTACCGGGTACATCAGTTTACCAAGATTGAAATGTTTGTTTACTGCAGGGAAGAAGAGTCTGATGATCTTTTGATGACGCTGCGCAGCATTGAAGAAGAAATCTTCAGCGGACTGGATATTCCTTTTCGCGTTGTAGATACCTGTACGGGAGACCTGGGAGGACCGGCATACAGAAAGTATGACCTGGAAGCCTGGATGCCCGGAAGGGGAGATGAGGGAGACTGGGGAGAAGTTACCAGTACTTCCAACTGTACCGATTATCAGGCCCGGCGTCTTGGTATCAGATATAAGGGGGATGATGGTAAAAACCGTTATGTCCATACTCTGAATGGTACAGCCATTGCCATATCCCGTGCCATCATTGCCATTATGGAAAACTTTCAGCAGGCCGACGGTTCTATCCGTATCCCTGAAAATCTTATTCCCTATATGGGAA
Organism: Spirochaetaceae bacterium 4572_59; assembly: GCA_002084805.1. Lineage (GTDB taxonomy): Bacteria > Spirochaetota > Spirochaetia > DSM-2461 > DSM-2461 > Oceanispirochaeta. The sequence continues at coordinate 16,054 of NBMC01000063.1, read as the reverse complement.
TGAGTGAAATCAAACGCTGAAATAAGATGGGAGGGAAATGAAGTTTCCCATTTTGGATCAGACAAATTGGTCGGGGCGGATTCCTTCCCGGCTGAAACTCTTTATAATGCTGTACTGCTCTCTTTTTCTGGTACAGGCTCTTTTGTTGAGTATAAATTTCAGAACCGAGTGGAAGCACCGTTCCACTCTTCTGGCAAACAGTCTTGAAAACAACATTGTCACAGAAGAGGGACAAATCTTCCAGGGTCCTGAGGGAGAAGAGCAGGGCTATCTGATTCTGAATTATCGGGGAGAACTTCTGTTTGATCATTTACGAGAATCCGAAACTCTGCTGAATCATAATGGAATAGAGACCACCATGCCCTCTGACGACCCGGATCTCCGGTCGAAAATTTCCTCTTTTCAGTCCGGACAGTTCAGGCATAATGGTGATCTTTATTTCAGTCGTACCATCCGGCTTAAGGGCATGCTGGCTCCCCTCTTTCCTACTATGCCAGTTTCAGCTGGGGTGCCGTGTCTGAAGAGCTTATCTCTCAGGCGGATGTGATGATGTATAAAGAAAAAAGTATCTATCACCGGGAGCATCCTCTTCAGGTAAGAAAGGATTAGTATGAAAATCATTGCAGAGATCGGAACTGCTCATCAGGGAGACCTGAAACAGGCTGAAACACTTATTAAAGCTGCTGCCCGATCGGGTGCTGATTGTGCTAAATTTCAGATTGTTTATGCCCGGGAAATTCTACACCCTGAAACAGGACTGGTAGAACTCCCCGGAGGATCGACCCCCCTTTACAAGGTTTTTGAAGCCCTGGAGAGGGATGCCTCTTTTTATCAGGACTTGAAAGATCTGACAGAAGGGGAGGGGCTGGAGTTCCTGGCAACACCCTTCGGTCTCGAAAGTGCCGGACTCCTTCACTCTCTGAACCCGGAAGAAGTGAAAATTGCATCCCCTGAGGTCAATCATATTCCTCTTCTTGAGGAAATCGCGACCTGGAAGCTGCCTGTTTTACTGTCATCCGGAGTCAGCCGTTTAAGTGATCTGGAACTGGCTCTGGATATTCTGGGAAGGGATAAAACAACTCTCCTTCACTGTGTTACATCCTATCCTGCTCCCGAAGAGGAGTATAACCTGGCTGTTCTACCCCATCTTGCTGCTATCCTCGGGGTGGCAACAGGAGTTTCTGATCATTCCATGGATCCTGAACTGGTTCCGGGGCTGGCATTTATTCAGGGGGCACAAGTTCTGGAAAAACACTTTACCCTCTCCCGGGGGGACGGAGGACTGGATGATCCTATCGCCCTGGATGCAGCGAATTTTCGGAGAATGTGTGACTATATAGCAATGCTGGAACCCCTTACAGACAGTTTCTCCCGCATGGAAAAGATGGAGAAGGATTTTTCAAAAGAGAAAATCAGAGCTGTACTGGGATCAGGACAGAAGCTGCTTGCTCCCTGTGAAGCGGAAAATTACGGAAGAACAAACCGCAGTATACACGCCCTAGGGGATCTTGCTCCCGGCACTGTTCTCACTGAAGAAAATATGGCGGTTTTAAGAACGGAAAAAGTACTAGGTCCGGGAGTCTCCCCGGTCTTTTATAAAAAGCTGATTGGTAAAATTACAAAAAGATACATCCCTGCGGGAGAAGGAATCCTGCTGGAGGATTTGATGGAAGAAGGAGATTGAATGGCCATTATTAATGATATACGTACAGGTTTTGCCTTAAGTAATCCCGATGAAAAACTTTTCGGAGAAACTCTGCCAAAAACAGGAGAGATTCAGGAAGCTCTGAAACCCATGATTCTATCCGCTTCAGGCTGGCGGAAGGTTTTTGCGGCCGACGGAAATGAAGAGAGCACAACAGAAAAACTGACTTGTGCTGATAGCTATCTTTCTGCCGCTATGGCATCAGTTTTTGCCGACTATATGATTACGCTTACAGGGAAAGAGTCTCCTATAGTTCTGATTGGAATGGACGCCCGTTTTACGGGACCCGCAATGGCAGATGCTATGGTCCGGGTTCTCCTGACTAAGGGGGTCCGTATCCGCTATCTGTTTATCAGTGCAGCTCCCGAGCTAATGGCTTATGCCGGTCAGTCCGGAGATGTTGACGGATTTATCTATATATCCGCCAGTCACAATCCCATTGGCCATAACGGTGTGAAGTTCGGTTTGAATACAGGAGGAGTTCTGGATGGCGGACAGGCCGCCGAAATGATTGCTCTTTATAAAGAGTTTCTTTCCCGGGAGTCCAATATAGCAAGGCTTGTTGAACAGGTTCAGAAGGCTGATTCTTCAGAAATCCGCAAGGTTCTGAATGAAAGTCCTCTGTGGAAAGATGAGGCCGAAAAGGTTTATCAGGAATTTACAGCAGAGGTCATATCGGGTCAGAAAGATCCGAAAGAGCAGAATGTTCTTCTCCGCCGTTTGAAAAAAGGAATTCAAGTTTCTCCTCTAGGAGTTGTGTCAGAACTGAACGGTAGTGCCAGAACCCTATCAATCGATAAGAGTTTTCTGGAAGATCTGGGTGTCCGTGTTAAACAGGTGAATGCTCTTCCCCGACAGATTACCCACCGGATTGTACCTGAAGGAGAGTCTTTAAATCTCTGTAGGGAAACCCTGGAGGCGCAATCTGCCGAAGATAAGGCTTTTCAGCTGGGTTATGTTCCCGACAATGACGGAGACCGGGGAAATCTGGTTTATCTGAACAGCCGGACAGGGAAGGCCGAGATTCTGGAAGCTCAGGAAGTTTTTGCCCTGTCTGTACTATCCGAACTGGCCTATCTGGACTGGGCGGGCCTGATCAATGAAAAGACAGCCGTTGCAATAAACGGTCCTACATCCCGGAGAATAGATGAAATCAGTTCCATTTTTGGCTGTCAAACCTTCCGGGCGGAAGTGGGTGAGGCCAATGTGGTCAATCTTGCCAGGGAAAAAAGAGCCGAAGGCTGGCAGATCCGGATACTGGGAGAGGGTTCTAACGGCGGTAATATTACCTATCCTGCAGCTGTTAGGGACCCCCTCAATACACTTGGTGCTTTGTTGAAGCTTCTGACTCTTCGTACGGAAGGGGATAAACAGGGATTGTTTCATATCTGGTGTTCCCGGAGTCATCAGATGGATCTATATACGGAAAATTTTAATTTGACTCATGTCCTGGCATCTCTTCCTGCGTACACTACAAGCAGTGCCTATGAAAAAAGAGCGCTCATGCAGATTCGAACAACAGATCATAGCGTTCTGAAAGCCCGGTACGAAGGTGTCTTTCTGGAAGAATGGAAATGCAGAAAGGATGAACTGAAGCGTTTGTGGGGAATCAGCTCCTGGGAGGAATGGAATCAGGAAGGAACTACCTCCCAATGCGGAGTGGGTGCTGCATACCGGTCGGGTTCTGAAAAAGGCGGTTTAACCATTCTTTTTAAAGACAAGGATAAGAAGAATCTGGGATCTATCTGGATGCGGGGCAGCGGGACAGAGCCGGTATTCCGTGTTCTTGCCGACTGGAAGGGCCGGGATGGCCGGGCGGAGGACTATCTGCTGGAATGGCATAAAGAGATGATCCGGAAGGCCGATGGGTTTTTGGATAGCGAGGTAAAAGGATGATTAAAAAAGAGTTTCCCGGAGAAGATAAAAAAACAGGCTTGAAAGCCCAGGCCGCGGACAGACGGTATCACTTTTTTCTGGCCGGTGGAGATGTCAGGGGTGTTCTGGTCCACGGCAGTAGAATGATCCGGGAGATGAAATTGAATCATGATCTGGGAGTTCTGGAAACCATTGTTTTGGGACAGGCTTACCTGGCAACATCTTTGATGGCAGCCGGTCTTAAGGATGAAGGGCTCATTCAGCTTAAAATTGAATGCGGAGGCCCTGTGCAGGGGCTCTCTTGCGAGGGTGATTCTCATGGAACCGTAAGGGGCTACCTGGCTCAGAATCCCATTCCCCTGGATAAGGCTCCCGACAGTCTGGATACCTCTCCTCTCTATGGCCCCGGATTTCTGTCTGTTACACGTTATACTGTTAAGAGCGGTAAACCCTTTACCAGTCAGGTAATGCTGCAGTCCGGCCGTCTGGCTGAAGACCTGGCATCCTATTATCAGGAGTCCGAGCAGATTCCCACGGTTTTTGTTCTCAGTGTTCGTCTGGATAAGGACGGGGAGCTAAAAGGAGCTTCCGGTCTGTTTCTGCAGGCCATGCCCGGTAGTGATGAGTCGCTTCTTGGGCAGATTCAGGAGGCAGCCCTTGCTCTTCCGTCTCTTGGTGACAGTATAAACGCAGAAACGGATATTGTGGAATTCCTTGGGGAATCCTTCGGAGAGTTCAAACCAGAGATCCTTTCTGATAAAAAAGTTGAGTTTCTCTGTTCTTGCAACAAAGGACGGTTTGAAGATTTTTTAAAGAGCATTTCATCTGATGAAAAGGATGAAATCCTGGCCAAGGGACCCTTTCCTCTTGTAACGACCTGTTTTAACTGCAATACATCCTATGAATTCTGCAAAGAAGAGTTAATGGAATTATTCCAGAGCTGATCTGTAATTATTGTGAATTCCCTTTATTGACTATGGCGTGATGATTACACGCGTATTAAAGGGGGGGAGATGTCTATATGATCGAATACATCAGAGACGGGAAAACCTTCAGTACAGAACTGGAGCTCTCGGATAGGCCTCAGCACTACCTCTATTGAGTCTTTAGTAGAATAGACTGGTAGACAGTAAAAACTCAAAGCTTTCCTCTTCAGAATTGCTTGTAAGAAGGTCCCAGCCGAATGAGGTCCTGATCTGTATACTGGTCAGTTTGTCAAAGAAGAAAAGCATGCTGAATCCGCTGGAGAGTCTGAAATCCTGATCATTGGAAAATGGCTCATCCTTACGCTCTGTCAGTCCCCAGTCCATAAAAGGAGAGATCTGCAGTTCCACTAAGTTATTCATATCCAGAGCTTTAAGAGGAAAACTGCTATTCAGAAAAAAGGCTCTTTCCCCGTAGAGGTTCTGATCGGGGACTCCTCTCATATAAGAACCAAGATTCGCTATCTCTTTCCGGAAACCCGTTATAATAATCGAACGCAGATTACTTGCTATCCTATCATTGTAAATATGATACCAGGCAGTTTCTATATAGCTCATTCCTTTGAGCCTTGTATCGGCAAAAAAGCTGAAGCGTAATTGAAGACTTAGATCGCAGAAAAGCCCCTCCCTGAAATTCCCTATCCAGTTTACAGGATTATAAATCAGGTTCTGTTTGATGCCGAAAGCAAAGGGATCCTTATCAAAGTTATTTTCAGCATCTTCTGTCAAATCTTTGTATAAGTAGTTAAAAGACAGGCCGGGGGCTGCCGTATAGGTCCAGTAATCTGTAAGCTTGAAATCAGTCCCGAAGAGAAAAAGTGTTTCATTATAAGTATAGTCTTCTACGGTTTTATTCGTATTGGATTTGGTCAGCCTGTCATGTTTCTGTATCCACTGAAAGCTGTATGAACGTTTTCCCCAGTGAGCAGAAGCAATCTCTATATAGCTGTCCATCCGGAAATCCACCAGAGTACCAAAGAGATTGGAATAGATAATCTTTGATTCCAGAGTCAGGTTTGTATTGGTATCATATTTGGGATAAACCAGAGGAATAAAGGTCCAGGCATCTTCGAGATAAATGTTCAGACGGTAAATATGAAGATTCCTGCGGGGAGATTCCAATTCTGTCAAAGTGGTTTCTATTATTCAGCTCCTTCTCCAGAGCACTGACCCGGCTAAATCCGTCAATATCATAGGTCCTTTCGCATATAATATATCCAGTTTTGTCAGCATAATTACTATCTCTGCTTTGAGAAAAAAGGAGAGAAGAAAAACTCAATAATACTAATAAGCTGAGAATGGACTTCATGGGGAGTTTGGGACTCAGAAAATGACCGCCTGTTTCTTTATCCCTCCATTATAACGTCATTGGAGGAAATATCAATGTCACGGGACGAAAACAGTAAGAATTAATTCGCTGATTTTGTTGAACCCATGACCCTGTCCCAATCATAGAGGGGAACACTCTTTTCTCCCGGGGGGATTATCTGATAGTCATCATTCCACTGTCCTCCCAGCAGATTCTGTATCAGATTGAGACTGCCCTGCTGAACTGTGACATCATAGCCTTCGCTTTCCGCTTCTTTCAGGAGAATTTTACGCTTTTCCGGGTTGCTTGTCTCGGGTATATCTATAAAGTAGAGCTCCTTACAGGCATCTTTTTCACTGCTCTCTATGGACTCCATGATATAATGGGCATTTTCTTCTCCATAGAGTTCCAAATAGTCCTCATAGGATTTATCCAGACCTAAGGACGCCCCCATATTTGATTCATTAAGATAAGAATCGCCCCGTTCCATATACCCGCCCGAAGAGTAGGGCCGGCTGGGATTATCTTCAAAGAGTTCTTTAAACCTGTTGCGGGATCCCAGAAAGAGGGTACAGCAATCATGGGCTCTTGGTATTACCAGAGGGTAGCGTTTAGAACTGAGCCCTGCTGTTCCGTTTCCGCACAGTCCATAGCCGAGGAGTATGGCATCGTACTCAACCAGGCTGTACTGATCTGTTTTATCAATTTCTTCCTGTATGGTTTTTCTGAGAAGATCTCCCGATTCATGAGCTCCCTTGGGAGTAAAAACCATATCAACTGTATGGGGGGTGCGGGCCACGCACCAGCATACTTCCCGTGTTATGACTTCGCAGGCTATCAGTTTCAATTTCATTTTATCAGTATAAGGCTTGAACGCCTCTATCGCCTTGTCATAATTTATCATTTTTTTGAAAACTTCTTTCTTTTAGGGGCTAATCCTGTAAGAGACTCCCCATAAATGCTGAGATGAGATATTATGCTTTTATGAAATTGACAGTGATCCAAGCAGGTATGATTCCCTATGAGGAAGCTTTTAAGTGGCAGTATGAACTGATGGAAATGAGACGGAACGGTGAAATCAGTGATACTCTGATTCTTCTGGAGCACCCGGCAGTGCTTACCACGGGACGCCGGGATCAGACTCATAATATTCTGATTGATGCCGGAGCCGAAGGAGTCCCCGTTATCCGCACAAACCGGGGGGGCGAGGTTACCTATCACGGCCCGGGACAGATTGTGGGTTATATGATTATCGATCTGGCACAATTTTCCCGCAGGGTAAAACAATTTGTTTACAATCTGGAAGAAGTTTTTGTGCAGCTTCTGGACCGGCATTACGGTATTCAGGCTGAACGACATGATAAACACCGGGGAGTCTGGGTTGGAAATAATAAAATTTGTGCAATAGGTCTGGCCATCGAACGGGAAATTACCATGCATGGCTTTGCCTTCAATATAAATACGGATCTGAGTCATTTTGACTGGATTGTTCCCTGTGGTATTCATGACAGGGGAGTCAGCTCTCTGGAGAAACTAACAGGCAGAACCTGGTCCCTGAAGGATGTGAACTCCCAGCTGGCAGAGGCATATGCCTCAATTTATAACTACGATGAAGTGGAGATGCGTTATGGCAGATAGTTCTTATATCAGAAAACCCGAGTGGTTGAAAATTCCTATACGAAAAGGTAATAACCTCAATTTTGTGGAAGAGCTTTTAGGAGAAACAGGTCTTGTAACTGTTTGTGATGAGGCAAAATGTCCCAATAGAATGGAGTGTTTTAGTAAAAAGACCGCTACATTTATGATTCTGGGGAGTGTTTGTACACGGGGCTGCCGTTTTTGTAATGTCGTTGGAGGAAAACCTTCTTTTGTTGATCCGGAAGAACCGAAAAAAGTAGCCGATGCTGTAAAAAAGCTTGGTTTGAAATTTGCTGTGGTTACTTCGGTTACAAGGGATGATCTTGCCGACGGCGGATCAGAAATCTTTGCCCAGGTTATCCGGGAAGTACATGCTCTAGACCCTCCCGTTCAGATAGAAGTGCTTATTCCCGACTTTCAGGGACGGAGGAAGGATCTGCAGCGTGTCGTTGACGCGGGCCCCGAGATTCTCAATCACAATGTTGAAACCGTACCGGATCTTTATTCTCTGGCCCGCCCTCAAGCGGATTATACCCAGTCTCTGGAACTCCTCTCCCGGGTAAAGATTATGAACCCCGAAATCCGTACGAAATCGGGTATTATGCTGGGTCTTGGTGAAACTCCTGAACAGCTGAGAGCTGTGCTGAGAGATTTGAGAGCCATGGACTGTGATTTTCTGACTCTGGGGCAGTACCTGCAGCCTTCAAAGAAACACCTTCCCGTGAAAGCTTATATTCACCCCGATGATTTTGCTTCCTATAAGGAAGAGGCTCTTGATATGGGATTTAAAGCTGTAGCCAGCGGCCCCTTTGTGCGCAGTTCCTATAATGCGGCGGAGATGCTGGAGGATCTGCAAGAGAACTGATCTGTCAGAGTTCTACTCTCTGTTTTCGCTCAGATCGGCCTGGTATTTCTTATAAAGCCCGCGAAACTGGAGGAAGTCCGTCAAAAGCATAAACTTCTGATCCAGAGACACCAGCATGCAGAGGAAACCAAAAAGGCCCGCAGCACTGTAAGAGAGGCTTCCGGCACGGATGCCTATATGCGTTTCAATGAATTGGAACGGAAGGTGGAGCAGATGGAGGCTGAAGCAGAACTTTCGGGGATAGGGTCCGTATCTTCAAGTAGTATTGAACATGAATTTGACAAACTTGAGTCTGAATCTGAAATTAATGAAGAGCTTGAAGCTCTTAAGAAATCCATGAAGAAGGGTAAAGAGTAGTCTTTATGAATCCAGTAATGTTACCAGTTTATATTGTTGCCATTGTTATCGGATTACCCGTTATAAGCCGCACCATATTGAGAATTGTGAAAATCCATTATACGAGTAAAGAGCAGAAACGGGATTTCGTCAGTGGTGAGGAAATTGAAGTCTTAAGAGATATTCAGACAGGGCTGAGTGGTTTGAAGAAAAGGGTGGAGAATCTGGAGACCATGGAGACCGGAGATCCAGTCATGGCACAGATGATAGCCGGAAAAGTATGTATAAACATGCCCGTGATGATTTTAATGATCTGAAAAACCGCGTGCGGAATATGGAAGATCAGGTTTTTGATAAAGAGAAGGACTGGGATGACCGTTTCAACAAAGACTGAAAATCAATACTTCTGGGTACCAAGATCTTCAGATATTTTCTTTCCGGCTGATATAAGCTGTTTTGTCAGATTATCAAGTTTTTCCCTGTTCATCCGGACGGAGGGTCCTGAAATACTCAGGGCTCCGCAGATGTTATCCCCGCTGTCAAAAATGGGTGCTGCTACACAGCGGACCCCTGCTTCGTTCTCTTCCATGTCATAAGCGAAACCCTGTTTATGAATCTGTTCAAGTTCATTATCCAAATCATCCCTACTTGTAATGGTTGTGGATGTTCTGCCTACCCAATTAGTATCTTTCAGCATTTCGTCTTTTTTCTGGTCAGAGAGCCAGGACAGTATGGTTTTTCCGACAGCCGTACAATAGGGCTGGGCAAAACGGCCCTGGGCTGAACCCATGGCAACCCTCAGGGCAAGAGGAGATTCTATTTTATCCAGATAGAAAATATGATTTTCCTCCATAGAGGCCAGGTGTATGGTTTCGTTGGAGTATTCAGCCAGCTCTTCCATAATAGGCTGAGCAGCTTTATGAAGGTCCAGGCGGTTAAGAGCCTGAACTCCCAGCTGAAAGAGTTTTAGAGTAAGACTGTATTTTTCATTCTTTTTGTTCTGTCTGACATATCCCAATCCGCTTAATGTGTTAAGAAAGCGGTATACTGTGCTCTTATTACCGTCCACGGCTTCTGACAGTTCTGTCACTCCCACTTCATCCTGTTTCGAAAGGGTTTCCAGGAGTTTCATGGTTTTTACAACAGATAGTACGGGATCGGCATTTTTCATATCTCTAAAATCCTTAGTTTTTATTCTCTCTGCTCTATTATACTCAGAGGGGGTATTCCGCTCAAGAATAGAATAATATAAATAAAACATCGTTTTAATTATTTCTCAGGTTTGAATGATCGCTTTTTGATTTCAATGTAAGCTGTTCTGCTAAGCTGCTCTTTCACTGTGCAGTTTTTATTTCCAGAGAATTTGTCTATTATAGGAGGATGAACAGAGATCTGCTCCTGAGGGAGATTGAAGAAAAAGGAACATTTTCCTTTGCCCGTTCCGGTGGTCCCGGAGGACAGAATGTCAATAAAGTTAATACGAAAGTCCTTCTCACCATTCCACTTGAAAGTCTGAATTGTCTGAATGCTCATCAGAAAGGAATGGTCCGCACAAAGATGGGTTCAAGGATCAATGCTCAGGATGAGTTTTTTATCCATATGCAGCAGGAGCGCTCCCAACTAATGAATAAACAGCTTGCCCTGGAGCTGCTGGCTGATTTGATTATGCAGAGTACTAAACATGTTAAAGCCCGGCGAAAGACCCGGCCGACCAGAGGATCTGTAGAAAGACGCTTGAGTTCAAAGAAAAAAAATGCAAGCAAAAAAAAATCCCGCGGCAGATTCAGCGATATGGACTGATCAACCGGGGCTTCTTATCATACAGAAATTACTCCTGTATTTCGTCGAAAACCTGATCCAAGTGATTGAAATCCTTTCCATTGGCTTTAAGAGATAACAGATCATCTCCGTTGGTCTCAATGTCCAGAGTTTCTACATTGCCTCCTTTACTTCTTTATCGCTTGGTGCTTTTACAAATAACGATGCAGGGACCAGAACCGACAGAATAACTAGTACCAGTAACAATCTCTTCATATAATACTCCTACTAAAGATCTTCCAGGTAATAACAGCTGGTTTCAAGAACCTGATGTTTTTCAATGTGGATTTCACGCCATCCTGTCCGTGGGTCGGAAATCTGGTATTCATCACAGTCCGGATCCAGACATCCCAGTGTTGGAGGGGTAATATATACTTTCATTGGAACGGACTGTTCTGTCAGTTCTTTTTCAACATGATAGTGACCACAGAAAATAGTAAGATCCTTTCCGCTTTCCTTTACTGTCTTTTGAAAAAACTCCGGAGTTTTATAGGGGTAATTATTATCCATAAAGGGGACATTACAAACACAGGGCGGGTGATGCATAAAAAGAATACACTTCTGAGTCTGTCCTTTCATTTCCTGCAGCAGCCATTTACTCTGATTTTCTTTTAATTTTTCTTCAGCACTTTCCAGAAACAGAAGAGGTTCTCCCTTCATAACAACCAGACCTGTCAAAATTACATGAGGAGCTTCGTTTTTCAAGTTGAATGTTTCAATAAGCAGAGAACTGTTATCATGATTCCCGGGAGTAATGATATAGGGGATTTCAAGAGCATCAAGACGCTCCTTCATCCATTTGTATACCGTGGCTGATCCCTGTGGCTGTGCTAAATCCCCTGTCAGAATGATACCATCGGGAGATCTTTTTTTCAGAACCTCCAGAGTATCCCTGAATTTTTTACGAGTATTCAATCCATCCACTGATTTTCCCAGTTCTGAAACATGAGTATCACTTATGTGAGCAAGGTGTAGCATGTGCAGGATCTCCTAAGTCTCAGTCGTCGTCATCATCCCATTCCATCTGGGGCTGTTTGATTCCAAGACGGCGGAGACGGCGTTTTCCTTCTTCCTGTTTCAGGTTATCCTCTCTGAGAAGACGTTCCTGTTTTCGTATATTCTCCTGCTCTTTTGCCAAGAGCCAGGGAGGGGCTGCTTCACTATTCTGGGTAGACTTTACTTTGATCTTTCCTGGTAGCTTCGTATTTTTCATTACTGTTTTGCTGATAGTTTCCGGTTTAATTTTAGCTCCGGTCAAAGATACTTCCGTCATATCGGCACCCTGCATTTCAGCATCTTCCAAGTTACATTTTCCCATACGGGCTTTTGTCAGATTGGTATTTATCAGAATGGCATTTTGAAGATTGGCACCATTCAGGTTTGAACTGCGGAGATCTGCTTCACTCAGGTTTGCACCTCGAAGTGTGGCGTCTTCCATTTTCGCATAGCGCAGGTCGGTTTTGCTGAGATTAGCTCTTTCCAGATTGGCACCTTTCAGGTTTATCTCTTTCAGGTTCAGCTCTGAGAGATTGATTCCCTTCAGATTGGCCCGGAAGCGGGGTCCGTTCTGTGTGTTGAATTTATTCCAGATAAGGATATTTTCCTCTTCCAGTGCTTTTATCAGTATTTTTAACTGACGTTCGTTGCCGGTAAAACCGGATTGATCTCCAAGGGTCATCAAATTCCTTCTCTCTTAATCTTTTATTATCTATCAGATAATAGAGAATTTTAAGTTTAGATGCAATGTTCGGAGCCTTCTGAAGGAAATATTTCAGGAATTAGTGGTCAGAGGGCTGGAAAAGTTATTATTTTTAAGGAAAATAATTGTGAATAATTAAAATAATCGTAAATAACTATTAAATGAGGTATAGATGGAAGATATACGTTACAGCATCAGCGCTGATTTTGAATTAAAAAGACAGGATGGTTCACTGGTTGACAGTTCTCAGCACAGTGGCGCCATTAATTTTATAGAGGGCTTCGGAATGATGATGCCCGGAATCGAGAATGCTTTAAAAGGCCTTAAAGACGAAGAGGAATTTAATCTTTCTCTTGTTCCGGAAGAGATGTTCGGAGCGAGAGATGAAGAAAAACTCCTGGAAGTATCCACAAAGGATTTTCATGGTAAGGCGGATGAACTGGAAAAGGGAATGATTATCGAAGCTGACGGTGAAGACGGTCTTCAGCTGATGACCGTCGTTTCTATTGACGGAGAGAAGGTTATTCTTGACAGAAACCATCCACTTGCCGGTATGACTCTTCAGTTCAGCGGAAAAGTCATAAACGCCCGTCCTGCAACAGAAGAAGAGATTGACAAGCTGTCATCCAAGGGCTGTGGATGTGGAGACCATGAAGATGGGCAGGAATGCTGTGGCGAGGACGGTCATGGTGATGAGGGCTGCGATGAAGGTTGCTCTTGTCACTGACAGATAGCTGATATAAAAAAAGCTGGCTGAGTGAAATTATTCATTCAGCCAGCTGTTTTAGTTCTATTTTCGTTTGGTGAGTCCCGATTTTACCGAGACTCCTGGAATTTTTCCAAGCTTACCGGTTAACCCCCCCAGTTCATCTGTTGTGGACTGAACTATCAGGGTAATCACCGATATCTGATCATCCTCCAGATGGGGAAGCCCCATCCTGCCCAGAATAATCTCTGCGTATTCAGACAGTATTTTTTGAACTTCCAGGGCATAATCCAGTTTTTTTTCCAGGGTAATGCCTACAAAGCCGTAACGCTTATCCATTCTCAGTCGTCCTCTGGAAGAACCCTTACGGCTCCCTGGTCTGCGGAAGAGGCCAAAAGGGCATAGGCTTTAAGTGCCTGTGATACCTTTCTGCCGCGACCGCTGGGTTTATAGGCAGCTTTTCCTTTGGCGATCTCCTCTTTACGGCGGGCTTCCATCTCTTCATCACTGATCATCATATTGATGGAACGTTCCGGGATATTGATATCGATAGTATCACCGTCTCTGATCAGAGCAATCTCACCGCCGGCAGCCGCTTCAGGCGATACATGACCGATGGAGAGTCCTGAGGTTCCTCCGGAAAATCGGCCGTCTGTAATCAGAGCGCACTCCTTTCCAAGGTGCATGGATTTAATATAGGAGGTGGGATAGAGCATCTCCTGCATACCCGGTCCTCCCTTGGGGCCTTCATAACGGATGATCACGACATCTCCCGCCTTGATTTCACCACCCAGGATGGCATCGCATGCCGCATCCTGAGAGTAGTAGACTTTGGCTGGGCCGGTAAAATGGAAGATAGATTCATCCACACCGGCAGTTTTTACAATACATCCCTTGCTGGCAATATTTCCGGTCAGAACGGCAAGGCCGCCTTCAATGGTATAGCAGTGGTCCTTATCCCTGATACAGCCTTCGCTGCGGTCTGTATCCAGTTCTTTAAAGTAATTTTCCTGTGCTCCCATAAGCAGCAGGCGTTTTCCGCCGGGGGCGGAGCGGTAAAATTTCTGAATCTCTTCAGAAGCATTGCCTGACATGAGATCATAGTCAGCCAGTGCTGCCTTGAGGTTTGGCTTGTCTACGCGTTTTACGTCTGTATTGAGCAGATCCGCTCTGGCCAGTTCATTGAGAATACCCATAATTCCACCGGCTCTATGCACATCTTCGATGTGGTATTTGGGGGAATTGGGAGAGACCTTGCAGATACAGGGAACCTGCCGTGAGAGCTCATTGATATGATCCATGGTGAAGTTGACATCCCCGGATCTGGCGATGGCCAGGATATGGAGGACCGTATTGGTTGAACCGCCCATGGCAATATCAAGGGTCATGGCATTTTTAAAGGCATCCATGGTTGCGATGGACCGGGGAAGAACCGAGTCATCTCCCTCCTGATAGTATTTATAGGTATTCTTAACAATAAGATCCGCGGCTTTCTTAAAAAGATCCAGGCGGTTTTTATGAGTGGATAGCATAGTTCCGTTTCCAGGAAGTGCCAGTCCGAGAGCCTCGACAAGACAGTTCATGGAGTTGGCCGTAAACATCCCCGAGCAGGAGCCGCAGGTGGGGCAGGCAAACTGTTCCACCTTGGCTACCATTTCATCGGATACGGTTTTATCCGCACCCATAACCATGGCATCCACCAGGTCATATCCTTTTCCGTCCACTCTGCCGGCTTCCATAGGGCCGCCGGATACGAATATAGCCGGAATATTGAGCCGCATGGCAGCCATCATCATCCCAGGGGTAATCTTATCGCAGTTGCTGATGCAGATCATGGCATCCGCTTTATGGGCGTTACACATGTATTCAACACTGTCTGCAATGACCTCTCTTGAGGGAAGGGAGTAGAGCATGCCGTCATGTCCCATGGCGATGCCGTCATCTATGGCAATTGTATTGAATTCGGCGGCAAAGCAGCCCATCTCTTCGATATAGGCTTTTACCTGTTGGCCCGTTTCATGAAGATGAACATGTCCCGGTACGAATTGTGTAAATGAGTTGACTACGGCAATGACAGGTTTATCCATCTGTTCTTCTGTCATACCGTTGGCACGCCAGAGGCTTCTGGCCCCCGCCATTTTTCGTCCGTCTTTTGTTTCGGAACTTCTCCATTTTCCTGCCATATTATTCCTCCGGTATTACATATGTATCTAACTTTGTTTTTATGAGCCTACAGTATAAACCCCTTGCAGGAGATTGCAATATACTGCTTTGTGAAATATAAAAAATATGTTATTGCATTTGATGCAATAACATGAGGGTAAAAAATATTATCAGTGCTATTCAGTCATTCCTTTTTGAGGGCGCATAGATTTATGCTTGAGATTGCTGTAAACTGTGGGCGCAGGATCACAGCAAAAGGATTTACCATGACAAGAAAAGAACTGATTGCTCTTTCAGAGGTCTCTCTGTTTAAGTCTATAGATATTCTTGATTTGGATAAATTTTTCCGGGATAAAGAGTGTCGGGTAAGACACTTTGAAACTGGGCAGTTTCCCGTTTGTCAGGGAGATAGCTATGATTCTCTGATTATACTTCTGAAAGGAAGTGCAGGAACTTCTATGGCGGCGCCCAATGGTAAAGTTTTCAGAATCGAAACCCTTTATGCTCCCGGGCCGGTTGGTACAGCCGTTCTGTTTTCAGGGCAGCAGACCCTTCCGGTTACGCTGGAGGCGCTGGAACCCCTGGACTGTGCCTATTTAAAAAGTGAAACGGTGCTGGAACTGATGCATGAATTTCCCGGTTTTCTGAGGGAGTATCTGAAGGATAACGGAAACCGTCTTCTTTTTTTAGCGGAAAAATTACGTTTATTTCAGTTCAGATCTCTCCGACAGAAGATTATCAGTCATCTTATGATTCAAGTGGAGAGGCAAAAAAGTGATTCCATTCAGCTGGTTTATTCCCGGGAGGAGATGTCTCAACTGATGGGGGTGGCAAGACCCTCTCTGTCCAGAGAATTATCCGCCATGGTGAGGGAGGAGCTTATCAGCTGCAAAGGGCGGTCTGTTACTGTATTGAATAGAAAAGGGCTGATGAATTTTATGAACCAGGGCTAGGCCC
>NBMC01000062.1 GCA_002084805.1 Spirochaetaceae bacterium 4572_59 | reverse complement strand
CTCATCCTTGGAAATATAATAATTGAGGAATATTAAACGGATCTTAAAATTAACTTTTTTAAGTTTGATTTAATGTAGGTCTGTGAGAGTAGAAAAAAGTATGGGAAAATGGCGGCTATGGAAATAACAGTATTAGTAATTGAGGATCAGTTAGCTCTGAGAGAGTACCTGCGTAAGATCCTGGAAAAAGAGGCTTATCGTGTGTTGACTGCTTCTTCCGGAAAGGAGGCATTGGCTCTTCTCAAAAAACAGGATCCGGATATTATCCTGCTGGATTTGCTTCTTCCGGAAAGGAGGCATTGGCTCTTCTCAAAAAACAGGATCCGGATATTATCCTGCTGGATTTGAATTTGGGAGATATGGATGGTCGGGAAATTATTACCATTCTCAGACGGCAGTTCGATGATGTTCCCATTATTGTCGTTTCAACATTTACAGAGATAGATACAAAAGTGAATTCCTTTGAGCTGGGATGTGATGATTACCTCACCAAGCCGTTCTATAAGGAAGAACTCCTGGTAAGAATGAAAAGCTTACATACAAGATACTGTCATAAAGGCTCTCAGGAGCAGTATTCTGCAGTTGAAGAGGAGACCATCGGCCCCTTCTGTATCAACTATCATACGGGGCAAGTCTTGAAAAATAATTGTTCCATTGATATGAGTAATAAACTCTTCAATTTATTGCTTTACTTTATCAGGAACCGGAACCGGATTCTGACAAAAGAACAGCTTCTTGACCGTTTTTGGCAGGAAAAGGAAAACCCGACGGAAAATACTCTGGTTGTTCACATACATATGCTCCGTTCTCTCATTGAGGAAGACCCTTCCAAGCCGGATTTTTTAATAACCAGGAGGGGATTGGGGTACTATTTCAAAGGAGAAAAAATTTAAACATAATCAGTAGCTGGATTGTCATATTTTAATTTTACAGCTAATATCTAAGCCGTATGAAAGTAGCAAGGAAGTTCCTGATTCTTAGTACCTTTTTTCTTTCCATGGTCTATATAATAGGTTTGATTCTTATTTTTATTCAATTTAACAGTTCTGCAAGGAATAACGTCTGTCAGGATAAATGTAGTAATATTACTGATCATATCAGTTCTCTGCTTGATCCGGTTTTCAGAGGTGCTGATTTTATGAGCCAGGATCCTTTCATACAGGATTGGCTGACCGGAGAGAAAAATCGGGAGTCCCTTGATAGTTATCTTCAGGATCATGTCAAATTGATCGGATGTGATGCCATTGATGTTGCTTCCTCCCTTTCGGATATTGTGTATCAATCAGCCGGTACTCAAGTCAATATGGAACAGGATAATGAGAGGGATTCCTGGTATTACGACTTTCAGGAATCAGATAAATCTTGTGGAACGGAACTCTTTTATGACTCATTGAAGGGCATTTTATATATATACTATAATGTAAAAATATTTGATACGGATGGGACAAATCTGGGAGTTCTCGGTTTTCTTATTTCTTACAGTAGTTTCTCTGATGTATTAAGCAAATATGAGAATGAGAATCTAACCGCTTATATTATCAATTCCAAGGGTGAAATCCTGATCCATCCGGATCAGAGACAGATCGGTAATATCACAATTTATGATTATTATGGAAAACTGCAGAGCGATAGCAGTTCTTTCAATGAATCTGGGTTGGTTTCTTCTGGGGGCAGAAACCAGGTTTCTCATTCACACTATCTGGAAAAGCTTGATGTTTATCTGGTTACAGAGCAAACCCAGAATCCTTTCCAGCAGAATCTTATCACTTTTACAATCCTTATGCTGCTGTTATGGTTTCTTTCTTTTTTTATTATCAAAACTGTCCATAGGCGGCTTTATAAAGAATCATCTTGAGGAACAGGAAATCTAAGGCTGAATACGGCTCCTTTCTTTGGAACATACGGTTCTAACAGGATGTCTCCTCCAAATAAGTTCATCAGTCTTTTTACAAGATGAAGACCCAGGCCTGTGGTCTTCTCTCCCCCTGTGGAAGAAAATAGTTTCCGATCCATTCGGTATCATCAGCTTCAAACTCAATATGGAGGGATTTTGCCAGGAAGAGGGGCTCATACATCTGGTAGGTTTGATTTGTAATAACAGCCAGGTCTATAATCTCACTATTTGTATGCAGATCTCCTTCCTCCAGTTTCAGATAGACCATTGTATTTTCAATAAGATTTTTTAAATTCCCCGATGCGTTATAAAGTTGTTTGAAATCTTCTCTTGAAGGCGCTTCATTCAGGAGTTCCAGTGAATTGTTGACAAGGATTGTAATTGGAGTTGAAGTATTATGGCTGATAATATGAAGCATCGTTGTTCTTAGATTTACCAGTTTTTCCATTTGAGCATTGTTTTCCTGAAGCTGTTTGATATTTTGAGACAGTGTTTCAACCATCATGTTAAGACGTTTGTTCAGAGTCAGAAACTCGTCTTTGCCTTTGATGCAGTTCTGTAACTGGTAGTTCCCCCGGGTAATATCTCCCATATATTCATTCAGATTCATAATATTATCTATTATCCTGCGGATAAAAAAGAAACTCACAAAATAGAGGAACAGAAAGCATCCTGCCAATATAATCGTTGTAATCCTGATAAAAGGTCTGATTTCTTCTTTTATCTGGTTTACAGGCACCAGAGACATAAGGTAGAGATCCAGTCGCTCAATATAGTAGGGAAATGCATAAAAATCTGAGTCTTGTATTATTATTTCCCTGCTTACTGAACGGGATTTTATCAGTTCCTTCCAATTGTAAAGGTTATTGTATTCAATCGGTTCATTGAATTCCCTTTTGAAGTTAATGACAGTGAAATTATTCAGAACGGCCAGTATTTTTTCATCCTTATACCGGGATTCCTCCTTGAAATTCTGAAAGAACTCTTTCAGGGGTATATCAAAGCATACTATTCCCTGAAAAGCCTTTTCCTTATCGAAAAAAGGGATTACGGCAGACAGGATTAATTCTGACTTTTTTTCAGAAATATAGGGTTCTGTCCAAAATATTTCCTTATCCTTTCGGGCGCGGCGGAACCAATCGGAAGGGGCAGGAATCTTTTTTACATTGTAGTGTGGATTTGATGAAATGATAGAATCCTCTTTTTCCGGGGCATAGTAGATCTCGGTCTCTTTAGAGAAAAAACTTAATACAATAGACCACTCTTTCTGGAGAATCCTTTTCTGCCTATCAGAACCGGTTATCGCAGCAAGCCTTTCATTGCGGCTGTAGATCTTCAGGATTTTTTCAATATCCTGGATCTGCTTATCGATTGAATTCTCCTTAATCGATTGGATTAACAGGGACTGTTCCTTCTTTTTCAAGTTCAGTATCTCTTCATGAAATGTTTTCAGTAACAATCCTCCCAGTGTTATAAAAGGGAGCAGAATGACAAAAATAATGAAAAAGCGAAACTGGTCTTTGATGGAAATCCACATGATCTATAATGCCTCTGACAATTTTTGTATATGTGTTCTATTATATATCCTTTATTAGGGAGACTCCGTCAACTAAGTGATTTAAAAAAGACCAGTAATCAACTGTAAACAAAAGGCCTTTATTTGAAAATAAAATCATATTAATTCAGGCTTAAGCAGAAAGGGATTTGCAGATACGGCATCTATTTTTTTCCATTCCCGGGTTTTAAGGGCTTGACGGGGAAGTCCATTCTCTGATTACATGATCCAACCTTCTTATAGAGAGAAATATGAGCGATTTTGAACAGTTCTGGAATTTATACAGTCATTCTTTTCCGGAAAACGAACGACGGGATCTGGATCTTCAACGGCAAATAATGTCTCATCCGGCTTTTCAGATACGTCATTACAAAAATGATGATCTCTACAGAGGCTTTCTTAATACTTTTCACTTTACAGAATTTATTTTTGTAGACCATCTGGCTGTTTCTCCAGATCAGAGGGGTACAGGAATCGGTTCCTCCATAATGAATGAATTGATTGAATCAACATCCAAGCCGATCATCTTGGAAGTGGAAAGACCGACCAGTAACGATGCGGTGCGCAGAATTGACTTTTATGAAAGTCTTGGATTTCACCTCAATGTTTTTGATTATATCCAACCACCCATCGATGAAGGTCGTAAAGCGATACCCCTCTTTCTAATGACTTATCCCGAACGTCTTGATATGAAGCAGTTTGAAAAAGTCAGGCAGATAATCCACAGGAATGTTTATAACTCGGCCAGTTAATGTAATCAGTTAAATCAGCACAAACTCCCCGTAGTTTCTTATAGAATAAAAAACGTGTGTTTATAGCTTACTTTCAGACACTACCCTGTGGTATAAATATACATAAATTTTTCGTACATTCTGCATTTATCAGCCTGTCTGATCGGTGCAAAGCTGTATATTAGGAGCCACAATGTCTGAATTTGTCGTTTTAGGTGACGAAGCAGTTGCTTTGGGTGCCATTCACGGAGGTGTTTCCTCCTGTTACGGGTATCCCGGTACACCTTCCACCGAAGTTATGGAATATCTGCTGGAATATAGTAAGGGTAAGGGAGCTCCCTTTGCCCGTTGGTCCAGTAATGAAAAAACCGCTCTTGAAGAAGGCCTGGGTACATCTTTTGCCGGTAAGAGAGCCATTGTCACCATGAAGCATGTGGGACTGAATGTTGCCGCAGATGCTTTTATGAACGGTGCGCTTCTGGACATCAAGGGCGGTCTTGTTATTGTTGTAGCCGACGATCCCGGGATGCACTCCTCTCAGAATGAGCAGGATTCCCGTTTTTTTGCAGACTTTGCCAAAGTCATGTGTCTGGAACCTGTTAATCAGCAGCAGGCCTATGATATGACACGCGAAGCTTTTGACCTTTCCGAGAAATTTAATATTCCCGTTGTTGTCCGTCTGGTAACACGGCTTTCCCATTCAAGGGCTTCTATTGTTACATCTACTCCTAGGGCTGAAAATCCTCTAGATAAAGCCTTGAATAAAAGAGACTGGATACTCCTTCCGGCCAATGCCCGCAGACGCTGGGACAGCCTTTTGACCCGTCAGAAAGAGATGTTGGAATATACCGAATTCACAGCCTCCAATCCTCTAAAGATAAATAAAGAAAATACCAGCCGGGGAGTGATTACCACCGGCCTTGGATATAACTATTTTATGGAAAATGCCTCTGAACTGGCAGATAATCCCTCCCATCTCCATATCGGAGCGTATCCCATTCCTGAAGATAAAATCAGGGCTCTGGCAGATTGTGTGGATGAAATTGTGATCCTCGAAGAGGGATACCCCTTCGTAGAACGTCTTCTTCGTGGACTCCTTCCTATCAGTACCTCTATCAAGGGGAAGATGGATGATGAGGTTCCCATGCAGGGAGAACTGACTCCGGATAATATCCGGCCAGTCCTTGGACTTGCTCCCAGAACTGTTTCTGTCAGTTCAATGGAACTCCCCGGAAGACCTCCACAGCTCTGTATGGGCTGCCCCCATGATGATACTTTTCGTGTGATCAAAGAGGTTCAGGCTGAGCTTGATGAGAGTACCGTTACTTCTGATATCGGCTGTTATGCCCTGGCTGCACTGCCTCCTCTGGAAGTTCCCGAAACCATCATCTGTATGGGCGCATCTATTACGGCTGCAAAGGGAGCGTCCGAAGCGGGGCTCAATAATGTAATGGCTGTTATTGGAGACAGTACCTTTCTGCATTCCGGCTTGACCGGTCTGGTGGATTGTGTCTCCTGCGATACGGATATCACTATCATCATTGTAGACAATGAAACAACAGCCATGACAGGTGGTCAGGATACAATCCTTCCTTCATCCCGTCTGGAAAATGTTGTCCGTGGATTTGGAGTGGAGGAAGCTCATCTTTTGACAATTCCGGCTCACAGAAAATTTCATGAAGAGAATAAGGAAAAGTTGAGAAAAGAACTGTCCCATAAGGGTGTTTCTGTTATTATTGCCGTTAGGGAATGTGTCGAAACTGCCAGAAAAGTAAAGAAAAAGGAGTCCGCATCATGAAATATGACATCATTCTTTCCGGTGTAGGCGGTCAGGGAGTTCTCTCCCTTGCTTCGGTTATTGCCTCTGCTGCAGTGGAAGCGGGATTTAAAGTACGTCAGTCCGAAGTTCACGGTATGTCCCAGAGGGGCGGTGCCGTTATGGCTCATATGCGGATTTCTGATGGCGAGATCTATTCAGATTTGATTGCTCAGGGAACAGCCGATATGATTCTGAGTATGGAGCCTCTTGAAAGCCTCCGCTATCTGCCCTGGCTGGCTCCGGATGGTATTCTCATTACATCTGCCGGTCCTCTTGTGAATATCCCAGATTACCCCGAACTGGAAGAAGTTCATAAGACTATAAATGCTCTGCCATCGGCTAAACTGGTTAATGATAGAGAATTGGCAAAAGAAGCGGGTTCTTCCAGAGTCGGTAATATGGTCATTGTGGGAGCCGCATCTTCTCATCTCCCTTTTTCCATGGATCAGCTTAAAAAAGCTGTTGCCAGGCTCTTTTTCCGGAAGGGCGAAAAAATTGTAGAAGTCAATTACAAGGCACTGGATCTGGGGAATAAAGTGTCATGAAACATGATTTGTATGAAGATCAGGAAGTGGAGAGGCTGGATCGGGAAGCTTTAAAAGCCCTGCAGCTACTGCGTTTGAAAAAAACTGTTTCTACAGCTTTAAGCACTCCCTTCTACAAGAAAAGACTGAAGGATACGGGGATTACTTCCGCTAAGGATATTCATACACTGGAAGATATCCGGAAAATTCCCTATACAACAAAGGATGACCTGCGGGAAGCCTATCCCTACGGGCTCCTTTCGGTAGAGCTGGATGAGGTCGTCCGGATGCATGCTTCCAGCGGCACCACCGGAACTCCTACCGTGATCTATCATACTCAGGCCGATCTGGATAACTGGACCAATCTGACCGTTCGTTCCCTTAAGGCAACGGGCTGTCACAAGGGAGATGTCTTTCAAAACATGATGACCTACGGTCTTTTTACCGGTGGAATTGGTCTTCACTACGGGGCGGAAAAGCTGGGAATGCTGGTTATTCCCGCTTCCAGTGGTAACACAAAACGTCAGTTTCAGCTGATGAAAGACTTTAAAACCACCACCATACATGCCACCCCCAGTTATATGCTTCATCTGTACAGCCGGATGGAGGAACTGGGATACTCTTTGAAGGATTTTAATCTGAAAAGAGCATTGATAGGTGCAGAGCCTCACTCTGAAGAGGTTCGTCAGAAGATTGAGGATCTCTTTCAGATTGATGCCTATAACTCCTATGGCCTTTCCGAGATGAATGGTCCCAGTGTGGCCTTTGAATGTACAGAAAAAAAGGGAATGCACATTTGGGAAGATGCCTACTATGTGGAAACCATAGACCGCAACAGTCTTGAACCCGTGGCCGACGGAACGGAAGGAGAACTGGTCTTGACCATTCTGGTGAGAACGGGGACTCCTATCCTGAGGTATCGTACAAAGGACCTGACAACTGTTATGCCCGAACCCTGTAGCTGCGGCAGAACAAGCCGGAGAATCACAAGAATTAAGGGACGGACCGATGATATGCTGATTATTAACGGTGTGAATGTTTTTCCCTCTCAAATCGAAGAAGTGATTATGAAAATGCCGGAAATTGGAAATAACTATCTGATTAAGGTTAAGAAAGAGGGGACTCTTGATAGATTAACCATTCATACCGAGGTCGGTGCAGAACTCTTTACAGATGATGCAAGAGACCTTTACTCCTTGAAATCCCGGATTAAGGAAGAGGTGAAAGCACTGATAACTATCAATCCTGCGGTGGAGCTGCATGAACCGGGATTTCTTCCGGTACAGCTGGGTAAGGCCATCAGGGTTGAGGATGAACGTGGACAGGTTTATTAAGAACCTGAACAGAAAGAAAACAGGAGGTCTATGTTGATTTGGAATTCAAAGGCGGAATGTGACAACCGGGATGACCGGAAGGTCCAGCAACTGTACAATCTGAAAAAATTGGTACGGCATGTGTATGAAACCATTCCCTTCTATAAAACGAAATTTGATGAAGTGGGTGTAAAACCCGATGATATACAGTCCATGGCAGATATCGCAAAGCTTCCCTTTACCTCAAAGGATGAGCTGAGGGAAACCTATCCCTACGGTCTTCTGGCAGTGGATGAAAAGGAAATTGTAGAAATTCACACTTCCTCAGGAACAACCGGAACACCTGTCCTGGCAGCTTATACCGAGGCAGATATGGATATGTGGTCGGAAGTTACGGCACGCTGTCTCTGTATGGCCGGGGGGACTCCCGATGACGTTGTACAGAACGCTTATGGCTACGGGATGTTTACCGGCGGGCTGGGGGTTCATTACGGATCCCATAAACTTGGATGCAATACTATTCCGGCAGCATCAGGTAATACGAAACGTCAACTTTTGCTGATGCGAGACTTCAAGTCCACAATCCTGACATGTACTCCCTCCTACTCTCTCTATATGGCCGAAGTAGCCAGGGAGATAGGGATAGACTTTAAAGAACTCTCTTTGAAGGCCGGTATTTTCGGAGCCGAACCCTGGAGTGACAATATGCGGAAGGAGATTGAGCAGAAGCTGAATCTTAAGGCTTTTGATATTTACGGATTGACAGAAATTGTCGGACCCGGTGTTTCCGCTGAGTGTGAAGCTCACAATGGTCTGCATGTGAACGAGGATCACTTCTATCCCGAAATAATCAATCCTGACACAGGAGAAGTTCTGCCGGAAGGCGAGAAGGGTGAACTTGTTTTTACGACTATCACCCGGGAAGGAACTCCCATTATCCGTTATAGAACCCGGGATATTACCTGGCTCTGGCATGATGAATGTCCTTGCGGAAGGACAACAGTGAAGATGCATCGTCTCCTGGGACGTACCGATGATATGATGATTCTACGGGGTGTAAACATCTTTCCCAGTCAGATCGAGAATGTCCTGATGCGGATTGAAGAAACGGAACCTCACTATCAGATAGTCATAGATCGTGGCGATTCTCATCTGGATGAAGTAGAACTTCAGGTAGAGGTGGAACCAAGTTTCTTTACGGATGAAACGAAATCGCTGGAACGGATTAAAAATAAGATCAGTGCCGAGATTAAACAGGAGTTGGGAATCAGTATGATGATTAAGCTGGTCGAACCCAAATCTATTGCCCGGTCGGAAGGAAAAGCCAAACGGGTCATGGATAAACGGAAATTATAAAATCGGAGGTAAGCATGAAAGTAAAACAGATTTCAGTCTTTCTGGAAAATAAAAACGGCCGCTTGGCGGAAGTTACTCGTATCCTGTCGGAAGGGAACATCAGCCTGCGGGCTCTGACCATTGCAGATACAGCGGATTTCGGAATCCTCAGAATCATATCTGAACAGCCCGATAAGACCCTAGAGCTCCTCAAAGAACATAATCTTACCGCCAGGGTAACTGAAGTTATCGGTGTCCGCCTGGGAGATAAACCCGGAGCTTTGCATGAAGTAATGGAGGTCTTTGAAAAGAACAAAGTGAATATTGAGTATCTTTATTCCACATTGATGGTTCAGGATGATCAGGTTGTTATTATGTTTAAAGTCGAAGATATCGATTATGGGCTGGAAATTATCAAGAACAACGGGATGGAGGCCATAACTGCCTTTTGAACACCTACACAAACGTTAGACCAAAACATTTAAATCATTACGGTTATCTTTTCGGAGGGCAGATGCTCTTCTGGGTAGATGAATTTGCCTGGCTGACGGCTGCCCGGGATTTTCCCGGAATGAATCTTGTTACCAGAGGAATGGATCGTATAAGTTTTGAAGAGTCAGTGGCTGTCGGTTCCATTCTTCGTTTTCATATACTTCCTTCTAAACAGGGGCGCTGCAGTGTCAGTTATCAGGTGGATGTATATGCGGATGAACAGGGGGCTTATGAGGAGAAACTTGTATTTTCAAATATGATAACCTTTGTAAGCATCGATAAGAGTAGGAATAAATGTCCTCTTCCTAAAATGGATAAGCTCCGCTCGGTTGTGGAAGATTTTAATCAGACAGCCCGATTTCCATACGGTGAGGGCGCCATTTAAGGTCGTGTGGATTAGATAATAAAATACAAAAGATTCCTGGAAAAATCTTATCCTTATATATAAAACGGCGAATATAATAACTGTAATATTATTAAATACGTGAGGTGTAGGAATGACCAAGACTGTGATTGATGCGGGAATCTGTGGATTTAAAACATATGTAGAAGCTGAAAGTGATGACGGACAGAATGTCTCTCTCGAAATTAAATCGGGCTGTCCGGATATTATGGCTATGAGTGAATCTCTGAAAAAACTGGATGCCTACAATGTGGTTTTTGGTCCCATGACAGATTCTCCTGTTTATAAACTTGCTGCCAAGCATTGTTCCCATGCCGCCTGTCCTGTCCCTATGGGGATTATCAAGACTATTGAAGTCGCCTGTTCTCTGGCTCTTCCAAAGGATGCGACAGTTCATATTGAGAAAGACTAAAGCAGTGAAGAAGTGATTTGCAAGAGCTATTGTCATAGGCTATACTCCTTTTATGAATCGATATCGAATCGTAATTACAGATAACCTCTATGATGACTGCCTTGTGGAGGAACAAGTTTTTGCAGATGACCGCTTCCAGCTTGAGTCTTTCAGACAGCTGACGAGGGAGAATCTCTTTGAAAAGGTCCGTACTGCGGATGCTCTGATGGTTAATATGGCAAGAATTGACAGGGAATTAATTGACTCTCTTGAAAAATGCAAGATAATATCCCGCTATGGTATAGGATACGATAATGTGGATGTTCAGGCTGCAGCTGAAAAGGGTATTCCTGTTGGTATCGTTCCGGATTACTGTCATATTGAGGTCGCTGAACATACAGCCGCACTGCTTCTCAGCTGTGCCCGGCGGATTCCCCAGCGGCATGAACTGGTCCGTAAGGGCCATTGGCGGGATACCCCTGGTCATTCAATCTATAGAGTCAAAGGATCCACCCTCGGGATCTTTGGTTATGGACAGACAGGAAAGGCTCTTCATAAACAGGTTTCCGGTTTCGGGTTTTCCCGTGTTCTTATTCATTCACGTAAGCTGAAGCCTGGAACTTTCTTGGATAATGGCGCTGAGCTTGTGTCCCTGGAAACACTTCTTGCCCAGTCGGATTACTTATCGGTTCATATTCCTTTGAACGATGAAACCAGAGGGATTCTGAATGAAAAAAATCTTATGTCCATGAAGCCGGGGAGTGTTCTGATTAATACAGCTAGAGGTGGGGTTCTGAATGAAAAGGCACTCTTTAAAGTTTTGACAGCAGGGCCTGTTCGGGCGGCCGCTCTTGATGTTTTAGACAGGGAACCACCGGATCCGGACAATCCTCTTTTGACATTGGATAATGTTATCCTGACCGATCATGAAGCCTATTACAGTGAACAATCCGTTTCTGATCTTAAGAAAAAAACTGCTATGAATGTATACTCGATGCTTACTACAGGAGAGCCGGTTCATTCTGTTCCGGTAAATGATTAACCCGGGATATACAAGATAGAGACATCTTCTCCTGCGCTTGTTCTGGTCTTCTGGAAATTCAGGGGATCTGTTACAGCTTGTCCGTCAATGAGAAAATAATAGCCGTAACGGCCAGGTTTCAGAGGAAGAGTAACAGTGTAATTTCCCGGTTCCAGTTCTCTGAGTTTTGTCATATAAGGATCCCAGCGGTTAAAATCACCAGCCAGGTAAACTTGTTTTTCCGGATTTGAGCGGATATGAAAATTAACTTTGTTATTATCCATAAGAAGAGGACTGAGGGTTCCCCTATCGGAATGGCTGGAACTATCTATTCTCAGCTGGGAGAGACGCAGACCGTTACGGTCTCTGATAATTACCGGATTGTGAGGATCCACTTTCCATATCCCGTCTACCACCAATCTATAATTGATAACTTCATCCGAGGGCGCGGGTAGAATAAGAAAATAAATCCCATGATTATTAACCATAAATGTATGGATTTCCTGATATTCTTCTGTCGAAAAGGACGCCCCTACATAACGAGCAGCTTTGTCAGACTTATAGGTAAAAATAAGGTAATCTCTCCAAATCTCAGGAGTGCGTGCCTTCTCAATGCCTGTTATCTTAAGGTGGAGTTGTACATCGTTCACTTCAAATGCGCTAAGAGGTAAGATTGTGGATATCCCTAATAAAAGTATTAGAATTGTTTTTTTCATGTTCCTGCCCTGTTTTTTCATTTTCGGATAACTAGGGACGGAAGTTGATAGTTATGGGAAAAAACTTTTGCTATCCTGTAATTATGCCGAAAATTAGATGAAGATGAGAGAGCTATGCCGACCCGCGAAGAAATAGAAAGCTTTAAAAGCATCATAAACAAATGGGGAAATGAACCAGCGGTCCTTGCCGAACTCGGGGAGAAGATCGAAGATGTAACCGCTCCCGAGCAATCACTGGAAGAGTCTCTGGGAATGGAGCAGTTTGAAGAGAGCGAGATCTCTCTGGATGATTTGCTTGGTCAGTCCGGCTTCAATGAAAGTCCCAAAGAGACAGAAGATCTGGACAGCATGGAAGATCTGGACAGCATGGA
>NBMC01000061.1 GCA_002084805.1 Spirochaetaceae bacterium 4572_59 | reverse complement strand
GCTTGTATTTTCAATTCTATGGAATTAGTTTCTTATATAGGAGCTAATAAAAGTGAAAGAGAATACAGGACTATTGGGAAGGCTGTCGGCACTTTGTGTCGATAAGTACCGGATCATCTATCTCGGAATTATAATGGTAACAGTTCTCGGTTTGGGCATGTATAGTAAACTACCCAGAGAATCCAAGCCGGAAGTTGTATTTCCTGTAATAAAGGTCTTTGTGAACTATCCGGGAGCCAGTCCGAAAGATGTGGAGCAGCTTGTAACAAACAAGTTGGAATCTGTTCTTATGGGAGTTCAGGATCTTGAGTTTCTTTCATCCACATCCCTGGCGGGCAGAAGTGAAATCCAACTGGATTTTTATCCCGAAAGCGATCAGGACGCGAATTACGACAGCGTTGTCAAAGAAGTAGATGCCGTGCTGAAGGATCTCCCTGAAGAAATAGATACTCCGCTTATAAAGGTTTCGACCACTGCCAATAGAGCTTTTTTTGTACTTAGTCTCAGCGGAGATGTTAATCCGGAATATCTAAGAGATACAGCCCTTCTTCTGGAAAGACGTCTTCTCGCCCTGGAAGGGGTAAGAGAGCTGAAACTGTCCGGTTTGTACCGTGAAGAGATTCAAATACTTTATTTCCCGTCAAAGCTCGCAGAATATGGACTCTCCTCTGATGATCTGCTCCAGGCGGTAAAACTGAATCATAAAGATACTCCGGCGGGAGAAGCGGAACTGGACGGTATGCAGTATTTCGTAAGAGTCCTGGGAGCTTATGTCTCAATCGATCAGATACGTCGTATTCAAATACCGCTTCCTGGCGGGGGGTACCGCTTTCTGAAGGATCTGGCTATGGTGGAAACACAGCCCGTTATTGATGGTTCTCTCTCGCGCCGGGCAGTCGGTCCTGGAACGGACAGTGTTAAAATGCTGCCTTCTGTCACTCTGTCTCTGTTCCGTGACGGAGGATCGGATATCGTCGGTCCCAGTGAAGAGGTTTACCTTTTTCTGGAAGAATTGAAAAAGTCCGGTGTTCTTAAGGGAATAGATGTTCAGGTTATTCAGGATGACGCAGAAACTGTGAAGCAGGATCTGGCCGATGTGCTGGGAAATGCCTTTTCCGGCCTTCTTATCGTTATTCTGGTCCTCTACCTTTTTCTGGGAATCCGGGAAGCTCTCATTACAAGTCTGATCATCCCATTTTCCATGTTTATCAGTTTTGCAGCCATGCAGCTGGCAGGCATGACCTTTAACACCATGACTCTACTGGCCATGATTATTGCCCTGGGACTTCTGGTTGATAACGGTATTGTTATTGTAGAAAGTGTTGTAGAGCACAGGAAGCTTGGGAAATCCAGAAAAAAAGCCGTTAAAGACGCTTCCCGGGAGGTGGCACCTTCCATCTTTGCAGCGACTCTCACCACCATGGCGGCATTTATTCCTCTTGCCCTGATGGAGGGACGCTCAGGTGGTTATGAATCTGAAGCCTCCGGGAGAAAGGGAATGGACTACGCAAGAAAAAATACCCGAGCTTATGAAGATGCTATCCTCTATTCCCGGTGTCAGGATCACTGTGGGAACACAGGCCGGAGGCAAGACTGCGAACAGTCCCGTTCAGATAAAGATCAGGGGAGAGGATCTTGAACAGCTGCGTCTGGCTTCGGAGATAATATCCGCTGAACTTTCAGCGGTCGATGGCGTAAGGGGAGTGTTAAGCGATTGGGAGAGGGGGTATCCGGAACTGCAGATACTGCCGAAAGAACCATATGCCGCATATGTCGGAGTGGATGCCACAATGCTGGGAAATCAGGTTCGTTCCTATCTGGACGGTCAAACTGTCGGAACAATTCTGGGAAAGGAAGTGGAACAGGATATCCGTCTGGCTGTCGATCCCAATCTCAGAAACTCGCTGGATGATTTGCAGAAGATATTAATTACTCTGAAAAATGACGATATCATTCCCATAAGCCATATTGCCGATCTGATTCCGACTCAGGGATACGGAACAATAAGGCATAGTCAGGCGGAAAGAACAGTGAGCGTTATGGCTCAGATGCTGCCTGATGCCAACATAAGGGAAGTCGTACAGGCCTTTGAAGCTATTCGTGCCGGTGCTTCTTCTCTTCCGGATGGGATCAATTATGACTGGGCAGGAGAAGCCGCAGACCTGGACGACTCCCTGGGAAGCATGTTTTATAATTTTCTGGCGGCATTAATCGTGGTGTTTCTCATTCTGGCAGTCCAGTTTGACTCTTTCAGTCAGTCCCTGGTTATTATGCTTTCAGTTCCCATGTCTATAATCGGTGTTTTTGCCGGACTGATTCTCACAGGTAATAACTTTGGTTTGTACGCCTTTATGGGGGTTGTGGCCCTTGTGGGGATTGTTGTTAACGATGCCATCGTACTTGTCGACACAGCCGGGAGATTAAGGAAACAGGGACTGGAACTGATTCCCGTTCTGGTCGCGGCGGGGCGCTCTCGCTTTGCCCCCGTTCTTGCGACAAGCCTTACGACTATCGGTGGAATGCTTCCTCTGGCCTTTAAGGACGATAACTTCGCTCAATTAAGCGTCTCTCTTATATCAGGTCTTCTGGCCTCAACTGTGCTGACCCTGCTGATACTACCTCTTACATTTTATACCTTTGACAGTTTAAAAAACAAAATACAGAAGAGAGTACCGATCTTTGTTGACCAATGGGAGGAAGAATAGATGAATATCAGATCTCTATATAGATTGTCACTGCTTTTTGCGCTGTTGTTGATCATTACAGTAATATCGGGATGTGGATATCCGAAAGAATCTGTAAAAACTGGTTCTGAAGGCTCGGAAAGCGCTGCTGCGAACACTCCTGATTTGAGTGTTCCCCCTCCCGGAAGTCAGGCATCTCAGGAAAAATGGGATAGCTTTACGGATGAGAAAAAGAAGGAATCCTGGAAAAAGTATATAGCGTCTCTTGAATCGGATGGAGAATCGACCGATTCCGGCGAAACTGAGACGTCCGGGAGCGCTCCGCCCGTTAAATCCCCGTCGAGGGATAAGACTGTTTCCGTTGTTACGGCTCTTTTGAGCCGGGCTCCCATAGATGTCTTCTATTATGGGTTGGCTGAGGTTGAAGCGGGGGAAGTTAAGAAGATTGTTCCCTCTTCCGCTGGAACGGCTGCCCGTGTCTTTGTTGCCGAGGGAGACTTTGTTGAGCCGGGAGATCTTCTTTTTTCGATGGACAGCAGCGAGTGGCTCAGGGATATTGAGCAGGCGGAAAGCAAATGGGACACCGAGCTGACCCTGGCGCAGGTCCGGCTGGATGAGGCGTTAAAGGAGTGGGAAAGAACACAAACATTCTATGAAAGGGATCTCGTTACAAAACAGGAGCTGGATAAGTCTCTTCAGAGTCTTACTGAGGCTCAGTTGACAATGGATAGAACAAGAATCTCCCGGGAGAGCGAATTGGAAAGTCTTCAGGAGAACTACAGAGGGCGTCTGGGTACCAGTCCTGGCAGAGGCTATGTTTCACAGTTAAGTTTTACCGAAGGGGAATCGCTGAATTCTGCTGATTTTGTGGAGATCGTTAATCTGGAGAAGCTTCAGCTCACCATTGAAGTGCCTGAGAATATTATCACCCGTATAGAGAGGGGAGCCGCTGTAAAAGCGAAGACCACTTCGGCGGAGCGTTATGGAATGGATGGCGAGATAACGGGTTACAATGTCCTTCCTGAAAATAACCGCACCTACCAGGTGAGAGCCAGCCTTATAAATCAGAATCAGAGACTGCTGCCGGGTATGCTGATGGAAGTACTGATACAACTATCCCGTCTGCAGCCCAGATTTGTCGTTCCCCGGCAGGCCGTCGTTTCAGAGGGATCCGATCATTACATATTTCTTGTCGAGAACGATAAAAGTCAGAGAGTTCCCGTCGAATTGGGGCCGGGACGACAGGGGCTTGTTCAGATCAACGGTGATTTATCCGAAGGGGCTGAACTTGTTATCCAGGGACAGAGCTATCTCAAACAGGGTTCTACCGTCAATGTGGCAGGAACAGAGAGTTATATTCCTGATCGTATAGAATTTTAGGAGGATCGATGTACAGATTATTTGTTAAATTCTTTATTCCAGTCCTGATGTCGATTATTATCCTTATGCCCTTGTTTTCCGAAGACAGTGATAAGGGGGGCGGGGAAACACTCAGTTTCTCAGATCTTGTGAAGGATGTTGAAAGAAGCTCAGGATATAAAATCGCCTTACGGGAATATGAAGAGATCTTGAAAGAAGAACGTTTTTATAATCATCCCGGTGATGCTGATTTTACTGTTCAGCCCGGAATGAAAAATCAGAAGACGGACTGGGGGACTGAGGGGCAGACCGATCTGACCATGAGTGCGGGGGTATCTTTTTTCCTTGGCAGAAGCCGCATACAGGAAGATAAATACAGGAGGGCAGTAAGAGCCGTTGAGACCGGGCAGATGGAGCTCTCATCAACTAGAAACGAGGAACTCTACTCCCTTTATGTTCTATACACAGAACTGTGGCTGCAGCAGCAGGAAGAACCTGTTCTGACAGATGAAAAAACCCTGGCCGAGAGCAGATACGACAGGTTCCTTCAGCTGTATGAAAATGGAGCGGCAATCCTGACGGATATGGAAGATGCTGAGGATGAACTGCAGCTTGCAGAAGACAGCCTTAATCAGAACATGCTGAAACAGAGACTGACCTGGTATACTCTTCTGCAGGCCCGCGGGGGGCTGGAGTATGAACAGTTTGATGATATCCCGATTCTTGATGAATTCTACTTTGATGTTCCCTCATTGGATAAACCCGGAATTCTGACGGGTCGCGTACTTGAGGCCAGTGCGGAAAGACAAAAACAGATCAATACAATAATCTCTCTTTCTGAAACAGAAGCCCGCTTGAAACAGCCGGACTGGAATTTACAGCTCAAACCGTATTTTACATATGATGACCATGACTGGGCCCTTAGCTATAACTGGGAAAATCGCAATCTGGATCTGAACTATGCTTTCCCACTGGCTACTTATAATGAGTTTAATACTCAGACGAGTTCGGTGGACTGGGTTACGGGCATTTCAATAATTCTTTCACTGGGGACAGGGAAGTCCGACTCCCTCGAACGTGATGTTTACATGTCTGAGATTCAACGGCAGGAAGAGCTTTTGCAGGAACAGTCGGAGAAATTGTCTCTGGAGCTTCGTTCCGTCTATCAGCAATTGCTGCAGGCCTTTGACTCACTAGAACAGGCCGAGACTTCACTGTTACGGCAGTCAAGGATAAAAGAAGCTGTAAATACTCGCTACGACGCAGGACAGGCCCTTAAAACGGATCTGTTTTCGGCTGATACAGCTGAAAATAGGAGTCGATGGAAGAAAGCAAACGCACAGATTGAAGTACAGCAGTCCTATTTCTCCCTGATGGTTCTGACGGGAGATCTCTCGTTTATTGCCCCCCCCTAAGCCCCCTCCGGAAAGGCTCCCTTTTCCGGGGCTATTATGTTATATTCCAATTCAATAAATGAAATGGAAAAAGGATTTATGGATCAGGAAAAAATTGAAATCCTCTGGCAGGATGAGTATCTCGCAATTATTAATAAACCGGCAGAGCTGATTATTCATGCCAGCGCCATCTCAAGGGATAGAGACACGCTAATCAGACGTTTACGCAATCAGTTTGAAAACCCTCCTATTCCGGTTCACCGTCTGGACAGACCTGTTTCCGGGGTTATTGTCGCCGCCTTTGATTCAGACAGCGCCGCCTGCCTCAGCAAAGCCTTCAGAGAGGGCGAGGTTCATAAAAACTATATTGCCATTGTCAGAGGGCATCTTAAGGGGGAAGGACTTATAGACCTCCCTCTAAAAAATGAGAGAAGCGGGGAGATGCAGGAATCCCGGACCACTTACAGGCATCTCGCCGACATAGAACTGCCTCTTTCATCCCGAAAATATCCCACATCACGTTACTCTCTTGTCATGGCATCACCCGAAACCGGCCGTTATCATCAGATACGAAGGCATCTTGCCCGGATGGGCTATCCCATAGTGGGAGATACCTCTCATGGCGATTCCTATTGTAATCACCAGTTTGAAGAAAATTTCGGAGTGAGGGGTTTGATGCTTCATTCTCATTCTGTTTGTCTGAAACATCCCCATAGAGAAGAAACTGTACAGCTTGAATCTCCTCTCCGGATGGAAATGCAGAATATTTGCAGGCAATTTCATTGGTCCTCATCATTATTCTGATTAGGACCTAGTAGTTGTTTTTTTTGAAAATATAGATCAGATTGTTAAGATACAGAAAATAACAAAGATTAAATTTAAGAAACCCCCAGGAGTTTAAATAATGAGAATACTAAATAATTGCTGTAACGGATTGATCAAAGGTCTGCTCCTGCTCACTTGTAAAATCGAGCGTTCGGATCTGGAGAAAGTACCCCGGGAGGGTCCCTTTATCCTTACAGCCAATCATATTAATTTTCTTGAAGCTCCGGTGCTCTACCTTTTTATGAGACCCCGGAGAACAATAGCCATTGCCAAAGCTGAATTGTGGAATCATTCTTTTAGCGCATTTCTGATGAATCTCTGGGAAGTTGTTCCTATTAAAAGAGAATCCGCAGACTTTGCAGGGATGAAAAAGGCTTTTGATGTTTTGAAGGGGGGAGATTTCCTTTGTATTGCACCTGAAGGTACAAGGAGCCGGGATGGAAAACTTCAGAAGGGAAAGGCCGGTGTTATCCTGTTTGCCCAGAAAGGTAATGTTCCTATCATTCCTGTAGCTCACTGGGGGGGAGAATCTTTCTCATCCAATATGAAACATTTTAAGAGAACTCCCATTACAATCAAGGTAGGGGAAGCCCTGGAAATCCGTAAGGATCTGGATAAAAAAATCGGTTCTGATGAAAGACAGAAGATAGCGGATGAAAGCATGATTGCCCTGGCCAGACTGATGCCGGAAGAGTATCACGGCTACTATAAAGATAGAATTAACGATGAATTTGAATTTCTGGTACCAGTAAAAAAATACTCCGTTGATAATGATTCCGACAGGAGATAAGTATGTCCACTTCCAATAAAACATTAAGCCGTAAGATAGATAAGGCTATTTTTAAATTCAAACTGATCGAACCGGGAGATAAAATTCTCATAGCTGTTTCGGGGGGGAAAGATTCCCTGGCTCTTGCCTATTTTCTGGGACATAAGCAGAAATCCTTTCCCATTCCTTTTGAACTGGGAGCGGTTCATATTGAAAATGATTTTGAAGGATGTGGTAAAAATCCTGCCATGGCCCAATTAATGGAAGAGTGGGCTGTCCCCTTTGAAATAAAGAAAGTGCCGGTACTGGATCGCCTAAAGCCTGGAAAATCCATGAATTGTTACTGGTGTTCCACTCAGCGAAGGATGGAACTGATCCGCTATGCTGGAGAGCATGGCTATAATAAGATAGCTCTGGGGCACCATATGGATGATATGCTTGAGACATTTTTTATGAATATGATTTACAAATCAGAACTTTCCAGCATGCTTCCCAAACTGAAATATGATAAATATCCCTATACGGTGATTCGTCCTCTAGCCTATGTGAAAGAAGCAGAGATTATAGAGTTTGCTGAAAAAATCGGTATTTTGGATGCTGCGGGAACATGTATCTATGGAACTACTTCTCATAGACTGGATGTTCGTCGTATTATTGATGAAATGGCAGTACAGGAAGGAAATCATATCAAAGATAATATCTTTGAAGCCATGAATAATCCTGTACACCGCTATATGCCTTATTCCTTACTGGATGAGAGTGAAAAACTATAGGAAGGTACTATTGGAGCCCATATTTGAACGATTGGAAGAACGAGACATTCTCTCACTTAAATGTGAAAAATCACTACTGATTGGCATTCAGGATGAAAGAGAATCAGTAGAAGCAGCTCAGAGCCATCTGAATGAACTGGCCAGCCTGGCCGATACCATGGGTATTCCCGCTGTAGAGACCATGCTTGTCCGTTTGAGAAAAGTTCATCCCCGCCACCTTATAGGTTCGGGAAAACTGGAAGAAATTATTGCGTTGTCAGAGGAATGCGGGGCCGATCTGGTAATTTTCGATTATAACCTTTCTCCCTCTCAGCAGAGAAACCTCGAACAGGATATGAATCTCACTGTCATAGACAGGGAAGAAGTAATCCTGGATATCTTTGCCAACCGGGCATCCACCAGAGAAGCCGTTTTACAGGTTGCCCTGGCAAGAATGCAGTACAGCCTGCCACGGCTCACCCGGGCCTGGACCCACCTTTCAAGACAGCGGGGTGGTGCCAGCGGAAACAGAGGAAAGGGTGAAACCCAGCTCGAAAGTGACCGACGTATGGTGTTAAGCAAGATCGCCTCTCTGAAAAAAGAGTTGATACAGGTCCGAAAAAACAGAGATACTCAGCGGAAGAAGCGCCGTGCTCTGCCAGTCCCGACCCTCTCTATTGTAGGTTATACTAATGCGGGTAAATCCTCCATTCTGAATATGATGAGCGGCTCGGATGTCCTGGCTGAAGATAAATTATTTGCAACTCTCGATCCTACCTCCCGCCGGGTCAGTCTTCCCGGTGGAAGAGAAATTGTTATAACCGATACGGTAGGATTTATACGGAAACTCCCTCATGGTTTAATAGAGGCCTTTAAATCCACCCTGGAAGAAGCCGTGTTATCGGACGCCATTGTACATGTTATTGATGTGAGCAACCCCGAATGGCGTTTTCACAGAAAGGTTACTGAAGAAGTTTTAAGTGAGCTGGGTGCAGGAGATAAACCTGTGCTTCTGGTTTATAATAAGATTGATAAACTGGAGGATCCAGAAGGATTCCGGCATTTTCTTAACCGGGAAGATTACCCTGTCGTTCTGTTGTCTGCCCATACGGGAAAGGGACGGGACGAACTCGAAGCCGGGCTGAACCGTATCCTAGAATCCGAACTGCCTATAAAAACACTGTTGATTCCGCCGGATAAGTGGGATATAGTTGCTTATATACGAAGAAACAGCGTTGTTATCAATGAATCCTATGTTGAGGATGGTATTCTACTTGAAGTTGTGCTTTCTGAAAAAGATCAGAGAATTCTCAAAGAATATATCTATTC
The DNA here is from genome assembly GCA_002084805.1 of Spirochaetaceae bacterium 4572_59. Classification (GTDB taxonomy): domain Bacteria; phylum Spirochaetota; class Spirochaetia; order DSM-2461; family DSM-2461; genus Oceanispirochaeta. Next base: position 2,833 of record NBMC01000061.1, on the reverse strand, counting down.
AAAAAGTCCTCAAGAGGATAAATAAAACAGCGAAATGCGTCGATACTGTTGGTATGATAAAATACCGGCAGCATTTACTCGGACTTCTATCCGTCAGACGTTCTCTTCTCTTAACAACAGTTATTGTTATTGCTCTCTTTTTTCAGTTGTTTACCCCAAAAAGAACGGTTTTGACTGCTGCCGGCCCTGAAAAGCCCGTAAGAATAGAGACCAAGGATAACAGTTCTCCTGCGGTCCCTGTCACTCTGGAAAAAATAAGTACCAGTTTGAAGCGGGGAAGTACTCTGCAGGCCCTGCTGCTTAATACAGGAATTTCATCTTCCGATACAGTGAGCATCATAGATGCCCTCTCCCCCTTCCTTGATTTAACCAGGTTGAAAGCCGGCCAGGAATTTGAAATCTATTTTGATAATAAACAGGTCAATAGAATTATCATTCCCGCATCTATCGAAAAGGAAATTCATGTGGAGAGGCTTGGTGAGGTCTCCTTCAAGGCGGAAGAGTCTCTGAAAGAGCTGATAAACTACCCCATGAAGAAAACCCTTACTGTGGATTCCAGTTTATATGGATCTGCTGTTAATGCGGGGATTCCCGATAGTATTATTATGGATCTTATTCAGCTTTTTTCCTTTGATGTGGATTTCCAGAGAGACATTCATCGAGGAGATAAACTCTCTGCTGTGTATGAACTGGTTTATGATGAGGAAGGAAAAATCGTCGATACCGGCAAGATCATGGAAGCGGAGCTGAAAACCAACGGCCAGGATCTGAAAATCTACCGTTTTGTCACTGCTGACGGTAGATCCGATTATTTTAATGAAGAGGGTCATACCATTCGAAAGACTCTGTTAAAGACACCCATAAATGGTGCCTATATCACATCCAATTATGGAATGAGGATCAATCCCTTTTCAGGATTCACAACCATGCATAAAGGGGTGGATTTCGGGGCCCCGCGGGGAACTCCCATCAAGGCTTCAGGTGATGGCACGGTGGTGATTGCAGGATACAATGGGGTTTACGGTAATTATCTTAAATTGCGTCATGTAAACGGCTATGAGACTTTGTATGCTCACCAGACCTCCTTTGCCAGAGGAATCCGGAGAGGGAGCAGAGTCGAGCAGGGGCAGATAATCGGTTATGTGGGTACAACGGGGATGTCTACAGGTCCTCATCTCCACTATGAAGTGAGATACTATGGAAAACAGGTAAATCCCTCTACTGTCAAATTTCCTCCCGGAAGAACTCTAGAGGGTGTAGAACTACAGCTGTATAAGAATCAGGTTCGCAGTTATAATGCTTCATTTTAACTAAGTTTAATTGTAAATCATCCTTCACAGAGAAAATACTAACAAGAATATTGTTTTTTTCAGTTCTGTCGCTTCTCTTCTTTTCTTGTGCCAGTATGGGTTCAGGGTTTTATGAAGAAAGCGGACTGACTGTAGCGGATCAGCTGAATCGGGGGAATGCATGAGTCACTTTCTGACGAATCTGCCTACCCTTTTGTTTTTGAAACGGAGATACTTGCCACAGCCTCTCAGATTAAAATGCTCTGGGAAGGTCTTGTTGGAGCCGGATATGTCCTGAATCATCCAGAAATAGTTATGAACAGGACTGTTACAGCAGAGGATTCCTCTTTGTTTGCAGATTCCTGGGAGATTAAAAGTTTCTTTGAAAAATATCTTGAGGATTCTGATAGACTCCTGCAGATAGATGGATCTGAGACTTGCTGTTACTTTCTGCTGAGAAAGCAGGATAAGGGCGAGTTCAAGATTCTGGGCTGGAAGGAGGTTTCCAGATGAAGCGTGCTTTATCAGTACTGTCAGGTATTCTTCTTATCTGTGTAAACCTGAACCTTTCCGCTCTTGATGGAGAAATTGTCTATGTGGAGGGTTCTGTAGACCTGAAAACCGCATATGGGGACCTGGACTGGGCCGATATTGGAATGCCTGTTGAAACCGGCGACAGTATCATTACCGGGTATGACGGTTATGCAGAGCTTGAGATGGAAGATGGTTCTACCGTTAAAGTCAGCGAAGATTCTATTTTTGCTCTCTCTTCCTATGAAGAAAAGGGGGAGTCGCAAAACTCTTTTAACTGTGTACTAGGTTCTGTTCAGTATAAGTTTACAAAGGCCGTTAAAACGGGAGAGCCCCGTATCACCACTCCCGCCACGGTCTGCGGTGTGAGGGGTACAGAGTTTACGGTTGTTTCCGGCTTGGACGGATCGGCCATGTATGTGGTTGATAGCGGTATGGTAGCCGTTACTGCAAAGGGAAAAGAAGTTATCCTGGGTGAACTTGAAGGGGTCCGTGTGGATGCCGGAGAAGCCCCGGGAGAGATTTTTCCCGTACTGCGCGGGCAGGTAGATTTCAGTCAGGTCAGAGCAGAAGCGGAACAGCGTTTTCTGGATTCTCCTGCTGCTTCCATGAAGATAATGACATCCCAGTTGCAGGCCTATATCGCAGAGATGGAAAAAAGCATTCAGCAGAGAGAAGATCAGATTGTTCTTATTGATGAGCTCAGAAAGAAATTCAGAACTATGGAAGGCGATGCCAAACAGAAGTTCTATGATGAAACCGTTTTTCCGGAAGAGATGAAAGTGACTTATATGGCGTTGAATATCCGCTATTATTCACTCTCTTCATTCTCTCTGAGACGTTTTCTGGTGGGAAATATGTATATCAATCTGAGGACAAAGTATATTCTGGATCCTTCAGATGCCGAATATCAGGATTTTCTGAAAGAGTATAAATATTTTTTGACATTTTTTGAAAACAGAGTGATAGAATACCTGGTTCCGGCTGATTTATAAGATAAGGAGTAAAAAATG
>NBMC01000007.1 GCA_002084805.1 Spirochaetaceae bacterium 4572_59 | reverse complement strand
TTTGAAAACAGAGTGATAGAATACCTGGTTCCGGCTGATTTATAAGATAAGGAGTAAAAAATGTGTAGGAATAAGTTATTAAGTGTTGCGGTTGTATTGCTGATTTCAATTTTCAGTTTTGCATCCTGTGAGTTGTTGGAAGAAGATGACAGTGTAAGTGTTGAAGAGCGTATTGAAATATTTGAAGACGATGTTAATAGTGGTGTTTCTATAAATATTACTCCTAATTTTCATTCCGATATGAAGAGTGCTACACAGGCTAACTGGGATGGTGTTTTTGCTTATAGTCCACTTGACAGTACTCATATTCCAGTAAATTTTGAAGTTCCTGAGAGTATTGAGCAAAATACTCCTGTACCAGGAGAAGTAACAGCAAGTGGAATTATGTTCGACAAAGAAAGTTCTAGATCTGATTATATATTCACATTTAAGGAAGAAACTTCCGGTGATGGTATCTGGTTGATTAAAACAATAACATTGAATAATCAAGATTTTCTTAGTGGTATAAGCCTAAAATAGTCTATAACCCCCCACCGCATGGCGGTGGGTTTTATTATCCTCCGATCTTTTTTCAATCCGTAGCACTTCTCTGGTAATTCAAAACTATCTATGCTAATCTTTCATTCCCGAGAGGAAGGTAATTATGGATATTGAAATACTGCCGGCTGGTCCCCTACAGACCAACTCCTATCTGATTATGAAAAAAGAATCGAGCACTGCCATTGTCGTGGATGCGGGCCCCGAATCCTATAATATTGTCATGGAAGAAGCCGCAAAACATAATGTTAAAATTGAAGCACTGCTTATAAGCCACCCCCACTGGGATCATATAATGGATCTGCATCTCTTTGTAAAAGAGGGCATCCCCGTGTATGCACATAAAGATGCCGTAGCCATGATAGAGGATCCCTCCCAACAGGCCTCCATGGCTTTTCCCGGTATGGAATTTCACCCCGGGAAAGTTGATCATGTGATTGAGGATAAAGAGATCCTCCAAGTGGATGATCTTGAAATGGAAGTCCGTTATGCACCGGGTCACTGTCCCGGTAGTGTGATGTTCTATTTTCGCAGCTCTGCCTGCTGTTTCACAGGTGATGTTATCTTTGACGGATCTGTCGGACGATCCGACCTGCCCGGTGGTGACATGAATACCCTGAAAGAGAGCATTTTGGGACAGGTTTATTCCATGTCCGATGATACAATCCTCTATCCCGGACATGGATCTTCCACTCTGGTGGGAAAAGAAAAAATCAGTAATCCCTTTATCAAAGCCTAGGAGAGGACTATGCCCGTAAAAATTCCGAATAAACTGCCTGCAACAGAAATACTCAATAGCGAAAATATCTTTGTAATGACCGAAGAGCGGGCGGCCAAGCAGGATATACGTCCTCTTAAAATCCTGATATTGAATCTTATGCCTCAAAAAATCAGTACGGAAGTGCATCTGCTCCGTCTTCTGTCAAACAGCCCCCTTCAGTTGGAAGTGGATCTTATACAACCGGCAACCCATACATCACGAAATACCTCCCGGGAACACCTGGAAGTATTTTATAAAACCTTCGGTGATATAAAAAAGTTGAAATATGATGGAATGATTATAACCGGTGCTCCTGTGGAAACTTTGGAGTTTGAGGCTGTCACATACTGGGATGAGATAAAGGAAATTCTGGAATGGTCAAAAAAAAATGTGACATCAACATTGCATATCTGCTGGGCGGCCCAGGCCGGACTTTATTATCACTATGCTGTGAAAAAGCATCAGATAGCGGAAAAAATGTCGGGAGTTTTTACCCACTCTGTCAATAATCCGAAGGTGGCCCTGGTGAGAGGTTTTGATGAAAACTTTCTGGCCCCCCATTCAAGGCATACGGAAGTACGGCGGCAGGATATCGAACATATAGAGGAACTCGAAATAATATCGGAATCGAAAGAAGCTGGCATCTATATCGTTATGGATAAATCGGGAAAACAGATTTTTGTGACAGGTCATTCCGAGTACGATCCCATGACTCTGAAAGAGGAGTATCAACGGGATCTTGAAAGAGGAATGAATCCCCTCATTCCCCGTAATTACTTTCCAGATGATAATCCCCAAAAAGAACCCAATGTCAGCTGGAGGAGCCATGCCAATCTGCTTTTTGCCAATTGGCTCAACTACTATGTCTACCAGGTGACTCCCTATGATATCAATAATATAAACTGAAGTTACACTATTTTTTTTCTTTTAACCTTAATTCCGGCCTTCTCTCTTTTACAGTAGTACTTTAGGTAATAGAGAGAAAGAAGTATCTCTGTGCCTGTTATGGAGAGGTCTGATTTATTCTTAATATGTTCAAAACGATGAACCAGATAGAATCCAAGGTAGAGAAAGGAGTCCTGTTTTTTCAGCAGAACCGGGATATCAATCTTTCGGGGATCTATACCGGAAAATTCCAGGCGTCGAGAAATAAGATTCAGGATTATAGTAAAGATATAGGAGAACGACTCCCTAAAATTTTTTTCGTAGAACAATTCCTCCACTGACGGAAGGCTATTCGTCAGGATGTGATGGATAAAACCAAAATCCAGTATTTCCATTTTTTTCAGCCCACCATGGACGTCCTCAAAAAGTTGGTTCATGGCTTTTTCCTTGTCTTCATCAGTTCCCGTAATACAGAGATAGAATTCTCCCGGTTTTCCGATAAGATTTCCAAGGGATATACTAAGCTGTTTCTGCAACACAGGATTCTTTGTCTGCTCCCAAAGGTCAATTATCTCTTCAAGCGCATCCAGCCTTCCCTGAAGAGCAATACTCTGGGCTCCTGTTACTTTGACCCTCTCCGAGCGGTCTTCCCTTATTAACTGTCTAAGAGCAGATACGGAATCCTCGGAGTATAATTTCCCCAGAGCCCTGGCTGACTCTTCCTGTAGTTCTTCATCACCATTGTAAAGGGCATCTATTAGATAGGGAATGGCCCGACTGTCACCCATCAATCCAAGTGCCTTGGCCGCTTCAGGCCGGACCAGAGATTCTATCGAATCAAGATGAGTAATCAATGCTTTTCCTGCTTCATCGGTACCAATCCGGCCCATAGCCAGAACAGCTTCCTCTCTGACATTTTGATCCGGATCATCCAGGCGAGAATAAACCTCTTCAAAGGCTAGTTCTCCAGTATTGTGTTTTACATCCCTCAGGGCTTTATGGACTTTTTCCGCCTTTTGTCTGCCTGAAAGGATGGGGAGCTGATAAAAAGTCCTATAGGTAGAGGGGGTGGTTATCATGGCTACCACATGTTCAAAGGAACGATCCCTTGGTGTTTTAATTGTTGAGAAAATCAGAAAACTCAGGATGAGACAACAGAGGGCTACGACAGTTGTAATGCCGAGACTTCCGGTAGCGCTCATAAGAAAGCCCCCGATGAGAGGTCCTGTGGCAGCAACCATTCCCATAAGGGCCCAGAACCAGGCAATATAGGGCGTTCTGTTCTCTTCTGGGGTCAATAATAGCATCATCTGGTTGATTCCCTCCCAGAATGCAGGAGCGAAAAACCCCGTCCAGAGGGAGATTAGCGGTAGAATGAAGCTGTAATTAAGGGGGGTTAGTAACAGATACAGAATAAAGCTGAGGGGGTAGAGCAATCCCAATAGGACAACCGGCTTCTTACCCATCCTGTCCATTAGTATTCCCCAGAAGGGGGCTAATATAACCCAGGTTAACTGAGAAATTAAAAACATGATACCCAGCCAGATATTTGGAGCTCCAATGGTTGCATCATTTGTAATAAAGGGGGCTTGAAAAGGGGAAATGATATTGATAGAAAAAACAGAAAATCCTGTAATCAAGGCAAATCGTAAAAAATTTTTGTCTCTCACGGGAGAGCTAAACTGTTTGAAGTTAAAGGGAATCTTTTTATGGGTATTTTTCGGTTCTGGTACGGCCAAATGCAATAGGATATCTGCAACGCCGAAAATTCCTGCAGTCAGATAGATAAGGGTATAAATCAGAAAAACATCTTTGTTGAAATGGTCAAGAAGCCATGTAGCCGAGAAGAAGAATATTATATTTACCAATTGAGCCAATGAAGATCTTTTTCCAAAGTAGGCAGCCCGTTTCTTTTCCGGAGTAAGCATGGTAATCCAGGTCCACCATCCCGAACCAGATAAATTCCCCATAATAAAACTTAAAAAAAAAGAAGATCCTATGATAATCCACAAGGCTATTTGAGGGGAGCCGCCTCTGTAAACATAATAAGCAGAAGCGGCAATGAAAAAAGCAGAACTGCGTGCAATTACACTGAATATTATCCAAGCGCATTTAATTCTTTTCGTATAGGAGTAGAGCACAATGGCACCTAGATGAAAAACCCCGGCCAGATTCAGGAGGGCAATAAAATTTCCCAGTTGCATATCCGTTGCATTCAGATAATTTCGAATAAACACTGTCAGAATCTGCTGGGGTTGGCAAAAAATAAACCAGACAGCTCCCATGCCTCCGGCAATAAGAGATAACTTTAGAGACCTTTCAATCCTTGCGGACGTGATAGCTTTTCCTGCTGTGTCATGCATAATCTGTACTACTTCCAGGGAAGCCTGGCAAAGTACTGTTCCGCCTCTTTGGGGTCTTCCACCTCTTCCTCTATTTCCATGGCTTCCATCAGTTCTAAGGGAATCTCATCCAGAAAGGGTGAGGGGGAAGAGTCTATCATCTCCCTCATCTGACGCCGTTTCAGACAGGATGTAATATAGAGTTTTTTCCGGGCACGGGTAATGGCTACATAGAAAAGACGACGCTCTTCTTCAACATTGGCCGGATCTTCAGCGATAGCCCTCTCATGGGGAATAATATCCTTTTCAACCCCTGCCAGAAAAACCACATCAAATTCCAGCCCCTTGGAGGCATGAATGGTCATCAAGTTAACCTTACCCGCCTCATTGTCATCAGTATCGTCACGGGTTACCAGGGTTATTCTGTTTAGCCATTTTTGCAGGGATGGCTCCAGGTTGTCTGGATTTTTTTCCCAGCGGGACATAAAATCCATAAACATGATGATATTGTCATTTTTCCATTTTGCAACTTTATCGTTGCTTGCGTGTTCCTGCAGGAGATATTCCCAGTAGTTTATCTCTTCGACCAGCTCAACTCCTGTTGCCGCAAGAGCACCGGCTTCTTTAAATCTATCTTTAAAATCTTCCACAAGATCAACGATTTCCGCGATACCATTTCTCAGTTTGGTACTCAGTTCAGAGTCGGCGGAAAACAGCAGGGATGTCATGGTGGAGTAGAGAGACTGACTGTGTCTCTGAGATTCGTCGATAAGTGTTTCAAGGGCTCTCTTACCAATACCCCGCCGGGGAGTATTGATAATTCTGAGCAGGTTTACATCATCATCGGGATTGTTTATAACCCTGAGATAGGAAATGATATCCCGTATCTCCGCCCGCTGGAAAAAACTTGTTCCTCCCGACATGGTATAGGGAATGTTGCTGCTTAAGAGGGCATCTTCAATGGCTTTACTCAGGCTGTTTGTCCGGATCAGTATTCCAAACTGATCATATTTCATATGCTCCTTCATGCGAAGAGAGGCTATGGTGGAGGCTATGAAATCTCCCTCATCCTTGTCATCATCGGGAAGGGTATGCTTTATGGTCATTTCATTATGGGACATCTCGGTCCAGAGTTCTTTCAGTTTTCTGTTGGTATTATTGGCAATTACCGCATTGGCGGCTTTCAGGATCGTACCAGTGGAACGGTAGTTTCGTTCCAGCTTAATTTCTATCAGTTCAGGATAGTCCTTTTCAAACTGCAGAATATTACCGTAATTTGCTCCTCTCCAGGAGTAGATAGATTGATCATCATCACCAACACAGCAGATATTTCTGTATTTTTCTGCCATGAGATGGAGAAAGCGGTACTGAATGGATGAGGTGTCCTGGAATTCATCTACCATGATATAGCGAAAACGGTTCTGATATTTTTCAAGAATATCGGAATGCTCTTCCATCAGATGAATGGGCAGTACGATCAAATCGTCAAAATCCACCGCATTATAGATGCGCATATGTTCTTCGTACTCTTTGTACAAAGGTTTATGCTGATCAATAGTATTGTCCCAGGGCTGCCTTTCCGTCTTGATGGCTGCGAACATATTGGCCAGTTCCATTAACTCAGGGTTTTCATACTTCAGCTTGAGTTCCCGGGCCGCTTCTTTCAAACAGGAAATTTTGTCCCCCGTATCATAGATGGAAAAATTGGGACGAAAACCCATATCGACATAATGCTCCCGCAGGATTTTTACACCGAAAGCATGAAAGGTGGAGATCGTGAGATTTGTCAGCTTTTTACCGGTGAGTGATTTAACCCTCGCTTCCATCTCTTTAGCGGCCTTGTTGGTAAAGGTCATGGCCAGAATCTGGGACTGGGGAATCCCATGGTTCAGCATATTGGCTATGCGGCTGGTAATAACACCGGTTTTGCCGCTACCTGCGCCGGCAATAATGAGAAGAGGACCGTTTAATGTATCTACAGCCAGTTTTTGTTCAGGATTTAGTCTGATTTCGCTCAAATCCACGTATAAATATCCTTATTTTAGTGTATTTCTTTAATAAAAAGAGAAAAAGCACCATGTCCGAAGAGCATTATCAATGTAACGATTGTACCGGATATGATAACTCCAGTAAGAACACTGAGCATGGTTTTTCGTCTATCCAGCCCCAAAACCCAGGCTCCCACGGTTCCCGTATAGGCTCCGGTAATAGGAAGGGGAATTGCAACAAAGAGGGTGACTCCCAGGTAGCCGTATTTTTCAACTTTTGCATGCAGTTTGTGCCGTGCTTTTTCAATAAAACGGTCAAACTTATCCTGATACCATGCCCATTTATAAAACAGTTTATGAAATGTTCCGAGGAAAAGATACACCATAGGGGCAACCAGCGCATTCAGACCGACACATATTGGCCAGGCCAGATATACAGGAATATCATTCATCAGCGCAAAAGGTATGGCCCCTCTCAATTCCGAAATCGGCAATATTGAAAGTAGAACAGTCCAGAACCAGATAGCGTTATTCATGTAATCTCCTAAGTAAGTAAAAGAATCTTCTCTTTTTTGAATTTTGACAAGCGGTCCTTGCGATTATTATCAGAAACAATAAGTATTCTCAATAGACTCTTTTCAGATATAATATAATTCAAATAAAAATAACAGGAGCAGCTAGTGTTGAATTTTATGCAATGGAAAAAGAATCCCATCGTGGCAGACGGGGCTTGGGGTACGGAAATGCTGAAAGCCGGATTGACACAGGGGGATGCACCCGAACTCTGGAACTTTTCTCATCCCGGCATAGTTTCAGGAATAGCCCGTTCTTATGCCGCAGCTGGCAGTAAAATTATTCTGACCAATACATTTGGAGGCAGCTCCATTAAACTGGAACATTCCGGAGTTGCAGATAAGATGTTTGAAATAAATAAACGCGGGGCGGAGCTTACAAAACAGGCTGGCGGGGGGGATTACCTGACAGCCGGAGATATGGGTCCCAGCGGAAAGCTGGTTATGATGGGAGAAGTCTCTATAGATGATGTGGAAGATAGTTTTGCCCGTCAGGCGGAAGCTCTCAGAGAGGGGGGGGCAGACCTGATTGTCCTTGAAACCTTTATTGATTTAATAGAAATAAAGGCCGCTCTCAAGGGTGCCATAAAAGGCGGAGCATGCCCTGTTGTCTGTTCTATGACCTTTGATCCCATGGCTGATGGTACTTTCCGGACCATAATGGGTCATAGCCCGGAAGAAGCTGTGGCCACTCTGGAAGAGTCGGGAGCCTCTTTAATCGGTGCCAACTGCGGAACAGGAATTGATGCCTATGCCGAACTTGCTAAGACTCTTTGCAGTTTAACGGAGCTTCCTGTTTGGATTAAGGCAAATGCCGGACTACCCATCCTGGTGGATAACAAAGTAGTTTATCCTATGTCAGCAGATGATTATACCACTTTTATTCCCTCTCTTCTGGATGCAGGAGTGGCGGTTATCGGCGGCTGCTGCGGAACGGCTCCTGAGCATATTGAAGGGATCGTTAAAGTTCTGAAGGATTTTCAGGGTAGGGGTAAGTGATAACTGGACAGATTTTTAAGAAATTTATCCATCCTGCGGAATGCGGAGTCCTGGAGGGTTTCAACGCCATCATCCGATGAGTGATTAACCTTCCATGATGCGGGAAAGTCCTCTGAGTTTTTTTTCCACCTTTCCGCTTCTTTCCAGGGAAGCAGAGAAAACTGAATGGCAGGCAGACCACTGAGGATAAAACCAAGGTCATCAGAAAAGAGACCGTTGATTCCCATATCGCTCTGCCTGCTGTGACGGTAGAGCAGATCAGAGAGGGCGTTATACAGAGAATCTATTTTTTTTATGACCCCCTTGGAAACAAGGGCATCTGGGTTTTCTTTTTGTAGTTTCAGATCATTTCTGCCCCAGATAAGGGTATCTCCGATACCGCACATATCCAAAACAGTAAAAAAGTAATTTACTCCCAGGTTTTCTTTCCAATAGCTGCCTAAATGATAGGACCCCTGATTGTATATGCTTCTTTCCCCGCACAATTCCTCTTTGTCTGTAAACAGAATCATTGTGTTATGAGAGTAATCCGTCTGTTGCAAATATTCCAAATGTTTCAAAAGAATAAAGACCGAGGAGCTGTTATCATTGGCCCCGGGTGTTCCCTCTACTCTGTCGTAATGGGCAGTCAGGACTTTGATATAGTGTCCCGGCATTGTTTTCCCCATGGGATTTATCAGAAGGTGCCGTCCCCCTGCTTCCAGAGGGGTAAAGGGGATTTTTTTCCATTCAAGAAAGGTTTTCAGAAAATTGTATCTGTCACAGTCCAGACGGCAGAAACCTTTCAGAAGGTCATCAAAACGGGAACTCATAGGCGACCGATCCGGATGGCCTCTACCGGGCAGACTTCATGGCAGCAGTAGCAGCGGATACAGAGTTTGTAGTCTATAAGGACTCTTGCTTCTTTCCCTTTTCCTTTTAGAGTCAGAGCCCTGGCAGGGCAGATTCTTACACATTCACCGCAGCCGATACATTTCTTTGATGAGAAAAAAGGGCGGGGAACATAGAGGTCCCGGATAAACCCGTATACCCTCTGAGGAACAATTTTTTTTATAAATCCCGTGTCCTTGAGAATCTTAACCCTTTCATAATCGTTAATGATCAGATCTTCAGGATCCAGAAGAGGGTATGTGATCTCATCGGGCCTCTCCAGCCAGGCTCCCCTCTCCAGAGCATCCTTGAGGATAGGAATCTTCATACAGTCATAACCCATTATGGTGGCAGTCGCCCAATCAAGAGCGAGCAGATTGGCAGATCCCATTAAGAGTCCCACATCTATGGGAGTACCGCTTCCCGGTCCGGAGCCTTCCATGGCGCTAATCCCGTCCATAATGGCATAGGATGGTTTCAATGCCTGGAAAAGATCCACTATGAGGGCGGCAAAATCTTCCTTTTGGGGATAATTCAGGTGAAAACGGGATTTTTTCAGTCCCGGAATCATGCCAAAAAGATTCTTTATGGCACCAGTGTAGTACATCATCTCATGGGTTTTCATTTTGGGAAGGGAGATCAGCACATCCGCCTCCTCCAGTTGTTTGGCCGGATAAAACTGATTCTGTTTCTTTCCTTCGGGAGCCAGCAGCCTGATGCTTTCGGTAAAAAGGGTCCATTCCGCCCCTTCTTCCAGAACGGCAGCCTTGATGCCAGATTTCTTTCCAGCCATATCAGGAGATCCCACCCCGGGAGAATCTCCCACTAGAATTCTTGATGCTCCCCTGGCAGAAACAAGGCGAATGACAGCTCTGACCAGCTGGGGATGAGTGGTCACAGCCTTTTCCGGAGAGGATCCGGAAAGTATATTTGGTTTTAATAGAACAGTTTTATTCTTTACATCGGGAAAGCCCGCTGAATCCACGATCTTCTCGATAGCTTTTAAGATTGATGGGGTAGAGTAGTCTCTGCATTCTGTAATAGCAACGATTGGTTTAGTCATACCTTATTATCGGCCTGTATCCCTTGATTTTTAACAGCCTGAGGGAGTATTGTAAATAAAGATTTTATATCATTTTTAATGAAAGTTAGAGAGGTAGTATTGTGGTTAAACCGCTTAATAAACTGAACTCTTTCCAGAAGAGACGAGGACCCGTTGTTCTCTGTATTATGGATGGGGTTGGATATGGTAAATATGAAGAGGGTGATGCTTTTAAAGGAGCTATCACCAATACTCTGGATGAGCTGGCAGACAGTTGTCCTGTCACAAAAATGCAGGCTCACGGACTGGCAGTCGGTCTTCCTTCTGACGATGACATGGGTAACTCTGAGGTTGGACATAATGCCATGGGTTGTGGACGTGTCTTTTCTCAGGGGGCAAAGCTGGTCGGCCATTCCATCAATTCTGGGGATATGTTTATCGCTGAGGTCTGGACCAAGCTGATAAATAATGTCAGAGACAGTGACAAAACTCTGCACTTTATCGGTCTTCTGTCCGATGGAAACGTGCATTCCCATATAGATCACCTGAAGGCAATGGTCGTTAAAGCGAAAGAAGCAGGTGTAAAAACTGTCCGTGTTCATGCGCTACTGGATGGTCGTGACGTTGGAGAAACTTCTGCTCTGGATTATTTTGATCCCACAGAAGCCTTTCTGGCAGAACTGTCTGATGACTCTTTTGATGCACGTATTGCATCGGGTGGCGGTAGAATGCAGATCACAATGGACCGTTACCAGGCTAACTGGTCAATGGTTGAAAAAGGCTGGATGACCCATGTCTTGGGTGAGGGTGAAATATTCTCCTCTGCCCATGAAGCAATCGTTTCTCTGCGTGAAAGAGATAACGCTATCGATCAAGACCTGCCTCCCTTTGTTGTGGCCGATGAAAATGGCCCTGTCGGTGTGGTTGAAGATGGTGACAGTGTTATCCTTTTCAACTTTCGTGGTGATAGAGCTCTTGAAATTACAGCAGCCTTTGAAGAGGGGGATGACTTTGATAAGTTTGACCGTGTAAGAGTTCCCTCTGTAGAATATGCCGGAATGATGGAATATGACGGAGACCTTCATGTTCCCAAACAGTACCTGGTTACTCCTCCCACCATCGATAAAACCATGGCCGAATACCTCTGTGCAACGGGAGTTAAACAGTTTTCCATCAGTGAAACTCAAAAATTCGGTCATATTACCTATTTTTTCAATGGAAACAAATCCGGAAAATTCAGCGAAGACCTGGAAACCTATGTAGAGATTCCCTCTGATGTTGTTCCCTTTGAACAGCGTCCGGCCATGAAGTGTGCCGAAATTACGGATAAACTGATTGAAGTTATTGAAGGCGGAGAGTATGAGTTTATCAAACTGAATTACCCCAATGGTGATATGGTTGGACATACCGGTAATTATCAGGCTGTCGTTTGTTCTATGGAAGCCATGGACCTTAGTATCGGCAGGCTGAAAACTGCTGTTGAAAAAGCAGGTGGTGTATTGCTGTTAACGGCAGACCACGGTAATGCGGACGATATGTATGAACATAAGAAAAAAACCGGAGAAGTTTCCATAAAAGAAAATGGAAAACCCAAGGCTAAAACATCCCACTCTCTGAATCCTGTTCCCTGTATCATCTATGACCCGGAATTCAAGGATGATTATTCAACAAACCTCAAAGAGGGCCTGGGTATCAGTTCAATAGCTGCTACCTGTATGAATCTGATGGGATATGAAGCTCCTTCCGATTATGATGAAAGTGTTCTTGAATTAAAATAAAATTTTCTTAAGGAAATAAAAAAAGCTGCCTGAATCAGAATCCCAGGCAGCTTTTTTTTGTTATAAGATCAGGGTAGTTTTCCTGCATTTATTTTTTCCAGGGCCCACAGGGTATATTTTCTGACCTTTTTATCAGGATCGTTTTTCAGCCCTTCCAGAATTTTTTCGGAATCATTGTTTCTCAGTTTTTCCATGGCCCTGATGGAAATAATTCTTATCTCCCGGCTGATATCTTTAACCGCTATTATCAGGCCTTGCCATGCCTTTTCTGTTCCGATCAGAATCAGATCTTCCGCCGCCTGTTTTCTTATGCTTTTTTTCCGGTTCTTCAGTTTGCTGATGCACAGGTCAACATAAGCAGTTTCATCGAGAATGCGGGATATGGAAGGATGTAGGGCAATCTCTTTCTCTGCTCTCAGAAGTTCAAGAAGATAGCTCTCTGCGCTATCTCCCATTCTGGAAAAAAGCTTTGTCAGAGAAGAGCGGACAGCTGAAGTTCCCTCTACAAAGAAACCGACTATTTCCCTGATTTCATCATCCTTTTTTTTATGCATCAAACTTTTAATCAGTTCGTCTTCCAGTTCTGTTTTCAGCTCCAGAACAGGAATAAGAAGGGCAATACTCTTTATATTGGAGGATTCTCCCAGCTCTTCAATGATTGAAATTTCAACCGTATCCACTTCATTAGGATCCCCCAGTATTTGGGAGAGCTGATGGAATGCCTCTTCCTTGTTCCATTTGATAAGAGATCTGGCGGCTTCGGATCGAACAAGGGCATCCGGATCGTATAAAAGGTTGATTATCTTATCCAGGGATTCGCTGTTATCCAGATCAATCAATGCCCTGATGGCTGTTTTTCTATTTTCAGGATCAGCATCAGTCAGACTTTCTTCCATTTCTGGCAGAAAACGGGTTATTCCCGCAAGAGCCGACAGGGTCATCAGGGATTTACGGACATTTCCATCGCATTCCTGGAAAAGTTCTCCCGCTGTTTTTATAAAGGGAGCAGGGGCCCATTTCAGGGCGGTACTTCCCAGCTCCTGTATATCCTCTCTGGAAAAGAGGGGTAGCTGTTCCAGTATAAAGAGGATAGTGCTCTCTTCACTGAACTGACAGAGAACTGAGAGAGCTCTTCTTTTGACAATAAGATCCGACTCTGTATCTCTGACTATCGTGTACATATCCTTCAGGCAGTATGACATAGGCAAACGCATAAAACTCATTATCAGGGTCTCTTCATTGCTGAAACTCAGATCCTTCAGATATTCCAGAAGAACAGGATATATGTTGAGAGCGCCCTCTTCTGGAAGTTTTTCCAATACTGTTTTAATGATCTCATTATCGGACTTGAAATTTTTTAAAATTTTTCTGAGCAGTTCATAGGCTTCTGTTGTCTTTATCCTAAGGAGAATCTCAAGGGCCTGCAGTCTTATCTGGTGGACCTGAACACTCTTTTCGGGTAGAACAATGACTTTTTCAATGATAAATTCCGTTATTTTACTGATAGCTCCCGCATGGAGCAGTCCAATCCCAAGGCAGAGAGAGGCGCAGAACATGAAATTTTCTTTCTTATCCAGAAAGGATGAAACCTGACAGGAAACAGCAGCCAGAAGAAGTTCTTTTTTTCTGTTGAACTCATCCATATCGGATAAGGAAGCTTTTTTCAGCATGTCATCCAGGCAGCCTTCTTTTTCAAGATAAAGAGAGGCATTCAGGGCTATTCCCTTTTTATTGTCTTGGAGAAAATGAATGGCAAGATCATGATCCATGGATGAGCGATGATCCAGAAGCTCAATACAGTGAATTTTTTCCCTTTCTTCCAGATTATCAGGGCTGATGGTAAAAAGATCTGAATAGTCTTTTCGGATTCTCTCTCTTGATGCCTTCCGGACCTTCCAGTTTGAATCTTTCAAATAGATTCTGTAGAGACGATTATAGAATTTCTGTCTATCCTCAGGTTTAAACCGCTTTAGCAGTAGAATCCTGACAAGCGAGTCTGAATCATCCAGGGAGTCCCATATGAGTCTGTCAGCAATTTTGTTGTCCGAATAGATGAGTACCGAGAGTGCATGATAGCGTATGCCGGGATCTGAGTCAGATGCCAGAAGAAGAAGTTCTTCTTCATATTTCATAAGGAGAGATTTCCACTTAGCATTTTCTTCAATCATAGGGGTGTGGAGAAACAGATCTTTTAACCAGTTAAGGATTTCCCGATCATTTATCATGCGTTGAAGTTTTTGTTTCCCTTTTGAATTGTTTTTTAATTGAAAAAGAGGATTTTTGTCTTTCATATCCGCCTGCCTTTAAAAGCTATGTCAGCAAATTTGAACAGATGTTTCCGAGTAGATGCAGGTTAGTACTGTTTTTATGTCCGAAATGGTTTTCTCTCCGGCTGTTCAGAATTACAATATCAGAAACGGCTTTATTGGAAAACATGGGTAGGGCCATTGCACTCCTCATTCCTGGAATAAATAAAATTTTACCATAATAATGGGGGGATGGCTGGTTCAGAATAAGGCTTTCACGGCTGTCCAGTATAAAGTCCAGCCATTCACAATGCCCTGAGAGAGTGGCTGGGACATCATATATTCCCCTGGATTCGCTGCATTTGAATTCCACTTGCTGATTTTCAGCTGAATCAGCAAGTGAATACCATGCGGCAAGGTCCGAAGATGACTGATCAAATGCTGTCTGTAAAAAAGATGAGAGTATTCCGATTCTCCCCTTGGTCAAGTCCGGTCTGAATGGAAAAAGACCCTGGTTTCTATGAGAAGGTGTGAATCGGAATGGCATGGAAATCTCCTGATTATGAGTTCAGACATCGTTTAACAGCGTCTATCCATCCTTTATACAATTTTTTGCTGTTATTTTCACTCATTTCGGGAGAAAAAACTCTGTCTTCTTTCCACATTTGCTGTATCTCCTCCAGAGAATCCCAATATCCTACCGCCAGACCGGCCATATAGGCGACACCCATGGCGGTGGTTTCAATGGACTTTGGCCGGATGACATTACTGCGGTTCATATCACTTTGGAACTGCATAAGAATATTACTGCGGGATGCTCCGCCATCAACCTTTATTGCTGTCAGCTCCATGCCGGAGTCTTTCTGCATAATATCAATAACATCCTTGGAACGGTAGGCAATGGATTCCAAAGCCGCCCGGCAGATATGAGCCTTGTTGGTTCCTCTTGTCATTCCCGAGAGTTCTGCCCGGGCTTCCATCTCCCAGTAGGGGGCTCCCAATCCCTGAAATGCCGGTACAAGATAAACTCCCTCATTATTCTCTGTGCTTTCTGCCAGCTTGTCGCATTCCTGTGGGGTGGAGATAATCTCAAGATTATCCCGGAGCCACTGAACTGTGGCTCCTCCCATAAAAATGCTTCCTTCCAGAGCATAGACAGTTTTACCATTCAACTCCCAGGCAATGGTTGTAAGCAGGCCCGTCTTGGACTCAACAGCTGTTTCTCCTGTATTCATCAGGGTGAAACAACCGGTTCCATAGGTATTTTTCACATCACCTTTTTTCAGACACATCTGTCCAAAAAGAGCCGCCTGCTGATCTCCCGCAATTCCTGCAATGGGAACAGCTGCGCCGAACTCTTCCTTATCCGTATAACCATATATTTCGCTGCAGGATTTTACTTCAGGCAGAAGAGAGGAGGGGATATTCAGAATTTCCAGAAGTTCCTTATCCCATTCTTTTGTATGTATATTATAAATCAGGGTCCGGCTGGCATTTGTCACATCCGTAACATGTACAGCGCCCTTTGTCAGTTTCCAGATTAACCAGGTATCAATGGTTCCAAAGAGAAGATCTCCCGCTTCTGCTTTTTCTCTGACTCCCTCTACGTTATCCAGAATCCAGCGGATCTTTGTTCCCGCAAAATAGGCATCCAGGGGCAGTCCTGTCTTTTTACGGAACACATCCTCATAACCTTTGTTTTTCAGATCATAACAGAGTTCTGCTGTTCTTCGGCACTGCCATACTATGGCGTTGTATACAGGCAAGCCTGTGTTTTTATCCCACAACAGGGTGGTCTCTCTCTGATTCGTAATTCCGATTGCTGCTACAGAATCCATTGTAACACCCTCATTATTAAGGACGTCATTCATCATATCTTTCTGGCAGTTCCATATTTCCATAGGATCATGCTCTACCCACTGTTCTCTTGGGTAGTACTGGGTAAATTCCCGTTGTGACATATTTTTAATTAAACCATCTCTATCAATCAACAACGATCTGCTACTGGTGGTTCCCTGATCTAAAGACATAATAAATTTCATACAAAACCTCAAAACAATCATAATATTATCAAAAAAGATCAATTAAATGATCTTTTAAAATATTATCAGGCAATATCTGCAATTTGTCCATAATTTAATGAAGTCAAGATAAAAAATAAATATTCCTATATAGATAATTGACCGATACTTAAAAGAGTATGGAACTCGTAAAAGTAACAACCGGCTTATTTTGGCTTGAGATACCAGAGAAAAACTTCTATCTCATGTGCGGCTGTCCCATGGATAGTATTAAGCATTTAACCAATAAAGCTTTGATTCGCCCTCTTCAAAACAGAACTGCTTATACAGAAAGCGGACCCAATGCCATCCTCCTGTCTGATCGTCCAGTTCAAAACGGCTACTTTTGTAATATGGCAGAGTTTCCCATTCTTCATATGATGTATAAACAGGGGATGTCTCTTCCCGGACATCCCGGAAATACAGGAGACAAGCCTCGAATTATCGGGACTGAGAATCAGCTAAGGGCTCAAAAGGACTATATTTTCCGCGGTAATTACGGATTAGCTTCTAAGGACGAATTCAGACAAGCCGGATGTTCTGATGAAAGGACTGAAGAATTGTGGCGTTTGAAAATGAAATTTTCTTACAATAAAATTCTTGACCCGGAAGAGCTGATTGAAACAACGGTTATTCATACAGAGGTCGTAGAACTGAAGCCCGGAATTTTTCTGGAACGAAAAGGAATGAACCTCTATAGCCTAAGCTGTGATGGAGAATCTCTTGATATCAATCTGAATATTGATAAAGAAGAACGCTACGAAGCTCCCTATAAACTGGACTATCATAATATCAGCAGAGAGTACTTTTCTATCGTTCATATGGGAGAGGGCAACGGCTGGGATAACAAACGTCCCTGTATGGGAAGCATTATTATATTTAAAGGTAAAATATATATGATTGATGCCGGACCGAATATCGAGTACTCCCTCAATGCTCTTGGTCTCAGCGTTAATGATGTGGAAGGAATCTTTCATACCCATATTCATGACGACCATTTTTCCGGTTTAACCTATCTGCTTATGGCAGACCATAAAATTAAATATTTTGCGGCTCCCATGGTTATGGAAACTACCAGGAAAAAATTATCCGCCCTGATGAGAGAGGATGAATCCATTCTTGATGATCTCTTTGATCTGTGGCCCTTGAAAAGTGATGAGTGGAATATGCATGACGGTCTGGAGATAAAACCTGTATTCTCGCCCCATCCTGTGGAAACGACCATTCTCTACTTCCGGGTAAAAACTGTGGATGGATATAAAAGCTATGCCCACCTTGCAGATATTGTATGCAAGAAGATCCTTGAATCATTTATCTCGGAAGATCCGAAAACGGGAATAACAAAAGATTTGTTTGATAAAGTCTGGACCGGATATCATGAAAAGGCAGATATCAAAAAGATAGATGTGGGTGGTGGATTTGTTCATGGCAACTCTGATGATTTTATTGATGACCCTTCAGAAACTCTGCTGTTGAGTCATAAGGACCAAGCTCTCAGTACACGTGAAAAAGAAATTGGTGAAAGCAGAGCGTTCGGGGCTCAGGATATCTTGATCCCTGCCAGAAAGGACTACCGGAGTATTCACGCCCGTATGGTACTGAAGGATTATTTTCCGGAAGTAGATGATTCTGATCTGGATGTACTTCTAGTCAATACATATAAAAAATATAAAGTCGGGGATTGTCTGGCCAAGAAGGGCGAATTGCTTCAATCGATAACCCTGATCCTTTTTGGTGTGGTGGACTATATATCTGGAAATAAGAAAGAGGGAAGCAGGAAAGAACACTTTGAGATGACTTCGGGTACCCTGATCGGGATAAACAGTAGTATTTGTGGAAAGAAGACCATAGGAAGCTATCATGCTTCTTCCTGTATCGAAACGCTATCAATACCCGTTGATATAATGCTCTTCTTTCTGAAAAAACATAATCTTCTTGAAACATTGAGAGATAATAATAAGATTGTGCAGGATTTAAGAAGGTCCTATCTTTTCGGTTCCCGTATTTCCAGCAGAAAACTGTTTAAGCTGAGTCAGAAAGCAGAGCTATTAGATATCCTTCCCGGTGAGATCCTTTCTCAAGGCTGGTCGAAAGATTTATATTTTATAAAAGAAGGCTCCCTTGAGATCCTGTCTGAAGGGAAAATACGGAAAGTATTGAATCAGGGGGAATCCTGGGGTGGCTTTCCGGTCAATCATGAATGCGGGGAAATGGATATTACAGTTCGTGTCAGTATGGCAAAATCAACTAAACTGTACCACTTGCCTCATAATATTATAAAAGAGACTCCCATTGTTCAATGGAAATTGTTTCAATTGTGTGCCTGTTGGGACGCTTCCTATACAGATTAGTCTGGAAAAATAATTAAAAATACAATAAAGTCCTTCTTATGACAAACTCAAACCACTATGATGCCATAATTATCGGTACAGGTCCCGGAGGGCTGGGCGCGGCGTTTCACCTTATACAGAATAAACCTGATTTAAAAATTCTCATGATTGAGAAAGAGAACACTTCAACTGGTGGTCTCCGCAATGACTGTAAGATGAATTTCAGTTATCCTATCGGCTTTCCTCTGGATAACTGGTCAAAGGAAGAAGCAGAACATTATCTTGAAATGGTGGAATCCATTCTGAAACCGGTTCTTTTGCCTAAAAAGAATATTGACATCTACGAGAAAAGGGCTGAAACCCTGGGAGTAGAACTGTTGAATATCAGGCAGTCCCATCTGGGGACTGATGGTGGTTTGGCCCTGATCAAAGAACTGTGTGCCAGCTTGGAGAAGCTGAATGTCACCATAAAACTTGCTGTAGAAGCTGAGAATATTACAACTGGCAGTAAGACTATTGAGACAAATCAGGGGACTTTTTCCTATGATCATCTGATTGTTGCCCCTGGAAGACATGGTTTCCAGTACTTGCAGAAAATGATGCACTCCCTGGGGATCTTTTTTATAGATAATGTACTGGATGTCGGGATTCGTGTGGAAACCCGGATGGACCATTATCCCATTGTACGGGATTACTATGATCCAAAGTTCCATTTTCCCGGAAAAGTCAGAACCTTCTGTACAAACAGTAATAGTGCCTATGTGGTTCAGGAAAAATATCAGTCCCAGGGCGGTCAGCCATTCTATAGTGTAAACGGCCATGCCTGGTCGGCTGAGAAGAATCGCCAGAATAATCTGGTAAACTTTGCTATGCTGAAAACTATCCGTCTGACCGAGCCTCTTGCAAGCGGACACCGCTATGGGGAAATCCTGGGGCTTCAGGCAGATCTGTTGGGGGGGGGCAAACCCATTATGCAGAGAGTGGGGGACTTTCGTTTATCCAAGAGATCAAAAACAAGTTCTTTCAACACGGATCTCTATGATTTTGCACCAACACTCAAGGGCAGTACTCCTGGAGATATTTCTCTAGCCATGCCTTCAAAAATACTGCGGGCCATCTGGAAATCAATGAAACAATTGGATACTATTATTCCCGGTGTGCTTCATCCCAGTACTATTATGTATTACCCCGAGATTAAGATGTATGCCAATAAACCGGAATTCCTGGACCGTTATTTCCGGGTACATGATAATATCTACATGATCGGTGATGGTGCCGGAACCAGCCGTGGAATAACAGGAGCCTGGGCAAGCGGGATCCGTGCGGCAGAAGGAATATTAAAAAAATGAATGAAAATAAACGACTGACCTTTGCTATTATCAGTCACCCCGATGCGGGTAAAACAACCATAACAGAAAAACTACTCCTTTTTGGGGGTGCTATTCATGCAGCAGGTGCCGTTAAATCAGGAAAAAGTACCAAAAAGACTGTTTCCGACTTTATGGAAATGGAAAAAGACAGGGGTATTTCCATTTCAACCTCTGTCATGGGTTTTGACTATAGAGGCCGAAAGGTTAATATCCTGGATACCCCGGGTCATGCGGACTTCTCGGAAGATACCTACCGTACCCTTACAGCCGTAGACAGCACTCTTATGGTTATTGACTCCGTAAAGGGTGTTGAGGAACGTACCAGAAAGCTATGTGAAATCTGCCGGATGCGGAAAACACCCATCATAACTTTTATCAATAAGTTCGACCGGGAAGGAAAAGATCCCATGGAACTGCTGGATGAAGTGGAAGCAGAACTGAATATAACGGTCTGCCCTATGAGCTGGCCTGTGGGACAGGGACAGAATCTTAAGGGTGTATACAGTATTTATGAAAAAAGACTGATTCTGTTTAACGCCCATGAGATTCAGGAAGTGGAAAATTCTCTTATCATCGATGACTTGGAAAGTGATGAGCTGAGCAAGAGAATCGGAGAGAGCAATGCTGCCAGGCTCAGAGAAGAGCTGGCTCTTATTACAGAGATATATCCTGAATATGACGAGGAACTCTATCTCTCGGGAGAATTGACCCCTGTTTTTTTTGGTAGTGCCATCAATAACTTTGGTGTCAGGGAGCTTCTGGACTGTTTTGTGGATGTTGCTCCGGGTCCCGGGACCTTTGAAGCGGAAGATCGAATGGTTGAGGCCGTCGAGCCGAAGTTCTCAGGTTTTATCTTTAAAATCCATGCGAATCTGGATCCCCGGCATAGAGACCGGATTGCCTTTATGAGGGTTGTTTCCGGTGAGTTTGAAAAAAATAAAATTTATACTCACGTACGAACAGGAAAGGGATACAAAACATCCAATCCGACAGCCTTTATGGCCCAGAGCCGGAATATTATAGACACGGCTATCCCGGGAGATATTATCGGATTGCACGATACGGGGACTTTTAAAATTGGTGATACCCTGACAGAGGGAGAATCGGTACAATTCAAAGGAATCCCGAGTTTTGCCCCCCAGATTTTCCGTACTGTCGTTAACAAGGATCCTCTTAAGGATAAGCAGTTTAAAAAAGGACTGGATCAGCTGGCCGAAGAGGGTGTTGTACAGATCTTTACAAAACTGTCCACCAAACAGAAACTGATCGGTGTTGTCGGAGCTCTGCAGTTAGAGGTTATTCAGCACAGAATGGAGCATGAGTATAAATCAACCTGTAAATTCGAGCCCGTAGACTTTCAGACCGCCTGCTGGATTGCAGCGGAAGATAAGAGTGTTCTGGACAGGTTCTGCGGAGATAACCAAAGTAAAATTGCCCAGGATGTTCGGGGCCAGCTAATCTACCTCGCCCCCAGTAAATGGATGCTGGATAGAACAGTGGAGGAGTATGAGGGCTTAAGATACTTCTTTACTTCCGATTTTAAATAGTGAATGAGGGAGAGCCTGCAATACTTTTTGCTGGTTCTTGTTTTTATAATCCATTCTCTTGTTAAATTAATAAAAGATTGTAACATATAGAAAACAGATGCGTTTAATACTATGAATAAGGATTATAAAAGATAAATATATGAACACAGAAATAGTTGAAAAAACAGAATCAGTCAGCGGAATAGTCATTAAAAAAATACGGGATGAAATCTCTAAGGTTATTGTTGGTCAGGAAAAGGTTGTAGACAGGCTCCTTCTGGGGATGATTTGTAATCAGCATATCCTTCTGGAAGGTGTTCCAGGTCTTGCTAAAACACTGCTTGTCACAACCCTGGCTAAGGTTGTTCAAGCCGATTCAGGACGCATACAGTTTACACCTGATCTGCTTCCTGCAGATTTGACAGGGACTCTGATATATAATCCGGCTGAGAGCAGTTTCTATTCACGGAAAGGACCGGTCTTTACCAATATTCTTCTGGCTGATGAGATAAACCGTGCTCCGGCCAAGGTGCAGAGTGCCCTCCTTGAGGCCATGCAGGAGAGACAGGTCACCATTGGAGACGAAAGCTATCCCCTGGAAGAGCTCTTTATGGTACTGGCCACACAAAACCCTGTAGAACAGGAGGGAACCTATCCCCTGCCCGAAGCACAGGTTGACCGTTTTATGATGAAGCTGATTGTGGACTATCCTAAAAAACATGAAGAGCTTCAGATTATCCGCTCTCAGAGCAAAAAGTCAGCTAGGCCGGAAGCAAAACCGGTCTGCACTGCCCGGGATATTCTTAAACTGAGAGATTTGGCCGAAGAGGTTTATATTGATGCCAAGATTGAAGAGTATATTATAGATATTATTCAAGCCAGCAGGAAAACAAATGAATATATTCAGTTCGGTGCCTCTCCCCGTGCCTCTATTTTCCTTTGTCAGGCTGCCCGCGGACTGGCTCTTATGCAGGGAAGAAACTATGTGACTCCCCAGGATATAAGAGAGATTGTTCCGGATGTTCTCAGACATAGAATCGTTATCAGTTATGAAGCGGAGGCGGAAGGTATTACATCAGACGATCTGATACAGAAGATCCTTGATTCAGTACCGGCTGTTTAATTAATAATCTATGATTGATAAAGAACTCAGAAAAAAAATGGAACAGATCCGGGTTCTCACCCGGAAAAAAATAACTGCCTCCTTTGCTGGTGACTATTTAAGTGCCTTTAAAGGGCGTGGAATGGAATTTGAAGAGGTCCGCCCCTATCAGCCGGGAGATGATGTCCGTTTTCTTGACTGGAATGTAACAGCCCGGTCGGGAGAACCCTGGATTAAACTATTCCGGGAAGAGAGAGAGCTTACCATGTTCCTTATGGTGGACCTCTCTCCTTCCGGGAAATTCTCCTCGGGAGAAAAAACTAAGAATGAGATGGCCGCCGAACTCTGTGCCATTCTGGCATTTACGGCAATCAGCAATAATGACAGGGTTGGATTGAGTATTTTTACGGATCAGGTGGAGAAGGTTATTCACCCCGGAAAGGGAAGCCGCCATGTACTTCATCTTATCCGAGAAGTCCTTTCTCATAAGCCAGAAGGAAAGGGAACATCTCTGAAACAGGCTCTGGAATACAGTGGGTCAATTCTAAAACGGGGATCTATCATTATTTTAATTTCTGACTTTATGGATGAGGACTATGAGAACGCCCTAGGTTATATGGGCGAAAAGCATGATCTTGTGTGTATTCAGCTTCAGGATAAACGGGAGCTGACTCCCCCCCGGAAAGGATTGTTTCTTCTCCGTGATGCCGAAACGGGAGAAAAACGCTATCTGGATTTTTCAGACCGGACAACAAAGGCAGAATGGGTACGGAAGGGACGGGAGCGGCAAAGTAATCTGCTTAAGCTTATGAGAAAGAGCCGGGCAGATCTGATAAGTCTCGATCCTGAGGATGATTGGCTGACTCCGCTGACACGTTTTTTTATAGCACGGGGAAAACGCCTGTGATGTATCTGATTTTTCTTTTTCTGACACTCTTCTCTGGATGTCAAAATAAACAAAATATTACGGCTCCTGAAAATCAGATTATGGAACAGCTGGAGAATGAACTGGGTATCTATAAACTCAGTTATGAATCAGATAGTTTTCAATTTACAGATATTATTGCTGTCCGATTAACAGCAGAATCCAAAACAGGATTTATTGTTGTGGAAAGCCTGCCGAAACCAGGAGATCACTGGGGAGATTTCACCGTGATGAAAAGATTTCAGGATTCCGGGCAGAATGTTCGTTGGTTTCTCAGTCCGGATAAGACCGGAAAAGCTGTTCTGAGTGGTTTAGAGTTGTCAATCAGCTCTTCTGATACCCTGAGTCAGCTTAAGTTCACTGACTCAGAAATTGAAATTGTCTCCTCCCTGATGAATGACAGCGCTGTTCCCGCTGACCTGCTTCCTCCGGAAGAGAGTCCAGATTTTCCCGTATACACGGTTCTTATTATCACGGCCATACTGAGCCTCTCTCTGATGGTTTTTCTGTATTTTAAAAAGAGACGAGCCCAGCGAAATCAGGAAGCGTTAAAAAATAGTCTTTACTATTTACAGAAACTGAAAGAACTCGAAAAGGATGCCCGGTTCACAGACGACAGCAGGAAGGATCAGTACAGGGAACTGTACCATCTGCTATCTCTCTTTCTCCATGGAATATCCCCTTCTCTGAGGATCGGACTGGAACCCTCATATATGTTGAAAGAGTTGGAAAAACCTTCCAGTCTGAATCAGTGGGCCCTGCGTAGTCTTTATCCTATTTTAGGGGAAATGGAAGATATTTTTTATAATCCGGCCCATGGCAGCCCCGATGAAGAGACTCTGAATGGACATGTTAAAACAATCATAGACTGCTGTGAATTCCTGCAGAAAGAGGAGGACGCGACCCATGTATAAACTAGATCAGCCACTCTACCTTCTTTTACTCCTTCTCCTGCCGTTTTTTGTTATGGCTTTGTATAAAAAACCCAAGGGGCTGCTGTTTTCTGCCTTCCAGAAAATGCCGGAGCATAAAAGCTGGAGAATAAGACTTCTTGTTCTTCCAAGTTTTTTTTATATTCTTGCTTTTATAGGCATCATTCTGACTCTGGCACGACCTGTTTACTATAAGGGCAATGTGAGGGATATCCGCAATGGAATTGTCATGGAGATGGTTCTTGACCGCAGCGGGAGTATGGGTACCTGGATGGATAAAAAGAAGGAGCGAAACCGTCTGGATATTGTGAAGTCGGTTTTCCTGGATTTTGTGGAAGCCAGAAGCGATGATATTATAGGTTTGACTGTTTTTGCCCGCTATGCGGATACCCTTAGTCCTTTAACAGTTTCACACGACGTGTTTCCTCAGTTTATCAAGACCGTGAATCTTGCTCCCCGGGAGGCTGATGGAACGGCTATAGGTGATGCTATAGCTCTGGCAGTAGCCCGGATTGAATCATTCCGGCGGGGTAATCCGGAGGGGGAAAAGCAGTCGGCACTTATTATCCTTTTGACGGATGGGCAGAATAACAAGGGTAATCTGACACCATCCGAAGCAAGCAAACTGGCTGCGGACAGAAATATTACAATTTATACCATTGGATTCGGCGGAGGATTCTATCAGAATGCCTTTGGCTTCTGGGAGAAGATTCCTTCCGAGTACCAGATGGATACAAAAACGCTGACAGAAATTGCCCATCAGACAGGTGGCCTTTACTTTAACGCAGATGATGAAGCTTCCCTCAGAAAAATTTATGACCGTATTGATAAACTGGAAAAGACGGAAGTTGAAAAATACTCATTTACCGAAAGGCATGAGTATTTTCAGATATTCCTGATTATTTCAATGATCCTGTTAGTCATAGCCATAGTTCTGGGAGAACTTTTCTTTCCTTTGGTGGAGAATGAAATATGATCTTGCTTAATCCCGAATATACCCTGTTTTTTTTGCTTCCTTTTATTGTATTCTTTCTGTTCCTTATGGGAGACAGAAGCCGTAAAGCCCTTATGAGGGACATGAAAAGGCAGAAAGCTTATGCTGGAAGAGCTCTCAAAGGGCCTCTCCTGATCCTGTTGGGCTTAATCCTGGCAGTTTTTGCCCTAATGCGGCCGGTTTCTCATCCGGAAGAGCAAATCATTAAACAGGAAGGACGTAATATAGTTTTTCTGGTGGATGTTTCCAGGAGTATGCTGGCGGAAGATCTTGTACCCAATCGTCTGGACCGGGCACGTTTTGATATTCAGGCTGCTATCCCTCTGCTCAGGGGTAACCGTGTGGCCCTTGTGGCCTTCGCGGGTGATTCTATCCTGAAATGTCCTCTTACGACTGATTACGCTTTTTTCAATCAGGCCGTTGATGAACTGTCTGTGTACAGCGTGACAAGAGGAGGCAGCTGTATGGGAGATGCTATTCGTACTGTCATCAATGATCTTTTTCCCGAAGAGAAATCTTTTATGGACATTATTTTAATTACTGATGGTGAGGACCAGGAGACTTTTCCCCTGGAAGCCGCCTATAAAGCCCGTGACAAGGGTATTCGTCTTATTGCCATTGGTATGGGAAATACAGAGAATCCCACAGCGATTCCGGATGATTCAGATACGGGAGAGGAATACCTTATCTACCAGGAAAAGGTTGTTTTCTCATCTCCTGATATGGAAGGTTTGCAGGAGATTGCCGCTGCCTCCCAAAAAGGCTGGGCCGTTTCAGTACCCCGCGGCTCTATCAATATTGCCGAGATCCTTGACAGATTGGATGGCGAGAGTCAGGAGACGGGATCCTACTCTCATATAAACTACAGCGAATACTATCAGTGGATCCTTCTCCCGGCATTCCTGCTGATATTTTCAGCTGTCTATATGAGGAAACGTTTTGCTTTATAAATATTTCAAATTTACGATAATCTTTCTGCTTATGGTTTTATCTGTAAATCTCTGGGCGGAAACTCAAGATCCCTATGCTCTTTATGCGGATGGTGAGTATGTAGAGGCTGCAAAGTTTTTTCTTAATGGTGCAGCAGACAATGGGAACAATGAAAAAAGAAGTCATTCCTATTATAATGCTGCCAGATCCTATCAGGAAAATTATAAGCAGGAACAAAACTCTGAATCCCTTCAAACAGCGATGGATCTTTACTACCGGGTGCTGAATCTGGATCCGGATAATAGTTTGGCAGCTCATAATCTTGAACTGGCCAAAAAAGAGATGATGAAGAACAAACAGCAGCAGTCGGGAGATCCTCAGCAGCAATCTGATCAGTCCGAACAGAAACAGGATCAGGAAAAGAATCGGAAGAATAAAGATTCCTCCGGAGACAATCTGTCAGATAGACAGGAGGACTTATCCAACAGGGATGATCAATCCGCAGAAGAACATCAGAGGAAGCAAAAGCAGCTGAATCAGGAAACTTCAGAGCTGATGAAAAATGCAGAAAACAGTGCCCAGGAAAAACAATTGGAAGAGGCTTTGAAAAAACAGGAGGACGCTCTTTCAAAAATGGAGCAGAATCAGGGGGAAGAAGCGAAGCAGGCTCAAAAAGAGGCGGCGGATCTTCTGAAACAGTATGAGGCTTCTAAAAATGAAAATAAAACGGATGAATCCGAGCCATTGGATGATGCTGTACAAAAAATTCTGAATGCCGAACAATCCCGAAAAGAGCAGGAAGAAAAGAAGCAGCCCGATAGCTATAATGTGGAGAGAAACTGGTGAAAAAACATTTTATATATATAACAATCATACTACTCTTATGGGCTGCTCTGCCATTGTCCTCCCAAACAACTGGTACGACAGTCCGGTCGAGTGTCGACAGCAGTACAGCCTATGTTGGACAGCCGGTCAGATACTCCATAAAGATTAGCGGAGCAAAAAAAACAGAGCGTCCTGAATTAGAGAATTTTAAAGGATTCAGAATACAGGAGTCGGGAGAATCAAGCTCTGTCCGTGCATACAGTCAGAACGGAAGAACTACAAAAGTAGTGATTAGCGAATATTCCTGGCTGCTTTATCCGGAACACACAGGGAATCTTCTTATCCCCGCTCTGTCATTGACGATAGATGGAAAGAGCGTCAGGACGGCAGAGGGAACTCTGAATGTTATCGAACCGGCGCCTCTTGAGGGTTATCATCTTTTTCTTGAGTCAGAGGGTGCCGATGTTTTTCCCGGCCTGCCTGTAAGAATAAGCCTTAAGTGGTTGTTCTCCTCTCAGGTATCACAGCCCAATTTTACTCTTCCCTTTCTTGAGCAGGACAATCTGGATGTAAAATCTCTTCCGGCGCCTTCGGGTCAGAACAATGATATTTATCAGTTTACAATAGGGGACGAGATAGTTTTTGCGACTCAGTCTGCACAGATGTATGAGGGAAAACAGTATGCGTCTCTTACAATAGAATGGGATGCCTACCCCAGGGAAACCGGAACCATAGAATTGGATCCGGTAATTCTCTCTTTTAAAAGAGGAGTCGGACAGGACGGCTGGGGGAATGTTGACTATGAAAATGCCGTTATTCCTTCAAATCGTTTGTCCCTGCAGGTGATGCCCCTGCCGGAGGATCTGAAAAATGCTCCGGCAGGATTATTGATTTCAAAGGATAAACTGGATGTCCAGATTGAGCTTGATCAGCAGAGGGCTTATCCGGGGGATCCTTTAACCCTGAAAATGAAACTTACAAATCTCTCCCAGCCGGATATGACAGACTTTAAGGGGTTTCAGAATTTTCCGGAGCTGCAGGAACAGTTCCGGATTGATGGTGCATCTTTAATTACTTACGAGGAAGAGGATAGTCTTATTATAAAACAAACCGTACGGGTTATTGATGCGGAGACCGTCAGCTTCCCGGCACTCTCTTTTCTCTACTATAATCAGGCTACGGGCAAAACTGAAGTAAGCAGGTCTGAAGCTCTTGATCTCGAAATAGTTCCTATTGAACCGGGAAGTGGAATGGTAATCAATAGTAGGCTAGGCAGAAATAAAACATCTGTCGGGGAGCAGGAGTCATCCATAAAACTGTCTCTCCTTCATAATGAATCTCTAAAACATCTCCGGGAACCTTTCTTTAGATCTGTACCCCTGGTTTTGTTTTTCATAGTTCCGCCTCTCCTGTATCTTCTGATTGTAGTTATTCTATATCTCAGGTCCGGAAATTCCACGAAGTTCTTTCTCTCTCTTTTCCAGAGGGAGGACTCTTATACTCAGCTGAAAGGGAAAATCCGCGGCCTGAAGAGTGATTATTCCTTAGAAAAAATCAGAGACTTTTCGGAATATTTGATCCAGTGGATTCAGACAGAATATCAACTGGATCATACATCGGGATTATCGGGACTTTATAAGACTCTTATATCCAGAGGAATGGCTGAAAAATCTGCAGACAAGCTGATACTTCTCTTTGAAAAAATGGATGAATACTGCTGGTCGGGAGTGGATGAACTGGACGTTGATTCTACTGCTGAATTTTTTGAACTCCTGTCGGATTTAAAGCCTGATGATTTCTACTGTAAGTCGGGGAGAAAAACTTCATGAAGAAAATGCTATGCTCTGTAATAATTATATCTACTGCTTTGATTTCCCTCTTTTCTGCGGAAGTTGAAAAAAACGATGCCTGGAATCTGACTCTGCAGAGCGCGGAAGACCATTTTCATGCAGGGATTGACGGTCAGAAGGATGAGCTGCTGTATGCCCTCAAGGATTATCAGAAGGCTATGGATCAGGGGGCTCCCGAAGATTACAGGATCTTTT
Source organism: Spirochaetaceae bacterium 4572_59 (assembly GCA_002084805.1). Classification (GTDB taxonomy): domain Bacteria; phylum Spirochaetota; class Spirochaetia; order DSM-2461; family DSM-2461; genus Oceanispirochaeta. Next base: position 41,019 of record NBMC01000007.1, on the reverse strand, counting down.
ACAATTGGGCCAATACCCTTATGCTGGCGGGCTATCGGGGGGAGGCGGCTTTGATGTACCGGAAGGTGCTCTACTATAAACCTGCAAACAGTAATGCCTCCCTGAATCTGAGCCTTATAGAAAAGGATAACCCTATTGAAGCTGAAAATCAGGGGTATATCAGGATCATTCTCTTTGGGATTCTCTACCTAATAGGTTATGAGCCATCCCTATATCTGGGATTATTTCTTTTTGTTTTTGTCTGGTTCCTGTTAATTCTGGATCTATTTTTGAAAAAGAAAAGCCTTCATAAACTGTTTGTTCTTCTCCTGATCCTTTCTCTCTGGGATCTTTCGCTCTGTCTGGTCTGGAACAGGACAACAGCAAAATCCGCTGTACTTGTGACTGAGCAGAGCTCTTTAAGAAGGGGGGATAGCCATGCTTATGAAGCTGTACATTCCTTTGATCTGCCCGCTGGAACGTCCTTACGTTTTTTAGAAGAGAGGGGAGACTGGATCCGTGTCAGATTGAGGGATGGCAGTGAGGGATGGCTTGAACGTTCGGATACAAAAATGGTTCTGGAGGACTATTAGATCTTGATTTTTCATATATATCAATATAATTTATATATATGAAAAATAAAGAAAACGTAGCTATCCTCGGTGCCAGTAATAAAACGGATCGGTACTCCTATAAAGCACTGAATATGCTTATAGAAAACGGTCATAATGTCTTTCCGGTTCATCCTATTCTGGAATCTATTAACGAACAGAGAGTTTATCCCTCTCTGAAAGATATCGATTCAGAGATAAATACTCTGACGGTCTATGTGGGTCCGAAGTGGATTACACCCATCATTCCTGAAATCCTTTCTTTAAAACCGGGAAGGGTTCTCCTGAATCCCGGCACGGAATCTGAAGAGCTGAAAACAGCTCTTGAAGAAGCCGGGATCCCCTATCTAGAAGCCTGTACCCTGGTTCTGTTGCGAACGGGTCAGTTCTAATTTAAATAGGACTCCAGTAAGGACTGGGAGAGTATCTCCGGCAGGATGCGGGGATCTTCTCCCGGTTTATACAGAATATAGAGAGGGACACCCGCTCTGTCAAAACTGTAAATCCACTCCATGGCTTCCTCGTTGGTGGAAGTTAAATCCGCTTTGAACAAATGAACATTTTTTGACTCGAACAGTCCATCGGCTTCGTCAGTATACAGCACAGTTCTTTCATTAATTTTACATGTGGTACACCAACTGGCCGAGAAAGCCAGAAATACTGTTTCATTTTCTGCTCTCAGTTTATCTATCTTCTCAGGAGAAAAGGACTTCCAGTTCTGATGCAGTGAGGATGAGTATGTCCTTGCTTCCCCTGTATTCTCAGGAGTTTTTAAAAGCCATACAGCCGAAAAAACGATCACTGCTACTCCGAGAGTATTTAGTACAAGCCGGAATTTCCTCTTTCTTGCAGAACGGGCCACCCATCCCCAACCCCATGCGGTCAGGGCTAGAATCAGTAGAAACCATAAAAACGGAATAAATCCATCACCAATCTGCCTGATGAGGGTTGAACTGAGATATACAGCGGTTCCCATTAAAAGAAAAGCCATAAACTCACGGAATTTATCCATCCATTTCCCGGGTTTCGGCATATGTTTGAAAAAATCAGGAAAGAAGCCCAGGATCAGAAAGGGGAGAGAGAGACCAAGTCCTGTGGCAATCATTATACTGATAATGACCAGGGGCGTCTGTGAAAAGGCAAATCCCATGGCTGCTCCCAGAAATGGTGCCGTACAGGGTGTTGCTACAAAAACAGCAAAAACCCCGGTGAAAAAAGATCCCATATATCCCTTTCTGGATGAAAGCTTGCTTGCTTTATTCAATCCTCCCGAGGGGGGGAGCAGTACAAAAACTTCAAAGAGAGAAAGGGAAAACAGAAAAATCACAGAAATCAATATTATCAGAAAGTATGGGTTCTGAAATTGAAATCCCCAACCCAGAAGGGCTCCCGATTGTTGAAGAATAATAATGACAAGTGATATTGCAAAAAAGGATGCAATAATCCCAGCCGTATAGGATAGGGCATTATTCATTATACTTCTGCGATTCCCCTGACTTTGGTTTATCAGATTTAAAGCCTTTACAGAGAGCAGGGGAAGAACACAGGGCATCAGGTTAAGAAGTATCCCTCCCATAAATGCCAGAAGCAGAAAATAAAGAAGGGAGTTATGACTGACAGCTTTTCCTGCCACAGTGATTTCTGCTTCTAGGGGAATTGATCCGGGAAAATAACAGACACCCTGATCATCGCAAAGCTGAAAATCCGCCTGGATTTCAATTTTATAACTTCCCTGTGAAAGATTCTCGCTGATAAAAAACTCTAGTTTCACCTCAGCTTCATCATAATAGTTGATCAGTCCTTCTTCTGTGATGCCTTCCGGATAAACGGTAGATCCGAAAAGAATTCCTTCCAAGCTCCCCGCAGAGAGTTTGAAATTGGCATCATCTTTTGTCTGATGAAAGTTCTGTGGAAATCTATATACTACAGTGAGTACCCCATTTTCTCCCGGCTGGTAATTAGTGGAATCCAGTGAAATGGAAACAAGCGGATCCGGTACTTCCAGTGCTCCGGGCAATGATATCTGAGCGTTCAGCAAAACAGGGAAAACAAGTATTAAAAGTGTAAAAAAATGTATGTTCTTCTTCATATATATGAAGATAAATTAAGTTGCATTTTAAATCAACTAATAATCGTTGTTGACCTGAAAGCATTTCACTGGTAAATTGACCGTAAATAAATGATTTATAAGGAAAAATTGATGGCTGAAGAACTGTCATATATTTTAATTACACCCTACACAATTGCAAAGTCCCGAACGGGTGGTGTAATCTCCAGACTGCTGTCCAGATTGGATTTGGACCTTGTTGGATCTCAGATTTTTGCTCCAACCCAGAAAGTTGCCGAAGAATATGCAGCTTCACTTTATAAACAGTCTGTCGCAAGTAGTTCAAAGAGTGCAAAACTGTTAAGTGAATTTGTATTGAAGACGTTTACTCCTTCGGGAGGACGTCGTCATAGAGTTATGATGTTACTGTTTAGAGGTGAGGATGCTTGTCATAAGCTTTCAGATATAGCAGGAGCTCTCTACCCCGAGAATAGAAGCATCGAGTCTATCACTGGTGAAACAATCAGAGATACCTATGCGGATCTGGTAAAGGAAGAAGGGGCGGATGGAAAGATCCTGTATTTTGAACCTGCTGTTCTGACTCCCCGGAATCAGAAAACGGCCATTGAAAATATGAAAATATTTTACTCCCTTCTGAAAAGCGAAGCAAATATCGTTGAGAATATGGTCTATCCCAATCCTAAAAAGATTGAGAGAACACTGGTTATTATTAAACCGGATAACTGGAAATACCCCAGTTCCAGACCGGGTACGATTATCGATATGTTCAGCCGGACAGGTTTGCGTCTGATCGGTTGTAAGAAGTATCATATGAGTGTAGCAGAAGCACTGGAATTCTATGGACCCGTCAGGGATGCTCTTGTGAGTAAATTGGGACCTCTTTTCGGTTCAAAAGCAAAGGTAGTCCTGGAAAAAGAATTTCATCTGCCTCTGACCTCTGAATTGGAAGAAAAAATGCAGGAATCTTTCGGCGTACAATACGCGGAAGATCAGTTTGCTAAAATTATTGAGTTTATGTCAGGAACAAGACCTGATAAATGTGCTGATTCAGAACTGAATGATCCCGGTAAAGTAACTTGTATGGTTCTTGTTTATGAAGGTGAGAATGCCATTCAGAAAATCAGAGATGTCTTAGGACCAACTGACCCGACAAAAGCTCCCGGAGGAACAATCCGAAGGGAATTCGGTCATGATGTTATGATCAATACTGCCCATGCTTCAGATTCTGTTGATAATGCCAAAAGAGAGATGGGCGTTGTAAAAATTCAACGGAATACCAGCGCTGAAATTATGGAAGCCTACATTAAATCCAATTAATAATAAAAGTGTCAAACAAAAGAAAAAAAGGTGTTGATTATTTCAACACCCTTTTTTCTTGTTATTTTTCTTACCTATGCTTCTTTCAAGAATTCATCATGCAGTTTTTGTACGGTCTCATCCTGTTTTTCCATGGGAACCACAAGAGACAGGTTAATATCGGAGGAACCAAGGGATATCATTCTGACCGGAGTATCCTGAAGAACGGAAAAAACTCTGGACGTGAAATGAGAATCCTTCCAGAGATCCTGTCCAACCAAAGAGATGATACTACTGTTTTTTTCTACACAGACATTGGCAAATACGGACATTTCCTCCTTAATCGCTTCCAGGGAATCTGTATTTTCAATTGTGATAGATACAGACACCTCAGAGGTAGATATTAAATCCACCGAAGTCTGGTGCTTTTCAAAAATATTGAAAATTTTACTTAAAAAACCATAGGCGTTCAGCATTTTAGATGAACTGATATTGATAAGAGTAATATCTTTTTTTGAGGTTATAGCTTTTAATCCGATACCGGATAATTTTGCTTCAATGCATGTACCCGCATGGGCTGGATCCCTTGTATTTTTAACCAGTACAGGTATATTTTTTCTCACGGCTGGCTGTATCGTGGCAGGATGGACAACTTTAGCGCCGAAATAGGCAAGCTCTCCGGCTTCATTGTATGTAATGGATGAAATAGAGCGGACACCTGTGACCTTTCTAGGATCAGAAGTCATAATTCCGTTTACATCTGTCCAGATCTGAACTTCTTCAGCGTTTAAGGCTGCTCCGATAATAGAAGCGGAATAATCACTGCCGCCTCTTCCGAGAGTTGTTGTTACTCCTGATTCGGTGGAAGAAATAAATCCCTGGGTAACAATAAGCTTACCCGCTACGGGTTTCACAATTTCCTTTATTTTTTTTTCACTTAATTCGAGTAGAAGGGCAGCAGATGTAAAGTTTTCATCACTTATCATAAATGTTCTGGCATCCAGAAACTCTACATCCATTCCACGTTCTTCTGCTCTGTAGCTTATAAGGCTTGTGGAAAGTCTCTCTCCAAAAGACAGAAGAGCATCCTTGCTTCTAGGAGAACACTCCTTTAACAGGGACAGCCCTTTCAGAAGGGATATAAATTGAGAGAGAAGTTCATTCAGCCGAACTTCCGCACGTTCCAGAACCTCTCCACTGAGAAACGCATAGGCTGTCTGCATATGTTTGTTTTTTAATTCATCCATTAGAGGTAGGCAGTTATTCATATCACCGATTTCTGCCAATTTCATCATTTCTAAAATCAGATCAGTAGTTTTTCCCATTGCGGAAGAGACCAGTACAGGTGCTTTATTCAACTGAGCCGCTGTGATATCCAATGCTTTATCAATCCATTCACTATTCTGGACTGAGCTACCTCCAAACTTGAGTACGATCATATAAAATCCTTTATAACAGGGTAAAACCCTCAATAATTATTGTATAATTTCTGTAAAAATATACAATTCCTGAATATTTGTCAACAAAACGGATAATGGAACCGGGTCTTGCTTTAACAAAAGAATTTCTTAATCTGATGAATAGTGATATTTCTGTGAATATGGATTATCATAGGAATACTTCTTTTCATTTTATTGTACCGGGAGTTCTTGTTTTACATGAATGATATCGAAAAAAGACTCATACCAGAGCTTTGTCAGAAGATGCATCAGGATATTCAGAATGCCGGCGGCAATGAAGTACTCTGGAGCGGAAAAATCAATGAAGATGGTGTTGTCTATCAGGTCTTTGTCGCATCCCGCGGACATGAGAGTGCGACACCCGCCATCCCTGCTCATATGGAGAAGGGGGATGTGGTTATTCATAATCATCCCTCAGCTGTTCTGACACCCAGTGAGGCGGATCTGTATCAGGCTTCCATGTTGGGAAATAATGGTATCGGATTCTATATCATCAATAATGATGTCACAAGACTCTATGCCGTGGTAGAACCCATCCAAGTAAAGATAGAGACTCCCCTGGATGAATCCTTTACAACAGGAATCTTATCTCCTGACGGACCTCTTTCGAAGATTTTTGACCAGTATGAGGAGAGGCCTTCCCAGATTGAACTGTTACGATTAATCACACAGGGATTTAATGAAGAGAAACTTGTTGTTGCCGAGGCGGGAACAGGTGTAGGTAAATCCTTTGCCTATCTGATCCCTGCTCTTTTATGGGCCCAAAATAATGAACAGCGTATCGTTATCTCAACGGCGACCATAAACCTGCAGCAACAGATTATGGAAAAGGATCTTCCTATGGCCAAAGAACTGACCGGTACAGATGTAAAAGTGGTTCTGGTTAAGGGACGGAGAAACTATATATGTTATACCCGGTTGCAGGAAGCTCTGGAAGAGGATGCTCTGTTCAGGGATGAAGATGATGAACTGTATCAATTGAACGAGTGGGCAAAAACTTCAACCGAAGGTTCGATCAACTACCTTCCTGTTCTGCCGGATGAAATTCTCTGGTCAAAAGTCTGTAGCGAGGCGGACTCCTGTCTGGGGCCCAGATGCGCCAATCATGCCAGGTGTTTTGTTATGAAAGCCAGAAGGGAAGCTGCATCGGCTGCTGTACTGGTAGTCAATCATCATCTTTTTTTTGCCGATCTGTCACTCCGGATTAATGGGATGGGATTTGATGGTTCCGCTGTTCTTCCTCCCTTTCACAAGATTATTTTTGATGAAGCTCATAATATCGAAAATAGTGCATCCTCCTTTTTCTCGGGAGAATTTTCCAGGATTATTCTCCGGAAATTCCTGAGCAGACTATTCCGTCAGAAACGAGGCCGCTCCTCGGGGGTGCTGATTAAGGTGGAACAATTTTGTCCTCCTCCAGAAGATTTTTTCTTTACCGGGAAAATACGGGAACTGAACTCACAGATCCAGGTGCTGGATGCTCTGGCATTTGACTATCGCAGCAAAGAGAAGACAATCAGGATTAAAAATAACAGGGATCCGGATTATCAGCAATCTGTTCTCTCGCCCCTGCAGCTCACACGGGAAAAACTTAAGAATCTGCTGGTGGCTCTGTCAAAATGGTATGATTTTATAGAAGAGAAAGACAAAGAGCACCCTGCCTCCATTGAGTTTAAAATGCTTATAAACCGGATTAGCCGGATATCTGCTTTTCTGGACAAATTCTGTAACTTTGACGGTGAGGATGATGAAAACATCTACTGGCTTGAAAAAAGAGTCAAAAACGGTAAAACTCATGTCCGTTTTATTGTCACCCCCCTGGATATCTCATCCTGGATGAGAAGCGGTATATACGATTCTTACGGTACAGCCGTGTTTACATCTGCCACTTTGACCATGGACCATAAGTTTAAGTACTGGCTGAACCGTGTAGGCATGCAGTTTCAGGATGAAGAGAGACTGGTGAAAGGACAGTTTGCCTCCCCCTTTCCCTATAGAAGCAATGTTCTGCTGGGACTGCCGGATGATATTCCGGAACCATCAGATGAAAACTTCAAAACATTTCTTCCCGGCGCCGTAAAGAACCTTCTGGAAATTAATGAAGGCCGTGCTCTTGTACTTTTTACCTCCTATGAGATGCTCCGTTCCTGTTATGAAGCGATTCAGGCTGACTGGAACTATCCCGATATAAATCTGATCAGACAGGGCAGTGATGATCGCAGCCGTTTACTGAAGCAGTTCTCACAGGACGAAAAGAGTGTTCTTTTTGCGACAGATTCCTTCTGGGAAGGAGTTGACACCCCTGGGGATTCACTACGTCTGGTCATCATCTGTAAACTGCCTTTCCGCGTTCCCACCGATCCTGTTTATCAGGCAAGGCTGGAGGCTATAGAAAAGAGAGGGGGGAATTCCTTCAGAGAGCTGTCTCTGCCTGAAGCTGTTATGAAATTCCGGCAGGGTTTCGGCCGATTGATGCGCAGAAAGACAGACAGGGGCAGTGTTGTGGTACTGGATTCACGAATTGTCAGAAAAAATTACGGAACACTATTTATTAGATCTCTTCCTGAAACTATAATTTCAAGAAAGAGCTTTTCCTCAATGCTTGAGGATTTAGAGAATTTTATATATCTATAGGTATATAAAATTGCATCAATAAGTAATTAAGGAGCATATATGGCTAATCTGCAAACACGGTACATGGGACTGACACTTTCAAACCCCTTTATCGTATCAAGCTCTGGATTAACAGATTCGGTAGAAAAAGTTAAAAAAGCGGCAGCAGCCGGCGCAGGAGCTGTGATACTGAGATCACTATTCGAAGAGGAAATCGTTAATGTTGTACAAAAAGACGCATCTCTTGATACCTATTCCATTCATCCCGAAGCAGCAGAGTATATTGATGAACTTGGTATGCTTTCACAACCTGACTCCTACCTCGAACTGGTAGAACAGTCTGTCAAAGTGCTTGATATTCCTGTTATAGCCAGTCTTAACTGTCATACAGATAAATGGTGGATTGAATATGCCAAAAGAATAGAACAGATGGGAGCCGCAGCGCTCGAACTGAATATTGCTCTTATTCCGGTATCTGTAAAAGAGAGTCCTGAATCAGTTGAAAAAACTATTTGTGATATTGTGAAAGAAGCAGTGGCGGCCGTGAATATCCCTGTGGCTGTAAAAATCGGTTCCAACTTTTCTTCTCTTCCTTCTTTTGTTAACAATCTGAGAAGAGCCGGAGCATCTGCTGTTGTTCTTTTCAATAGATATTACCGTCCCGATATCAATATTGATACCCTCGAGTTCAAGAGCGGTAGCCCCTTTTCCTCCGAGGAGGAATTTCCCAAAGTCCTGAGATGGATAGGTATTCTTTCTGATCTGATTGATTGTGATCTTTCTGCTTCTACCGGAGTTCATTCAGGGGCTACAGCTATTAAAATGATTCTGGCCGGGGCCGATACGGTTCAGGTCTGTACCGCCCTCTATAAAAATGGAATGGACAGCCTGCCGGATATGATAAAAGAGATGGAAAACTGGATGGATAAGAAGGGCTATGCCCGGATTTCTGATTTTTCCAGCCTGCTCAGCCTTGCTGATGATAAAAAAAGAATTTATTATCAGCGTCTTCAGTATGTAAAAGCTCTGAAAGGACTGAAATAAACACAGTTCTTAAAAGAAAAACCCCGCCGTTGTTACAATCCCGGCGGGGTTTTTTATGGTTAAATTAAAATCATTTCTGTCTTTTAATAGCAATATATAGACAGAGGGCGGCTCCGCCCCATGTTACAACTAAACCGAAAACCATCATGATTATTGCTTGTCCGCTCATGCTTTTTCTCCCTCAAGGTGGATTTTATGGCTTTTCATACTCTGGAATACAAAGGAGAATACAAAGACTCCCATCGCAGCAATCCAGCCGTAGAGAAACAGTTCCCTGCTTCCATAACCCTCATATCCTGGTGCAATCTGATCAATGGTGATAACAATACCATTGTCTGTCATGATATCAAGTGTATTAAGCTTTGAAAGGATTCCGTTGACACCTATTTTCAGTTCAGAAGCAAAATTGGTGATAGCCATGCTTCCCAGTACAACAGGAGTTAGAATTTTAAGGCAGAAATTCCACCAGTTTTTAACAGAATAATCAGAGAGAGGATTGATATGTTCTTTCTGTTCATCCAGACGAAAAATCCATGAAAAAAGAAGTACTTCTGTCAAACCTACAAATAGTATTCCAAAATTATTAATGAAATGATCTACAATATCAAGAATGTAGAGTCCGGCGCCTGTCGCATAAATTGTGCTGAACAAGAATCCACCTATACAATAGATTGTTACAGTCTTTTTCCTTTTCAAACCGAATTTATCAATAAAGCTGGCTATGACAGTTTCATTGATGGATATGGAAGAAGAGAGACCTGCAATGGTCAGAGAAAGGAAGAATAGCGGTCCTATAAGCCAGGGTGCAGGCATATAGTTAATTGCCTGTGGAATGGTTACGAAGGCTAGACCGATTCCGGCAGATACGACCTGATCTACACCGACTCCCTGAGCCTGAGCCATGTGACCAAGGATTGCGAAAATCATGATTCCCGAAATAATACTGAATCCGCAGTTCAGAAGACCTGTCATAAAGCCGTTGTTAACAATGTCAGAATCTTCCGGCAGATAACTGGAGTAGGTGATCATAATGGCAAATCCAATACTCATGGAGTAGAAAATCTGTCCATAGGCACTGGTCCATACGGATACATCCCAAAGTTTTGAAAAATCGGGTTTAAAAAGCCAATCAAGTCCCACTGAGGCACCGGGCAGAAAAAGACTGCGTCCCGTAAGGAAAAGGACTAGAATAATCAGGGTGGGCATAAAAATTTTATTGGCAAACTCGATACCTTTTGATACACCACTGAAAAGGATATACCACATAATGCCCCAAACAGCCACCAGTGCCGCCAGAACAGGCCAGTTCATTCCACCCAAACTAAGGGGACCACTGCTTATTTTCAGAAAATCATTGAAAAAGAAGTTTCCTGTTTCCGTGCCCCATAGCTGTCCAAAAGCAAGAAATGTATAGGAGATAGTCCAAGCTATAATAATCACATAGTAAAGACCGATGATCAGTGCAACGAGAACCTGCCACCATCCTATCCATTCAAATTTATTCAGATGATCGTAATTTTTAGTTAAACGGGCAAAGACACTGGGGGCTCCACCTCTGTATTTGTGACCGAGACCGAATTCCATAATAAGAATAGGAATTCCTGCTGTAAGCATTGCAAAGAAGTAGGGGATCAGAAATGTCCCTCCCCCGTTACTGTAGGCCTGGTAGGGAAAACGCCAGATGTTTCCCAGTCCAATTGCGGAACCAACGGCGGCCATAATAAAGCCCATCCGTGTTCCCCACTGTTGTCTTTTTTCCATTTTATTCTCCGAGATACATTATAAATAACCGAATATATTACTTTATCCAGTAATAGGGATGCGTATTACTACGCAACCGGCAAAATCTTATCACAATTTCTGGAATTGTGATAAGGATATGAGAAAAGAATGCGGGGAAATGTTTGTGGTATTGTAAAAAAGTTGGTAGAGCAAAAAAAAACCCCAGGAGATTTCTCCTGAGGCTTTCTCTTAATCAAAAATAGGAATTATGATTAGAAATTAATCAACAATAGCGATAATATCCTGCATTTTGATAATCAGGTGATCTTCATCATTAACGCTGATGCTGGTTCCGGCATATTTGTCATACATAACTTTGTCGCCGTTTTTTACTGTAATCATGTCTTTGTCATCACCGATGGCAACAACTGTTCCTGTCTGAGTTTTTTCCTGAGCAGTTTCAGGGATATAAAGTCCGGAAGCGGTTTTTGTTTCTGCTTCAACAATTTTAATCAGAACTCGATCAGCTAATGGTTTAATTGTCATATGTTTCCTCATCAATGTTAAATTTATATTTGTAATGATAATATACGTAATCTATCTTCTGTGGTCAAGAAAAATCAAGTGGTAAAATTGAAATGCTAAAAATGAAAAAAGCTGCTTTCCAATTTAATAATAATTTATTATTTTTAGTATATGAAATTGATAACAGAAAAAACACAATTCCATCAGTTTCCTGAAAAGGTGATAGACAAGTTAGGCTCTATTGGTATTCCCTGTCCCCTGAAAAGGGAGGAAAATGACAGAAGGATTTTTTTTGCCATTCAGATTGATAGATATCTTAAAAGAAAAATCCAGAAGAGATTCTGCAGTGAAGCTGAAAAAGATGTTATTGAAGATATAATTTCCGATTACTGGGAGTATATAAAAGATGATCTCCGTTTCGATAGCGATGATGAATCAAAAAATGAGATCTATTATGCCTGTATTATTGTCTTTCCCTACTTTGTTGCAGAAGAAGATAATATTATTCCAGTTGATTTCGCTTCAAAGTCTGTTCTGCACTATTCTCATATATATATGTGTGAGAACAATCTGGAGGGTGATGAATCCGAATTTGGTTCATTTTGATACAGTAATACTTCCATATTTCGCGACTGAGTCATAATAACTCATACTGCGATAAACCTTGTAGAAATTTGGGGAAATTGCATAATTTTTAATTGCTATATAATTCCTTACTGTGTAAATAAATAAAATATATGTTTCATTTTTACTACCTTTGGCACGTTTGTTGCATATTAGTAGGCAGGAGTACAAAATGGCATATATGAAAAATACCCGAGATGATGAAAATATACTTTCCCTCTATTTAAAAGAGATAAATAAAATTGCTCTTCTCAGCAGAGCAGAAGAAGATGAAATCGCAAGAAAAGCTGTAAAAGGTGATAAGATAGCTCAGAACAGACTTATTCAGGCAAATCTCCGCTTTGTGGTTAACATTTCTAAAAAATATCAGAATCAGGGTCTTCCGCTGGATGATCTTATCAGTGAAGGCAATATCGGTTTGATGAATGCCATTGAGAAATATGATCCTGAAAAAGGATACCATTTTATTTCTTATGCCGTATGGTGGATTAGACAGGCCATTTTAAAAGCTATTTATGAGAAATCCAGAATGATTCGACTGCCTTTAAATAGAGCAAATGAACTTGTACAGATTGAAAAGGTAAGGAAAGAGCTTTCCAAGATTAATGGAGATGATCCCGATCCGGAAGAGATTGCCCTTCATGTTGGCATGAAGAGTGAAGATGTAAAAAGTCTTATCAGTATTTCAAGAGACCTTGTTTCTCTGGAATCTCCTACTTTCAGAGAAGATGATAACTCGCTTATCGGGGATTTCATTGAGGATGAAAACTATAAGAGTCCTGATAATACTGTGATGGAAAAGTTACTGAGCGAAGATATTAACTCCGCCTTAGATACCTTGAATAAGAAGGAAGCTGAAATCTTGGAATTCAGATTTGGTCTGAATGGCAAAAAACCTCACTCCCTTAAGGAAATCGGGGATAAATATAATCTGACAAAAGAAAGAATCAGACAGATTGAAAAGAAAGCAATTCAGAGATTACAGCATCCCTCACGCTCTCACTATTTAGAAGCTTATGTATCATAACAATGTCTCTGCTATACATATGAATGCCATATCGTTAAATAATACTATACATATGAATAGAGACCCGGTTCGTAAAACCGGACATCTACTATTCGTATGTATAGTAGTGCATTTATCTTTCACTTGACAATTATCATATTCGGACTTAAAATTTATTCACTATTTCATTATCTCTAAATCTTGATGAAATAAAGAAGGATTATATGAGTCAGAATAAGTTTGTATATTTTTTTGGTGGCGGCTCGGCTGAGGGTAAAGCCGAAATGAAGGATTTTCTGGGTGGTAAAGGTGCCAACCTTGCAGAAATGACCAACCTCGGAATTCCCGTGCCTCCCGGCTTTACGATTTCAACAGAAGTTTGCGATATTTATTACAAAAATGATAAAACCTATCCTGAATTTGTCGTAAAAGCTGTCGAAGAAAATCTTAAAAAGCTAGAAGCCCAGATGAAGATGAAACTGGGTGATCATGAAAATCCTCTGCTGGTTTCAGTACGTTCCGGAGCTGCAGTATCTATGCCCGGTATGATGGATACTGTTTTGAACCTCGGATTAACAGAAGCGGCTGTCAAAGGTCTTGCAGCAAAATCTGGAAATGAAAGGTTTGCCTGGGATGCATACAGACGTTTTATCCAGATGTTTGGTGACGTTGTAAAGGGTGTACCCCATTCTGCCTTTGAAGGTGCTCTTGAATCTATTAAAAGAGAAAAGGGTGTTGAATTTGACAACGATCTCGATGCTGATGATCTGAAAAAAGTAGTAGCTCGTTACCTGGCCGTTTATAAAGATGCCGTTAAAGAGCCTTTTCCTCAGGATCCTAAAGTTCAGCTTTGGGCGGCAATCGATGCCGTATTCGGTTCCTGGCACAATGAAAGAGCCAATAAATATAGAGATATCAATAAAATTGAAGGATTGATTGGAACAGCTGTTAACGTTCAATCCATGGTATTCGGTAACTTCGGAGAAACTTCCGGAACTGGTGTTTGTTTCTCAAGAGACCCTTCATCCGGTAAAAATTATTTTTATGGTGAATACCTTATGAATGCTCAGGGGGAAGATGTTGTAGCCGGTATCAGAACACCTGAAAAACTGGAAACTCTGAAAAATAAAAATCCTGCTGAATATGCTCAGCTGGTTGAGATAAAAGACCGTCTGGAAACTCATTATAAAGATATGCAGGATATGGAATTTACCATTCAGGATGGTATGCTCTATCTTCTTCAGACAAGAAACGGTAAAAGAACCGGTGCTGCGGCCGTACAGATTGCCTGCGACCTGGTTAAAGAGGGAATGATCTCCAGGGAAGAGGCAATTATGCGTGTTTCTCCCTCACAACTTGATCAGCTCCTTCATCCCATGATTGATCCCAATGTTAAAAAAACTATCAAACCTATTGCTGTTGGTCTGAATGCTTCTCCCGGTGCGGCAACCGGTAAAATTGTATTCTCAGCGGAAGATGCTGAAGCATGGTTTCTAAGGGGAGAACAGGTTGTTCTTGTCAGAAAGGAAACATCTCCCGAAGATATCGGTGGTATGAATGTTGCTCATGGTATCCTTACATCTACCGGTGGAATGACCTCTCATGCCGCGGTTGTCGCAAGAGGTATGGGAACTCCCTGTGTTGCCGGTTGTAAAGAGCTGGTTATCAATATGGAAACAAAAACACTCAGCGTTGGTGATAAGGTTTTCAAAGAAGGTAACTGGATTTCCATGGATGGAACAGACGGTCTTGTTTATGAAGGTACAATCGATCTGATTCAGCCTGAACTTTCAGGAAATCTGAATATGTTCCTGTCCTGGGCTGATGAGGTCAGAAAGGCTGCTAAAAGAGATGGTGTGGCTGACGGATTTGGAATCAGAACAAATGCGGATCTTCCCAAAGATGCTGAAAAAGGAAGAGAGTTCGGAGCCGAAGGTATAGGACTCTGCCGTACAGAACATATGTTTTTTGATGAAGAAAAACTGAAATCTTTCAGAATTATGATTGTTGCGGATAGTCAAGAAAGAAGAAAAGAAGCTCTTAAAACAATTATGCCTCTTCAGGTAGAAGATTTTGAAGGAATCTTCCGTGCAATGGATGGTCTGCCTGTTAATATCAGACTGCTTGATCCCCCTCTTCATGAGTTTGTTCCCCGTTCTAAAAGAGATATTGTGGAACTGGCCGATACAATTGGTATCAGTAAAGAGGATCTACAGATCCGACTGAACAGCCTGGAAGAACAAAACCCCATGCTGGGACATAGAGGATGCCGCCTTGGTGTAACCTATCCTGAGATTTATGATATGCAGGTAGAGGCTATTGCCAGAGCTGCCGTAAAGGTACAGAAAGAAGGCATAAAAGTTTTCCCTGAAATAATGATACCTCTTGTAGGGACCTATAAAGAGTTTGTTCCCCTGCGGGAAAATGCTGAAAAAATACTGAAATCCGTATTTGAAGAAACAGGTATTACTATTGAATATCAGATTGGTACTATGATTGAGATTCCCCGGGCGGCCTTGACTGCCGAGGATATCGCAAAGTATGCCGATTATTTCTCATTCGGAACAAATGATCTGACTCAGATGACCTTCGGTTACTCTAGAGATGATGTGGGTTCCTTTGTACCTGAATATATCAACAAAAAGATTCTGAAGGCAGATCCTTTTCAGACTCTGGATCAGCATGGTGTTGGCCTTCTTGTCGAGCTGGGTGTTCAGAGAGGACGTTCAACCAAGGAAAACCTGAAAACCAGTATCTGTGGTGAGCATGGTGGCGATCCGGATTCAATTGATTTCTGCTATAGAACGGGGCTGAATGTGGTTTCCTGTTCTCCCTACAGAGTTCCTATTGCAAGACTTGCTGCGGCACAGGCTGTGATACGAAATAGATAATTTATATCTGAAGGACTGAAGTTTTCAGCCTTTTTATAGTATTTGTGTTTAGAGATTCCCGGTGTTACCGGGGATCTCTTTTTCTTTTTATAAAGGGTGGATTTTTAGCTGGCGAAAGAAGCCATAACTATTGACAATATGGTTATATACCTCTAACTTTCTTCACATATAGTAATGAATAATATGAGATAGGAGAATTCTTTGTTAACTGCCAGTGATATAACCCTTGCTTTCGGGCACAGGATATTGTTTAAAGACGTAAATATAAAATTCACACCGGGAAACTGCTATGGACTGATCGGTGCCAATGGTTCCGGAAAATCAACATTTCTTAAAATTCTGTCAGGTGAAATTGAACAGGACAAAGGAGATATTATCATTCCTCCGGGAATGAGACTTGCTGTATTAGCACAGGATCACTTTGCCTTCAATGATTATAGCGTCATCAATACAGTTATCAAGGGTCATACAAAATTGTATGACATTATGACTGAAAAAGATGCTATCTATATGAAAGAAGATTTTACAGATGAAGATGGAATCAGAGCATCAGAACTGGAAGGGGAGTTTGCCGATCTGAACGGTTGGGAAGCCGAAAGCGAAGCTGCAACACTCCTTGCGGGCTTGGGTGTCACCAAAGATATGCATGATAAACTGATGAAGGATGTGGACGATACATTTAAAGTCAGAATCCTTCTGGCTCAGGCCATCTTCGGTAATCCTGATATTCTTCTCCTTGATGAACCTACGAACCACCTTGATATTGAATCAATTAAATGGCTTGAAAACTATCTGTATGGTTTTAAAAATACGGTTATTGTTGTCTCCCATGACAGACACTTTCTGAATAAGGTCTGTACCCATATTGCGGATATTGACTATAACAAGATCCAGATTTTTGTAGGGAACTATATGTTCTGGCAGCAGGCCAGTCAGTTATCGGCAAATCAGAGAAAGGATCAGGCCAAGAAGCAGGAAGCCAAGGCTGCCGAACTCAAAGCCTTTATTCAGAGATTCTCCGCCAATGCGTCCAAGAGTAAACAGGCCACATCCAGAAAGAAAGAGCTGGATAAACTGGAACTGAATGAACTACCCAAGACATCACGTCGTTTTCCCTATATTGCCTTTGAGCCTCAAAGGGAGCCGGGAAAAATCATCCTTGAATTGGATGGTCTGTCTAAAACAGTTAATGGAGAAAAACTTTTTGAAAATTGGGATATCCAGTTTGATAATTCCGATAAGGTTGGTTTGGTTGGACCGAACAACCAGGCGAAAACAGCTTTTATGGAAATTATAATGGGTAATATGAAAGCGGATGCCGGTTCCTTTAACTGGGGAGTTACCACCACAGCTTCCTATTTTCCGAAAGATAATACCAGTTTTTTCGATACAGATGAAAACATGACCGAATGGCTTAGAAAATATTCAAAAGAACAGGATGATTCCTATGTCAGAGGTTTTCTGGGACGGATGCTTTTTTCAGGAGATGAGTCTCTGAAAAAAGTAAATATCCTTTCCGGAGGAGAGAAGGTCCGCTGTATGCTATCAAGAATGATGCTGAGTGAACCAAATGTGGTTGTTCTGGATGATCCCACAGCTCACCTGGATCTGGAGTCTATTACATCTTTGAATGATGGGCTGATCAACTTTAAAGGGGTGGCTATTTTTTCAAGTCACGACCATCAGTTCATTAACACTATTGCAAACCGGATTATTGAGTTTACTCCCGGAGGAGTCATCGATAGGCGTGTTCCCTTTGACGAGTATCTGGAGTCGGCAGATGTGAATGCTATTCGTGATAAAATGTATGGTGGAAGGCATGACAGAATGATGCTGTAATACATTTACCGTCTGAATGCAGACGGTTTTTTTGGGTCTGAACTGGAAAAAACAGAAAGAGAAAATGGGAGGATCATATTCACTATGTCCTCCTTAATTTCACCGTAGAATGATTCTACTTAATGCTTTCTCTATAAAAGGGCATGTGCATGGATAAAACGGCAAATCCTGAGGATAAATCTTCGTCCAATACTAGAATATGATCCATGACTTTCAGTTTAACATTGGTAAAGTTCCAGATTGAGCGGATATCTGTTTGATTTAAAAGATCCGTAACAACCTGTGCCTGTTCGGGAGGGACCGTTACAATAGCCATGCTTGCTCCCGTATCCTTTACAATCTGAGGGATATTCTGTACATCCTGAATAATGTGGCCTTTTTTCTCAGTACCAATTTTAGACGGGTTTGCATCGACTATCGCGGCAATGCACAGACCGTGATTTCTTAACTCCCTGTAGTTCATCAAGGCAGATCCGAGGTTTCCCGCTCCGACAATAACTGTTTTGTGAGCCGTATCCCAGTTCAAAAAAGATTCAATTGATTTTATCAGCTCTGTAACCTGATAACCGATTCTAGGTTTCCCTGTGATACCGGTTACAGCAAGATCCTTTCTAACCTGAATAGGTTCAAGATCCAGCTCTTTTGCAATGGTTGTTGCAGAAATGATTGTCTTTCCATCTTCATCAACTCGCTTTACAAGATTCAAATAGGATGGAAGTCTTTTTATTGTAGGTATACTAGCTATAGATTGCTTAAATTTTTCGCTTATTTTGCTCATTATTTTTCCGATTGTTAACGCTTAAAACCTGATCTTATTATATTATAGAAGAAATGAAAAGACAGAGAATAAATGACCCAAGAACTAATAAGCTACGAAAAAATAAACTGGTTGAAAAAATTGTTCCCGGAGCTGATGGGCTCATCAGGGATGAGGGCAAAGTTATCTTTGTACCGGGAGTTCTGCCAGGGGAAGAAATTGATTTTAAGATCCTGGAAGAAAAGAAAAAATTCAGTCGTGGTATCTGTACACATATTCATAAAAGCTCGGCAGATCGTATAGCTGCCGAATGTCCATTATATGGCAGCTGCGGCGGTTGTAACTTTCAGCATCTGAAATATGAGAAACAGTTAGAGGCAAAAACCATGTTCTTAAGAGATATGTTTAAGAAGATGGCTGGGATTGAATTAGCAGAAAACTTAGAGTTTACACCATCTAAACCCTTTGCTTATCGTCAAAGGATTCAGATCCATAGTGACGGCCAGCATGTCGGTTTTAAAGC
The DNA here is from genome assembly GCA_002084805.1 of Spirochaetaceae bacterium 4572_59. Taxonomy (GTDB): domain Bacteria; phylum Spirochaetota; class Spirochaetia; order DSM-2461; family DSM-2461; genus Oceanispirochaeta. The sequence goes on along the minus strand of NBMC01000007.1, from coordinate 22,061 downwards.
AAGAAGAAAGGACAGTATTATTTCTGTAAAAAATTGCCCCATTCTGCTGCCGTCCCTTAACCAATACTTGAAATCCTCTGATCCCTCGGCCTTTATAGGAAGGAAAACACTATTTGCTACGGATAATACTGTTTTTGAGGATAGTGATAAGAGAGAAATTGCAATTGAAATTGAAGGAAGACAGCTTTTTTTCAGAGCGGATTTATTCTTTCAGAGTAATGCCCTGATCTTAAAGGATCTTCTCGATTCTGCCTTGCAGAATCTCCAGGGTGATAACGTATTGGATCTTTACTGCGGTGTCGGTCTTTTTTCTGTGTTTCTGCGTGATAATTTCAGCAAAATTACCGCCATAGAGATCAATCCTGAAGCAGAATCCTTCTATCGGAAGAATATGGAGGGCTATGACTATGATTATTTTGCAATGTCCCTGGAAGAATGGCTGAAGAAAGGGTTCTATAAACGGACAGCTCCTGTGGATGCGATTGTTCTTGATCCTCCCAGAACCGGCCTGTCCGATTCTGTCAGGACGTTTCTATCAGATCACCCCGTGGATAATCTGATCTATGTATCCTGTGATCCTGCAACACAAGCACGTGATACAAAATCTCTGTTGCAGAGTGGTTATAAAATTGAGACTGTCCGAGGATTTGATTTCTATCCTCAAACCAATCATATGGAATCGCTTGTCCGGTTTATCAGGTAGAAATGAAAAGAGCAGTCCTGTCTTTCTGCCTGATTCTGACTGGCATTCTCTGCTCAGCTGAATCCTGGGAAACTGCACTGGCAGGTATTTTAACAAGTCCTCCCGCTCAGGGACTGGATGGGAGAATTTACTGTACATCCGAAGACAGGGCCGTTCACTCACTGGATTCTGTGAGCGGTAAGGAGTACTGGAGTTACAGACCCGGCCGCAAACTCAAGGGTTTTACAACAGTATCTCCAGACGGAACAATCTTTACTCTGACAAATCAGAATCATATCTTAGCTATCAGTCCGGGAGGCTGGGAGTTGTGGCGTTTTAAAATGGATTCTCCTCCAGAATTCCCGCCGGCTATAGATTCCCATGGCATTCTTTATGTTCTGACAGAAGATAAAGAACTCTTCAGTATAGACCGCTTAGGTCATGCTGTTTCACTGGGGAAAATGGAAAAATCCTATACGGGGATCTATGTGTACAACAATTTCATCCTTTTGCAGAGCCCTGAAGAACTGGACTTTCGCACGATCAGCGGTGAAGACTCCGGATCCATTGATTTGCAAAGCATCAGAATTGTTCTGTCTGATAAGGGATTATGGTGTGAAAGTGATAAAGGGCTGTGGTTTCGTGTTGATCCGAAACATAATCGGGCCGTTCTGAGCGATTCCCCTCTGGAGACCCCTGCGATCTATCCAAAAAAAGAAGTCCTAATAACGGATAATCTCCGTATTGTTTCCGGGAGGAATGATTGGTTTATGGAAGCCTATAATCTGGGAGCTGAGGCTTACAACCCCCTGTATCAGATGGGATGTAATCCTTCCCGTACAAATGGGGTACGTAAAATTCCCCTCTATTCCGAAAGGATGGCAGGAATAGTGCTCAAGTCTCTCCGCTATCTTCTATTGAATCATCAGTATTTCAGTTCGGTCATAGGGGAATTTGAAAAGATAGATAATATTCAGAAACTTCTAGTGGAGCATCCCGATTATGATTTACAGATTATGGATCTTATCAGCAGCTCTGAAGTACGGACTTCTCCGGGCAGTGAATCACCCTCTAAAATCGATTCTTACAGCTTGTTCCGTTTGTATATGCTTTTGTCTAAATGGGGGAGTATTCAATCCCGTGATGCTCTGATCTGGCTGTGCTCTGTTGAAGAGGATTCAGGCAATCTGGCCCTTATTTACAGGGGGCTCGGTAATATTGGATACGATCCCGACGGAAGGAGTCTGACGGCTCTTTTCGCATCCTTGAAAAAAAGCAGGCATAGTGAAATTCTCATGCAGGCGGCACTGCTCTCCGCCCTGCATATGGCTCGTTATAATGGTGGGCAAAGTATGCATGATTTTTTTGAGATACTTCAATTTGTAAGTAGCCGGGCACAATCAAAGCGAAGCTTAAAACTGATTGATACGATTATTAAGGAACTGAAAGAGTAAAGAAGCTGATAGAATTTAAAAAAGAAGCTGATTTTTCTTATATACATATTTATAATGGTTAATGAGATGCTTTTTTTCTCGGGGAGTCAAGTTTTGAAAAAATATTTTTTTCTATTCGTCATTTGTTTCAGTGCTTTTTTAAGCTATGCCCAGACGGTATCGGAAGAAGAGATTCTATCCATAAAGGATCAGATCTCGAACATAATATTTAAAAATTATGTCGGGCCTCATACAGAGATCAGCAGCAGGGAGGAAATTTCCGGAATAGGACAGTATTTAGGGGAAAATAGTCTGTCTTCTCCCTCCTGGGGAGATAAATACCGCTTATATCACTCTTTTCATCCGGAAATCCCCGAAGGGCTGGATGCCGATATACTGGCAATCCTTGAAAATGCCGGAGTCGACCATATTACAAACCTGAGAAGAATCATTTCTGGATATCTTCAGTCCGTTTATGATTATAGTGGAGACGAGGGGGCTGTTCTTTCCAAATTTATTACTTACTACAATGCTATCTACTATAAGAATATTAAACATTTCGCTTCCCGGTATAAAGAAGATGTCATGCAGTATATCACTGCGGAAAATGCCGGTTTATCAACCCATTACAGTGAATGGGCCGGAAAATCACGTATTGTGATTCCTCTCTCCTCTGATAGCAAGATGAGCCTGGATACATCTATTATTTCTCAGCCAGAGGTAGTGGATGAGATGCGCAAGGAAGAGGACAAGGCTCTGGAAACCCGTAAGGATATGGTTGAAATCCGCGAAGAAGAACTGGATGAGAAACAGCTGGTGCTGGACGAAGAGCAGGAAGTCCTGAGCGAAGAAAAAGAAGAATTGAAAGAAGTCGTCAGGGAAAAAGAGAAGGAACTTGAAAAAACCGAAGAGGGTAGCCCTGAAGAAGAGCTTATTAAAGAGGAAATTCAAGTACTGGAAGAGAAAGAAAAAGTTCTTGAGGAAAAACAGGAAGCAATAACAGAAGAGCAGGAAAAGATTGAGAAAGAACAGGATGAAGTCCATGAGATGAGAAAGGATATTGCTGAAGATGAGAATATTCTTAAAAAAGAGGAAGACCCTGTTGTTGAATCCATTATCGCTTCTACTGATGGGAAAGCTTTCTGGTTTGTTCTGATTGAAAAACAGGGCGATCCTGCATCCTTCGGGACTCTCTGCAAAATTACAGAGAACGGTGATATCCTGGAAAAATCCGGGATAAACAGTATCAGGGGCAATAGCGCCATCGATACTGGAACGGGAATTGCACTGATAGCCGGCAGGGATGCCTCTAATAGCACGGTCAATGTTATTCTGATTGATCAGAAAAGTCTCGAACTGTTAAAACAGTCGAAGACAAATGTCTATGCGGGTAACACTATCTGGACAGAAAAGAATAATCTGTATATTATTACCCGCAATAATTCTGATTGGGTTTTAGGTAAATATTCATACGATCTTGACTTATTGAGTCAGAGTGATGTCTGCGTACATCCTGATTCGGCAATACAGTTCGAAAAGGATAAACTCCTGATTCAGAATTCCAAAGGAACGATTTCTGTGCTGTCTACAGAAGATCTGTCAGAAATACAGAGATAATTGCATATTTATTACAAGGAGCTCAAGTGAAAGGACCATTTGCCGGAAGAACGATAGCTGTCGTTGATGATCTGTCTCGGGATGAACAGTTGTATCTCTATAGAAAGACCGCAGAGTTGAAAAAGAAATATCTGGCCAACGAAGATGTTTCAGAATTCCGGATAGTGGATCCGGATATGTCTGTCTATCTTATCTTTATGGAAAATAGCACCAGAACAAAGGAATCCTTTCGTAATGCTGGTCAGTTTCACGATATCAAACTGAATGTATTTGACGCATCGGGATCATCCTTCAGTAAGCAAGAGAGCTTTCTGGATACGATCAAGATGCTTTTCGGTTATAGTAAGAGATCCCTGTTTATTATGAGAACAGGAGAAGAGGGTGTTTGTAGAGTTCTTGATGAGGAACTGGCGGCTTATGCCGAAAAACTCGGATATGATAAGGCCGCCTTTCTGAATGGCGGGGATGGAAAACATGAACACCCAACACAGGAGTTTCTTGATGAGTTTACCTTCCTGGAAAAAAAGAACTGGGACAGCAGTGAAATCCATATAGTTTTGACAGGAGACCTCTATCATGGGCGAACGGTGCATTCCAAGGTAGCCGGACTGAATATTTTTGATAAGGTGAAAGTAGACCTGATTGCCCCATCAGAACTGGCTATGCCCGACTATTACGAGAGGCAGATGATCAGTAAGGGCTATTCTGTTAGAAAGTTTTTATCCATTGAGGATTACCTGGAACAGGACGATATTGCGGATATCTGGTACTTTACCAGGCTTCAGATTGAACGAATGGGCGATAAGGTAAAAGAGAAGGAACAGCAGCTCCGCCGCTCTGTAACCTTCCGTAAGGAGTTCCTGGAGAAAATTCCAGCAGATTCTAAATTCTTTCATCCCCTGCCACGGCATAAGGTCTATCCGGTGATTCCCGATTTTCTGGATCATACAAGTTTTAACGGCTGGGATGAGCAGAGTATCAATGGTTTTTTTACCAGAACAATTGAAATTGCCATGGTCGGTGGAAAACTGGGGCTGGATTTCACAGGTGAAAACAAGAAAGAAGAAATTATATATCAGAACTTTATCGAAAGTGTGGAAGTGAAACATGAAAGTCATGTTCAGGATAAGTATAAGGTTGGAATCAAACCTGTTGATCATGGTATTGTAATTGACCACATAGGCAGAGGAGAGGATCAGGAAGTTATCTGGAATATGATCGATAAAATCCGCAGAATCCTGAAACTGAATTGCCGCAGCTCCCACGGTGTTTATCACACAAACCGGGGAAATACCTTTAAAGGAATCATCTCACTGCCGGATATTCTGGAATTGAATGAAACTGAAATAAAGAAACTGGCGGCTGTTGCTCCGGGTTGTACCCTTAATATAATAAAAAATCAGTCAGTGAAAGAAAAATTTCGCCTGCATATGCCTCCAAAAATCTATAATTTTGAAGAAATCTCCTGTAAGAACGAAAACTGTATTTCCCACCCTGACAAATATCAACATGTAATGACATACTTCAAACGGTCTACCGAGTCAAGATTTGTTTGTAAATACTGTGAAAAAAGTTATTCTTTCAACGAAATATGGGATCTCTGATAAGTTAATCTGCAGATATAAGAATTTATGAAGCCCCGGTATAGTTTCTATGCCGGGGCTTTTTATATATCTGTTTAAAGATAAGGAGGAGGAGGAGGAGGCTGTACTGAAGGGATCTTCCAGTAGTTCAACAGAGGGAACATTGATCATCTGAGTGGAAAAATCATTCATAAATTTCTGATTCATAGTCTCTGTACGGGATTCTTCAAATTTGTGTATGGAACAGTATTTTTTCGGTTCCGTTCCTGCAAGGAAAAGCTCTATGTGTGTTCCATCAGAACAACTGTCTGTGGGGATCTCTCCGGAAACATCACACACTTCTCTTTCTACCAGGCCGGAAGAGGGGCGGTTGAATTCCTTGTAGGGCATTTCGCTGTTGATGTAGGACATATAATTACCCCACACCCAGGAGGCAGCTGTTGCTCCTGTCTGATTAACACCAAGAGAACTTCCTCTCTGATCAAAGCCAACCCACATAACGGTTGTGTAATAAGGGGAGAATCCTGCGGTCCAGGCATCAGCCCAGTTCTGGGTAGTACCTGTTTTCCCCCCCATGGGTAACCTGTCAAATCCGTCTACATAACGGGGCAGATGTCGCAGGGTTCCAATTTGAGTTGTGGAGTGAAGCAGGTCAACCATAATATAGGCTTCTGCAGGATCCATTATCTGAAGATCCTCATTTTCCTGCTTGTCTCTTAAATCTCTTTCCGGGTTCAGGATAATATCTCCGTTACGGTCTTCAACATAGCGGATAGCGATCGGCTCAACGGCTTTACCCAGATTGGGGAACGTAGCAAATGCTCTGGCAACTCTGATGGGTGGAACCGTAATCACTCCCAGTCCAAGTGGGAATACTCTTGGAAAGCGTCTTCCTATTTCAACAGGATCAGAGAATCCCAGTAGTCTGGAAGCCCTGCTGATGGCCGCTTCAAATCCTATTCCCTCCAGTACTGTAATGGAGGGAACATTCATGGATTTTGCAAGGGCTTGTCTTAAAAGGACGCTGCCCTCCCATTCTCCCTTGTAGTTCATGGGGGCGTAGGATGAACCGTCAGGATTTCTAAAAACCTTGGGGCCGTCATATATTCTTGTTGCGGGTGTAAATTTCCGGGAAGAGATGGCAGCAGAGTAGTATAGGGGTTTAAAAACAGATCCCGGCATCAATTCACCATTAACTGCACGGTTAAACTGATTGGTTCTGCTGAACTCACTTCCACCTATCATAGCCAATATGTAACCTGTTTCATTTTCCAGTGTTATCAATGCCGATTCAACAGTCGACTGCTGAGTCTTTTTTAAAGAATTATTGTAGGAAAACTGAGCGATGGTATTCAGCTCATCCAGACCGAACATCAGGGACATAATATCCATGGTAGGATTGATCTGTTCATAGAACTCATCCTTTGCACGAATTTTTTCCTGTGATCCGGCAATCCGGATATCATCTATATTAAAAACAAGTGACAAAAGGTCAATAACAGGAACATACTGATCATCCACAACATCCATTCTATTCCCGATATTGGCCTGATAGGTTTTGTTCCATTTAACAAGACCCTCGTTTATAAGTTCATCTGCCTTCTGCTGGTAGTCAAGGTTCAGAGTCGTATAAACACTGTATCCATCCCGGTAAATGTCCTGCTTTCCATAGAGCATCTCATCCAGCTCTCCACGGATGTATTCACTGAACCAGGGAGCAAGATCCTCTCTGTCAAAGAATGCTGTCGTCAGGTTATCCCTGGACCAGTCATAGCGGTTATTCCAATAGTCGGCCATGGTCAGATCGGCTTCATTCTGAGTGATAAATCCATTTTTCACCATCTGATTAACAATTGAACTCTGAACCTTTCGCGCTCGTTCAGGGTAACGGATTGGAGAGTAGAGTCCCGGACGAACAAGCTGTATTACAAGCATTACCGATTCGGCAACAGTATTATCAACGGCTGAATGTCTGAAAAAGAATTTAGAAGCCGTTTCGACACCGTAGGTATTGTGACCGAAGGGCATCTTGTTGATATACATTTCAAGAATTTCATATTTTGTCAGCTGTCTTTCAAGCTGAAAAGACCACCAGAGCTCTTTTAGTTTTCGTGTAACCGAGATATCACTTCTGTCAGCGTAGAGATGGCCGGCCAGCTGCTGTGTAAGGGTGCTTCCTCCCGAAAAATACTGTCCTGTAATTATTTTTACGACAGCACGCAATGTTCCATATAGTGAAAAACCGTTGTGTTTAAAGAATGTTCCATCCTCACGGGTTATCAGAGCATAGATCAAACTCTCGGGTAGATCGTTAATAGATACGATCTCCCTTTTTTCATCGGAGAAGAACTCGGTAATAAGATTTCCATTTATGTCTAAAATCTGGGAGGGAAGGAACGGGTTGTCCTCTCCGAAATTTTCCATATTTTTAATATTATGATTGGTAGCCACCATCAGGCCGGTACTGACACCGACACCCACAGTAATAAGAGCTAAAAAGGAAATAAAAATAATGAGAATCAGTTTGCGGTTTCCAGAAAAATTCATAGTCTTAAAGTAAATGTCCCATAAGAATTTGTCAAGACAGCAGGACTTATCGCTGCTTCTCCAGCAGGATCTCAGGGATCATTGTAATTCTATAGGAATCCTGCATTTCTGCATTAAATTCCCGGCTGAGCTGATAGTCTCCAATTTCAAAACGAATAACATGATTCCCGGGTTCAATTTCGAAAGATTGAGCTAAAACAGACTCTTCAATAAGTTTTCCATTGAGAAAAACCTTCATTCCATCAATCGTATCTATTCGTAGAGTTGGATACTGCAGCTGAAGAATGTGATCCAGAACCAGAGATTCTCCCGGAGAAAGGGAAAACTGAAGGGTTTCCTCATTCCCTGAATCAGAACGTATGGTCAGTGTATGTAAACCTGTTTCAAAAATAACAGGCTCTGATAAATTCAGAACACGATTGCCGTCAATCTGAAAATAAAGATTCTTTTTCACTGGATTTCCCATCTTATCAAAAACATTCAGCTGCAGAGAGCCTTTTTCAAAATAGACTGGAGAAAAGTGATAGTTTATCTTTTCCTGATAAATGGAATTCGGTATTCCCTTAGTAATAGGAAGAATTGTAAAAAGTAGAGGAAAATCATCTCCTTTATTATCTTCTGAAACCATATAGGACGATCTGTCCGGAGACATGGTGTGATTATCAGAGAGGGGAATGAGAAAACTGACATTTTTCTCAAAATCCATAAAACGCATATAGCTCTGGGTTCCCCGGTAGGACATTTGATTCATAACAGGATTTTTGTTCAGATTTTCATAGATATAGAGGGCAAAACTGTTTCTGTAGAGAGACATTCCTTCAGGGCCGCTAATGGTTAACTTAATTCCCTGTATCAGGGGAGATATAGATTCGGATAGAGTAACAGCTAGCAGAGATTCAATATTTGCCAGGACTGTTTCTTCAGAGCTTCCGTCAAATTGAATGACTCCCGCCATGGGGCCGCGGACATTTTCACTATGAACGGTAGATATAATGAGAAGCATCAAAAAGGATAGTGTCAGGTTGTTTTTATATGTCATTTTCCGCTCTTGCTAAGTAGATTCTCAGGATTTTGAGGTAATCCGTTTTTTCTGATTTCAAAATGAAGATGAGGTCCCGTTGAATATCCTGTGTTTCCAGATTTGCCGATAATATCACCTTCCAAGACATCCCCCCCCCGACGAACCAGAATCGAACTGAGATGTCCGTAGGTACTGGTATAGCCATTTCTATGTTGTATTATAATGGATTTTCCATAATCATCCAATTCTCCTGTGAATAAAATTTCACCATCTCCACAGCTTTTTACGTTTGTTCCGATGGCAGCTCTGTAATCGGTGCCGATATGCAGTTCCCATTTCCCCGTAAACGGGTGGTCTCTATATCCATAGGGTGATGTTATATACAACTTATCTAGAGGAGGAAGGAAAATATGCCTCACAAATCTGCTCCGAATATCAGCTGGTAGATACTCCCCCGGATAGTAATGTATATTCTGAAGCTGTTTTTCCAGGGGCAGTGCGATGGATTGAAAGTCCTGATTATGCAGGGATTTTTCCAGATTATCAAACCAGGAACTTGAATGATCCTGAGGAATAAACAATCCCGGACTGGATGGGATCAGAAGCGTTCTGTCTGGATCAAAATCATTTATATTTTGCAGCATATTCAGTGTGGCAATGGTATCGATCGTTAAATTGAAAGTAGCCGCCAACTGTATAAGAGAATCCTCTGGAGAGGGTTTATAGCAATAGATTGTAAGAGGAGGCGGTGGCAGACCCCGTACATTATGAAGATACCATGTTTCTGTTTCCTTCTGCTGCTGTTTAAAAATCGGGTCCTTATAGGCACTTGTACTTTGGATTTCCGGGTATTCAGCCACAAGAAGGAATGGAAAAAATGAAAAAATGAGTAAAAAGCATACTGCTTTTACACTCATAAAAGAAAATCCATAAAATGATCAGGAATCGGTTTTTTTCCTCCCCCCTGACCAAGCTTTCGGTCTTTTCTGTTTTCACCATGAAAATCTGAACCGCCTGTCGCATACATCCCCAGATCATCGGCCAGTCTTTCAAAGCGCTTTCCCTGGTTGGCAGTGGCTCCCGAATGCCAGGCTTCAATACCAACAACTCCCATTTCTTTCCAGGCGGCTATCCTTTCAGGCATTTTGCCCCATGAGAGATAGAGTGAGAGGGGATGGGCAATTACCGGTTTTCCTCCGGCTTCCCTTATCAGTCTGATGCCGTCTTCTAGCTGCATAACTTTTTTGGGGACATAATATTTCTGATCTACCCCCAAAAATTTATCAAAGGCGTGGCGCATATTTTTGGCAACTTTTTTTTCTACCAGAAGCTTTGCAAAATGAGGTCTGGCTATGATTCTTCCCCCTGCTGTATTCTTCAACTCTTCTTCAGTGAAATCAATGCCATCATTCTGTATGAGCTGCACCATTTCTGTATTCCGCTTGTTTCTATAGGCTCGTAATGTTGCCAGGGTCCTTTCAAGGGAGGAGTCTTTCCAATCGAATATTCCCAATCCCAAAAGATGAAATTCTCCCGGGTGATATTCAATCTCCAGCTCTATTCCGGGAATAAACTGAATATTGTTTTTATCAGCACATTTCTTAGCCTCATCAAGACCATCCAATGTATCATGATCTGTGAGAGCAATGGCGTTTAAAGAAATATCGGCGGCTTTTTTTACAAGCTCTTCCGGAGTAAAAGTCCCATCGGACTTACTTGAATGTGTATGAAGATCTATCATATCGGAAGCATAGACAGATTGGTTTGGAATTGCAAGAATGGTCAAGTGGAGATTTTTTTATATTTATATACGACCTCATCCAATTAAAGCTGTATAATGTGATTGACACGAAAGAGCCCAAGGAATTAATATTCAAGTAAGTATACGAAGCAGGAGACACAATGCCCCCCAAAGCAATAAATTACAAAGCAAACTCCATAGTTTATTTCAAAGGGGATAGTGGAGAAAATGTTTTTATCCTTCAAAAGGGTCAGGTTTCTTTAAACTATCAGGATATTCAGACCAATCAGGATATGCATGATTTTGTTCAGACGGGAGAATTCTTCGGCGTCAAAGCTGCCTTCGGCAAGTACCCCCATGACGAAACGGCAGTGGTTCTTGTTAATTCAACGGTTATTCAGTTTTCAGTTGAGGATTTTGAACAGCTTTTATCAACGAATAACCGGGTGATCATGAAAATGCTGAAGGTATTTTCCAACCAGTTAAGAAGGATTCATAAACAGGTTCAAAGTTTGTTATCCTCAGAAGAACAGACAAATGCAGAAAAAGGTTTATTCTCTGTGGGAGAATACTATTTCAATAATAAAAAATATAAACAGGCAGCCGATGCTTTTAACCGCTATCTGACATATTATCCCAACGGCCAGTATGAAGCGGAAGTACGAAAAAAAATTGAGTATGCGGATATGCAGAAAAATATAAAATCAGAACCGGCTATGGCCCCAAAGACAGTTGAAAATAAGACTGTTCAAAAATATACACTGGAAGATGCTCAGAAACTCTGTAACAGTGGTAATTATACAGATGCATATAATGCCTATATTAAATCTATCCAATATAATCCCAATATCAGACTGGAAGCTGAGTTCGAGGCTGGTATATGTTTGTTTAAACTTGAGAAACCCAATGATGTTATCCGTCATTTTACGGGTATACTGAAAAGAAATCCTGCTCATTCAAAGATGGGCGAGTGTCTTTATTATATCGGTAAGTCATATTTATCTATTCAGGACATGGAAAAATCCAAAGGCTTTCTGATGAAAGCCATATCCCTTCTGTCAGAAGGGACACCTGAGCAGAGAGATGCTCAAATGCTAGTCAGTCAAATTGGAGAATAATCTATGGCTCTGGATTTATCTGTATTTAATCGTTTTGCCGTAACTTTCAAAGCCGGTGATATTATTTTCTGTGAATTTGAGCCGGGAGACTCTTTTTACCTCATACAGTCCGGCAAGGTAAAGATAGTTAAAATTTTCGGAGATATTGAAAAAACTATCGATATTATGCATCCGGGAGAGTTTTTTGGAGAGATGGCTTTACTGGAGGAGGCTCCCCGCAGTGCGACGATCATTGCAGTAGAAGAAACAAAGCTTTTGGAATTCAACCGTGAGAATTTTGAAATTCTTATGAAAGGGAATCCTCAGATTGCTTTAAAACTGCTGAAACTTTTTTCAAAAAGAATTTACGATCAGAAGAGAAGATTTCAGATTCTGACTCTGGAAGATCAGCATGCAAAGGTTGCAGATGTTTTTCTCATGCTTTCAGAAGGTCAGACGGCTAGCGAAGAGGAAGAAGAATCCGGAAACAGAACATTTTTCAATACTATCGAGGATATTACTCATTGGGCGGGTATGTCTCCGGCAAAGTGCCGCGCTGTTCTCGAACACTTTGCCTCTCAGAGACGTGTAGAAATATTTGATGACAAAATCATTGTAAAAAATATCAATGATTTTAAAAGAATGGTTTCTTCCCGCCGAAAAAATCAGGAAAAGAACGAAAACTAAAGGAATTCAATATTTTAATTGAATTCCTTCAAAAAAGAGAGTTCCTTTTCTATTTCACCCTCATTAGGCCCATTCAGTTCAAGGAGCCTTCTGAGATGAATCATGCTGTCAAGATCAATTTCCTTAAAATAAAAACCTAATTTGCTTCCTTCATGATGGACTAGAACTGCCAGAGTTTTAATTTCGATTTCTGTTGAAACCAACTTTATACGAAGATCATAAGATTCTTCCATTAGCAGTTTACTATCAGGTAGATCAACCAGAATTCCTTTTAATGAAATATTGATTAAATCAAAAGTCAGCTTGGTATTGTCTTCCTGCTTAATATAACCATGTGTTTTAAAATCAGTTCTGTAGAATCTTCTATTCTCTTTTGCATCCATACCGGCTTTCCCCTTCATTCTTAAGTATTATTTTATTTAGTGATTCTGTCAATTTATCATATCTTTTTATTCATAACAGCTTTTTTTCAAAATCCTATTGCATTTCATGATGAACATTGTATAATTGTCTCGTTATTTAATGCCAAAATAGCTCAGGGGTAGAGCAACGCTCTCGTAAAGCGTAGGTCGTGGGTTCAATTCCCACTTTTGGCTTAATTTAACTTCATATATAGTATGTGTTTACAGATGTAAATGCTGACTTGAAACCGGCATTGTCATTTTCTTTGTCAAACCATCTGCCAGGTGCAGATTATTTGACTGTGGAAATATGTGCAATAGCCGGTTTTTTTCTTTATAAAATTGAATAGTGATCTTTGCCGCATCTCAAATTCTGATATCTGTATAAATAATCTTATACAATCATAAATAAACTTATCATAAAATTGAAAAACCTCCGCTAAAGGCCCCGATAAGCAGCATCTAGTACTTGGCACAGCTCTTGCATTAAGGAATGTGACTAAACAAATAAGGATGCAGGGGAGTCGGTCTTGATAGTAGTTGCGCTGAACGGAATTCTGTTATTGCTTCTGGTTTTATTGGATTTTACCGGAATCAAAATGCCGGGAATGGTACAATCCCTGAATCCTTCCTCTCTTGTATTGATTGGACTAGTCCTGACCTCTTTCTGGATTATGACTGGCAGAGGGTACCGGCGGCGGCCCTTCTTTCTTTTCTATCTCTCCGGGATAGCACTGATCCTGATTTCACTGGAATATAAAATCCCTCTGTCTGATTTCTGGTCAGTCAGAAAAGGACGTCTATACTTTGCCGGGATCCTCCTCCTTTTTGGCAGTAAAATCATCAGCAGGATGTTCTTTCTGAATCCCGGAAGGACCGATATTTTGTTCATCTCACTGATTTTCCCCCTTGCAGGCCTGGCGGCTTTTCTGGATTCCACTCCCTTCGATCAGGAACTTGAAATCAGCTATCAGGAGGGAGTGGAGAGAATCACTTCTGCTTTCTCTCCACTGTATAGGGAGAACGAAGAATTAAAACTGTATCTGAATAAGCTGCTGCAGGACGATTCCCTGGATCCGGAAGAAAAAGAGTTCCGTATTAAAGAGCTGCAGGATCAGATAGCCCGGCTGGAAAAGGATATGGCGTCCTTTGAACAGATGAAAGAGGAGAACAGCCGGTATGAAAAGCAGATTGCCGCATTAAAAGAAAGAATAGGCTCTGTCAGCCTCTGTCCCGGTCTTACAGAAGATGCCTCTATGGTCACATCCTACTCTATTGCCATAAGACCGGAAGTCCCCTGTGTCAGAGATTTTGCGGTGACTCTGGCAAAGGAATCTCCCGGCAGCTACTACAGAGCCGGCAGCCGTTCTTCTCCCGGGAAGGAAGGGATAGGCCAGATCTTTACCATCCACCGTTACCTGTCGGGAAACTGGAAGTATATCAATGACCCTCTATTTGTATCAAAGGACTATTACTCTCCTGCGGAAATAATCCCGAAGTACTTTATCAATCATCTTACTAAGGAGTTTTTCATGAAAAAAGGTATAAAATCATTTAACAATTTCCTGTTCCCCCTGTTTGTTCTCTCCGGAGGCTATCTGATTTATCAGCAGGCAGCTGAGCTGACAACACTTCAGCTGCTCTATCCGACTTTTTTAGTGGCTTTCTACAGCCTTCTTATTTCTCTGACCCTGAGATCTGCCAGTGAAAGCGAGTGTGATCACTACAGTGATTCCATCTATTTTATGAGCTCTCAAGCTGTTGTTGAGGATAGTATGCTTGAGTCTATCAGCGAGTATCTGGAGGACCGGAAGGAGAATCTTAAGATCTTCAACTCCATAGAAGGAAACTACCTGCAGTCTTTAGATGACTTTTCTGTCACTACCAGGGCCTTCTGCGGGAACCTGAAAGAGCAGGGTGAAGCCCTTAAGGGGATAACGGGTAGCCTAAAGGATTCCTATAGGAGTCAGACAGAGGATGTTTCTGCATACTGCGAGGCTATAAAAGAACTGTCTGAGGCTCTGAGAACACTGCACAGGGATTGCGATGCTGTTCCTGTAGAATCCCTGTCCGATGGCTTATGTACTCTCACAAGGGACACCGGGGAGCTGGATGCTGTTCTGGATTCCCTGATTTCCATTATAGACAGAAAACTGGAAGTGGTTCTGAGATGAGTACTTATAAGAGTTCCGCCGCGCTGCATTACAGTATGGCAGAGTTTGCGTGGATACTTTTTTTTCTGGCAAGTGCTGCTTCGATCATTCTGTATGCGGAAGAGTTGAGGTTGCAGGATCTTAACAGAGAGCTCTTGTCTCAGAATGAGTCGCTCATAGAGGAAGTTGATGATTTAAGCTTTCGTCTGGCAGAAAAAGAGAATGCCGTGATGCCCTGCTGGAAAAGACCTGATTCGCTAATTCCGGAAATTGTGGGGACCATCATTATCGAAGGCAGCCGGATGATCCGTTTCAGCCATTACAGTAGGGAGGAAACGGTTCTGACTCTCAGCCGGGAGGATAGCACTTTTGGACTCTCTATCAAGGTCAGGGCTGTTCTGCTTAAGCAGTTTCAGTGGGAGAGAGAGTATGCCGCCCAGAGGAACTGTTATTTGCGGATGAAGATTATCAATCATACAGAGCGTTACTCCCTCTATCAGGAAGTTGCTGAGGTCTTGAATGGTCTGGGTATTGTGGTTGTACAGGAGTAGGGGATGAAGTTGTTGTTGAATGGGTTGAAATATAAGGCTCTGCTGTACTGTGAACTGCTGTTTGAACTCACTTCAGTCCTGATTCTGTTGCGTCCGGGGTGGCGGGATGTCCTGCTATATTCAGCAAAGTGCCGGAAGAGCTTCCACTCAGTGCCTGTCAGGCTGTTTCTGCAGGGAACCAGAGAGAGCTGCTATAGATTTACCACGTCTCTTTCCCCGGGTCAAGGGGCTTCAACTCCGTTTCATTTTATACCTGCATCTGCAGGGTTTGATTCTTTCATCAGAGAATCAGTCTTCTCTGCGCTACAGATGGTTATACAGGATACTTCGTCTAACTCGTTAGACGTTTACTAAATATTTCAAGGAGAAAAATTATGGGTACATGGACAGGAAAATCAGATTATGAGACGGATGCTCTAGAGCGCTATACACCAAAGGATATTACCAATGCCAAAGACTTCAGCCGTGAGATTCAGCAGATAGAGAACAATCAGGCTCTTACTATGGTGGATAAGTACAAGTATAAGAAGCAGCTGATGCGGGCTGTTTTTCAGGCTAAGCAGGAGGAGGTTTCCCATCATCTGGATTCTTTTGAGAACTATCTGATGGCCCGGAAGGATGTGGAGGCGCAAAAGGCTATTATGACCCTGGAGCGGGAGCAGTTAGAGGTGATGAAGAATCTGGGGCTCTCTCATACGGATGAGATTTCCAATACTCTGATCAAGTCGGGTACCATGCTGACGGGGAAGCTGCGTGAGGTGGAGGCCAGTGATATGGATATGGATATCAAGAAGATGATTATGGGGAATATCCGTATGGTGTGGGATAAGACCAACAGCCGTTGAATCAGGATGGGGTCGATTTTATGAATACGGGGAGGTTTCCGGCCATTGTGGGGAGCATGTATTCCAATGTGTATGTGGGTGGGGCGAAGGTTCTGCGGATTGAGGGGGATACCGCCCGTATAAGGATTCTGAACGGGGGCTATCCGGCTAGTATGGATATAATTAATGATTTTGGGATTCAGAAGAAACATCTGATGGTTGTACGTTAAGAGGAGAAAACTAGATTGTATCAACCTTGATGTACGTTACCTCAAATGCCTTGCATGACCGATATTTCTGTAAGCGGTTAGCAAAAATCAGATCATCCTTCTGATCATAATGCTGGAAAATATCAAGGCCTCGATCCAGGGAGATTTTCCAGCCATGATCAGTAACAATATGTCTCGCATGAATAGTACCAGTTCCGTCGAAAGACCATTTAAACTCAATTCCGACAGTTGTACAGGAATCATGGATCCGTTCTAACTGTTCTATCTGCTGTTCCATACGGAATTCGTCTGCCGCAGTGTTCAGATGAACAGAGACTTCCTCATCCTCTTCCTTGTTTTTTACAATGGATTCAATAAGTTCCATAAAGTTTCTGACCTGATAGAAATGGCGTATGTACGGATCTGTAACAGTGATCTGTGATGCTTTTTTCAAATAGGGGCCGAAAAGCTCATCGTATGAAATCCCTTTTTGATTTTCCTGAATTATCAGGTGCTGTTCTTTCAGTTCGATTTCTGGTTGTGGGGGTGGAGCGATTGAAGATCCCGTACCTGTCCCCATTAGTGTATTATCAATATCTTCACTTGTCTCTTCGGAGTCTTTAATAGTTGTCTTATAATATTGGGGATATTGTCTTTCTTCGAGGGTAGAAACGGTTAATTGTTTCCCTCCAGAATGATTATATGAGAAAGCTACTTGCGAATAGGTCGGATCTATTCGCATTAATTGATCTTTTACACGTTTTCTTCCCTCTATAGTGAATTTCAATATTTCTTCGGTTTCTTCTCTTGTAGCTTCACCATGAGGATAAAGGATTTTCATTAGACCGGAAAAGGTTTTATTTATACCATCCCTGTCTCGTGTTGATATATCGGAAGAAAGAGCAAAAAAACCATTGTAGCGATCAGAGAAATCATGGGTCCGGAGATAGCGAAGTATTTCAGCCAGGTAATCCACTACAAAACCATATCCATCGGAGAACATTTCACTGCGAAGATTTTCCATTTCCCAACCGGGAAGGAACCAGTGCATACGGTCAAGTATCGCCTGTCCATCACTATTTCGGTAAGCTTCCGGTAGATCCATAAATAGATTTCCGTGCTTCAGCATATAGGGAACATTGTGAGAAGTATTGCCGATATAAACCATTGAAGCCTCAGCACCCTGAGGTCCTGTCCCTCTGTTAAACGATTTATTAGCCATGTAGTTTTTCAGTGTATCAATGAGTTTAACGTCCGGTTTTTTACTGCTACCGGCAAACTCATCCATCGCTACAACATCCCAGTATCCAACCAGACCGATTTTATTGGTTGTATTGTTAATAAAGAGTTTCGCCAGAGTAGCTTCACCTCCTGATACCAGAGTCGCATGGGGAGAAAACTCGGAATAAATATGGGATTTCCCGGTTCCTTTTGGTCCCAATTCAATCAGGTTGTAGTTTCTTTCACAGAATGGGATAAGACGGACCAGCTGGATGAGTTTACTACGGTGACCGAAGGACTCAGGGTTCAAGCCTATGCTTTGCATAAGTACGTCTATCCATTCTTCGGTTGTAAAATTCTTCCTTGCCTCAATATAGGATTCAAAGTCGAAATGAGAAAGCTGTATCGGTTTAAGAGAGGCCAGTTTCCAGGGAACAGTCTGAGCATCGTCGTAGAACTCATACTCGATATCACAGATACTCCAGACGCCTCCCACCAGTAGTTTTGGGTTTTTCTTTACAGTATCTGAGTCGATCAGAACCTTTTTAATCCCAAGGTTTTCAAATGTAGCCTCATAAGCATCAATCTTTTCATTTAGGTCAACGGTGACCTTATCAATTACTTTATTCCGTCCGCGTTCTTTGATCGTAGACCGGACCAGATTCGCTTCATTCCTATGAACATAGTGTTTTCGCAAAATCTCTTTAACCGTTTCAATTCCGGTTTGAATAGAGGCTTCGTCGCTGGTGGCACAGTATTGCCCAAGCAGATATTCCAGGACGTAGGTCGGCACAATGGCGTTTCCCTTTACTATCTTTACCAGATCCTTACGGACTACCAATCCGGGGAAATGATCATTTATCTTCTTATCTAGTTCTGTCATTTTAATTGCCTCACTTAAAGGTCAAAATCGGAGGTAAAGCTGCGCCGAATCGTATATCTCAGAGATTTGTACTCGCTGTAATAACTGGTTCCGGTATGCTTTTCCTCAAGCTTCAAGATAACTTCTTTGTTATTTGCTTTATCCGCCTCTCGAGTCAAGATAAACTGTATTTGCAATTCCCGCTCACGGGTATTTTCAGAGGTAAAATCAAATATCAGATCGTGAGAGTCGGAGATCAATTCACCTTCTTCCGTGAATATACCTGCTCGTAAAACTCTTGGTTGGATTTTTTCTGATACTGGTTGAGATTGGTAGAATCTTACTGCTTGCTGACCTGAAGATATTACCGAACTCGTACCTCTAATTATCTCAACATCTACATAGGAGATGTCACTATGACGTTTTTTATTGATTTTCAGCACAGGAATGATAATTTCCTGTAGTGTTGCACCACCGTGAACGAAACGGCTACCGGCTCCTTTTACTCGAAAACGATTGATAGAACGGGGAAGCTGAATTTCCACATCTCCAGAGAGTCCCAGCCAGGAAGATGTGAATTTATGTAATCCCGGTTTTTCCTTCAAGCCTTTTCCTATAACAAAACGTCGATTTTTCTGCAGTATCTTATCACCTTCGGCTTCTTCTGCTGCAAAATCACTCTCATCCAATGCTCTGTTCTGGTAGATAAATCCATGATCCGAAGTAATTAGCATATTCGTAGCATTGGCATTTGAAAGCTTCTTTATTATGTTGACCAACTCTTCCAGAGTTTTCTCTACGGCTTCAAATACCTTATCTTCACTTTCTCTTTTATCACCGACTGCGTCAATTCTATTGTGATATATATAAACGACATCGTTTGAACTGAATAGATTCCTGTATCCAGCCTCTCCTTCCCGGGGCATTTTCAGAAAATCTTCTGCAGAGACAACACAGCCGTTTTTACCGGCAAGCCCGTTCTTTAGAATCTTCTGTCTGTTTGGAGATCCCTGTGAACTCTGGTCATCAACCATTACAGTAGCTGAATCATTATCAGTGATAGTAATGCTCTTATTCGGGAGCAGGGCCGCCATTCCCAACTGGGTATAACTGGGTAGTGTGGAAATCGCCGAATCCAGATCGGCGCTGTACCTGTCTTCACTTCTGATCAGACCCAGAAGCTCTTCCCCAACCTCATAGCGAAGAGCATCAGAGATAAGGACAAATACTTTCGTCCAGAAAGGCGAACATGATATGTGTATTTCCGGTAGTACTGATCCAGCTTATAAAGAGATTGAGTATAGCGCCTTATCCCATCTGAGAGACTGGTCAGATTCAACTCTGTTTGTTCCCAAAGGGTAATATACTGTGCTGCAAAATCGATGGCCTCATAAAGATGCTTAAACTCATGATACCAGTGACTCTGTCTACGCTGCCGTATCCAGAGAGAGATGGTTCCTGGCGTATCTGTTCTATTCACTACAGCATGGACCAGATCGCTTATGATTTTTTGATCGATCAGGCGGAAGTAGTCCAGATCAACGACTTCTTTTATGGACCGCTTAGTAAGATCCTGTTCTATTCCTAAAATTCCGGCGCTTTCTGTAGACAGTTTTTCAAAGCTGGTCTCAAACTGTCGGCTATCTTTCCAGCGTTTGAGAAAAACAAGAGCATCACTATTTAGACTGATTTCTCCATCTGTACCCATAGCATAGGATGATTTAAACAGAGTCAGAGTAAAATCCTTAATTCCACAGGATTCCGATTGATAGGTATATTGCTTCTTTATAAGTTTCCAGAAAACGTGGTGCAAATTACATCTTTCAATCAGTTTGTACTTTTCCTCAGAGCCATCGGAATACTCATGGAGCAGGTATTCCAGGACCGAATCAAGCCGGGGATCCGATCCTGCACATACAGCAAGCATTTTCAAACGGATCATTCCGGATGTATCATCAGAGGATAATAGTTTTTTCAGTGCTTCTTTACACCTAGCAACAGCAAAAAAATCCTGATGATCCTGAACCACATCAATGAATTCAAGTCCCAATTCTAATTCTGATAACCAGAGAGCTGTCTGGTCAGTTCGGAATTCACCATGAGATAATTGAACATCGAGAAGCCAGTTCTCCATATCCTCGGGTTGAGGCCCCTGGTGATAGAGCAGGAACTTGGTATCGGGCTCTTCTCTGAGGATTCTGTATTTTATGGCATATTCATTATTTTGAATCTCTATCTTATCTACGTCAGGCAGAGTCAGGGATTCAAAATCATCGCAGAGCTCTTTCTTTGAGTCGTACCAGAAAACAATGCGGTGTTTTTCAAAAAGCTTTTTTAAGGCCAGTGTAATTCGTTCGTTCACTAATTCCCTCTCTAACTCAGTCCAGTTATTTTTTTCAATGCCGCCCCAAATTTCGGATAATTGACCTTCACACCGTCATCCAGGTCGATCTCCACTTGAGCTGTTGCCAGAGGATAGAGAACATCACGTTCGTACTCTTCAAGTTCAGAGATCGTCTTGTTAATTTTCTCAATCTCGTTCCGTGCTTTTGACTTTTCTCCCTGGGAAGCGCTGGTATTGATGCTAACAGCCTCAAGGTGCTTTTTATGAGCAGAGAGTTTCTCAATGAAATCTCTAAGATAATCAGTGAGAACCACGCTGACCGTATCCGGGCGGTAGCGGTGCATATAGATCAACGCGTTGAAGCTGCCCTTGGGACTGGAGAACAGCCAGTAGATGGGGCGCTTTTTGTAGCGCTTCACATGGTCGCTGTAGAAATCCTTGAGAAAGTATTTCCGGATATCCTTACCCAGTCCCTCTTCGACAAAAGAAAGGTTTTCCTCGTAGTGCTCATCGCCAAAAGCCACACGCAGGAACTTGTGAAAGCGCTCGGTGATGTCGTCAGTGAACCAGTCGCCGTCAAGCATGGGAATAACGTTGTCGTCATCTGGGAGAAAGTGGATAGTGGATAGTGGGCAGTGGGTAGCTATTTGAGACTGTTCATCAGCCCGTTCAGAAGTCGGTTCACTTCTCCTGACAGATTGAGAATTGGTTGCGCGGTATCGCTCGTTACATACTTCAAGCGCTGGGCAAGCAGGATTTGAGTCTCCATCTCGGCTCTTGAACCGTTCGCAATCGACAAGAAATTCAGAAACTCCGCCGTCGATTTTCTTGCCTGACCTTCCGCTATGTTTGAAGGGATTGAGACTGCCGACCGTCTGACCTGACTGGTCAGCCCGTAAAGCTCCTCTTTCGGAAACTGCTTGCTTGCCTGATACACCAACTCCACCAAATCCATCGCCTTCTGCCAGACTATTAACTCTCTGTAATTGCGAACTGTCGCCATTGTTTCCTCCTTCACTATCCACTACCCACTCTTCACTACACACTTTGCGGACAAAGTCCGCAAGCGTCTCGCCCTGATTGGCCAG
>NBMC01000024.1 GCA_002084805.1 Spirochaetaceae bacterium 4572_59 | reverse complement strand
TCTTCTTCTTCCTCATCTTCATCCTGTACAACAGCAACCCCAATGACGGAATCACCTTTGTTCAGATTAACGACCCTTACACCAAAAGCATTTCTACCTATAACTGAAATGTTTTCAGTCTTCAATTTAATGGCTTTTCCAAGGGATGAAATACAGATTATAGAATTTTCATCGTTAACAGATAGTGCTGAAACAAGTTTTCCTGACTTATCATTAATATTATATGCTCTCTGACCCTGTGTACCTCTTCCGTGAGAATGAAAATCATTAAACTTTGTTCTCTTACCATATCCATTCTCTGAAAGGAGAAATAACTGCTCATTTTCTGTTACAGAAGTCACACCAATCAGAATATCATCACCATTTAAACGAATTCCTCTAACACCATGAGAGTTTCTTCCCATACAACGGACATTTTTTTCACTGATTCTCAACCCTTTACCATTCTTGGTTATAAGCATTACATCACTGTTTCCATCTGTTAATTTAGCAGAAATAAGCTGGTCATCATCATCCAGGTTTATAGCAATAATTCCTCTTGTTTTTGCATTTCTAAAATCATGGGTGCTAACTCTTTTTACAACACCCTTTCTTGTAGACATAAAAAGAAATGTATCTTCATTGAATTCTTCCAGAGGAGCCATGGTTGTAATTTCTTCTTCGGGAGCAAACTCAAACATAGTTTTAAGGTGTTTACCCCTAGAGGCTCTTGATCCTTCCGGAATCTCATAAACCTTAAGCCAGTAGGCTTTTCCCTCACTTGTTACAAAGAGAATATAACTGTGAGTAGAGGCTATAAAAATATGCTCAATAAAATCTCCATCTTTCAGAGTAACAGAAGAGGAACCTTTTCCACCTCGACCCTGCTCTTTATAGACAGAAACAGGAAGTCTTTTAATAAATCCCCTGTTTGAGATAAGAATGACCATATCTTCCTTTTCAATAAGATCTTCAATATTCATTGAACCTATCTCTTCAGGACGTAATTCAGTTCTTCTTTCATCTCCATATTTATCAGAAATATCTTTAGTTTCATCTTTAATAACACCAAGAATTTTTTCTTCGTGTGCCAGTAGATCTTCCAGATAAGCGATAAATTCTTGGATTTCTTTTAATTCATCCAGTATTTTCTGAGTTTCCAGACTTGTCAGTTTCTGGAGTCTCATATCTAAAATGGCTTGTGACTGAATCTCAGAAAAATTAAACCTCTGTATCAAATTTGCCCTGGCCATATTCACGTTGCTGGATTTTTTGATGATTTCGACAACTTCATCAATATTATCCAGAGCTACTTTAAGACCTTCCAGAATATGAGCTCTTGCTTTCGCTTTTCTCAGTTCATACTCAGTTCTTCTTCTAACAACTATCTGTCTATGTTTGATAAAGTAATCAAGCATATCACGAAGGGTACAAATTTTAGGCATACCATTAACAAGTGCCAGGCTATTAACATTAAAATTAACCTGAAGATTTGTATGAGAAAAAAGAAGATTCAGTACTACTTTAGGAGATACCGATCTCTTAAGCTCTATATAAATGCGCATCCCTGTTCTATCTGATTCATCTCTCAGATCAGAGATACCTTCAATTTTCTTTTCTCTAATAAGATCAGCTATTCTAATAATCAGATTAGCTTTATTCACCATATAGGGAAGTTCTGTAACAATTATGGCATCTTTTTCAGCCGTAACCTCTTCTAAATGATATTTAGATCTAACAGTAATTTTACCTTTTCCTGTTAGAGCCGCCTGTCTAATCCCTGCTTTTCCAAAAATAACACCGGCTGTAGGAAAATCCGGACCTTTAACAATTTCCAACAGTTCATCGGTAGATATATCACGGTTATCAATAACGGCGGCAATGGCATTGCATATTTCTTTCAGATTATGCGGAGCCATATTGGTAGCCATACCAACAGCAATACCGCTTGAACCATTAACCAGAAGCATAGGTAATGCCGTAGGGAGAATCAAAGGTTCTTTCATGGAATCGTCATAGTTAGGACCAAAATCAATGGTATCCTTCTTTATATCCATCAGTATAGCATCGGCGACCTTGGCCATTCGGGCTTCGGTATAACGCATCGCAGCTGGAGGATCACCATCAACAGAACCAAAGTTACCCTGTCCCTGAACAACAGGTATTCTTAATGAAAAATCCTGAGCCATACGAACAAGTGCATCATAGATAGACTGATCACCATGAGGATGAAATTTTCCCAATACATCACCTACAATACGACCACACTTTTTATAAGCCCTATCGTTTCTGAGTCCCATTTCACTCATGGAATAAAGAATTCGCCTATGTACGGGTTTTAAACCATCTCTGACATCCGGTAAAGCCCGACTTACAATTACAGACATAGCATAGTTTAAATATGCTTCTTTCATTTCATCTTCAATAGCAATTGGGATGATATTTTCAGATTGATCCTGCACAATTAACTCCTAAGAACTCTTATACATCAAGGTTAGATACAGACAAAGCATTATCTTCAATAAATTTTCGTCGGGGAGGTACATCTTCTCCCATAAGAGTTGTAAACATCTCATCAGCGGCAACAAAATCTTCTAGTTTGACCTTTTTCATCATTCTAGACTCCGGATTCATAGTTGTATGCCACAGTTGATCCGGATTCATCTCACCTAACCCTTTATATCTCTGCATACCTATTTTGTCAGACGCTACATCTAAACCAGCAAGGTATGTATCTTTTTCTTCATCATCATAAACATAATGATATTTTCCATTAGCCGTTATTTTATATAGAGGAGGCATAGCCAAATATACATGACCCTCTTCAATCAAAGGTCTCATATACCTGAAAAAGAATGTTAATAAAAGAGTACGTATATGAGATCCATCCACATCAGCATCTGCCATTATTATAACTTTATGATATCTCAATTTCTCAAGATTAAACTCATCAGCTATATTTGCACCCAATGCTGTAATGATAGGAAGCATTTTCTCATTGGAAATAACTTTTTCGACTCTGGTTTTCTCAACATTTATCATTTTACCCCATAGAGGGAGTATTGCCTGGAATTTTCTATCTCTTCCCATTTTGGCACTACCACCAGCAGAGTCTCCCTCAACTATATATACTTCACAGTTTTCGGGATTTTTATCAGCACAGTCAGCCAGTTTACCAGGTAAGCCTGAGGTTTCCAAGAACCCTTTACGTCTGGTAAGGTCTCTTGCTCTTTTTGCAGCAGCTCGAGCCTTAGATGCTGTTATTGATTTATCCAGAATTACATCTATTACATTAGGATGCTCTTCAAGGTAAGAAGTTAGTCTCTCACTTACAAGAGAATCAACTATTCCTCTTACTTCAGAGTTACCAAGTTTTGTTTTTGTTTGTCCTTCAAACTGAGGTTCGGGAACTTTAACGGATATAACACAGGTTAAACCTTCTCTAACATCATCCCCAGTAAGATTTTCATCCATTTTCTTTGCTAATTTTGACTTTTTAAGAAAATCATTTAAAGTTCTTGTAAGAGCTGTTTTCAACCCGGAAAGGTGAGTTCCTCCCTCTCTCGTATTGATGTTATTAACATAGGTAAAAATAGTTTCTGCAAAACCCTCATTATATTGAAGGGATAACTCTACAATTACATTGTCTTTTTCTGATTCAAAATAGACAGGTTCTTCAAATATGGGAGTTTTACTTTTATTCAAAAATTGAACAAAAGATTTTACTCCACCTTCAAACATGAAAGATCTCTCTTTCACCGGTACTATTCTTTCATCAGTCAGACTTATCTCAATTCCCTTATTAAGAAATGCAAGCTCTCTCAAACGATTTGAAAGAATATCAAAACTAAAATCAATTTCATCAAAGATGCTACTATCAGGATTGAATCTTACAACTGTTCCATTATTTTGACTTTCACCAATTGTTTTTACATCTTCTAGAGGAATCCCAATCTCATATTTTTGAAAAAATATTTTATTTTCCCGATAAACTGATACTTCACACCAGCTGGAGAGTGCATTTACAACCGAAACACCTACACCATGAAGTCCACCAGATACTTTATATGAATCTTTATCGAATTTTCCACCAGCATGAAGTTTGGTCATAACAACTTCAAGAGCACTTATGTTCTCAATAGGGTGAATATCAACTGGAATTCCACGACCATTGTCAACAACTCTGATTATATTATTCTCTTCAATAAATACAGCTATATTTGTACAGTAACCTGCTAAAGCCTCATCTATACTATTGTCAACAATTTCATACACCAGGTGATGTAAACCTTCAGAACCTGTTGATCCTATATACATACCTGGTCTTTTACGAACAGCCTCCAGACCTTTTAATATCTGAATTTGTCCCGCATCATAATTATCCTGCATTTTTGGTACCTAAAAATTGTTATTTGATAAGATAAATCAGTATATATTTGTGAGATAAAAAAGTAAAGACAGATAATATCTTGTCATTAAAATCAATATCACCTAATATGGCCTCAATTCACCTGTTGATAATTTGTGGAAAAGTATTCTTATTTTATTGGTGTACAGGAAATAAATCTAATTTACAGGTTCTTTTTTTTAGATTTTTTATCCACAACCTTGTGGATATTTTATATAATTATTTATTATATAAATATTTATTTTAAATATAACAAGCCACAAGAATAAATGATGATTTTCTTCGTGCCTTTCACTTTTTTCATTTATACTTAATGTACATTCCTTTGTACAATGTGGATAAACTGTTAAATGGAGTAAAATTAACTAATGAGCAAATACGATTATAGTATTTTCTGGGAAGAGAGTATCAAACAATTAAGAGAAGAAAATGAAATTTCCGACCAGGAATTTAATATGTACTTTCAAAATATTCATTATGTTGAATCTTCAAAAGATACAATTGTCATTAGTCTTCCTTCACGATTCATACAATCCCAGATAAAACAGCGTTATTCAAACTTGATTGAAAACCGCTTTATGGAACTTTCAGGACTGAATTTACTGCTGGATTATATTATTGAAAACAGTAAACTGAAAGAAACAGAAAATGTTTCTAAACAAGAAGAAAGTACTCCTCTAGCTGTAAAAGAGCTTATTAAACCACATTCTCAATTAAGAAGTGATTACAGCTTTGAGACATTTGTTGTCGGTAATAATAATTCCTTTGCAGCAAATGCCTCAAAAGCCATTGCAGAAAATCCCGGATCAAAATATAACCCCTGTCTTATTTATGGTGGTGTTGGATTAGGAAAAACTCATCTTATGCAGTCTATAGGAAACTATATTCATTATAATGATCCCAAAATGAAAGTTGTTTATATTCCGGCAGAAACCTTTATTAATGATTTTATTGAATCGATCAATACTAAGAAACAAACCAGCTTTAAAAATAAATATAGAAATGTGGATGTTCTACTTATTGATGATATTCATGATCTTCAGGATAAAAAAGGAACACAGGAAGAGCTGTTTCATACATTTAATGCCTTATATGATGCCAATAAACAGATGGTGTTTACCTGTGACCGCCCACCTTCAGAATTAAAAAACTTTGCCGACAGATTGAAAAACCGCTTTGTCAGGGGATTAAACGTTGATCTTCATCCACCTAATTATGAAACACGCTATGCAATTTTAAGAAAAAAACTGGAAGACAAAAATGTTATTATATCTAATGATATTCTGGAGCTTATTGCTCAGAATATAAAAACAAATATCAGGGATCTGGAAGCTGCTCTCACTAGTATTGTTGCCTATGCAGAACTTGTACAGAAAGAAATAACACCTGAGATTGCTAAACAACAGCTTAAACAGTTCTTTTCTTCCCCTATACAAGCAAATATTACAATAGACAAAATTCAAAAACTTGTTTCAGAGTACTTTAATGTAACACTCACCGATATGAAGGGAAAGAAAAGAACAAAACAAATAACATTTCCCAGACAAATAGCCATGTTTATTATCAGAGAGATTACAGACTATTCCACTACGGAGATTGGTTTAGAGTTTGGGGGGAGAGATCATACAACTGTAATGCACTCCTGCCAGAGAATTGAAGATAGGATGAAAACAGATTCTACTATAGAACCTACCGTTCAGGAATTGATAAGATCAGTCAAAGAGACCTGAATAAACTGTTAATTAATACTGTATAAACCTGAGTTTGTTAATATTTATCCACAGTACCCAAGCTGATTAATACAGTTTTATCTAATATGTGGATAAGTGCCTAGTTATTATTAGCAGGATGTTAACATACTTAATTTCTATTCTTGTAAAGATATAAAGAGCTTTTCCACATATTAGAGCTCTCTATTACTACTATTACTTATTAATTTATAAATAATAGTATGTAGAAGAGTTTTATATATACAGTGTAAAACTTCATAATAGAATTAAAAATTGACTGTACAAGCTAGCATTTATTTTCTATTATTTTATAAATATTCAAAGGCAGGGGATAATTATGAGATTTATCTGCGATAAGAGCGTTATTGTAAAAGAAATTTCCATTGCTCAGGAAATTATTTCATCTAGAAATGCTCTTTCTATACTTTCCAATGTTTTACTGGAAGCAGAAAATGATGTATTGGTTATAAAAGCTACAGATTTAAAAGTAGGTTTTGAAACAAGAATTCCTGCTGTAGTTGAAATATCAGGAAGTACAACTGTATTTTGTGACAAATTTCTTGGAATTCTAAGATCTCTTCCTGAAGGAGAGATAACATTTGAACAGAATGAGAATGAAAGACTCAGTATTAAGCCACTTAATAAAAAAGTTGTATTTGAGTTGAACTGTATATCTTCTGAAAAATTTCCTGAATTACAGGTAATTGAAGAAGATAACTATTTTGAAATTTCTCAGGATATATTCAACAATATGATTTCTCAAACTATATTTTCTATATCTGTAGATGAAGCCCGTTATTTTATGAATGGTGTCTATATGGAGAAGAATGAATCTTCTTTGCTTATGGTTGCAACCGACGGTAGAAGACTTTCTTATATAGCTGTAGAAGCAGATATTAATATGCAGGATTTCAACGGTATTATCATACCTCCCAAAATTCTTAATATGATTAAGAAACTTTCTTCCGGAGAGGGAAATTTATCTCTGGCTGTAACAGAAAAAACTATTTTTGTAAAATTCGATAATCAAAAAATATCATCAACTCTTATTGAAGGGCAGTTTCCGAATTTTAATAGAGTTATTCCAGAATCACAGGATTTTAATGTGGTTCTTCAAAAAAATGCCATTTCTGAGGCTCTGAAAAGAGTTTCTCTTCTGGCAGAACAAAAATCAAAAAGAATTTATCTTACTTTTTCAGAAGGAAATTTAAATTTAAAGTCTGAAGAAAGTGAAATTGGTATGGCTGATGAAGATATTCCCTGTAACTATTCAGGAGATAATATTAAACTAGCTGTCAATTACATGTACATAATGGATCCTCTTAAGGTTATCAAAGAGGATAATCTTCTGCTTCAATTCACAGAATCAAATAGAGCTGTAACCATGAAATGTGAACCTGAAGGAAATTACTTTCACATTATTATGCCTATGCAGATGGACTAGATCACTTGGGATTCAGTTCAGTAACTCTATGCTCTTTCCGTAATTTGAAAGAGCAGACTTTGGATCTTTCCAGAAAAAATATTTACCTGGTAGGGAATAACGGTCAGGGAAAGACAAATTTTCTGGAAATGATCTACTATCTTTGCTATGCAGCTTCATTCAGAACAAAAAATGAAAAAATTTTAATTAAGAATGACGCTGAATATCTAAATATATCTGCAAAATTTCATCATTCAAATGACAAAATTTCAAGTTCAATTAAATTATATCAGGATAAGCATCAAAAAAAAATAAAACTGAATGGTAAGCTAGTAAGAGACCGGAAAGACATAATAAGTAATTTTCCCTGTGTTGTTTTCTGTCATAATGATCTTTATTTTGTGAATGGTAGTCCTGAAAAGAAGAGAATATACCTGGATCAGTGTATAAGTCTCAATGATTCTATCTTTATTACTTATCTGAGGAACTATAAGAAAATTCTTAAAGAGCGGAATATGCTTCTTAAAAACAAGAAAATAGAACTTCTTGATGTATATACGCATCAGCTGATAGAAACTGGTTATCCTATTCAGGAAAAAAGAAGAGAGCTAATTCAGTTTCTTAATGAAAAATTCGACACAATTTACAGTGAAATAAGCGGAATTTCAGAAAATTTGAAAATTGTTTACAACAGTTCCTGGAAAAAAAGTGGTAAAAGTAAAATTCTGGAAGATATATGGCAGAAAAAAATAAAAGAAATTCAATATGGTATTACTTTAACAGGACCCCATAGAGATTCTTTCAGCATTATGATGGGATCCAATGATTATTTGAATTTTGCTTCTACCGGACAGTTAAGAATTATATCTCTTATTCTCAGGATACTTCAGTCTGAATATTATCAAATTTCAACTGGTAGACTTCCCGTGCTACTCGTAGATGATGTTCTTCTGGAACTGGACAGCGAAAAGAGGGAGAGAATGATGAAATTTTTTCCCCGGTATGAACAGATATTTTATACTTTTCTTCCTGATGATATGATTACTTCATCTGAGAATTCTATAACATATAGGGTTAATAATGGATTATTGGAGAAAATTGAGTAATGGATAAGGCCGAAAGTATTATTTCTGAAATTTTTGGTGAAAAAGTTAAAAACGCTAATAGTCATATTACAAACATTATGAAAAATTGGACACATATTCTGATTGATAAGAGATTGGCAGATCATTGCCGCCTAGAAGATCTAAGCTTAACGCAACTAACAGTCTCTTTTGATCATCAGGGATGGATACAGGTTTTTAAGATGCATCAGAGACAAATTCTTAACAATCTGAACAAATATACAAGAAATTCCAAGATAATATCCGTCAGGATGATTATGAAAGGGGATGTTGAAAAATATAAAAAAACAGCTAAACCAATTCAACAAGTAGTACATAAAAGTAATAAAAAAGCGGATAAAGCTGCTTTTTCAGACAATATAGAAAATATTCATGATGATGAATTGAAGAAACAACTTGAAAATTTTAAGAAAAAACTACAGGGAAATTAGTTGAGAGTTGACATAGTTTACACTTCTACGTATATTTAGCACACTTAAAGAAATGACTACAATTAGGAGTTAAATATATGAAGAGGACTTATCAGCCTAGTAAAACTAAAAGAACTAGAAAATTCGGTTTCAGAGCCAGAATGGCAACTAAATCCGGTAGAGCTGTATTAGCCAGAAGAAGAAGAAAAGGCAGAAAAAAATTATCTATTACAGATGAAAAAAAGCCTTACTAAAAAAGAGATATTAAGAAAGCAATCTGATCTAAAAAGAATCTTTGCTTCCGGGAAATCATTTAAATGCCGGGGAGCAAAGATTTTATTTTTACCTAATTTTTTAATTTACAACCGTTTTGCGGTTACACTTGTTAGAAAATACGGGAATTCTGTAGAAAGAAACTATTCTAAAAGAATTTTAAGAGAAATCTACCGTACACAAAAGGAACTTATATCTGCACCTTATGATGTGGTTATAGTTTTGTATCCGGGAGATTATTCATTTCAGGATCGTTATGAGCAGTTTAACAAACTGCTAAGAAGAGCTAATCTTGTTTAAATTAATAAATTGGATTATAAATAATTTCTTAATATTACTTATTTTTTTTTATAAAAAAATTATATCGCCATGGTTGCCTAGATCATGCAGGTTCTATCCAACTTGCTCATCCTATGCACTGGAATCTTTAAAGAAATATGGACCCTGGAAAGGATCCTATCTTTCTTTAAAACGCATATTGAGATGTCATCCCGGAAATCCCGGCGGATATGATCCATTACCATAAATTAATTTTGGAGTTGAAATGGATAAAAATACATTTTTGGCTATTCTATTATCAGTAGTTGTTATTTCAGGTGGTTTCTTTATACAAACGACCTATTTTATGCCTGAGGAAGTAAATACTCCGTTTATTGAGAAAGAATCAATAGTAGTGGAAGATAGCAATTCTTCTGTTACAAATACATCTGTTTCTTCAAATTCTCTATCGGTATCAGACAATCAGGTATTTTTTGATAGTAATATCAATGAAAGTGATTATGTTTCTGAAATTATCAAAGTAGAAACCAATAAGTTCTACATTGAATTCAATACAGATGGTGCAGTTATTACATCAATGAAACTGAAAGATCATATGAATGGTGATAATGAAGTTGATATGATTCTTAATAATGAAACCGGATTGGGATCCTTTGGTCTTGCATTTGGTGAAAATTATGATTCATATTTAACTGATACCTTTCAGTTTGTAGCGGATAAAAAAAATAACACATACAGTTTTATAAGAGATTATCAGATTAAAGAATCTAATGGTTCTATTAGCAGTCCTTTTAGAATTGAGAAGAAATTTGTTTTTTTCCCCGATGAATACCTTTTTGAGCTTAGGATTAATATTACAAATTCAAAAAATAGCTCTATTCCACTCAATATAAATAATCAGGCTTATACCCTGTCTTTTGGGCCTCAGATTGGTCCAGACTACAAAAAACTTGATGGAAGAAACGAATATAGAAAGTATTATTCTCTTTCCGGTGAAAAAAGAACTACCCATAAACCAAAAAACGGTTACGCTGAAACAGCAGAACAGATTAAATGGACTGCCATTGTAGGTAAATACTTTACAGTTATTGGTATTCCCAGCTCGGGAACATCCAAAGCAGTGTGGTCTAATTCTAATATTGATGGACTTAAGGATGCTTCTGAGATGTTTTATGTCAGGTCATCTATCAATAGTTCACGTAATGAAGATGTATACCAATTTTATCTTGGACCTAAAAATAATAAAAATCTGACTATTTACAATAATTCAATGGATAATACAATTGGATTTTCCAATATGTATCTGGATAAAGTTGTTGATTCCAGTTCATGGCTTGGTTGGCTTGAGTTTATTCTCAAGTTTGTCTTAGAGGGTGTATATAAGATTATTCCAAACTATGGAGTGGCAATTATTCTCTTAACCATCCTGATTAAAATTGTATTGTTCCCTTTTACTCATAAGAGTTATGAATCAACTGGAAAGATGCAGAGTATTCAACCTAAGGTTAAAGAAATACAGACTAAGTATAAAAACGACCCTAATAAAATGAATAAAGAAATGGCAGATCTGTATAAAAAGGAAGGGGTTAATCCCATGGGGGGATGTCTTCCTATGCTAATTCAGATGCCTATTTTCTTTGCTTTATACGGTTTATTAAATAAGTATTTTGATTTAAGAGGAGCTGTTTTTATTCCGGGGTGGATAAATGACCTTTCAGCTTCTGAGTCTATATGGAATTTTGGTGCTTTTACCCTGCCTATTTTAGGATGGAATGATCTTCGTCTACTTCCAATCCTGTATTTAGGAACACAGCTGCTTATGAGTAAATTTACTCAGGCACCTTCAGGGGGCGGACAGAATGCCATGCAAACAAAGATGCTTACTCTCGGTATGCCGATTATGTTCTTCTTTATATTGTATGATATGCCTTCAGGTTTACTGTTGTACTGGACAGTCACAAACCTCCTGACTGCAGTTCAGCAGGGATTAATCAGTAAGAAAAAGAAGAAACAAGCATAGTTATAAGAGTAAGCTCCTGATAAGTAATTTCGTTAACCAGGAGATATATATGGTAAAAGAGTTTGAAGGTAAGACTGAACGGGAGGCCATAGAAAAAGCGGCAATTGAACTTGGATTAACCCAGGATCAATTTGATGTTGAGATTATAGAATCTGAACAGCATGGCTTCTTTTTTAAAAGGGGAAATGTAAAAATCCGGGTTCATCTGGATGAAGTACATGGTTCTAAGACTTTCCAGGTCAAAAAGGTTATTGAACCTTCAGGGAATATTGAAAATAAACTGATCAGCTTTCTTAATAAACTGATTGAGTATATGGGATATCCCGGAGAGGTAAAAATTGGATTTAGAGAGGGTGAAAAACTCGGGTTGGATATTTCATCTTCCCATTCTGCTATTTTAATAGGTAAAAAGGGAAAAAATCTTGATGCTTTGCAGATGCTGGTTAATGTTTATGCCAGTAAAATAGGAGGTAGTGACTACAGTGGTAAGGTTATCATTGATACAGAAAACTACAGACAGCGCAGAGAAGAAAATCTTGTCAGACTGGCCAATAAAACAGCTGAACAGGTTTGTAAA
The DNA here is from genome assembly GCA_002084805.1 of Spirochaetaceae bacterium 4572_59. Taxonomy (GTDB): domain Bacteria; phylum Spirochaetota; class Spirochaetia; order DSM-2461; family DSM-2461; genus Oceanispirochaeta. Next base: position 63,124 of record NBMC01000024.1, on the reverse strand, counting down.
TCCAAATCGTCCAAATTGCTTGAACCTATGAACCCCTTCGAAAGAAGACTTGTTCATATGGCTCTAAATGATATGGATGAAGTTATGACAAAAAGTGAAGGTGAAGGACTCTTTAAACAAGTCCGCATCATCTATAAAGGAAGCAATTCCTGATCCTTTAATGAAAAAAAGGCTGTTCATTTGAACAGCCTTTTTTAATTTTATTCTTCTTTAATCAATTATCTATACATTTTATTAAGAATAGTTTTCAGATCTGTAAGAGTATTTCCTATTACTTCAGAAACCTTTGTTTTGTCCTTCAGTTCAAGAAGAGATAGGGGCAATTCGGGATCATGACCCACAGCCTTGTTAAAGACTTCTAGAAACTTTCCGGGATGAGCAGTGGATAAAACGGTAATATGGTCAAAAGGATGCTTCTGAGCGTATATTTCTGCGGCTTTCAGTCCCACAGCTGTATGAGGACAAATCTCATAATTGAACTCGTTGTTATATTTTCTTATGGTTTCAAGGGTTGAATCATCATCTATACATATACCCCGGACATCTTTTCTCATGCTTTCTACATCATTCTGATAAAGAGTCTGCATCCTTTCAAAATTACTGGGAGAGCCAACATCCATGGCATTTGAATAAGTTTGTATAGAAGGTCTGGGGGTATAAACACTCGTTTTCAAAAATTCAGGAATAACATCATTTTGATTGGTGGAAGCAATGAATTTCCTGATGGAAAGTCCCCAGTATTTCGCGTATAACCCCGCCGTCAAATTCCCAAAATTTCCACTGGGTACACAAAAGACCTGTTGTTCTTCCGGAATTTTTTTAAGCTGATTAACAGCCCAAAAATAATAGAGTGACTGAGGAATAAGGCGTCCAAGATTGATAGAATTGGCAGAACTGAGATTTATATTTTTCAATTCGGGATCTGTAAATGCATCTTTTACCATTTTCTGGCAATCATCAAAGGAACCTTCAACCTCCAAGGCATGAATATTTTTACCCAATGTGGTCATCTGTTTTTCCTGAAGAGGACTTATTCTGCCTTTAGGATAGAGAATGACAACATCTATATTTTTCTTTTCATAAAAAGCCCTGGCGACAGCACTTCCAGTATCACCAGAGGTAGCCGTCAGAATAACTGCTTTTTTATCATTTGATTGCAAAAAGTATTCCATTGAAGTTGCCAGAAAAGAGGCTCCAAAATCTTTAAAAGCCGAACTGGGACCATGATACAGCTCCAAAACGTGAAGCTTATCATTAATTTTTTTCAGTTTTGGAGAAAATGGAAAGGCTCTTTCGGCTAGAATTTTTGAATCAGTCTCACTCATATCTTCATTTAAAAGATGGTATATGACAGAAGAGGCCACATTCTTAAAATTTTCATTTTCAGAAAAGCTCTTGATAATATCTGTCATATCAGGCATTTTGCAAGGATAAAACAGTCCTCCGTCGGGGGAAAGTCCCTGAAAAAGGGCTTTCTGAAAAGACATTTTTAATTCCTTGTTTCTAGTACTGGCAAATACCATATGAATTATCTCCTTTTAACCAATAAATCTTTTATGAATTTCATTTAATGCTAAGTTCTTATCATCCTTATGGATAACAAAGGATATATTTCTTTCAGAAGATCCCTGAGCAATAGCAAAAATATTCAGATTTGCTTTTCCAACGGTACTGAACAGATCGCCGGTTAATCCGATTTGACCAATCATTTTTTCACCGATAACAGCGATGATAACAAGATCATCTACAACTTCAATATTTTGAATTTTCCTGGATTGGATAGCAAGGTCAAGATTTTTTTTCAGTTTTTGTTTAGCCAGAGCTACTTCTTCTGTACGGCACAAAATAGATATACTGTGTTCAGAAGAAGCCTGTGTAATCATTATTATATTAACATCCGCCTCTGCCAGAGAATTAAAAATAAGGGAAGCAATACCGGGCATACCTACCATTCCTCCCCCCTCAATATTTATGAGCGAAACATTATCGATGGATGCCAGACCTGTAATAATACGATCTTTTTCACTGCTTTTATCAGTAATAAGAGTCCCTTTTGCCGTAGGATTCAAAGTATTTTTAATATAAACAGGAATTTTTTTATCTATCGTAGGAATGAGGGTATAAGGATGAATAACCTCAGCACCGAAATATGAAAGTTCCATTGCTTCCTGTATACTTAGCTGGGGAATAACAAAAGCATTTTCTACTATCCTGGGATCGGCTGTCAGGACCCCATCTACATCAGTCCATATTTCAACCACATCAGCATCAAGAGCTGCACCAATTAAACTGGCAGTATAATCACTTCCATTACGACCCAGAGTCGTTGTTCTATTATCAGAATCAGAAGATATAAAACCTGTGATTATTCCGATAGTATTACCGATAGATTCAATTTTTTCGTTAATAAGTTTATAACTCTTCTGAAAATTGACTGAACCTTTGCCATAGTTGCTATCAGTTTTAATAAAAGTCCGGGCATCAATATAAGAAGCTGGTTTTTTCAAATAATTCATATAAAAGGTGAATTGATAACAATTAAGTCTTTCTCCAAAACTCATAACGATATCTTTTGTCTTTAATGAGCATTCCTGTACCAGTTCAACACCATGCAGAATATCTTTTAACTCGCTCAATTTTTTATCAATTCCGCTTAAAAGAACGTCTGGAATATTCTCTCCAAAAAGTTCACTTATACATTTTAAATGTGTCTCTTTAATAGTAGTAATATTCTGTTTATATTCTTCATTCCCTTCTTCGGCTTTTTCGGCTGCGTCGATTAATAGATTTGTTACACCCTTCATTGCGGAAAGAATAATACTTACGGGTTCTTCAACGTCAGAAATGATTTGTACAGTTTGTTTTATTCTTTCGGAATCAGCTAAAGAACTGCCACCGAATTTCATAACTTTCATGAGAAAAATTCCTTATAATCAGTTTTATTTGTTATAGCCTTTATACCGTATTTTTTCTATACCCATATAATAGGATGAATAGATTAATCAGATTCTTGACTAAACGTTATTCAAACGATAGATTTTAATTATGCATAAATATGAAATTGAAGGCGGTTTTCCCGTAAAAGGGAAAATTAGAGCCAGTGGTAATAAAAATGCGGCTTTGCCCTGTATTGCGGCCGTTTTACTGACCGATGAAGCGGTTGAATTGAAGAATATTCCAGAAATCGAAGATGTAAAAGTCATGATTGACATATTAAAACACCTTGGATGTAAGGTTGAAAAAGTTAAGGCCAATCATTTTAGATTTCAAATGACAGATATTAAGAATGATGTCCCGGCCGCTTTGGCTTCTATTGTGAGGGCATCGATTCTTTTTGCTGGACCCCTACTGGCAAGAACAGGGAAAGTTATACTTCCTCCTCCCGGTGGAGATGTAATTGGTAGAAGAAGACTTGATACGCATTTTTTAGCATTGACTTCCCTTGGTGCCAGAGTTGAAATGGACGGCCAGTTTACAATAACAGCTAATAAGCTTGTGGGTGTAGATATGTTTCTGGATGAAGCATCTGTTACGGCAACTGAGAATGCTGTTATGGCGGCGGTATTGGCTGAAGGCAGAACGGTAATACAGAATGCGGCATCAGAACCTCATGTACAGGATCTATGCAATATGCTGAATGAAATGGGTGCAAAAATAACAGGGATTGGTTCTAATATTCTCTATATTGATGGTGTCAAAAAAATGGGAGGAACTAGTTTTTCCATAGGTGCTGACTTTATGGAAGTAGGTTCTTATATTGGTTTAGCTGCTGTCACTAGAGGAGAAGTGGAAATTACTAATGCCAATCCTGAAAACCTGCGAATGTGTAAAATAGCCTTTGGAAAACTGGGAATTCACTGGCAGTGTGAAGGGAATAGCATTTATGTTCCTCCCGGTCAGAATCTAAAAGTCATGAGTGATATTGGTGGAATGATTCCTCAAATTGATGATGCCCCCTGGCCGGGTTTTCCTCCGGATTTAACAAGTATTATTACAGTCGTTGCCACTCAGGTAGAAGGAACAATTCTTATACATGAAAAGATGTTTGAGTCACGTATGTTCTTTGTAGATAAACTCATATCCATGGGGGCGGGTATCATTTTGTGTGATCCCCATCGTGCAGTTGTCAGCGGTTCCAGAATCCTTACTGGTTCTGATTTGGTTTCTCCTGATGTCCGTGCGGGAATGGCAATGGTTATTGCCGCTATGTGTGCCAGAGGGAAGAGTACAATTCATAATGTTTATCAGATAGAAAGAGGTTATGAATCACTGTCTGATAAGCTGAGCAGTCTTGGGGCAAATATAAAGAAAATAAAAGAGTAAAAAGATTTTTAAATATTCTTTACACAAGTTATCCACAAGGAATTCTGCTTGTTATAATCTTTCCTATATATAGCTTGAATATGACCTGAGTTCCTTTTTATTTGTTAAATGTATATATAATAAGGTTATAGATGTCTGTAGAACTTAAAAACTGTTGTAGCAGCGGAGTTATATTAATGTCTTTTTTTAGTTTTACAGATATATGAGCCACTTATTAACAACTTTACACAAGTTATCCACAAGGAAATTTTAATTGGTATCCCATTGATGAAATATTCCGTATGGCTATTTTATCTGGAAATAATTCTGGTAGATAATTGTTTAGCTTTTTCTTCAGCATACTGAAAGTTACATAGAGTGATTGTTCATAATGCTGAGATTCCATGTCCAAATACTTTCTAAAGGATTCATATTCCACAATGGAATTGAAATTTTTATATAGCAGATACATTATTTGAGTTTCTCTTTTAGTCAAAGAAACAGCTTTTCCATTAACCTTCATGACTTTGAAGTTGATTTCAATATTATAACCAGGGATACATAATTGTTTGAGATTCAGTATCTTATCCACTCTGATTATCAATTCCCCACAATCCCAGGAATCCTTTAAATAATCTTCAGCTCCCAGAAGAAACGCATCTTTTAGAAATTCTTTTGATCCATAGGGAATAGCGGGAATGGGAGAGATCTGTTTATGGAAAGTAATAAATTGTTCTACGGGAAGTATGAGGACGCTGCAGTGCTGATAATCAGTAAATTTATTTTGAAAGTGGAATAGTTGATAATAGTCAGGATACTCTAGTTTAAGATGTGTAATCAATTCAATTGGAAAATTTATACAAAAAATTGACTTCATAAGAAAACCGGGCTTTTCAGCCCGGTTGAATTATCCCAGAAAAACCTGACCGGTATTATCAATGGCCAGTATGGTTTTGCATTCACTGCAGCGAAAACGTCCCGGTTTTGTTGCTTTCAATTTTTTGGAACAAATAGGGCATCTGAATATTTTAGGGAAAATATCACTGGATTTTGTTTCACCCTCGCTCTCAAAAAATGCAACAGCTTCATCAAGATTATCCTTGATATTGAAAAACTGAGAAAATCCGAGCAACTGAAAGACCTCATATACCTTAGGTTGAATTTCAAGAAGGACCAGATTTCCTCCTCTTGGTTTTACTGTTTTGAGAAATGCAGTAAAAGATCCGATACCTGTACTTGATACATAATTTAAACTTCCACAATGGAATATTAATCTTGTATAACCAGCTTCAATGGACTTATTAACTCTTTTCTGAAAAAGATTTGAGTTATATGTGTCGATATAACCTGTAAGATATAAAACGAGGCAACCTTTAACAGAATCAATTTTCTGTAACCTGATTTTAAGGCTGTCATCTTTTTCAATATCAAATCCGGGTACTATCTCGTTGTTCCCACTCATAAATATATCACCTTTTAAATTATGTAGCTTGTGTAATTAAAATATACAACTTCTATTCTATTAATCTGCCGATGATTTGTCAAATAAATAAAAATAGTAAATTATTATTATTATGAAAAATTATATGGCTTCTTGATATATGATTAATCCGGGTATAACATAAAGTTAACCGTTTTATCTCTAGAGAGGTCATTTATGAAAAAAATGTGCATATTTTTTGTTCTAATAGTTACATTATCCCTTCAAGCTCAAGAGAATTATAGCACATCTCCTGATAATTTTTCTTTTCTTGAAACAATAAAAAGTCTGAATATAGACTCAGATACTCATATTAATGATCTTATTGAAAATAAGACATGGATAATTCTGGATGGTTCTCTCTCTTCTATTACGCGTTTATCCGGCAGAAATGAGGACTATCTTCTCGAAGCACTTCTTGTTCAGGGTGAATGGAGAGGATTGGATCAGGTCTTGAAATATGAGTGTAAGCTGATTTTTAGGGGAAATAACTGGAAAGAAATTGTTCCGGACAAAACACCTAGAAAGGTAAAAGAAGGTATGATTCTGCTGAATTCCCATGTTTTGGTTCTTGGGAAAGTTGTCAGTTTTGAAAATATGGAGAACAGAAAAATTCCCTATCTTCTGGTAGAACAGATAAGAGTTATTCCCTAATGAAAAATAATATGTTTTTCACATATTTCATCTTCATACCCAGAACGTATGGCCGCTCTCGAAATAGTTGATTTCAATTCTCTTATATTTCCCGGCCAGTTATAATCCAGCAATTTGTTAAAAGCTTTCAAAGTGAGATTTTTTTTTATTTTTTTCTTATCAAGAAAATAATGGCAGAGGAGTGGGATATCCTCTTTCCTGTGCCTTAAAGGTGCAATATTAATAATAAGAGTATTCAATCTATAGTATAAATCCTCACGGAATGTCCCCTTTTTAACCATGGATTTCAGATCTCGGGATGTGGCTGTAATAATTCTGGTATTTACACTCTTAAAATCTGTACTACCAACAGGATTTATTGTTTTGGTCTCAACAACTCTCAGTAATTTTGACTGGGCAGTCAGAGACATATCTCCTATTTCATCAAGAAAGAGCGTTCCATTTATTGCTTTTTCAAAAAGTCCAATTCTATTAATGGAATCCGTAAAGGCTCCTCTTCTCGAACCGAATAAATCGGATTCCATGATAGATTCCTGTAAATTACAGCAACTTTTAGGAACAAATTCTCCAGAATATCCACTGTATTTATGAAGGGCTAAGGCGATAAGTTCTTTTCCTGTTCCGGTTTCTCCCAGTATGGTCACTGTTTCATCAACAGGTCCGTATTGGGCAATATCCCTATTTACCTTTTGAATACAATCGGATGAGCCAATTATATTCATGTCAGCGTTTTTTAAAGATTTTATGGAACCTTTCTTTTGAACATAGTAGAGCTGAATTAAATATCTAAAGACTTCTTCTTCATTATATCCATAGGGAAAATATTTAAGAATCTTATCCATCAACGGGAAAATATTTTGTAGAGTATCACTTTTGGAACCAAGTAAAATACATTTTTCATAGGGGAAATCGGGTATCTCCAGAATGTTTTCAGTATCGAAAGATTCCGTAATAACATAGATGGGATTTAATTCCAGATATTCTGAGAGTGAAAATTTTTTGGAAAAATGAGTTTGAATAGACACTGGTATGAAAGACCTGAGCAAATGGTAAGTACTGGAATGTGTGGAAAAATATAATGTCATATATTATCCTTTAAAAGTTCTATGACATAATTGTAACTTATTAATTTGGATAATCAATCAATAATATTCAAATATTCATGAATTTCTTTCCAGTCAATTTTCAGTATGAGTGAAATTCTCTTTCCTAAATTGTTCCGGAAACAGGGTATGGAAAATACCAGAGCGATAATAGTGCTGATAATTCCAGGCATTATCAATAAAAAGGATACCATAAGAGCAGCTGGTAGAGAATTGTAATCTTTCAAAAGGAATATATTGTCATGAAGATTAGTTTTTAGTCTAATATGTGTTCTCCGTACCAGATGACGAGAAAAAATAAAACCGCTAAGACTCAGTAGTAACAATATTGCCAGAAAAAGATATTCACCCATGAGATATGAAAAATTAATGAATAAAATACAGTCCATGATGGGTATCATGGCCAGAATGAGAATAAGATATAGAATTTTTTTAGTAAAATCGGGTTCCAGTATATGGATAAGAAATTTCAGATTCAGCATATGGCGATATTATCATTATTTACTTGTAACAGCAATATTATCTTAATTTGATTTTATCTATGGTCAGCAGTATGAAAAAGAGCAGCGTTCTTAATAAACGCCATGGCAGAATGACAGAAAGTATAGTTTCACGTATTTTTTTAAAACCCTTCATATCCGCAGGTTTATTTTTCTTTCCTGAAAATATTTCAAAACAGCTCTTACCCCACATGGTCAGTCCGGGAGTAAAGAATCCGCTTTTTCTGCTAATCCAGAGATTATTTCCTTTCAAACCCTTTCCTGTTAATAGTAGCGAGGGGGTGGATTTCTGTATGGCTGTAAGCACATTGTCTTCCTGCTGATTGCTTAATGAACCGGCATAACGGCCGACTATCTGAAGACCTGGAAAAGAAGCACGAAGATTTTTTTCAGATAATTGAATGTTCTGTTTGCGAGAACCAAGTATATATATGGATTTATTATACTTTTCCAGAACTCCCAACAGACGGATTATAAAGGTAAAAGGATTATAAACCGTGGGCATTTTTAGCTTTAACCATTTTGCGGCAAATCTGACAGATACGGTTACAGGAATATTAAGAGATGATTTTTTTAAGCAGTTCATGAATTCTCTGTTAAATTGAGCTCGCATTATATCCCGGTAGTTTACAAAACAGATTTGATTACTTTTATTATTATCCAGTATACCAATAATGGTTTTTTCAATTTCATCTTCATTGATTATATCAATGGGAACCCTGAGTACAAATATTCGATTCTGATTCACTTACAATAACTCCATAGCCGTAATAATTGATGAGATGGCAAACAGACAAGCTGTTTCTGTTCTGAGAACATTGTCTCCCAGGTAAAAAGGATTGAATTTTTTATCCTCCAGTATCTGGATTTCATTATTGGATAATCCACCCTCTGGTCCTATTACTATCCGTATAAGCCAGGGATCTTCCTGTAATAAACTTCTCAAACTGTTTTCACGGATATAATCCTGATGGCAATAATACCCTTTCTCATTCTCTCTGACATCGGGAATATTACAAACTTTTAAAGGATTTGTCAGCGTTGTCATCATGGCAGATCCGCTTTGCTGCTGTGCTTCTTTTATTATTTTTTCCCATCGGACCTTTTTTCTGTCAAAATCATTCTCTTTCTGATAATGAATAAGTGAATGGTCGCTGAAAAGGGGAATTATCCGAGATACACCGGCTTCCGTTGCCTGTCTGATAATTCCATCCAGTTTTTTACCTTTCGGGAGACAGCAATAGAGTTCAATCTCGTATGTTTTGGCACGTTTTTCAACTTCATCCTGAATTAATAGAGTGCAGGAGGACTCCACGATATCACTGAGGACTGCTTTAAAACATTTCCCGCGACAATCTTTAATATTAAAAGACTGTTGTATTTTCTGTCGTCTCACATGGCAGAGATAATGAAATTCTTCATCCCTCAGAAGGAGAGTCTGACCGCTGTTACAATGCTGGTTTATGAGATATTGTTTCAATCCTGATCTTCTCCTGTCTGTATCTGAATTGATGAAATATTTAAATTTGTCATTTGGTTTCCCTAATCAATTCCATAACTTTCTGAAGAGATTTATCATATTCCAAATCGAAAACCGGAGGATCATCCATTCTTCTGTTTACCTCATTCCGAATCATTATTTTAAGAAATTGCTCTTCCAGACTGATTCCCTCTTCTCTGAGTTTTATAATCAGATTATCAATATCCTTTTCGTTGGGAGTTGTATTGTCACTCACAAAATTTCCTATCCGGTTATTTTCAATAAGGGTTTTATAGTCAAGAATATCAGTTTCAGACAGATCTTCCTCTTCAACTCTGACATCCGGATCAATACCAGTTTTATCAATATTGACACCGCTGGGAGTATAATAGCGGGCCATTGTCAGTTTGATGGCGCTGTCACCCAGCATCAGCATCTGCTGTACAGATCCTTTACCATAGCTGGTATCTCCAACTATAACGGCTCTACCACGGTCTTTCATGACGCCGGTGAGTATTTCTGCAGCCGATGCTGAACCATTATCTATGATCATATAAATATCAGTGGAATCGGAAACAATTTTTCCATTTTCCGCTTTGTATATTTCATTTTCACCGGGAATTCTGGAACGGGTACTGACTATTGTACCGTTATCAAAAAAATAATCACTTATCTCTACAACAGAATTCAATAGCCCTCCGGGATTGCTGCGGACATCTATGATAATGGTATTGACATTTTTTCTGTTGAAAGCTTTTAGGGTTTCTTCCACTCTTATTGCAGTATAAGGGGTAAATTGAATGATCCGCAGATATCCGGTTTTGTTGTCAACATAATCCCATTTGACCGTGGGAATCTCAATATTGTCCCGTGTAAGAATTACTTCAAATGTAATATTGTTTCCCCGTAAAAATGTAACATCTACATCTGTTCCGGCAACGCCTCTGAGAAGATTGGAAACTTCATCGGTAGTCAGGTCTTTTGCACTTTCCTGGTCGATCTTATAAATATAGTCACCAGCATGAATTCCGGATTTATAGGCGGGAGTGCCTTCAATGGGAGCAACAACTTTAACGTAGGGTTTTCGACCATTTGGATTCTCCGCATCGAAGAATTCTTTTGATATATACAAACCAACACCACCGAAGCGGCCGCTGGTAGTGTCCGTGAGGGATCTGAGTTGATCTTCTTTCAGATAAAGAGAGTAGGGATCCTCCAGGCTTTCAAATAATCCTGTCATGGCGCCTTCAAAAAGAGTTTCGGGAGGAATCTCATCGACGTAATTTCTTAATAATAAGTAATAGGCTGTTTCGAACATCCTGATGTAATTCTCTGTAGATGTCCCTGAGGATTGAGCAGAAACAGTAGGTGCCAGCAAAATCACAGAAAGAACAAGTAAAAGAGAAAATGTCAGAGAAACCCATAAAACCCGTTCAGTTTTTCTTTTCATAAATTATCTCCTTTGAAAGGTATTGTAAGATCTGTATGTTCTTTGTCAACACCTTTACTTGACCAGCTATTCAATCAGTTTTAAACTGAACACTATATAGTATATAATAATAGAATGCGTCCATTTTCACAAAGACCTAGGTTCAGAAAACATAGAACCTGTGTTATTTATATTCAGCAGGAGTGATATTCATGCAAATAATTGCTGTGGCAAGTGGCAAAGGTGGAGTAGGAAAATCTCTTCTTGCTGCCAATATGGCTATCGGTCTGGCCAAGAATAATAAAAAAGTTATTCTTGCGGATCTGGATCTGGGTGGATCAAACCTGCATCTTGTAATTGGCCAAAATCCGACAGTTGAAGGATTGGGATCCTTTCTTAACAACCCAAAACAGAAAATTGAGAATATTGTTCATCCCACTGATTATCAGAATCTATTTTTCATTTCAGGGGAGGGAGAAGTTCCCGGAGCCGCCAATATTACCACTCCTCAAAAGAAAAAGCTTATCAACCGCTTGATGAAACTGGATGCGGATTATCTTATTGTGGATCTTGGCGCGGGAAGTAATAATACAATATTAGATTTTTTCCTTATTGCCGGCTGTGGAGTGATTGTTACAACGCCTACATTAACAGCAACTTTAAATGCCTATCTTTTTATCAAAAGTGTTCTTTTCAGACTGCTTTATTCATCCTTTGATAGAAAATCTCCTGCAATGGCATACCTGGAAAAGTTAAGAAAAGACGGTATTACCCTGCAGAAAATTTATTTATCCAGCCTTTTGGATAAATTGAAAGAGTTGGATCCGGAAGGGACAGAAGTCTTTCTGGAAAAAAAGACACATTTTCAGCCTCGCCTTGTTATGAATATGTTGGAAAATCCGGAAGAAATGCAAAAATCAGACCGTTTAATCCTTTCTGTCAGGGACTATCTTGGTGTTAATATGGAATTCCTCGGTGTTCTGTACCGTGATGAATTCCAGAAAAAAGCATTGAATTCCAGATTGCCCGTTATAGTCTATAAACCGAAATCAGTTCTTTCTCAGGGAGTTTTCAGAATCTGTGATAAAATAATGGAAATGGATCTGGAAGAGAATATTAAAATTACTAATCTTGATGCCGAGTATTCATATCAGGCTGCTGAAATGGAGGCCGAATCAGATTTCAACGATAAGGTAGAATCTCTGGAGGAACTTCTTCACAGTGGTGTTTTGACCCAGGGCGATCTAATCGAAACAATTAAAATGCAGCAATATGAAATAAAAAAATTAAAAAAGGAAAACCGCTTTATCAAATCAAAATTAGTGAAAGCTTCAGAAGCCGGTTTTGAAGTATAAAAGAGTATATGAGTCAGGAATTCAACGGTCAGATCAAGTTAATACTTGATAATAAGGCTATATCGGCGAAACTGCTGTTTTTACCGGATGAAAATGGTGAAACACACAATATAGACACTCTCCATCACTTACTCCAAAGGGAAAATATAGTATATGGTATTAATGAAACTGCTCTGAAGAATGCAGTGGAAGATTTTTCTGAGGCAATGGAAAAAACGGAATCTGATCCTGTTGCAGAGGGTGAAGAGCCGACGTCCGGAGAGGGCGATGTATATGATTTTTCCTCATTGACCTTCTCTCCGGAACTGGAAAAGGTTGTAGAAAAAATCCGGTCCATCAATATGGCACCCCAAATTTTCAGTACAATCAAATCAACTGTAAAGAAAGACCGAAGGGTCAAAGACAAGGGTTTATTTAAGGGTGGAAAAGAGAAAATCATCATCGTTGAAGAGCAGGTAGAAAAAAAAGTACGCATAGATGTCTCTCCTACTATTTCAGAAATAGGGTTTTTCAGGCAGGGAGATCTTATTTGTACAATTGAGAAATCAACTGGGATTGAAGCTCCCGGTAAGGATATACGAGGAAATATTTTGAAGCCTCTACCGGTTTCCCGTGATCAATTCTATTTTGGCAGAAATATTCGAAAAGAAAAGAATGAGTTCTTTGCTGAAGTTTCAGGATTTGCCAGAAAAGGTGAAAACTGGATGGATATTGTCCCTTTTGAAACTCATTCTTATACAGTGCGTATCAGTGAAAATAGAGCTGACTGTTTTTTGGATTTTACAGTAGGGCATAAAGGGGCGCCTCTACCGGAAGTTGCTTCCATTAAAGCCTCTGTTGAAGAGAAGAATTATCCTTTGGAGAATCTTATTTCAGACGACAAAATCCTGCGGGTTCTTCGTATGGGATGTAAGTCTGGATCTTCTCAAACTTTCTGTTTGACTCAGGACCGAAATAGTGAGTCTGATATTGAAATTAACTCTTTGGCAACAGAAGCGAAACTTCATCTGAAGAAAGGTTCGGGAAAAGGCCACAGCCTTGATTTGAAAAAAACATGGCAGAAAGTTCTGGGACTGAAAATAAAAGATTTTGAAGCGGATAAAATAAAGAAAGAAATCCTTGATTTTAACTCTTCCAATCAGCTTGAAATATCTATCCTTCTGGCAAAGGGAGAGAATCCTGAAAGAGGAAAAGACAGAGAAATTATTGTGGATGCGGAATATATTGATCAGGAGCAGATCAACGTTATCCTGGAAAGAATGAAACAGCTCCGGAAAAAACCGGATTCTTTCGGGGAAACAACACGAGGGGAAAAACGGCAAGGATATTTTTGGTAAAAAAATTGAAGGTATTGAAGGTAACGATCCGCTTGTCCGCTTGTATGAGAACATAAATTTACAGGAAGGGAAGGCTATCTCTGGCATTGATGGAATTTTGGATTATTCCAGTCGGAATACCATATATTCTTTCAGAGTCAGAAAGCATATGGACGCCAGGATTCTTGTTTCCGTATCAGAAGATAAGATGAAAGCTTTGCTATCAATTATTCCAGCAGTTGGCAGCGGATGTCTTCCAACAAAGTCTTCTCTTATGACGGTCCTGGGAGAAAACGGTATTGTCGAAGGGATTTCTGAGGAAATTCTGAATTCCATATTGGAACGAAGCGGAAGGGAAGAACTGGTTACAGATGAGATTGTGGCCCAGGGACTGATACCCTTTCAGGAGAGTGAAGCACTTAAATTTTTAATTGATATCCAAGCTGATCAGGAAGTCCTTATTCCGGTGGAAGCGGGAGATGTGATCGCAGAGATTGTCTCCTGTGAGGATGGTGATTCCATCGGTCTTAATGTACTGGGTGAACCTTTAAGTGAAGATGAGAACAAGTCTTTGAAAGTGGATGAGCATTTTAAGATAAAAGAGGATGAAACGGGAAAACAACTGATCGCCGGCGTAAAGGGATTGATCTGTATTGAAGAGAACCGTCTTATTATCAAATCCAAAAAAGTTTTTAAGGGGGACGTTTCCAGAACAAATGGTAATATCCAGTTTCCCGGTACAATCGAAATTATCGGATCGGTTCTTTCTGGTATCTATATTAACGCCGGAAATGATTTGAAAGTCAGAGATGTTGTCGAGGCTTCTCTGCTCAGTTCCAGCGGGTCCATTCTTATTGGACGGGGTGTTAAGGGTGACCGGAAAGCAGTACTCCGGTCAAATAAAGACATCAATCTTGGATTTGCCGAGAATTCAAATCTTATGTCAAACGGAAACATCCTCTATAAAAAAGCCTTAATGAACTGTCAAATAAAATGTAATGGAAAAATCCTATCCCAGGCAGAAGGTACCCGTATTATTGGGGGCAGGATAAAGGTAAAAAACGGGCTTTCTGCAGATTCAATCGGTTCTGAGAGAGGGGCGGTAACATTTATCTCCTTTGGTCAGGATTATCTTGTTGAGGATCAGATTAATGTGATGGACAGGGAGATTGAGCAGCTTAACAGCCATCTTGAATCTCTTGAACTTATGATGAAGACAGCTGAACATAAGGGACAGCAGAAAAAATTGATGGGATTGAGAAAGAAAAAAATTCAGTATCTGAAAGTCCAAGAGAAAAAAGTTGTTAAAAACTTTTTGATGAAGGATAAATTTGAACTACATTTTGATTCTGAAATAAAAGTAAGCGGAACGATATTTCCCGGGACTGTATTTGAAAGTCATGGTAGAAAACTTGAAATTAATGAAAGAATAACATCTCAGACCGTGTTTTTTGACAGCGAAACCGGTAAAATATCGATAAAACAAATCTGACAAGGGGCTTTAATGCTATATATACACTTTCCCGCATGGTTATCACCCGAAATAATACCAGGTTTACCGGTCCGATGGTACGGATTGATGTACCTTTTTGCCTTTGCAACAGCTTATATATTGTTCCGCATTCAGGTGAAACAAGATCATCTGAATTGTTCGGATGATGATGTTTCCAATCTTTTTTTCTGGGTTATTCTTGGTTTAATTCTGGGAGCCAGAATTTTTTCTACTCTCGTTTATGATACAAGCGGAATCTACTGGAGAAAACCCTGGTTAATATTCTGGCCGTTTTCAGAGGGACAATTTGTTGGTCTGCAGGGTATGTCCTATCATGGTGGACTGATTGGTGGAATTCTGGGCGGGGTACTCTACAGCAAAAAGTATAAATGGAATTTTTTCCATATGTCCGACAGGGTTACGGCGGTTGTTCCTTTGGGATATACCTTCGGAAGGCTGGGCAATTTTATAAATGGAGAACTTTACGGCAGGGTTACTACGGCTAAATGCGGTATTGTCTTTCCCTATGCGGAACGTTTTTCTACAAAACAGGCTTGGGTTGTGGATGTTGCTAAAGAGATAAACATGAATATTAGCGGCGTCGCTATGGTAAACCTGCCCCGTCACCCCTCTCAGTTGTATGAAGCCTTTGCCGAAGGAATTCTATTATGGCTGATCCTTTGGTTTGTTGTTAGAAAAGTCAAGAAATTTGAAGGAGCCGTTACAGGAATGTATCTGGTTGGTTATGGATTTTTCCGTTTTATTATCGAGTATTTCAGAGAACCGGACAAAGGACTGGATTTTCCCCTTCAATGGGGGGGAGGGTCACCCAACTATCTGATGGAGTCTCTGTTCAATTTCACAACAGGTCAAATTTTCTGTTTTGTGATGATACTTTCCGGACTGCTGTTGATGTTCTTTTTGAGTTTCAGGGAAAAAAGGAAATCCAATGCATAATTTCAGGGTAAAGGCTCTGGCAGGTATATTCCTTATCTGTTTCATGCAGACTTTATTCTCACTGGAATGGCATATAGAGCCTACGGACAGTAGTCTTTTACTTCCCGAGGGCTGGAGTCTGCATGATGACAGCGAGGCAGGGCGCCTCTCATTCATAAAACCGGATAATACTGTTATCTTTCAGCTTACTGTCTATCCTGGAAGTACTTATCAGAGTGATCAGGAAATGATGGATAGTCATCTCCGTGATCTGGAAAAAATAGAATCAGATTCTTCCCGTTTTTTATATCAGGGACATATGGTTTCTCTGTCAGATAGCATTTTTATGTCAGCTGGGAATCAACTCAGGGGATGGTTTCTGTTTATTGACCGGGATGATTATGATTATTACCTGACTGGCATTTGCAGCCTGGAAAACTATAGTGAATCTCTTCCTTGGATACTTTCCTGTCTGGACGGGTTCTCAGTGGATGATGAGGGAAGAAAGAATCCCGGAGTTATCAGTTCCCTTCTGATCTCCGGATCAAATGATTCAGCCGCTTTTCCTCTTGGCTTTGAAGGACAAAGGATATCTTTCCGCTATAATCCAGTAAGAGAAGAAATTACACAGCTTATGATAGAAAGAGAAGCCTCTATACTGAGTTCCTATAAGGATCCCGCAGAATTTGCTGTTGCCTGGAAAAGGTACTATCAAATGGTCTACCGGGACAGTGGAACGGATCTGGATGAACTTGCAGCGGACATCCAGGATATTCTGAAAGATAAAACTAATGCAGAAAAAGCTGAAATCCTATTGTCCTGGCTGCAGGAGTATGAATACGGTAGCAGTAACAGTTTTTCGGATCTTTTGGCTCCGGTCAGTGTTGTCCTGAAGCAGACAGGCGACTGTGATGCTCTTGCTCTTGTTTACTGTTGTCTTATGAATAAAATGGAAATACCCGCTCTTTTGATGGCTTCCTACCAATACAGCCATTCCATGGCAGCTGTCAGCATCGACCGTAAAGGAGCGGGGTTTCAGTTTGGAGAACGTAGATATATCGTTGCGGAAATGACCAAAAAGGTTGATATCGGCATGATCAACCAGGATATGGCAGACATGAATAACTGGGTTGTCATATCTCTTGATAACCCAGAAGAGAAAAATATTTATATAAAAGAATAGTAAATTATGAATTTAACTTGTCTAATAAAGTAGACAGCCCGGATTTTTAGCTATTCTATAGGAATTGTTCATGAAAACAATTACTTTTAACATAAAGATATATAAAATAAATATTTTTTAAGATATTGTTGGCGTAATTCTTGCATTAAACAATAAGTATATCATGAAATTCAGGTGAGATAATGGTTTATAGCAATTTATATGCAAGTCCGAAAAGTTTAGTCCTACATAATATCCAGAAGGAACTAGTCAGAAAGGCGATTCATTTGATGATTGCTTTTGTTCCGGCTTTAGCTGCTTGGAATTTTACCTTTACAGTTTCATTACTGCTGTGTGGAATCCTAGCCTATACATATTCGGAGTATTTGAGAAGTGTCGGGAAATACATCTTTATTATTTCTGATATCACGATGTTTGCATCCAGAGATAGAGATAAAGGACATTTTGTACTAGGTCCTATTACTCTGGCGTTCGGAGCTCTTATGGCATTGCTCCTCTACCCCCATCCGGCAGCGGCAATTGCAATTTATGCCCTTGCATTCGGTGATGGTTTATCCAGCCTTGCGGGGAAACTTTTCGGTTTAAAAAAGATTCCCTTTACCGGGGGAAAAACGATAGCCGGTTCTTTTACCTGCTTCGCCGCAGTATTGCTTATTACATTTCGTCTGACAAATAATTTTATTAACTCTTTAATTATAGCTTTTGTTGCTACCGTCCTAGAGGCTCTTCCTTCAAGAGATTTGGATAATATCATTATCCCCATAGGGACTGGTCTGCTAGCCAGCCTGTTGTAATCTTTAATTTACGCCCAGAGAAACATTTTCTGGCTTGTTCTTATATATAAAATCGTTCCGGCCAGAAGCAGAATACTTCCCGGTAGAAGGAAAGGTATATACAGAAAGAACATCAGCTCATACCCGTTAAGGATCATAATGCTGAAAAGAAATAAGCGATAAAACTCTACTCTGGCCTGTTTTATGGCGGCATAGAAGAAATTCATTGCTGTCAATATTTCAAGGGCAATGCAGAAGAGGGCAAGGCTCTTTTCTGCAGCTATACGGAAAAGTAGGGATGTGGTCAGTTCTATTGTATTCAGAGGAATTATTATTGACATAGAAAAAGAGAGTAGAACTGTTATAAGAAGAACCATATTGAATTTTTGAATTTGCAGACCCGTACTGAACAGGGATGTTGAAAAAAAAGCGGTCAAAGCGAATAAACGGCTGAAATAGATAATCCTTGTGATCAATTCCTTATCTATGTGGAATGCACTGCTTTGGGGCAGCAAATATCCCAGCCTTATTATTTGAAGAGAAAATGTAAAGATAAACAGGTATAAAAAAGAGAGCTGGGGAGATGGATTTTTTTTAATTTGTCTATATACAAAGAACCCGAATATAAGAGAGTACAGGTCGGAGACCATCAGAAATAGCCAGGTTTCCAGAGGATTGAAATTTTCAGCAGAATAGTAGGCAAGCCACCAGCTCTGCCCGGAGCTGAAATCCTTTGATAGAATGTGAGGGTTCATAAATTCCATAGTATAAAACAGAATTCCCGCTATGACCGTTATAATTGAGACGATAAGAAGTATCTTCACCAGGTATTTTCTAAAAAATAGTATCATAATCTCTATTTAAAACTAAAAGTTGGAAAACGTCAAAATATGAAAAAAAATTTACAGTATATTTGCAGTTGTTCGATAATGTATATGAGGTATAACGATGAAAAAAAGACTCATACTTTTGCTGATCCTCTCATTTACTCTTGCAGCAGCACTGTCTGCAGGGGATAAAGCGGAGTTTGTTAATCTGGGATTTTCACCGGATGGACGGTACTTTCTGTTTGGACAATACGGTTTTAATGAAGAATATTCAAAAAGCTACGCAGAGATATTTCTGGTAGATGTAGAAACAAATCTATTTGTAAACGGTGGCGTTTTTAAAGGAGAATATGTCAGTTCTCTTGAACCGGGCCAATCTACGGATGGTGCCCTTTTTACATTATTGGAATCTGTCGTCTCTGTTAAAAATAAATACCATATTGATTACTTGAAAAAAGGTCGTCCCTTGTATATCAGAATTGAGGAATCCGAAGAATCATTGGAGTCTCTGGATTTCAGAGACTTTGAAACCGGAAGTCACTATCTGCTGGATCTGAATCAGGATGTAAAATCTGATTCAGAGGGTACGCTTACAAACTCTTCCTTCTTTATTGATTTGTCCTATACCTCTTCTGCGGGAAAGGAAGTTCCCTTTTCAATAGGACATCCTGATTACCGTAGAAAGGATATCAGCGGCTATAGAATCGAGAGAGTTATTACGGATCCCGAAGGTCATTCTATTGTGATTGTTCTGGCAAAAATTGATAAGGATCTCAATGTTCGCTACATGGTAGAGACTCTGAAAATTCAGTAAAGTAATACAGTCTTCTGTACACGGGATGTTCCATAAGTTTTCTTATGGTATATCCCTTTTTTTTGTCTGAATTTTCTGCACTTTAACACGATATGCCGTTATTTTTCTTATACCTCTATTGAGAATTTAACCTTATTGGATATAATAATTTACCTCAGCAATTAAATATTTTATCAGGAGAGCTTATGCGAATTAGTCAGCTGTTTTATCAAACTTTGAAAGAAGTACCAAGGGATGCTCAGATTCCGAGCCATCAGCTGATGTTCCGTGCTGGAATGATTCAGCAGTTAGCTAGCGGCATTTACAATTATCTGCCCCTTGCCCGGAAAAGTCTTAACAAGCTTGAAGCAATTATTCGGGAAGAATTAGAAAAAAAAGGCTGTCAGGAAGTACTTTTACCCATGGTACAGCCTTCAGAATTGTGGGAAGAGAGTGGTCGTTGGGGATATTATGGTCCCGAACTTCTCCGTTTAAAAGATCGCAAAGGTAATGATTTCTGTCTGGGACCGACCCATGAAGAAGTTGTAACAGATATGGTCCGCCGGAATTTAAAATCCTACAAGCAGCTGCCATGGAATCTTTTTCAGGTTCAGTCAAAATTCAGGGATGAAGTCCGTCCCCGTTTCGGTTTGATGAGAGGCCGGGAATTCATAATGAAAGATGCATACAGTTTTGATGTGGATGAAGAAGCGTCAAAAGTCACCTACAAAAAAATGTATGATGCCTACACGGCTATCTTTAATCGTTGCGGATTGGAATTTCGTGCGGTGGATGCGGCAACCGGAAATATCGGTGGTGATATGAGTCATGAATTTCAAGTATTAGCCAAGTCTGGTGAGGATCTGATTCTCAGCTGTGATAAATGTGACTACGCAGCCAATGTGGAAAAAGCACTTACAAAAAGATCTGAAGGGAAAATGGATGCATCGGCACTTTCCGCAAATGAAAAAGTTCATACTCCCGGTAGTAGAACGATTGAAGAGGTTGCGGAATTTTTGAAGCTGCCTGCGAACAACTTTCTTAAGAGTATTATTTATGTAATAGATGAAGAGCCTGTTCTGGTTCTTATACAGGGGGATCTCGAGATCAATGAATCAAAGCTTCAGACCCTGATGGGAGCCAATAGTGTGGCTCTGGCAGATGATAAAACAGTACGTGATATCACCGGAGCTTCCACCGGCTTTGCCGGTCCTGTAGGACTGAAGAAGAAGCTTAGAATCATTGCAGACTACTCCGTTTCCCATGGTTTAAACATGGTCTGTGGAGCCAATGAGGATGATCATCATCTTCTTAATGTGAATTATGGAAGAGACTATATCGCTGATCAGATCAGCGATATCAGCTTTGCTGCAGCAGGGGACAGCTGTTCGCTCTGTGAGGGAACTCTGGAGGAACACCGGGGGATAGAAGTCGGTCAGGTTTTCTTTCTGGGGACTAAATACAGTGAAGCTATGAAATGTACCTATCTGGATAAAGACGGAAAGGAGCAGCTGGCTGTTATGGGCTGTTACGGAATAGGAGTTGGTCGGACTATGGCCGCTGCTATTGAGCAGCACCATGATGATGACGGAATTATCTGGCCCGTCGCTATAGCTCCCTATGAAGTGGTAGTACTGCCTCTGCAGATGAATAAGGAAGAGGTTGTTCAGACAGGTGAAGATCTTTATAAAAAGCTGAAGGATGCTGGAATTGATGTAGCTCTGGATGATAGAGAAGAGCGTGCCGGATTCAAATTTAAAGATGCGGATCTGATAGGATATCCCCTGCAGATTGTCATTGGAGCAAGATCTCTCGAAAATGGAGAGCTGGAAGTGAAAATCCGGAAAACCGGGGAGAAGAAAAATCTTCCCCTCGGAGAAATTGTCAGTTTTGTGCAGGAATTTATACAGAACGAAAAGAGCTGAAATTATTATTAAAGCAATACCGGGCGAAGAGTTTAACTCTTCGCCTTTTTTTTTTGACTCAGGAGATATATATTGTAGTTATGAGAGTACTTCGTTTATTATTTATCATTTTTATTCTGGCCCTGTTTATACCCGTAACTTTGTCTGGTCTGGAACTGGATTATAAAGGAATGGATGGGGAAATAGGATTTCTATGGAAACATAATGAAGGCTATGATAGGAGCGATGGAGACAGCGGACCGGACCTTTTTACCTTCTTTCCAGGAGTTTCCGCTTTTTTCACCTTCAATGAAAACTGGTTTTTCAAGCCAAGTCTGTTTCTATATAACCAGACGATGAGATACATCGAAGATTATGCTTATGCTATTCCGGAAGATATTTCCCATGCTGGTTCTATGAATGTTCTGGCCTTAATGATTGAACCCTCTATAGGGTATAGTTGGGTTGTCAGAGAACGTCATACATTTGGCGTACAAAGCGGATTGGGATTCAATCTGCAGATACCCTTATGGGGTCCGGGCAGTGATGATAGAAGTGATATGCAAACTGCCCTGCTGAAGGAGTGGCTCTATATAAATCCCGGATTCTGGTACTACAACCCTCTGACAGACCGTTTTGGTTTTACATTTCGTACGGAAGTTAATCTTCCTGTGTACAATCTGTTTATGAACAGAGGTCTATCCTTCTCTGATGGTTTAACCGTTATGGCTATGGTTGGAATCCGGGTTATTGTTCAATAGTTCTTTCAGATAAAATCTTCCCTTGCCTCGGGAAAACGGAATTCCTTTTCATTTCCCAATGCCAATATAATAAAGGCAATATTGGCAGCATCCAGTAAACAGGCAAAAATAATCAGTACAGGAAGAATCGGCAGGATCAGAACATACCCTTCAATGAGTCCTCGGCCGTAAAGACTACAGCTTATAATCAAAGCAGAATAAACACCCATATAGGACTGGGAAAACAACAGCAGTGACACAAGAATCGAAACACCCATTACCCAGAAAACTTGAAAAGCTGTCAATTCGAGGCTGGAATAGGATTTCAGGATAGTTAAAAGACAAATATTGGTAATCATTGCTGTTCCCGCTCTGGAAAACATGGTTAATAACGGGAGGGATAAACCGCTTGCTTTTCTTTTCATACCACCGTTTTCCTTTAGGGTTCTCATAAGGATCTGGGCGTTAATAAAATTATCACCTGTGAAAAGTGCCCCTACGAGAGCAGCAGAAAATACCCCCATATCTGAAAATGGTTTTCTCTTCGTAATCAGGAAATATGAGACAGGATATAGAACGAATAGAATCAGAACGCTAGAGATGGCTACAATTTTAAGGAGTCCCATATAAGCGCTGAAATCATTGATCCCTTTGATCTGTACAATCAGAATACTAGTGACCGGAATAATAAAAAATACAAAGATCTTTGTAAAAAAGGTATTCATTCTATAGAGCATGCGGCTGAAAGAGTCAAACAGGTTGAAAACAGGTTCCGCTTCTTCTTTATCATAAAATAACTGAGTTCCCAGGAAGAAGGATAAAATCAGAGCCGGCAGAATGAAATCTCCAGACTGATTGAAAACTTCAAATCCATTGATGGGAAGCAACTTCCTGAGGGTTTCCGGGATGGATCCGTTTTCTATCAGATTTCTGAAGGGGTAGGGAGACTGCCATCCGGATGTTTCCGTAATAATAGGGATTCTATCCAGGGGAAGTATAAAAGAGACTCCCATACTGATCAGAATCTGCAGGACCACAGTCAAGAGAGCCAATACAAGCAGTTTAAGACTTGTCTTGATCAGAACCCTGTCTCTCCTGAGTTGGCAGACAGAGACGGAAAGTGTAAAGAAGAAGAGAGGAAAGATAATGAATCTTCCAAGTCTTAGACTGAATTCCGCCAGTCCTAGGATATATCCGTATATTGATGAATCTGCCTGGAGAATTATTCCGAATATTATTCCGACCATACCGGCCAGTGTGTATTTTAACCATAGTTTCATGAGAACCTCTACTTTTTCCTGGACGGAATTATTTTCTTTTAATAATTGGTAAGCTTTGGAAAATACCTTTCTTTTCTGTAAATTTCAACCACTCTCCATCTGCCCTGTCATCTGATGAAGAAAGGATATTCAATATAAATTCCGCATAATCATCCATTTCTGTGATCTTTGTTGTAAACGCACATTTATAGATCCCCGGTAAAAGAGATTGCAGAATACTGTCTGAAAAAGAGTGAAAACCACCGGAGATCAGATTGGTCAGCGGTGAAACTGTTTGATGTGCTTTTTCAGTCTCTGCAAAAGCAATAGAACCCTTCTCTTCTCTGATGAAATATCCCAGAAGTTCTTTGATCAGATAAATTGAACCGTGAAGCAAGGTATTCAGTGTTTCTTCTATCATTTCAATGCTTGTATCCTGCAAGTTATCATTGATCTTAACATCGGGGTGTACAAAGAGAACACTATCAATTTTGCCAAAAGCACGGAGAGATTCTCTGATAACTGTTTTTGATGATATGACTGAGGACCTGTTCCATGGGATAATCTGCAGAGTTTTTTTACTGGACTCTTTCAACTTTTCCTGTGAGGTCATAACGGGTGCAATGACTTTATAACCCTTATTCAAGCTCAGTTCTATCAGTTTTCTTCCCAGTAGAGTTTCACTACCAATGATTAGTACAACCTTATCCATATACTGCTATAGTAGCTTCTTCGGCTTTACGGGTCAACAATAACTACACAGTTGCCTTTTGAAGATATTCAATAACTCTGAGAATTCTGTATTCAGATTCAGCCAACGCATTTTGCAGGTCCCACAGAAAATGTTCATAACGCTGCAGTTTTATCATGAATTCACGGTCTGTCCGGGGAGAGCAGAAATTTATAGCACCCACAGATGTAAACCACCAGACAGCTTCTTCCATCTTTTCATTATTATACCAGAGGATATTCTTATGCTCATTGATACCAAACCATTCATAAAAATCATGATTTTCAAGAAGATAGAGGAATAGTTTTCTGTAATCATGGTCATAACTCTCTTTTAACCAGACTCTATAGATTTCATAGAATTTTACCATCTGAAAAAGAACATCATCGGGCAGTTCAAATAGTTGAAAAGCCTGAACTGCAGGCAGTATAACAGACTCCATTCTTATTCTGTTTCTTGTATTTATCCTGTCCGGACGTTCTTTTTTCTGATTTTTTTTCATTTTGCGGATTGTATTCAATTCCGAGGAAAGCATGGTTATAAGATCGGTCATTACAGGGGTATCGATTGTCCCGTTCCTGAAGAATTCCTGCAGCATATTAACGGCGGGTTCCAGCTCCGAGTATTTGATTGCCCTGTCCAGATTGGGGATTCCCCTACGGCCGTAGCGCTTGATCAGTTTTTCCAGAGAGAGTTTCTCATCAACCCCTCTCTGTTCAAGTGGAAAATAGACTCTGGATTGATAAGCCTTCAATTGTAAGGACAGGCCGTTCTGTATAAGATCAGAATTTCTGTACAGGTACCAGAGCCTTTCTTTCATATCAAACAGAAGTGAATATCCATTTTTCTGCAGTCCCAGGACTTCCTGAAGATTCAGGGTTTGAGTTCCTATCTTGTCCCCATCAGAATTATTGACAGCCTTGGGAACTGTGATCTGGATAACACCTTTGGTCTGATTATTACTATTGTTGAAAAGAACCAGGGCCTGTAGGTCATCCCGTGAATTGCTAAAGGCATAAATATTGTCATTGACTTGCCCGTTCAATTCTATGAAGTCAAACATTTGAAATCCCCGGGCTCCGGCAAAGATCGATCTTTTTTTCATGAGCGGAACAATTTCTCTTTCATGTCTTTCCAGGAGGGAATTATCGGAAATTTCCTCCCAATAGGCTTTTTTATACTCCATGCCATATTTTTCTTCGAACCCTTCAAACTGTCCATGACCGATCATAGGAAGTCCAGGCAGAGTCATCATCAGTGTACAGACACCGAAATATTTATCACCCTTTCCGAACTGGGCAACCGCCGTATCCTCATCGGGATTGTTCATAAAATTAACAAATCGTTTCAGAATTTTAGGATCATAATCCAGAGTTTCTTTCAGAATCTTACGATATTCCTTATTGTCTTCCATCTTCAGCAGATTCATAAAGGCAGAGTTGTATACCCTGTGCATCCCCAAATTTCGGACAAAATATCCCTCCATCATCCAGAAGGCTTCTGCCAGAAGTAATGTTTCAGGTTGTTCCTCGGCAATCCGGTCAACAACTTCTCTCCAGAACTCCACGGGAATTTTCTCCCGGAGCTCCCTATCGCTCATACAGAATTCGCTGCGGGAGGGTATGGCTCCACCCTTTCCCGGTTCCGGATACCAAAGCCTTTGAATATGTTTGCGAGCCAGAGTCATAGCAGCATCAAAGCGTATAATGGGGAAATGGCGCGCTACCTGCAGGATCTGCTGTATAACCTCCTCTCTGATATTAGGTTCAAGGAAATTAATCTGGGCTGTGTCGTTCCAGGGCATAGTAGTTCCGTCATTTCCATGGTACATGAAGAGGGTTTCCCCACTCCGCTTGTCCACCCTTTTAAAGACAACCGATGCATCGCTTTGATTGTAATAACCGTCCTCCAGAAAGAGACTAATACTGTCATCTGATGAAAGATCCGGCCCGTTAAAACTGTAGGAGGGAAAGGGCAGATCCTTTCTGCTGAGAAAGTATTCCGGGTGATTGATAACCCATCGGGAATCCAGCCCGCTATGATTAGGAACCATATCACTGGCGAGACGTATGCCTCTCTGCAGACTTCTTTCTTTCAGATTTTCAAGAGCTTCCCAGCCTCCCAGAACAAGGGCTATCTCGTATTTATCAAGGGAGTAGGCAGAGGCTTCCGCCTCGGAATTTCCACAGATTCTCTTTATGGTTTTGGAAGCCGTACTTCTTTCCCATAATCCGATCAGCCAGAGTCCTGTGATGCCTCTTCCTGCCAGCTCATCCAGTTCTTCATCAGGTATATCCCTTAATGTTTCAATGGGGTGGCCATATCTTTTAGAAAGCTGATCAAGCCAGACAAAGGCATTTTTGGCAATGAGAATAATATTGGGCATCCAGCAGGAATCCTGACTGAAGTTTGCCAGGTCATGATCCATACAGGAAAAATCGATGGATTCCACCGGTCCGGGACCGCCCATATGGCAGAAGTGTTCTTCCCTGTAGAAATCCAGGCCCCAGTTCAACAAGATCAAATTTTCCAGCTTTTTTGTCTCCATTTTCAGTCATTAATACTGAATTCAGGTCAGCCTCTTGGCTGAGATATAATTTGAGATCGGTCAGAATTGTATTTCTGACGGGAAGAGACAGCTTCCTGTCACTAAATAGAAAACTCAGATGAGAACATGCCGGATTCCTGTTGGACAGGTAGAGCAGGATAGCATCGCTGATCCGGCTGTCCATTATTTCCTTTTCAGGATCGGCATAGGGATAGGAATTTCTTTGAGTTTCCAGATAGTGGGTCCATTCCTTTTTCCTCTTATGTTCCGGAAGATCTGCGAGCTTGAGTTCTGATGCGTATTTATTTTTAACTTTGCTGAAGTAATAGTCGATCAGCTCCTGAGAAAACAGATTCAGGATAGACAATAAAAACAGGTCACTCCCGGAAACAGCTTTCCGGGGAGCAATTATACTGTTGATTTTTGAAGCAATGGCTCTGGATAATGTAAAATCCGGAAGGGGTAAACGCCCTTCCTTATTAAGGTCATTTTTTTTCAATTTAAGCTGTCGGCGGATGGAATTTTCCAAATATAGTGAATTGTTAAGTTTCATAATTCCTCCGACAGCTGTATTGGTTTTTTTAGCCATATTTTTTAAGTCATATTATAAAGTGGCAAAATCCAATGTGGCAAAATAATCTTCAATAGTTTCTTTTCGCCGAATCTCTTTGACAGACCCGTCTTCCATCAGAAGAAGTTCCGCAGGCCGCAGTTTCCCGTTGTAGTTGAAACCCATGGCAGAACCGTGGGCTCCGGTGTCATGGATGACAATAAAATCATCAGCTTCAATCAGGGGAAGAGGACGGTTGATCGCAAACTTGTCATTATTTTCGCAAAGAGAACCCACAACATCGTAGGTATGATCTTCTGACAGGTTTTCCTTTCCCGGAATGGTTATATGGTGGTAGGCACCGTATAGACCAGGTCTCATAAGATCTGCCATACAGGCATCTACTCCTATGTAGTGTTTATAGGTATCTTTCTTGTGAATGGCTTTGGTTACAAGGTATCCATAAGGACCGGTAACCATTCTTCCGCATTCCATATAGATCTTTATACCATCCAATTTTGTTCCACTCAGAATTTTACTGTAATACTTTTTGATTCCAGCGGAAACATATTTAAGGTCTACCGCTTTTTCTTCCGCTTTGTAGGGGATTCCGATTCCGCCGCCCAGATTGATAAATTCAAAGTTAATATCAAGCTCTTCGGAAATCTCTTTTACCAGATCAATCAGGAGAACCGCTGTTTCGATAAAGTAATCCGCATTCAGTTCATTGGAGGCTACCATTGTGTGCAGGCCGAAGCGTGTCACCCCCCATGCGGAAGCCTTTCTGTAACCTTCTTTCAGCTGTTCACGTGTAAAACCGTATTTTGCCTCTTCCGGAGATCCGATAATAGCGTTGCCCTCTTTAAGAGGCCCGGGGTTGTAACGGAAACAGAGCAGTTCGGGAAGGCCGGGACCTTGTTTAATAAAATCCAGATGGCTAATATCATCAAGGTTGATAACAGCTCCCAGTTCCAGAGCTTTTTCATATTCATCCATGGGAGTATCGTTGGAGGTAAACATGATTTCCTCTCCCCTCATTCCCACTTTTTCCGCCAGGATCAGTTCCGCCATGGAAGAACAGTCCGCTCCCATACCCTGAGAGTGAAGCATTTTCAGAATATGCGGGTTGGGAAGAGCTTTAACGGCAAAATAGTTTCTGAAGCCTCCCGGCGCCCATGCAAAAGCATTTAAAAAAGCCTCGGCATTCTTCTGAATGGCCTTTTGGTCATAAATGTGAAAAGGGGTAGGATGATTTTGGTTTATGGCAGTGATTTCCTCTTTGGAAAATGGCAGTGATCTATTCATGGGATACCTCATTGTTTAATTAGCTCTCTGTGAATTGATTTCAATTATTGTATGACAAAAGAATCTCTATGGGAATAGGGAGAAAAAAGGTGGAGAGAGAGTATCTCTTTCATTTCACACAGTGATCCATTACAATAAACAGACTTTATCTCGATTTTTTAAGGAAAATGTATGAAACGATATTTACACGGAATGGCCGTTGCAGTTGTTCTTTTTTCATTGATAAGCTGTTCCAAATCTTTATATCCTGTTTATGTTGGAGGCAAAGTCGCTTATATCAACAGTAAAGGCGAAGAGGTCGTTTCGCCTTCCTATGAGAAAGGTGATGTATTCTCCGATAAAATGGCAATCGTCTCGCAGGATGGAAAACTTGGTTTTATTAATAACAAAGGTCAACTTGTCATACCTCTCAGCTTTGATCAGGCGGGGCCGTTTCATGAGGGAATTGCAATGGTGATTCTGGATGAAAAAGTCGGATATATCGATAAAAAAGGAAATTACCTTGTTGAACCTGTTTATGTCCGGGGAGGGAATTTTTCAGAAGGAAGAGCATCCGTTCACAGCGAAGAAGGTAAAACATTTCTGATCGATACACAGGGTAGGGTTTTGAAAGAACTACCCTTTGAATATCTGGGAGAATTCAGGAATGGACTGGCCCTTATTATCCGTGATGGGCTCTGCGGATTTATGGACAAGAACGGAGTTGTTCAAATTGAACCTCAGTTTGAGTATGCGGGAAGTTTCTTCGACGGACTTGCTTTGATTGTAAAGGACGGAAAGGGCGGCTATATCAATAAAAAGGGTGAGGTCGTAATTTCTCCCAGGTTTTCATATTCAGGTGATTTCTCATCAGGAAGAGCCCTCTATGTGGAAGAGGAAAAAGCCGGATATATTGATAAAAAAGGATCCGTTGCAATCTCTCCTCAATATAGTTTTGCCGGGAATTTTTCAGAGAAACTGGCAAAGGTCCAAATTGATGATTATATGGGATTTATTGATACGAAAGGGGTGCTTGTCATTCCAGCAGAATTTGATTATGGAGAAGATTTCAGGGATGGTCTGGCCTTAATGGTTAAGGATAATCTACTTGTCTATATTGATCGAAAAGGACATATAGTCTGGAGCGCTGAATCAGGAGAAGAGTTTTAATAAGGAAGGCAAAAATGAAGGAATTAACAATTCGCAGACCCGATGACTTTCATCTTCATCTCCGGCAGGGTGAGAATATGAAAAAATATGCGGCAGCGAGTGCTGCCTCTTTCAGCAGAGCTCTGATTATGCCCAATATTCTTCCTCCTGTTTGCGATCCTGCCGGATTGAAAGCATACCGGGATGAAATTCAGAAGAGTTGTGAGGGATTTACTCCCCTTATGACATTTAAAATTCTTCCCCATATGAAAGCCGAGGATATCAAACCATTGAAAGAGGCCGGAGCCCTGGCGGGGAAACTGTATCCGGCCGGTGTGACAACCAATGCTGAGGACGGTATCAGCTCTCTAGATCAGATACGGGATGTTCTCTTTGCCATGGAAGAGGAAGGCCTGGTTCTCAGCATACACGGAGAGGATCCGAATGCCTCCATTCTGGAACGTGAAATCCGTTTCCTGCCTCAGTTGGAGAAACTTGTCTCCTCATACGGAAAGTTGAAGATTGTATTTGAGCATATCTCCAGGCGAGAAAGTCTCCTCTTTTTGAATGAACTTCCCGAAAGAGTGGCAGGGACCATCACGGCCCACCATCTTCTGTATACACTGGATGATCTGATGGGGGCTGCCCTGAAACCGCACCTTTTCTGTAAACCCGTTGTTAAGACTGAAGAGGATAGGCAGGCCCTGGCAGAGGCTGTATTAAACGGACATTCCCGTCTCTTCTTCGGATCCGACAGTGCTCCTCATTTGAAGGAGAATAAAGAAAATGCAGTAGTCAGCGCCGGTGTTTTCACATCACCAATACTTATGCCCCTGTTGGCCGACTTTTTCGAAAGAGAAGGATGTCTTTCGAACTTGGAGGCATTTGTCAGTGAACGGGGAGCCTCCTTTTATGGGCTCCCATTGAACAGGGAAACCCTGACATTGAGAAAAGAATCCTGGATGGTTCCTGATCTGATAGGAGGCGCTGTACCCCTCCTTGCGGGGACGGAACTTTTCTGGAGGGTTCTCCCTTAAATAAGATTCCGTTAAAATGAGGTTATTATGATAATTATTCCAGCAATTGATTTGTTAAACGGACAGTGTGTCCGTCTTTTAAAAGGGGATTATAACGAAGTCAGTTCTTATGATCTGAATCCTGCCGCCATGGCAGCCCGCTTTCAAAAGATGGGTGTCCGTCGTCTGCATCTGGTAGACCTGGATGCAGCAAGAGGACAGGGGCAAAATAACCGGAAACATATAAGGGATGTCCGTAAGGTTTTTAGCGGATTGATTGAAGTCGGAGGTGGGGTCAGAACAGCCGAAGATATCCTGGAACTTCAGGATGCCGGTGTGGATCGCCTGATCGTCGGAACCGTTCTGGCAAAAGATCCTGATCTTGTGGCTTCCTGGATAGAAGAATTCGGCCCGATTTTTATTGCGGGTATTGATGCTCTTAATGGAGAAGTGAAAGTCTCTGGCTGGGAGAAAGGATCCGTTTTCAGCGATGTCGATCTGGCGGTGAAATGTGCCAAAATGGGTATTGCCAATATTATTTATACAAATATAGCAAAAGACGGAACCCTGGCCGGACCCGATCTGAAACGGACCAACCATATAGCAGAAGCTTCCGGATTGGCCGTGACCCTTTCAGGGGGAATCAGTTCTCTGGAAGATATGGAGAAGGTCTGCCGGGAAGGTCTGCCGGGAATTAGAGGAATCATTACAGGAAAGGCTGTTTATGAGGGGCGGATTAATGTGGAATCCGCAGTAAAAGAGTTTCAAAAAGTAGATGAGGAGATAGACTGGTGAGTCAGGGAATCGTACTGCCCTTAGTGGCTGAAATACAGGGAGGTGTCCGTTGCGGAGCCCTTATGAATGATAAGAGTTTTTCCAAAAGTCGTGAAAATGGTGTTTTGTGGATCTGTCATCCGGAAACAGGACGGATTCTTCCTTATCAAGGAGATCCTGAATTCCTGAAACTGGAGAAAAAAGGAAACTTTTATTACGCCGAACTGCCTTCTGATGCTTCCCCCGAAGCCTATGAATTTGAAATAAAAGAAACAGATGTAGAAGCCCATGCTACGGTTGAACTCAGTTCCAGCGATGCAGAATATAGTGACATTCTGGCTAAGCTGACCCGGACCATTGCCACACGGCATGCCGAAATGCCCAAAGGTTCCTATACAACTCATCTTTTTCAGAAGGGATCTGAAAAAATCCGGAAAAAGACCGGAGAAGAGGCCATTGAGCTTGTTCTGGCCAAAACTAGGGAAGACCTGATCTATGAATCTGCCGATTTGATCTATCACCTAATGGTGTTGCTTGAAGAAGAGGGGCTTTCCATTCAGGATGTTCTTCTGGAACTGAAAACACGGGATAGTTAGTCTTTCTCCGGCTGCTATCCAAGAGGCCTGTAAGTAAAAACCGCCGAATGATCATCCGGCGGTTTTTTTATCTATCTAAAACTATTTACAGTGGATTATTCAGCTAGAGCCTTGTTAATGGCAGCTGCACCGCGGCGTCCGTCTCCCATTGCCAGGATTACCGTGGCTGCCCCCTGTGAAATATCACCACCGGCATAAACCATATCTAGAGAGGTTTTCTGATTTTCATCGACCAGAATGGTTCCCCAATCACTGAACTCCAGGCCGGGTGTTGTCTGTTTTATCAGAGGGTTCGATGAGTTTCCGATAGCGGGGATACAGGTATCAACCTCAATCTCAAACTCACTGCCTTTGATGGCTATCGGACGTCTTCTCCCGGAATCATCAGCATCTCCCAGTTCATACTTCAGACATTCAATGGCTCTGACTCTTCCGCCCTCATCACCCAGAATCTTGACAGGACTGGTCAGCATGTCAAAGATAATTCCTTCTTCTCCGGCATGGTGAACTTCCTCAACTCGGGCGGGCATTTCCTTCTCTGTTCTGCGGTAGATTATATGGACTTCTTCCGCCCCAAGACGGACAGCTGTTCTTGCTGCATCCATAGCAACATTTCCACCACCGAATACAGCCACTTTTTTAGACTTGTATATGGGTGTCTCGGATCTTTTTTGATCGTAGGCCTTCATAAGGTTGGATCGAGTCAGGTACTCATTAGCCGAGAAAACTCCCACTAGGTTTTCGCCCTCAATATGCATAAACTTGGGCAGCCCTGCACCTGTTGCGATGTATATGGCATTATATCCGTCTTTTTCCATCAGGTCTTTCAGTTTCCTTGTCCGGCCCACCAGAAAACTTGTTTCCAGTTTTACACCCATATCGATAAGACCCTGGACTTCCAGTTCTACAATAGATTTGGGGAGACGGAATTCAGGAATTCCGTATACGGTAACACCACCGGGCTTATGGAAGGCTTCAAAAATTGTCACGTCATGTCCGGCTTTCCGGATGTCTCCCGCTGCGGTAAGACCGGAAGGTCCGCTACCGATAATGGCAACTTTTTTGCCTGTTGCTTCAGCAATCTCGACATGGGATTCAGAGGCATTTTCCCGTTCCCAGTCTGCCAGATAACGCTCTATCCGACCAATGGCTACGGATTTTTCAGGATCTTTCAGTATCTTACCCAGAGTACACTCTATCATACACTGTTTTTCCTGGGGACAGACACGGCCGCAGATAGCGGGGAGCATACTGCTCTCTTTTATTGTGGAGATAGCATCTCCGAATTTGCCCTCTCCCGCTTCTTTAATAAAGCGGGGAATATCGATACCGACGGGGCATCCCTTGATACAGGGGGCGTTTTTACATTGAAGACAGCGCTGAGCTTCAACTATAACCTGTTCTTCCGTATAGCCAAGAGCCACCTCTTCCATATTGGAACGGCGTATAGCGGGATCCTGTGTAGGCATGTCCTGCTGGGGAATCTCTCTTCTGCTTTTGGCGGTCAATTCTCCGATATTGAGACTCTTCAGTTGCGCGGAGGCTTCTTCTTTTAACTGCTGGGGATTTTTGTATTCGCTCATTATTTTCTTTTCTCCTCCAGTTCATGTGCCTGAATATCCAGTTGACAACGATGATTTTCCTGATCCTTGTAGGATTTCAGGCGGAGCATCATATTATCGAAATCGACAAGATGTCCGTCAAACTCAGGGCCGTCAACACAAACAAATTTTGTTTTATCTCCTACGGTAACACGACATCCACCGCACATCCCCGTTCCGTCAACCATAATGGTATTCAGGGAAACCATTGTTTTCACTTTAAAAGGCCGTGTTGTTTCAGCACAGAATTTCATCATGATAGGAGGACCTATTGCTACTACTTCAGAAGGAGGGGTCTCACTTTCGCATAGTTCCTTCAGAGGAATAGTTACAAGATCTTTTCTTCCGTATGAGCCGTCATCGGTACAGACTATCAGTTCATCTGCAAGAGCGTTCATCTCTTCTTCCATTATGAGAAGGTCCTTATTTCGGGCTCCCATAATGACGATAACCTTGTTCCCTGCATTTTTATGTGCTTCTACAATGGGGTACATGGGAGCAACACCAATTCCTCCCCCGACACAAACGACAGGAGCATCCTGTTTTTCAATATGGGTGGGCTGTCCCAGAGGACCAAGCAGGGCTTCAATTTTCTGACCGGGTTCGATGCGGCTTAATTTTCTGGTTGTAGCTCCGACAGCCTGAAAAATAATTTCGACAAACCCTTTCTGCGCATCTGCATTGGCGATAGTGAGAGGAATTCGCTCCCCATAATCCTTGTCTACCTGAAGGATGAGAAACTGTCCTGCTTTTCTTTCTTCTGCAATAAGGGGAGCATTAATTTTCATCCGAAAAACATCTGCTGAGAGTTGTTTCTTCTCTAGAATCGTGTTCATTTAAATCTCCAATTTCTTGAAATAAGTGAGTATCTCTGCACAGAGCAGTGTTCTTGAAGTTAATTATTCTTCATATAGTGTACTAATATTCATATGCTACATTTTTTCAGTAAAAAAGGCAAACTTCAATAATATCAGTATGCATTAAAATATTGAGAAGATTTGAAATCAGACGTATTTATTAAAACTTTTCAGCATCAGAAAACTTTCGGTGGATGTCACGTTATTGACCGTAGAAAGCTCCTCCGTCAGAAAATGAACCAGACCACGGTTGGAATCAATCAATACCTGAACAAAAAGATCATAACGTCCTGATGTTATTGAGACGTCCAGTACATTGGGAAGTGCGGCGATTTCTATGGCTTTTGACTCAAGCAGGGAAGACTCTGAAACATTAACCGCAATGGTTGCCAGCTGTTGTTTATCCAGAACTTCGGGATTTATAAGAGCCCGAATCTTTACGATTCCGGCTTCTTTCAGTCTTTTCAGTCTCTGACGGACCGTCCCTTCTGAAATACCAAGCTGTCTGGCAATAGCATTGTTATTCTGATGAGACTCTCTCAGAGTGTTTATGATTTTCCAGTCAATTTCGTCGGGTTGCACTGTATACATTCCTCCAAGGGAGTATAGGGTAAATCCCAGGCTTGAGCAACTCTTTCACAGCATAGATGACCACCGTAGGTATTTACTCCTTTAGATATGGCCTTACTATGACAGACTGCTTTCTCAACTCCGAGATCGGCAATGATCAGACCGTATTTCAATGTTGCTCCTGTCAGAGCCTGAGTAGACGTCAGTGCGACAGCGCCGGGCATATTGCTAACACAGTAGTGAACAACTCCATCAATTGTAAAGACTGGATCATCATGGCTTGTCACTCTGCTTGTTTCAAAACACCCCCCCTGGTCAACTGCTACATCTACAATGACGGCTCCGGTTCTCATCTCTTTCAGATCTTTCCTCTTTATAAGCTGAGGGGCTTTTGCTCCGGGAATCAGTACCGCTCCGATGACCAGGTCGCTTTCACGGATTAACTTATGAATATTTTCATCCGTACTATACAGGGTTGTCAGCTGTCCGTGGAAAATATCATCCAGGTAGGCGAGTCTCTCCGCATTGATATCGAGAATCGTCACTTCCGCACCCAAACCCACTGCCATTTTAGCAGCATTTGTTCCAACCGCACCGCCTCCCAATATGGCAACTTTACCTCTGTGGACACCGGGAACCCCCCCCAGGAGAACACCTCTCCCGCCCTGAGGCTTTTCCAGAAAACGGGCTCCTTCCTGTACGGAAAGTCTTCCCGCTATTTCACTCATGGGATTTAGGCAGGGCAGTTTTCCATGCTCTTCAATTGTTTCATAGGCAATTGCTTTTACCTTCTTGTTTATCAGGGCATTGGTCTGTTTTTGATCAGCGGCCAGGTGAAGATAGGTATAGAGAATCTGTCCTTCATGAAATAGATCATATTCAGAGGACTGAGGTTCTTTGACCTTTACAATCATCTGTGCTTTGTTGAAAAGTGTTTTTTTATCAGTGATTATCTCAGCACCTGCCCCAAGATACTCTTCGTCAGGATAACCGGAAGAAGCCCCGGCATCCTTTTCTACAAGTACGGAATGTCCCTTTTTCCGGTAAGCCCGGACATTGTCTGGGGTCAGACCAACTCTGTATTCGTGTGTTTTGATCTCTTTTGCAACGGCTACTATCATAGGATCTCCTCATTGTATTGTTGAAAATGCGATAGGCATATTTGTAATAGAATAATAAATCGATAAGCGGAAATATGCAATAAAATAATACGCAAAGCGTAGTAAGAGGATAATAACGTGAGATTTTCTTTTGTGTAGAAAGAATGATTGAATAATACTCCTTAAACAGGGGCATCTTGCTGGCAAATGATGTTAGAGAGTATTTTTTTAATAATTCAGAATCAGTCATCTTGCTTTTCCGCCTATTCTCTGTAAAAATCCTATCCATGAAAATTGCATTATTACTATCAGGGGGCGTGGACAGTTCCGTTGCGCTTCGGGTCCTTCTTGATCAGGGATATACCGATATTACAGCCTATTATCTGAAAATCTGGCTGGAAGATGAATTAAGTTTTCTGGGAGAGTGTCCCTGGGAGGAAGATCTGGCCTTTGCCCGTGCAGTGTGCAGTCAGGTAGATGTACCCCTAAAGGTTTTGAATCTCCAGAAGGAGTATTTTGACCAGGTTGTTTCCTATACCGTTAATGAACTCAAAAAAGGTCGCACGCCCAGTCCGGATATTTTCTGTAATCAGAGGATCAAATTCGGAGCCTTTTACGATAAAATCAATGAAGAGTACGATAAGGTTGCCACAGGACATTACGGTACTGTGGAAGAGAAAGACGGACTTTTCTACCTTAAGCGTTCTCCTGATCCCGTAAAGGATCAGTCTTATTTTCTATCTCATCTCTCTCAACAGCAGATTTCCAAGATAATTTTTCCCATCGGTAAAATGATGAAAGAGGACGTCCGGGTTCTTGCGGAGAAGTATGATCTTCCCAATAAGGATCGTAAGGACAGTCAGGGAATCTGTTTCCTGGGAAAAATCAAGTACTCTGACTTTATCAAGCATTATCTTGGTGAAAAAGAGGGTGACATCCTTGAGAAGGAGAGCGGAGCCGTTCTCGGAAAGCATAAGGGGTTCTGGTTTTACACCATTGGACAGAGGCAGGGACTAGGACTCAGTAATGGTCCCTGGTACGTTAGTGGTAAGGATCTTGAAAAAAATATCATCTATGTCTCATCCCGTATGAATGTCCTGGAACAAAAACGCAGTCAGTTTACGGTCTGCGAACTCAACTGGATCAGCCGGAAACCTTCTACTGAGAATCTAAGCCTTAAGCTTCGTCATGGACCGAGGATCAATAATTGTACTATTAAATGGCTCGATACAGATCGTCTTGAAGTTAGTATGGATGAGGGCGATAAGGGTATCGCTCCCGGTCAGTTTGCGGTTTTCTATGAAGGTGAAATTTGTCTGGGTGGTGCCAGAATCGTCTAAGATCGGAGCATGGTGTTAAAACGATTCTCCATCAGTAACAGTTTTCCAGAATTTCAAGGATCTCTATAGTTGAGAAACTGTAGGGGTTGTTTTTATTGCCCGCTAGTTCAGCTACGTCCTTTAAGTCTTTTTCTTTAATACCGTACTCCTTCAGCGAGGGAAGTGATGCTTGGTCTGCCCAGAGATCCAATTGGCTGATCAGGGTCAGAACAGCATTTTCTGTTGAGATCTCGTTGTTTCCCTTTAGAAACTTTCCGAGATCTGTTGCTTTCTGAAGGGATGGATGAGTCGGATTCCTGTCGATGAGAGCTGTGAAGGTCTGCCTCATAACCGAGGGCATCAGGATCCCGCAGGCAGAACCATGAGGGATGGTGTAGAGGCCGCCGAGAACAGCGGCAATTCCATGAACTGTTCCGAGTCCGGCATTGGCAAGGGTGAGACCCGAGAGGGCTGCCCCCAATGAAATATTCTCCCTGTCCTTATCCGAGGCATTTCCCTCCAGCATACGGGAAAAGGAAGTGAAAAAATTCTCCAGTCCTGTTTTGGCAAGGCTGTCTGTCAAAGGAGATGCTTCTGTAGAAAGATAAGATTCCAGGAGCTGGCTGAACGCATCCATCCCGCAGGATGCAGCTATCTGGGTAGGCAGGGATTCTGTCCATTTAGGATCAATTATGGTAATATCCGGGATGTAATTGTCGTGTCTGAGAGACTTTTTGAATCCCCCCGGTCCCGGCCGGCTGATTACGGCATTTTTTGTGCATTCACTCCCGGTTCCGGCTGTTGTGGGAAGGGCAATAAAAGGAATTTTCTCTCCCGAAGGGGTTTTGTTGCCGACTCCTTCAAGGTAATCCTCAATTTTCCCCTTTTCGCAGAGCATGGCGGATACGGCTTTCCCCGCATCCAGAACACTACCGCCACCTAAAGCAAGCACACAGCGGACAGATTTGTCTCTGAAGGATGCAGTAATATCGTTTATGGTTTCAGGAGAAGGCTCTCCGCTGATCCGGACGAATTCTATATTGAATCTTTTCTCGCCCAGAGCAGCGGAGAGAGTTTCAAAGTAGGTTGTTTCTCTGACCGAACGGCCTGTGAGAAACAAAATCATCCCGTTGTCTTCTGGAAGGAGAGTGATTAGGTCAGATGATTTCCCCCAGCCGAAAATGATTTTCTTATTTGCCGCAAAGGAAAAATTTACCATTTTGTTTCGTCCTTCGGAAAATGAGGGAGGTGGCATGTTCCTTTTCGGGGAGAAGCCATCCAGGGGGCCACGGTTTCCCGCCATTTCAGATAGTGTGCCGTTTCTTTGTGAGATTTGACTGCCTCGTCGGACTTATACACTTCATAGAGGAAAAAGCGGCTGGGATCATCCTGCTGCTGCAGGACATCAAAGCGAACATTACCGGTCTCTTTTCGTGTATTCAGATGGTTTTCTTCGGTAGCGTTCAGGAAGTCCTTCTCCCTGCCTTTTATAAGGGAAACTTCGACACAGTATACGATCATCAATTGCACTCCTTTCAGAAATTCTAGAGTAATCTATTAATTGTATTATAGGCGTTTTTGCAGAGGATTGAGTGATTTTTCCGATAGAATCGGATTGCCTGCGGCAGATATTCGATAATATCCGTAGCGTTTAGGCTGTCTTCACAAAGTCTGATACAAGCCTGCTCTGCAGACAGACCATGGAGGAGAACTCCGGTTCTTACAGCATCCTCTGCAGGCATGGACTTGATCAGACCCATAATAATACCGGTCAGTACATCGCCGCTGCCGGCGCTTGCCAAGCCAGAATTCCCTGTCAGGTTAATATATTCTCTGCCGTCAGCTGTTCTTATGGCGCTATGGGGGCCCTTGTAAACACATATGGCATTGTAGGCATTTTCTATTGTAGCGCTTTTTATATCACTTAGAAGAACCTCCTGCTCTCCCTTGTGGGGTGTCAGGATTGTTGTTTCCTTACGGGATGCGGTTAATTCCGGATGCCCGGCCAGGGCATGCAGACCGTCTGCATCAATAAGAAGGGGAACTCTTATGGCGGGAATCAGCTGCCTCACAAGATCCATTGTCTGTGGATTCCGGCTTATTCCCGGTCCCAGGATGACTCCATCATGGTTTTCCGTTATTTTCAGAAGTTTTTCAAAATTTTCCGGATGGATACTGTTGTCTCCGGTACAGCTGAGTGCTTCCAGAACAGCCTCCGGGCAGAGGGCGGAAAATGAAGAGCTCAGAGAAGAAGGAATAGCAGCCGTAACATAACCGCCACCGCCACGGAATACCGCATTGGCAGCCAGGGCCACTGCTCCGAAGTAGTTTTTTCCGCCTCCGATTATCAGAATTTTGCCGAAACTGTTTTTATATCCCTCCTGGTCTCTTTCGGGAAGAGGCGGTGGTAGATTCAGTTCTGACCGGTACTTGTGGTGATTGTAGTACTCCGGAGGAAAGGATAAGTGTGAGCAAAAGATCTTTCCCTGTTTGGAAAATCCTGGATAGAGGATATTTCCCCTTTTAGGATTCCCGAAGCTTACACAGGCATCAGCCTTGACGGCATTGCCTTCGATCTGCCCCGTTTCACCCTGAACTCCCGAGGGGATATCCAGGGAAAGTACAGCTTTCCCCGCTGCATTAACAGCCTGAATCAGTTCTGACAGAATTCCCCGGACAGGCCGGTTTAATCCGGTTCCCAAAAGGGCATCAACAATATATCCGGAGGAGTTGATGCAGTCGCTCCAGTAAGATTTATCCGGATTTTCATGGAGAGTAAGAGAAATTCTTTTCAATGTGTTGTAATTATTTTTTGACGGGGGGGATAGCTTTTCTACGGAACCAAAAAGAAGAACTTCCACATCCCAGTTAAGGGAATGAATTTTTCTGGCCAGGGCAAGACCGTCTCCGCCGTTGTTTCCTGTCCCGCAGAGGATCAGACCTTTTCTCTCTTCCGCTTTGAATTGTATTGATAAGACAGAAAGTGCCGCAGATGCGGCATTTTCCATTAGAACAGATTCAGGTATTCCGAGATTTTCAATTGCCGATTTGTCCAGCTCCCGCATCTCTGCGGGTGTTAGCAATTTCATTTTTTTTTGGTAGTAACTCCCGCATACTGGAAGATCTCAGACTGTACCCACATGAAATTCTGGTTTTCTGTAGGAACCAGAAACTGTGAAGTTTCAATGTTGGATTCATCTTCCGCGATGATAGTTACGTCTTTAACTGCCAGGACAGGATAATCCTTATCCCCTTGAAAATTCTTTGCTATTTTTATATATTCAGCAGAGATATAGGGAAAAAAATCTTTCCTTTGTTTTGTATAGTTTTTTCTTATTTGTACAAAAAATACGCCAGTTCTCATTTCCAGCTCCCAAATTCGATAAAGATTCTTAGTTATTATACAGGATGTATAAAGGTTTA
The DNA here is from genome assembly GCA_002084805.1 of Spirochaetaceae bacterium 4572_59. Taxonomy (GTDB): domain Bacteria; phylum Spirochaetota; class Spirochaetia; order DSM-2461; family DSM-2461; genus Oceanispirochaeta. The sequence goes on along the minus strand of NBMC01000024.1, from coordinate 22,081 downwards.
TCCTATTTTTTTTTAGGATTCTCATTAAAAATGCTTTTAATTTGTCTCAATCACTGCTTCAACTTGGGTCTTGTCGGGTTCGCTTACTGGTACAGCTACAGCCGGAAGGGCTTTCTGAATATTGATGGACTCTTTGGAGCTTCTCTGTCGTAATTTTACATATAATGTCCGTTTAACCGAATCGTAGACCCATCCATCAGAATATCTCTGAAAATGGGGGTCGCTTTTCCACTGAATACCATGCAGGAGGATACGGTCAAAGGGATCAATTCCCCGGAGAATAACGTGATGTATCTGTCCTTTGGGATAATATAGATCAATATTCAGGGCTTTATCAGAAGATTGTACCCTTGCTGTTTTTGCTACAGTATATAACCAGCTGCCTTCTCCTGCCTTCTCAGATATATCAATAATTCGGGGAGAATACTCAGGGTCTGGAAAAAGGGACATAATTTCTTCGGGTTTAAGATAACCTTCTTCCTGAGACGCCCGTTCTCTGGAAAATGTAATCTGTTTCGGGAGAAAACCATTCTCATCCGCTTTTGCCAGAAGGCTGGCAATGATTTTCTGACCGATTTGGACCAGTCTATCATTAGCGGTTTGTTCTCCAACCTTAATAAGCATATCCGAGGCCTGGAGGTTCAGGAGGGTATCTGAAATTGGATTCTCAGGGTGAAAAATAAAGAGACCTTCTTCAAGCCAGACAATCAGGGGAAAGATATTTTCCTCTATCCAGGCATCATAATCCTGAGCTTCAGGATCACTTAACAGGGCTTTCAGTTCCATTATCTCCCGGTAAGGAGATGATTCGGGGTTTCCCTCTATGGGAAGGTTTACAACATTACTCAGTAGCTGTTGTGGGTCCCCCCTCAAAAGAGGGGCTCCCTTATTGATAATATTCCCCGTAAAGAGAGCAGAGTACCAAGTCAGTTTTGCATTATTCTTTTCTGCCGCTTTCAAAAGGTCCGGTAGGACTATGGAATACTCATTATTTTTTAAAGAAGCACTTATATGCTGTATTAGTGTCCCTTCTTCAAATTGAAATTTTCCATTAGGCAGGGACCACTCTCCCAGGTTTTTATCAAAACGGGATTTCCATCCACGGTATGCCAGGAGTCTGTATTTATTGATGATATTTTTGTATTGGCTGTCATTGATCTGTTTTTCTTCGGCCAGCCACTCCCGTACGGTCCTTCCCAGTCCGGGAGCTTTATCTTCCAGGGCCAGAGTTGTGGATGTTCTGTTTTTCATGGAAATTGTTAAAATCTTATTACGGGGATTGAACTTAAATTCCTGATCCATATCTAGAAAAAAAGAACTTGTTCCATCGGTCAGCATATATCTGTTCTCATCGTCCCTAGTCATTTGAAAAGGTGCATATGCTTCTGTGGAAAGTTGAATTTCTTTAACTGGAGGAAGCGTCTTCGGAATGGAAAAATCAACAGAACAGTTATTACTGAGGGGATCACTTGTAAAGCGGATGAACGTGTCATACTTGAATTCCAGTTGAAGGGAATTTTCAACTCGGTTTATTTTCTGCAGATATAGATTGCGTTTGATATTATCTTCTGTTATTAAGCTAAGGGGGCTTCGGGAGGAAAAATTCATTTCCAAGCCGTTGCTTTTAAGCGATAACTGTGAGATTTTTGATGGTTTCAAACCTCTGCCGGATGTTATTGTTCCGCGGTAAGAGACATTTTCCATTTGTCGGGAAAAATCTTCAAATTGTGTAAAATGAAGAAACAATAAAATTAGGATGAACAAGGCGTAAAGTACTGGGATGAATAATAATCCCGAACCGATTTTTCTTTCCATAACGCACGAATAGTATCAGCAGGAATCCAAAAAAGCAACCTTGTCCAAATAGGGATCCATGAGTATATTTAAACTCACCGGAATACCCGTTTCAGTCGGGGGTTCTTCAAGGAGAAAATATGTTAAAATGTATACTCAGGAGCAGAATTATTGGAATCTCTGCCCTTGTCTTAACCATTATGCTTTCAGGTTGTAGTACGCTCCCCCCTGAAAACACAGCTGATAATGATTCTGCTGTTGAAAAACCGCAAGAAGAACAGCCCTCTATGGTGGAACAGTTATCCTCTCTGCAATCTGTTGAAGATACGGCTGAGGCTTTACGGGTTTTTGAGAATTCTTCCGGGAAACTTTCAAGGGATGAAAAAATAGTCATGGCTGCTTTACAGATTTCTGAAGGAAAACTGCAGGATGCCAGGGAAACCCTGGATGTGGTACTGATAGAAGAACCTGAAAATCCTGATGCAGTTTATACATATGCACTCCTGGAGGATGCGGAAAACCTTCCCGATGCCAGAGATGCCAGGCTGGAAGAGGCTCTTCGTCTGGATCCCTCTCATGTGGATGCCCACCTTTTTCAGGGAATGGTCCGTCTGGTAAATCGTGATTATGCTCATGCTAATGAGAACTTTTCCTTTATTCTTAATATACAGCCGGATAACTTTCTGGCTTTATCCGGTGCCGCTACGGTTCAGATGAACCTGGATAATATTAATGATTCTATCGAACTATTAGATCGGGCCATAGAGCTGGAACCGGAATATGCCTACCTTTATGTTGACCGGGCCAGGGCCTGGAAGGGGTTGAAAAAATACGGCAAGGCTGAAGACAATTTAACGAAAGCTATCAAGCTTGAACCGGATGTGGAATGGCACTATCTGGACCGGGCCCGTATCCGGATTCAGTATTTTCATGATTTAGAAGGCGCCTATGAGGATCTGCTAAAACTGGAGAGTCTCAATCCGGATAACTTTTTCGGAAATGTTTATATGGCGGGGATCCTGGATGACTGGAAACGCTATGATGAAGCCGAAGAGCAGTATCTTAAGGTTCTGGATGCCAGACCAAATTACGGGTTTGCCCATGAACCTCTGGCCAAAATTGCCTATATGAACGGCCGGTTTGAGGATGCGAAAAATCATTTCATACAGGCTTATGATTTTGAACCGGGAGATGTCTGTTATATCCTTTCTGCAGCAATCTGTATGGAGAAAACAGGTGATAAGCGATCTGCCAAACAAGTTCTGAAAGATGTGGCTCCCAGGGTTACACGGGGCACTCTGGAATATGAGATGTTCCGTTATTATCTTTCTCCCGGATCGGATTTTTTTATCAGTGATAAAATCAAGAAAGAAAAAAATGAAGAGCTTCGCAGCCGCATGTATTTTTATCTGGGTGCTCAGTATGACATGATTGATCTGAGAAAGAGTGCCCTGGCAGCCTATGGTAATGTCATGGAAAAAAGTGAGTTTTATGAATCAGATTTGGCTGTCTGGGAACTGAACCGGATAGAGGAATAAGACAGAATATGAATAATTCAATAACACAGGATAAAAAAATGACTGCAGTTAATGAAAGTGATACGGTTACACGTATTACTCTGGAAGACCGGGAAATCATTCTGATGGGAACGGCGCATGTTTCTAAAGAAAGTGTTGAGCAGGTCGCTAATGCGATCAGGGAAGAGAATCCGGACAGGCTCTGTGTGGAAATTGACTCGGGACGTTTTCAGAGTTTAAGTAAAAAAGAAAACTATCAGCAAATGAATCTGAATAAGATCTTCAGAGAGAAAAAAGGTTTTCTTATGCTGGCGAATCTGGTTATGACATCCTTTCAGAGAAAGATAGGGATGAATACGGGAGTAAAACCCGGTGAAGAGTTAAAGCGGGCTGTAGAAGTGGCAACGGAGCTTGGAATACCCTTTTCCTTTAGTGACCGCCCCGTACAGATGACACTGCAGAGAGCTTGGGCTATGAGTAATTTATGGAACAAAATGAAGCTACTGGCTTCTCTGATCAGTTCTGTATTTACCAGGGAAGAGGTGGATGCGGAAGAGGTGGAAACCCTGAAAGAGAAGGGTGCCCTGGAAGATATGATGGGAGAGCTTGCGGATTATCTGCCTTCGGTCAAAGCCGTGTTAATTGATGAACGGGACCAGTATCTGGCAACTAATCTATATAAAGCAGAGGGAAAGAAAGTTCTGGCAGTCGTCGGCGCGGGCCATATGGCAGGAATCGTACGCTGGATCAATGATCTTTCGGAAAATAATGTCAGCGATGATTTGAGTGAAATTTCCAAGCTTCCCCCTAAAAAACTGGGAAGTAAAATTCTGCCATGGGTTATCCCCGTTATTATCCTTGCTATAGTAGTAAGCGGTTTTCTTACTTCGGGAGTGGAAGTAGGTTTGAGAATGCTTGTAATCTGGGTCCTGTCAAATGGAACCCTGGCGGCACTGGGAGCTTTGATTGCCCTGGGTCACCCCCTTACAATTCTGGGGTCTTTTCTGGCTGCACCCATTACAAGTATGAACCCTACAATCGGGGTAGGAATGGTATCGGGAATCATGGAATATTTTTTCAGGAAACCCCGGGTTCAGGATATGCAGACTCTGCAGGATGATGTTACCACTCTGAAGGGTTGGTATAGAAACAGAATATCCCGGGTATTTCTGGTATTCTTCTTATCTTCTCTGGGAAGTTCTATCGGAACATTCTATGCCCTTCCCAGAATCTCTTTTCTGCTGGGAAGCTAATCAGGATTTTTCGGGAGAAAAGACTTTTTTGATACTCTCCCGGATATCCGATGCGATTACAGGAGCACTTCCCTTCCACTCATCCGTTTCTGAGCTTGGTCCCGGAAGCAGGATGCGTTTGAATCCCATCTCTCCAGCAGCTTTCAAGCGTCGTTTCAGATGAGATACAGGCCGGATCTCTCCGGTTAGACTCATTTCCCCCAAGGCAATAAGATCTGGAGGAAGGGGAATCCCTGTACGGGCGGAGTATATGGCCAGTGCCAGAGGAAGCTCTATTCCTATTTCGGCTATTTTCATTCCACCGGCAACATTGATATAGATATCCTGATCGGAAAAGCGGATTCCCACATGTTTTTCCATAATGGCAGCCAACCTTGAAATCCTTCCGGATTCAACTCTGTCCGAGAAGATGCGGGACATCGCTCCTTTTGCGGGGACCGTAAGAGCCTGGATCTCTACCAGAAGAACCCGTGAACCCTCATAAACAGGGGCCACCGCTATTCCCGGGGGAAAGGAGCCTTCTCTATTTTCAAGGAAGAGTCCCTCGGGATTTCCAATCTGTTTCAGCCCGGATGCCTCCATACGGAAAATACCAATCTCATCCACCGACCCAAAGCGGTTTTTTGTTGAACGCAGTATCCTCAAATCCGTTCCGGAAGTATGATCGAAGTAGAGAACCGTATCAACCAGGTGTTCGATTACTTTTGGACCAGCAATGCTGCCTTCTTTGGTTACATGGGCTACCAGAAACAGAACAGCTCCGGATTCTCTTGCCCAGTTGATCAGTTCAAAGCAGCCGTATTTCAGCTGATTCACCGTACCGGGAACAAGGCCCTGTGTCGGAGAGTGCATGGTTTGGATTGAATCGATGATAACAATGCCGGGTTTTCTGTCTGCCAGAACGGTGAGGATCTTTTCTATGCGGGATTCACAATATATGATGAGGTTTGCCTCATCCACTCCCAGTCTTTCAGCTCGTAATTTTATCTGACCGGATGATTCTTCTCCTGAAATATACAGAACCTCTCTGTTGCGGGCAGACTCTTTGGCTATCTGAAGCATCATGGTTGATTTTCCGATACCCGGTTCTCCTCCGAGGAGTATGGAAGAACCTGCAACTAGACCACCGCCCAGTACCTGATCCGCTTCCTGAATACCACAGGAACGGCGGGCTTCGGGATTTGGTTCTATGTCTTTGAGGGAAAGAGGTTTTGAAACCGGTCTGATTTGACCGGCGGGAGAGACTGATTCACTTAGTACTTTCTGTTCCCGAAAGCTGTTCCATTCACCGCAACCAGGACAGTGTCCCAGCCATTTCGCTTCTTCATGACCGCAGTTTGTGCAGAAAAAAACAGTTTTATTCTTTGACTTAGCCATGAACAGGCCTTATTTAAAATCAATCAGTTCAATATCGAAAATCAGCCAGGAATCTGCGGGGATAGGGCCGTAACCATTATCACCGTATCCCAGTTCGGGGGGAAGAATAATAGTCCTCTGTTCTCCCGCTTGCATACTGAGGGCTGTTTCTATCCATCCTGGAATAACACCATCTTTTCCGATGGTAAAGGAGAACGGTTCGCCTCGCTGGTATGAGTTGTCAAATTCCTGACCTGTTACCAGATGTCCGGAATAGTGCATTCGTACCGTGTCGCCCGGACGGGGATTGCCCCCTTTTCCTTCTTTGTGAATAGCATAAAATATGCCGGTTTCACTTTGCTTAAGCCCATCACCAAGGGATTCAAGTATACCAGCTACCTCTGGGTTCTTTTCGCTGAACTGTAGTCTTTCAGCTTCTCTGGCCTGTTCAATCATAGCTGTTATACTGTCTTTGTCAGGCTGGAAGGCGTTCGCTTCAGAGCCGATTCTCAGGATCTCAATAGAGATTTTTTGCCCGGCTTTGATTTTATTGAGCTTTTCCACACCGCGTATAAGACGGCCGAAAGATGTGTATTTCCGATCAAGAAAGGAGTCTCCTTTTAAAAGGATCATAAAGCGGCTTCCATGATCTTCTCCATTACGGGATTCCATTGTCAGAGCCCCGGCTGTCCCGTTGGAAAAGGAAGATCCTTCTTCTCTGGAGAAGGTATAATCTGCACCGCCGGTTCCGCTTCCATCAGGATCTCCTGAGAAGAGGGCGTAACCGGGGACGACCCGGTAAACGGAGAGATCCTGATAAAGGGGGGTACCCATTTTCCCTTCTGCCTGGGCAACAAAGTTTGACACAGTCAGGGGAAGGTTCTTATAATCCAGTTCAAAAACGAGTTCACCCTTTTGAGTGGATATCTTGGCATAAACACCATTATCCAACTCAACAGCTTCTTCAGACGTCAGAAAAAACGAGCTGACAAGCAGGCTTGTAATAAAAAATAGAATACGTTTCATCTTATGATCTCTCCAGTTTTACAAATATTACTTAGAAATCCAGCAGTTCCACTTCAAATACCAACCAAGCATTGGGGGGAATCACACCGCCGGCTCCGCTGCTGCCGTAGGCAAGTTCGGGAGGAAGAATAATGGTTCTCTTCTCGCCTTTTTTCATATCCAGAAGAGTTTCGTCCCAACCGGAAATTACCTGCCCTACACCTACCTGTACGTCAAAGGGAGTTCCTCTCTGTACGGAGCTATCAAAGACCTTTCCATCCATAAACATACCTGTGTAATGGGCGGTTACTTTTGTTCCGATGGAAGGTTTGTCTCCGGATCCTTCTACTTCAATAATATAGCGGATTCCGGAATCACTGATCTGAGCATCGGGCCATTTGGCATTAATCTCTTCAATGACAGATTTCTGAGATTCTTCCATTTTTTTCTGAGAGGCCGCGGCCTGAACAGCCTTGTAGGAATCAAAGGCCTTCTGATCATTTTGGAACGCCTCTGCTTTGGCTCCTACACGGATAATTTCGACTGTTTTGATAGAATCATTCTGTTTGATCATATCTACAACATTCTGACCCTCAAGAACTGTTCCGAAAATAGTGTGTTTTCCCTGCAGCCAGGGTGTTTCTACATGAGTAATAAAAAACTGGCTACCGTTTGTGCCGGGTCCGGAATTGGCCATTGCCAGTTTTCCAGGTCCGTCGAACTGAAGGGAATCATCAATCTCGTCTTCGAATTTGTATCCGGGACCGCCTGTTCCGTTCCCCTGAGGATCTCCACCCTGGATCATGAAATTTTCGATGACACGGTGGAACTTCAGACCGTCATAGAAGGGACCGTCCTTTACGGCTGTCTCCATCTTTCCTTCTGCCAGTCCGCTAAAGTTGATAACTGTCAAAGGGGTCTTTTCGTATTCAAGAGAGATCAGAATCTCTCCTCTGTTTGTATTGATCAGAGCGTATAAACCATCGCTCAGATTACTTTTGTCTACTGCGCAAGCACTCATAATAGTTGATATGAGCAGCATTCCCGTCAGGAAAATATTTTTTCCTAATAAAGGCTTACCCATACTTCCTCCTGTGTTTGATATTCTGTTAAGGTAAACAGCCCAGTATCAGAAATGTTACAAGTACCGGAACTGTCATCAAGAGCATAACACTAAAAGAAGGTTGAATCAATTCAGAAGAGATCTTCAAAGGCTCTGATTCAGATGGATATTCCCGGATTCGGTCGAGCCGATTCCTTGACATGATAATTTGCTCCCGATACAATATCTTTCAATATGAACAAAGCCAGTTTTTTTTTTATGTTTAGTTTCTTTTTCTTTTTTAGCTTTATGAGCAGGAAGGGACCGGGGCTTTCATAGTGAACTGACGTTCAGCTGAGCCGCAGAGGGTTTCTTCCCGAGGGATGGAGACCGGCTGCGGCTCTTTTTTTTTTGCATAATAGTCGTTTGCGGCGTTTTAATAGTAATTTTTATATTTTAATAAATAAGAGGTCCGGGATGAAACAGAATCTGGAAGATCTGAAAAACGAGTTTGCTCATGCTCTGGAAACGGTAAAAAACCGTTCGGAACTGGTAAACCTTAAGGCGGATTTCCTTGGGAAAAAAGGAAAGTTGAATTCTATCCTAAAATCCCTGAAAGACGCATCTCCCGAGGTTAAAAAATCTCTGGGAATGAAATCCAATCAACTGAAAGAGGCCGTACTGGCGGGTGTCGAGAAAAAGATGACTCATCTGGAACTGTCTGAAATCAACGAAGGTCTGATGAAGAATTGGCAGGATGTAAGTTTCCGTGGTTCTGTCAGGGACAACGGCCTGAGTGCCGTCGGATATCATCCGGTAAGTATCATTCAAAGAGAGATTGAGGATATTTTCCTTTCCATGGGATTTGAGATCCTGGACGGACCCCATATTGAAGATGATTATCATAACTTTGAAGCACTGAATATTCCCGATACTCATCCGGCCCGTGATATGCAGGATACCTTCTGGTTTTCCGATATGCAGCACCTTCTAAGAACTCATACGTCTTGTATCCAGGCCCGCGGTATGGAAACTCGTAAACCCCCTTTTAAATTTATAGGACCCGGTAAGGTTTTCCGCTGTGAGGCTACCGATGCGTCCCATGAAGCGGCTTTCCACCAGCTGGAAGGAATGATGGTGGGAAAGGATATTTCCGTTGCCAATCTGATCTACTTTATGAAGACACTCTTGAGTGAGATCTTCCAGAAAGAAGTCAACGTTCGTCTCCGTCCGGGATTCTTTCCCTTTGTGGAACCCGGTTTTGAGCTGGATATTGAATGTCTCATCTGTGGTGGAAAGGGTTGTTCCGTTTGTAAGCAGTCCGGTTGGGTGGAACTGTTGCCCTGCGGTATGGTTCATCCCAATGTCCTGAAAAGCGGTGGTGTGGATCCTGAAGAGTATAATGGTTTTGCCTTCGGTCTCGGACTGGATCGCCTTGTTATGATGCGTTATGGAATTGATGATATCCGGCATCTTCACAGCGGAAATCTTTCATTCGTCTCACAATTTAAAGCGTACTGACAGGGGAATCAATTATGTATATATCAATAGACTGGATTAAAGATTATGTGGAGTTGCCGGATCTTCCCCCGGAAGAGCTGGCTGTTCGTTTTACCATGGCCACCTGTGAGGTGGAAGAAGTTAAAACCACAGGGGAACTGCAGGAAAAGGTTCGGATTGTAGAGGTTACCGGGATTGAGGATCATCCTGATTCCGACCATCTCCATCTGGTGAAATTTACCGACGGGAAAGATAGTCGGGAAGTTGTCTGTGGTGCGCCTAATGTTGTCATCGGGGAAAAAGTGCCCTACGCTCCTCTTGGAACAACTTTTGCCGAAGGATTCACTCTGGTTCCCAAAAAAATCCGTGGTGTTATGTCTGAGGGGATGCTCTGCAGTGAAACAGAACTGGAGATTGGAGATGACGATTCCGGCTTGAAGATCTTTCCGGAGGATACTCCTCTTGGTATTTCAATTGCAGAGTACCTTGGAGAGAAGGGTGATATCCTTTTCGATATCGATAATAAATCCATCACCCACCGTCCTGATCTCTGGGGACATTATGGAATGGCCCGGGAATTTGCCGCCGTATTTCATAAAGAGCTGAAGAATCCCTTCGGCCCTGAGTGGGAGAAAAAGGTTCAGAGCTGGTTTAGCAATGAAAATCCTCCTGTTACAATTGAAGTGGAGAAAGACTCGGCCAATCTTGGATTTAAAGGTCTTTCCATGGATAATATTACCATTAAGAGCAGTCCTAAATGGATGCAGGACCGTCTGACCGCCTGTGGAATGCGTCCAATCAACAATATTGTAGATATTTCCAATTACGTTATGCTGGAACTGGGTATACCGAATCATATTTTTGACCGGGAGACCAACCGCGGCGGAAAGATCATCGTTAAAAGAGCCGGGGAAAATATGAAGTTTACAACCCTGGATGAAGTGGAACGGGATATGATTCCTTCTGACACCATGGTCTGTGATGCGGAAGGACCTGCCAGTATTGCCGGAATTATGGGAGGACTGCATAGCGGTATTGCCGATACAACAAGCCGTATTTTTCTGGAAGCCGCCAACTGGGTGGATGCGGAAGTCCGCCGGACCTCAACCCGTCTGGGTTTGAGAACAGATGCCCTGCAGCGATATGAGAAATCTTTGGACAGCCAGATGCTTGAAAAAACACTCTACCGTCTTGTTGAACTGATAAAAGAAAGTTGCCCTGAGGCAGCTGTCGTGGGCGGAATTGTTGAAGATAATATGCCTGAGTATACTCCTCTGGTCATTACAATATCAGCCGGAAGAGTCTGCCAGGTTCTGGGTAAGGATATTCCTCAGGCTGAGGTCGTCCGCATTCTGGAGTCTCTGGACTTTGCAATAGCTCAGGATGAAGATTCTCTGACTGTTACGGTTCCCTCCTATCGTTCTACCAAGGATATTGAATGTGAAGCCGACATTATCGAAGAGATCGGGAGAATTATCGGATATGACAATATTACTCCTGCCTCTCCTATGAATGCTATTACGGCGGTCCGTTTGTCCGAAGCGCTTCAGATGTCCCGGAAAATCAAAGATTATATGGTTTACAGCGGGAAATCTCTGGAAATCATGACCTATCCCATGGTGGGGGAAAAACTTCTGGATAAGGCTTTCTGGCCTGAGAAGAATGAAAAACTTGTTCTGCTTAATGCTATGAGTCCGGAATCTGACAGAATGCGTCCCTCCATGATACCCAGTATGTTGAATACTGCGTCTCTCAATCAGAAAACATGGAGTTCCTTCAGGATGTTTGAGATGGGAAGAGTTTATCGGCAGGATGAAAAAGAGTTTTCGAAAGAACGTTACCAGCTTGCTGTGGTTTTCTATGATAAGAAAAAATCTCCCTTTCTGCAGGTGTCTGACACAATAGAAGGACTGATGAACTCCCTGAACCTCCCATACAGGATTATTACAGGATACAATAAACAGAATCCCCTGCTGCCGGAAAAGTGGCCGGGACGTCACCCTTCGGATTACTTGGATATTCAGGTGATGGGAAGAAGCTGCGGTTTTATTACTTCCGTACACCCTCTGGTTTGTCGGAGATTCAAGATCAAGGGACAGTTGGTTATGGCCATTCTGGACCTGACAGACTTCCAGGACAAGAAAATGAAAGACAAGACCAGGTATAAGCCTCTGGCCAAGTTTCCCTCTTCTACCTTTGACTGTACCGTTGTGGCTGAGAGCCGTACTCCCGTTGAGGATGTGGTAAAAGCCATGGGAAGAATGAAGATGAAAGAGCTGGACTGGGTGAAGATTGTGGATGTTTTTCAGCTGTCGGATGATCAGAAGACTATTACAGTCAGGACCTCTTTCAGTGATCCTGATAAAACTCTTTCGGGAGACTTTATCAGGGAAGCAGAGGATAAGGTCGTGGAAACCCTGAAAAAAGCGGGATTTCCCCTGAAAATGAGCTGATTAGCCGTTAATTGAATAAATGGGCCGGGTTAATTTCCGGCCAAATGAGAAATTCTTTAATCAGGCAATGTCCTGATTTGAGGCTTCTTTGGCATCCAGAAATAGGGTCGCGATAGTCTCTTTTTTATCACTGTCGATACTGAGAGCATCCGATCCAAATCCAAGTTTGAAAAGTAGTTGAATAATCATGACAAGACCCAATCCGGCCCCTTCACTGGTATCCTCTATGACCTGGTAAGCATCTGTAATGGATGTATAATTTTTCATGGTTTCGAATTTATTGTTAATTCTGATTTTTTCCTCATCTGTCATAAGAGAATTATTCCGGACTCGGATTCGCAGTTTCTCTTCCTGCAACTTAAAATCAATCTTGATATAAAGCCCGGCTTTTTTCTGTTTGATCTGAAATTTTTCAATTTGGGTAAATGTTTCGGCTCGGAATGTATCCAGACCCTTCCGGTACTCTTCCGGATGGCTGATATCCAGGCCTTTTTCTTCAAAGTAAACCCGTTTGGCATTGGCCCGGTTTGCATTTCCCGCCAGTTCATGCAGACAGTAGGCTACCTGGTTCACCATATAGGGCTTTTCAATCTCCCGAAGATACTGTTTCAGGATCTTATCAATGTAATTTCTCTCTCTGGAGAGGTATGAAACCGTTTTAATAGTGAGAGTCTTTGATTCATGGATCGCATATTCTACAAGATTAAAATTCATGATTTTGCATAGTCCTGTCAAGTTGGTTTTACCATACTAACAGCTACAAGAGGAAATTCAATTCATTTTTTTACAGCAGAGAAAAAATAAAAATATCATAACAACTTCAGAGAAAAATAGACAGGAATAAAAATGGACTGAAATGTGAGTAGCTTTTGCTGGAAACTTTCAAAGGCCATTTTCTCATATGGAGCGGGAGGAGGATAAACTAAATTAACTTTTCCCAATCTCTTCTGCTGTAAAGAACACGGATTATTGAAACTTTCTTTTTGGAATCATTTACGGTGTAAAAAACCAGATAATTATCGACCAGTAGTTTAAGAATTTCAATAATATAAAGCCGTGTACAATAACGTTTATTCCATTAAACGCATTGGAATAGTGTGAATGTTCAGGGGAATCTACCGGAGGGGGAGATTAGGGAAATGATTGATATGTCATACGAGCTGGTTGTTAAATCGCTTCAAAAAGAAGGAGCGGGAGCAGATTTGACTCAAAGGCGGAAAATATGTTATCGCTGCCATGGACGAACTTCTACTCCTTCCTGTATAAACTCATCATCTCCATCATATTTCAGCTCAAGAGAGAGCCCGGAATTCCCCGATAGAGTCGAGAATGAATGAAGATGCTTGAGATGCTGCGTTTTAAAGGTCTTTGATGATTTTATATCTATAGCTTTAAGAGACGTACCCTGTTCCCTCAGCAGATCCACTTCCGGACCTCTTGGAGCAGACCAGAAATACCATTCCGGAGGTATTTTATCATAGAGATGTCTTTTAATCTGATCTGAAACGACAAGGGTCTCAAAAAAAGCTCTTCTCAAGGGATGCGTATTCATTTGGGACTCTTCATAAATCCCGGCAAGATAAAAAAAAAGATGATGTAGCCTGCTTCCAGCATGGAAAGCCAGTTTTTTAACCTTATCAGCACTTTTTCTCGATATCATAAGAAAAGTATATGTCGAAATTGTGTAAATTGAGAGTTTAAGTTTCAATATGCACACATACTACTCCTATAAATGGTTTATCACCTGTTATTCTGCTAATAAAGGTGATAATATGTTTATAGCCAATATACGGAGCATTATATGGTAAAAAGAGAGTTATACCTTGATAAACTGATCAAATGGATTGATCAACCTGTTATTAAAATCATCTCGGGTGTAAGACGGAGCGGAAAATCCTATCTCCTGCAAATGCTTCAAAATGTACTTCTTGAGAGGGGAATTAAAAAAGATCACATTATCTTTGTGAATTTTGAACTCCTGGAAAATGATCATCTCAGATCTTTTGAAAAGCTTCATAGCTATATTAAAGCAATGAAAGCGGATCAATCAGAAACTTTTTATGTTTTTATCGACGAAGTGCAGAACTGCATCGGCTGGGAAAGGGCTGCTGCCTCACTGTTGGCTGATGGAGGATATGATCTCTATCTTACAGGCTCCAACGCCCAAATGCTTTCGGGGGATTTGGCTACTCATATAGCAGGACGTTATATAGAGGTGGAAGTCTATCCTCTGACCTTTCGAGAGTATCGAAAATTTTCCGATGTCAAAGTAAGCAAGGACCGGTCTGTTGAGGATTTGTTCAATGAATACCTGAGATACGGGGGATTTCCCGGGCTCAATACGGTAATTGATGATGATGAAGCCAGGCGTCAATATCTAAAAGGAATACGAAATACTGTTATTCTTAAAGATACGATTCAACGTCATCAGATTAGAGATGTTGGAATACTTGAAAGGGTCCTTCTTTATATATTTGATAATGTCGGCCAGATCTTTTCTGCAAAAAAAGTGACTGATTATCTGAAAAGTATCGGAATAAAGGCATCTCTGGAAGCAGTAACGTCTTATATTAAGGCTTTGGAAGATTCCATGATTATCCATGCCGCTCCCCGTTATGATATCAAGGGCAAAAGATTGATGCAGAGACTGGAGAAGTATTTTCTCTGCGATCTGGGACTTCGCTATGCAGATATTGGTTTCAGGAATAATGATATCTCACAGCTGCTTGAGAATGTGGTCTATATGGAGCTGCGGTCAAGGGGTTATACGGTTTATGTCGGAAAGGAAGGAACAAAAGAGGTTGATTTTATTGCTGAACTGAAAGACCGTCGTCTTTATATTCAGGTCTGCTATCTGCTTGCATCGGAAGAGGTCATTATGCGTGAATACGGTTCCCTTATGTCGATCCGAGATGCCTACCCTAAAATCGTACTTTCAATGGATTATCTTCCTGTAGGAATAAAAGATGGAATTCTGCATCAGTATCTGCCGGATTTTCTTCTTGAAAAAAATAAAATGAATCTATTCCAGCCGTAGTTGAATAATTTTCCTGAAACGTATAATAACGGTTATTCCATCAAAACCCATTGTCATTATTCCGGTTCATAGCCCCCCGCTATCCTGCCGAATACCAGGGCGTCCGGAACGGCGCAGGTTCCCAGCCTGTCCTTGCCGAAGATTCCCCCGGTGACCTCGCCCGCCGCGTAGAGACGGGGGATGGGATTATCATTCTCATCCAGAACACGGGCCTTTTTGTCTATCTTCAGACCGCCCGGGGTGTAGTGGATGAAGGGGACTCCAAAAAGCATGTAGTAGGGGCCCAGGTCACTTCCTTTTTATTCAGAGAAAAGATCTCGTAGGCAACTTGACGGGCGGCCTTTTCCGGTTCCTGATCCGTTTCCGTCATTTCAGAGATCCGACCCAGTGCCATGACGTCCGTTCCCGCACAGGACCCGATACGCTCGGTACAGGCCGGGAATGATGTTACCGTCTGTGTCTATAACATGACAGTTCTCGTCGATCTCAACACCGCCCATACAGTCGGTTCTGCCGAACTCCTCATCCACACCGTTTTTCATGGACTCGTTGTACTTAAAAACAGTCTTTACAAGGTTTTCTGCATTGATTCCAAAGTGATCAGCAACCTCTTCAAGGGTCTCGGCCTTGAAGAAAACTCCCTGTTTCAGGGTGCTTATCGCCGATGACGAGCAGATCATCTCGTCCTTTGATCTGCCCCTGGATATTGCTCCCCAGGCAAAGAACGGGGTGGAAATGCTTGAGATTGTCAACACATTCAAATCCGACATCATCATTGCCGATATCAATATGCCTCTCTATCAGCGCCATATCCGATCTTCTGGGATTCAATAATCAGCACTACTTCAGCCGGGTTTTCAAGCAGTACTATTCCATGGAACGACTGGCTGTCATGCTTGTATATATAGGCAATCCCCCCGGAGAATATATCCGGAAACAAAACCTGATTATCCATATCTATGGAAATTTCGAATAAACTACATCATGTCGCTATTATACAATCCATAGTATTCTCCTTTCTGTATCATTCACCGAACTGAGAGAAACAGAGGAGCGCTGTTAATGGAAATTAGATTGTTAGAACAAAAGGATATCGCAGAGGTCGTGGAGCTGTGGTACGAAACATCCCGAAAGGCACATGATTTCATTCCGGCAGAGTACTGGTTGGCAAACAGGAAAAATATGGCTGAGATCTATCTACTATCCAAAGCAGGGTTTCCAAAATCAATCATAAACAGCCTTCCCCGGGCTCAGAAAGGGAATTAATAAGCCATCTGACCGGCCTTCGAGCCTGTAATACGATTTGATAACTTCTCAGCCACGGTCTTTTGAATATGTTTTTCGATTCTGTCTCGATCCTGTCCTTCCGGAAGCTCTTCAATCAATAAATTCAAATACCCCCGACGATCAATAATCCGAAGGCTTTCTAAATAGTTAAGATCATAAATCCATCCCAGTTGAAGAAGGATTAACTCTTCTCTGGTCTTTAAATGTGTATTGTCCGATTGGATTCCATTAAGAAGATTATCAATGAGAAGTGATAAATAAGGAGAAGTCGTATTATCTTCACAGCTTCCGACTCCCGTAAAAGAGACATCCGACCCGGTAACCACACGATAGATATCAATTTTGTCAGCATCCCTGATAAGGCGACAATGCTGTCGTTCTCTTTCTGTTAATCCTCCCGGAATGGATTTCTTGTTATGATAACGAATAGCTGAAAGAAGAATCCTTCGGTCTTCACCCATAAGAGGAGGAAGAGGGTTAAGTTCTTCAAAAAGCTCAACACCCCAATCTCCATGATCTTTTGAATCTTTGTCTTTAAAAGTCTTAAACCTGGAAAACTGTTCAAAACGGGCCAGATCATGAAAGCGGGCAATAAGACCCGCTAAAATAATGTCCTCTTCCGGCCAATCCAGAATCCTGGCCAGAGAAACAGCTTCAAGAACAACCTTCTCAGTATGTTCCTCCTTTAAAATAATATTCTGTTCTGTCTTAAAATCACTAACATAACTTGTAAACCAGCGGAAAGCCTGAGCTGATATATCCATTTATAATCCTTCTAATTGCTTAATCCATCTTGCCGGTCAGTTCGAGATTGAAGGCTCTTTTATCATGTTCGTCCCGTATTTTTTCCATATAGCCCAATCTTATCAGTTTGGATGCTACCGGTGTGAATGAACCCTTTTCCAGCTGCATATAGCGACTCAGGATCGTCATGTTTATCGGCTGATACAGTCCTGCCAGGAGTAGAGCCTTCATATGGGTGAAGTTCATCCCTGCCGGCAGGGGGAACTCGCCTTCAAATCTTTTAAAGAAGACATGATCCATATTCCGTCTCAGTTCGAATATTCTGCTGATATTCTGATTATGTCCGGAAAAGTGTTTTTTTTCCATTATGCTCTCAATGTCTGGAGAGGCTTTTCGTCCGTCGGGCTATCCTCTTTTTTTCCGTGTCGTTTGTAATCTGCAAACAGCACGACGAATGTTATCAGTATGGAGAGGCTGTCGGAAAGTGGGGCGGCTGCCCATACACCCGTCAGAGCGAAGAATCGTGGTAGGATCAGAACCAGGGGGATGAGAAAGAAGAACTGTCTGAGCATACTGAGCCAGAGGGCTGTTTTTCCCCGGTTTGTGGACTGGAAAAAGGATGTTCCGATGAGGTTTACACTGATAAGGGGCAGAAGAAGGATGAAATAGCGCAGTCCTGTGACAGCTGTGGGGATGGTTGGTGATGAGGAGTCGATAAACAGGGAGATACTGAAAACAGGGAAGCTCTGTAGTATAAGGAATACTACCGTAGCGAAGGTCACGGCGACCCCCGTTCCCAGTCCAAGAGTCTTGTAGACCCTTTTATAATTTCCGGCACCGTAGTTATAGCCCATGATAGGCTGCAGTCCCTGCTGAATTCCTATCAAAGGCATGATGCAGATAGTAAAGAGACTGTTGATGGCGCCCATGGATGTAATAGCAGCGGTTCCCCCGTATTGACTGAGAGCTCGGTTCATAAAGGTCATGGATACACTGTTTCCCACGGTTCCGATGAAGGTGGCAAAACCGATGGTTGCGATGGCTCCTACAAGCCGCGGTTCAGGAATAAAATCTTTTATTCTGAGTTTGAGATGGCTCTGCTTTCTGATATAAAAACCGAGCAGCATAATCAGACCGATGGACTGGCCGATAACGGTAGCCAGGGCCGCTCCCTCGACACCCCATCCAAAGTGGGCAATGAAGATGTAGTCCAGCACAATATTGGTCAGAGCCGAGCTGATCATGGACTTCATTGGCAGCACGGGGTTGCCTTCAGTACGTACTGTATTTGTCAGTATGAAACTACCCATCTGAATGATAGAGCCTAAGAGTATGATTTTCATATAAGCCTCGGCCAGACCCATCACCTCACTGTTGGCTCCAAAGAGCGTGAGAATGCTCTGAAGATTGAAAAAGAGGACGGTTACTGTAGTCACAATAACGAGAAATCCTGCTCCCAGGGTATTTCCGAAGACGTGAGAAGCCCCTCGTTCATCTTTTTCTCCCAGTTTGATTGACATGAGGGCGGAACCACCGGCTCCGATAAGAGCGGCGAAGGCAAAGGTTAGCATCATGATGGGGAAGGCGATGGTAAGACTGGCGAGTGCCGCTTCTCCCACAAACTTTCCGATAAAGATACGGTCGACAACGTTGTAGATGGCGTTGACCATCATGGCTATAACCGACGGTATAGAATACTTTGCTATTAGTCTGCCAATAGGTTCGCTGCCCAAGGCTCTGGTTTTATTCTGCAATTATATACTTCTTTAGTAGTAAGAAATCTAACTTAATACGCCTAAAATAGTGAGAATTCTTACAAGTGTCAAGATTTCCTTGTTTTACAAGGGGGATAACATCATTGACGAAATAGCTGAAGGAAAAGAGATTTGTTGATTGATCAGAAGATCAGCTGTAATTGACAATTTAGCTCTTGAATTCTGGAAATTCCTGGTTTAAGGTGATTATTAAAGTAGAATTTCCCGGAAAGTTAATTAAGGAGAAAAAAAGTGAAAAAATTTTTAACGTTATTATTACTGACGATTATGTTTCTGCCTGTCTTTGCAAGTGGATCACAGGAAGAGTCAAACGAACCCAGAACACTGGTTGTTTCAACATGGGACTACGATATTGAGGCCCTGGATGAGTTTCTGTTTACTCCCTTTGAAGAAGAGAACAATGTTATCATCGAACTGGATTTAGGTCGTGACGGAGACCGGTATACTAAACTGAAGAACGAAATCGATATTACAGATATTGATATTTTTCTGGCCACGCAGGCTACTGCTCAAAAGGGTATTGAAGATGGTCTGTTTGAAAAAATAAACAAATCTGATCTGGAAAATTTCGCCAGCATATTTGAACTTGCTAAAAATCCGAATGGTGAAGATTACGGTATGTGCTATACGGTTAACAGATTAAGAGTGGCCGGTAATTCAGAGAATATTCCAACAAGCTGGGCAGAAATTTTTGCCGACAAGAAAAGCAAAGTTGCCATACCCCATATGACCTCTACTTTTGGACCAATGGTATTATATGGTGCAGGTGAAGTTTCCGGTGATGCTTCAGAAAACATTGCAAAAATCGAAAACTGGGTTTCAAGTGCTAATGTAGATGCTTATGTCAGCACATTCAGCACAAGAAAAGCCGTTATTAACGGAGAGTATGATTACGCCCTTTTAGCAGATTTCGGTTACACTCCTGATCTGAACTGGGGTGATCTGGATAAAGTGTTATTAAACGGAAATACAGTGAATATTGTTAAAGGAACAAAAAATAACGATTTGGCTATGAAGTTCATAGACTTCCTGCTTTCTGCAGAAGTTCAGAATGAGTCTTTAGACCGCGGGATTGATTCTCCCGTAAATAAAAATGTTGAGTTTGAAGCCGGTCAGAAAGATGGAAAGACCGACCTTGCTTTATACCCCGATGCTGTTCTTACAGACATTGACCTGGTTAATAAAAACAGAGCCGCCTGGATTTCCAAGTGGAATGAGCTGTTTACAGAATAATGAAAACATTAATCAAGAATATTACCATTATTACAATGAATGATAATCTTGATGTTTTAGAAAATGCGAATATCCATATTGAAAATGATGAGATACTTCGCATTTTTTTTGACAAAACATCAGAAAAATATGATTTAATCATTGATGGTACAGCCAAGCTGCTGCTCCCCGGTTTTATTAATACACATACACATGTTCCTATGACAATCTTCAGAGGCTTGGGAGATGATATGAAGGATCGTCTTACCAGGCTTCTGTTTCCACTGGAAAATTCATGTCTTAATGGCGATATCGTATATGCATCTTCCCTTTTGAGTTTGTCAGAGATGCTGCTGAGCGGAACCACATGTTTTGCAGACATGTATACATTTACCGCTTCAACAGCCAGGGCCTCCATTGAATTGGGAATCAGAGCATTTATCGGCCAGGGGATAACAGACGAAAAGTCGGGTGAGCAAGTGGACGGTGATCACGGGTTTGAGTTATTTGAAAAATTTGCCTATAAATATAAAAACAATCCCCTGATAAATGGTGCACTGGCCCCCCATTCGGTCTATATGACATCAGAACCGCTGCTGAAAAAATGCAGAGAGCTTTCCGATAGCTATGAAGTTCCTTTTTTAATTCACCTGGCGGAACAATTGTGGGAAGCAGATCCATATCTGAAAAAGCATGGTTCTGTGGTCAGGTATTTAGAGAACATAGATGTACTCAGTAAGCGCTTTGTCGGTGCCCATGGAATATTGGTGGACAACGAGGATCAGAAGATTCTGGCTAAGCACAATGCATCAATTTCACACTGTCCTGCCGGAAACAGTAAAAGCGGCAGAGCCATAGCTCCTGTTTTCGATTACCTGAAAAAAGGGGTAAACGTCAGTATCGCCACCGACGGTCCTATGAGCGGGAATCATATGGATATGATGAGTGTTATGAACTGCACTCCTAAAATGCAAAAAGTGAAATATCTGAACAGAAGTATATGCCCTGCAAAAGAAATTGTAAAAATGGCAACCATAAACGGGGCAAAGGCTTTAAATATTGATCATCTGGTCGGCAGCGTGGAGGTAGGGAAAAAGGCAGATCTGATAGTTATAAATCCCAATACAATCAATATGTTACCCCTCTATGACTATTACGCGGCAATTGTATATTCGATGCTTCCCAATAACATTGAACATGTTTTTGTCAACGGCAGGCTGGTCGTAAAGGACTCCAGCCTGGTAAATGCCGGCGAGGAAGATATTATTAAGAAATTTATGGCCGCTTACTACATTGTAAAAGAAAAAAGCCGGGAATTAATGGAGAGAGCAAAAGAAAATGAATAAGGAAAAATCGATCATATTTATACCCAGTTTATGTCTGATTGCTGTATTGGTTTTTATACCGCTGATTATGCTGGCTCATAAATCATTATCAGTTGAGGGTTCAATAAGTATTGCCAATTATTTAGAGCTTTTTAGAGATTCAACTTTTAAAAAAGCCCTGAGAAACACATTTTCCATCTCTTTCTATGTAGTACTTGCCACTCTGCTTCTGGGCCTGCCTACGGCATACTATGTATCGAGAACTCAGGGAAGACTGAAAAATGTTTTATTGTTGTTAGTACTGTTCCCTCTTTTAACCAATGCGGTTGTTCGCAGTATTTCCTGGATGATTATTTTAGGTTATGACGGAGTTTTCAGCAGATTGTTAAACAATCTGGGTCTGCTGAAAGAACCCATAAGCTTTATGTATTCCAAACTTGCCGTTATTATCGGTTCCACATATATATTTCTTCCATTGATGATTATCTCGTTAATAGGAGTTATGGATAATATATCAGAAGAGATAGAAGAGGCTTCGATAAGTCTTGGGGCATCCCGTTTTAAAACCTTCTTTACTATTATCATTCCCAATTCCGTAAGCGGTATTATTGTAGGTATTGTTTTAGTTTTTACTGCAACACTGACAGCGTATACAACCCCCAATATTCTGGGAGGGACAAGGACTGTTGTTCTTGCAACACTGGTACAGCAGTATGGAACGACACTGGGGCGCTGGGAACTGGTCTCCTCAATTTCTATTTTTCTGTTTGTCCTGACAGTT
>NBMC01000023.1 GCA_002084805.1 Spirochaetaceae bacterium 4572_59 | reverse complement strand
TCTTCTCTTTTTCTGTCAACGACAGGAACTCTATTTGTCTTTAAATGGTAACCTTATCTGTTAAGTTTGGGAATACATCGGAAAGGTCAGCTGGCGGGGAACAGAAAACGAACCGTAAGTTCACGTAAAAGACGTTCTTTCATTTCGGGAAAAGCTAAAAAAGCAATCCCTGTAAGAGATTTTATTAACTTGGACACATGTCCTCCTGCTGTTCTAATTTTAGTTTTTCTATAAATGATGTAAGATATTTATCAGTCTTTACCAAGGCATAAACTCAAATGATAGGAAGAATGATACGAGCAGTCAATGTCTCAAACAAAAAAAATAATAGAAAAATGGTCCGGGTAGTAGAGTACGGTGAATCCGCTCTTTCTTCCTGTTGTGTTCAGGAAGACTGACTCCTGCAATGATTTAAAATAAGATCAGGGGGGGGTAAACGACCCTTTTTCCCTAAATTTTATTGATTATTGAGTCCTTCTGCTATTAAAATGATAGAAGTGAGCTTAATATGACAATAAATATAAACATTGATTCCATAAGCAGTCTCGTTGGGTCAGTTATCGCTCTGACATTTGCGATTTATTATATTGTATCCAACATTGTTGTTAAAAAAGAAAGATTATCTTTGATTCTTTCTGCTCTCATGTTTTCAGTCTTTATATATTTGTTCGCTTACTCTGTTTATTCATCCAGTATAAATGTGAAATATGTTCTTTTCTGGACGAGGCTTTGCTATGCCGGGGGCGTTTCTGTCATTTCTCTTGTGTTTTTATTAACATCAGAAATTATTCAAAAAGAATCCCGAAAATTGCGAAACTTTCTTATTTTTCTGACAATAATTCTGATAATTTTTATCTATCTGCCCACAGATTTATTTTTTACAAAAGAACTTAATCCTGTTAAAACACATAGCTCCGTAATAAAAGGTTCATTTTTTCCATTCCTGCTTCTGACTATCTATTTGGCAGATCTTGTTGTGCTTATGAGATTTTTCATTGGATTATTAAAAAATAAGGATCAACTCTACTTAACAGCCCCTATTCTTCTTGCCTTGATTTTCTGGTTTTGTGAAGCTCTGTTTGACGGGATTTTAGGAGCGGTTTTATCTATTGTTAATATGAAGATATCCCTTGGTCCTATTATTATGACCTTTAGTTTATCTTTGTTCAGCGGTAGATATGCTGAGCTCAGGGATCTCGAGTTGGATCGTATTAAAAAAGAGAACAAGGAAATATATAAGAACCTTATCTATGATAATCTCTCTACTTTATTCTCTCGTCAGTATTTTACTGAGGTTTTGGAACAGAGAGTTGCTGAACTAAGCCGTGTAGACATAAGTGATTGCCTTATGTTTATTGATGTTGATAATTTTAAGAGTGTTAATGATGAACTCGGTCACTGTTGTGGAGATAATTTGATCACTTATGTCGGTGAAATTCTGAGAGAAAGTTCCCGGAAAAGTGATACTTGTGCCCGATATGGAGGAGATGAGTTTTTAATTCTCCTTGAAAATTGTCAAATTGAAGATGCGAAGAAAATCGTTGAATCAGTTCAGAAAAAATTTTCTTCCGGTTTGCAGGATATCCTGGGTAGTTGGAGCAAAAGAGAGAAAATTACTCTCAGTATAGGGATTGCTTCCAGTATATTCTGGTCTGAGGATACTACCGAAATAATCCAGATGGCTGATAAAGCCATGTATGAGGCTAAGAGTTCAGGTAAAAATAATTGTATTATTTATTCCGATTACGTCGGTTAATCCGGGTGGAAGATTCACTTGATGAAACAGTTTTTTTTATGGATTTTCAGATAGACGGACGCCCATCCATTCGATTGAGCTGTTATCCCGGCCCCGCAGGAGCTTGCCATTAGAAATATAAAAAAAAGACCACCCGAAGGCGGCCATACAATTACTTCCTTCTTAAGGGAAATTAAGCTTTCTCGTATTTCAGAGTTTCAGTGGGCTGGTTACAGACTTCGTCCGGACCATAGTACTGAATAGCACCGGGAAAGGTGAAGGCTGTTTTTACAGCCCATTCGTCACGTTTTGCGGCAAAGGCTTTAAAAGGTGCTCCATCAAGTTCAACCAGTGCTTTCTTAATAACGGGTTTAAGGGATCCGTGTCTCTGTTCCATATTCATCATCATGGTAAGAGGACATCCTCCGGGTACCCACTGGTCGGCGGGTTTCTGCAGGTCTCCCACATTGGAGATGTAACCGGTCAGACCGTGGCTCATCAGGATAAAGGCAGAGTAACCAAGGGTGTAACAGTAGTCTGAGTCAAAGTTGGATGGGAAGGCACAGCGTCCTTCGTAACCGAAGAAGTGAGCCAGCGCATTGAACTTACCGTTAAAATTTCCTTCCACCTTCATCTGAGAGAGTTTTTCTCCAACCATCTCGATCAGAAGTTTTTCAGTTTCAATTCTGGAAACCTGTACGTTTCCATGGGGATCTCTGTCCATGAGAAGCTGCATCTGAATCGTTCTGGGGAGGGATGAGAATACATAGGAAGAGTTTTTATCTAGTTTCTGGTTCAACCATTCCCGCTGATTTTCAAAGGTTTTCAGGGATACAAAGTAATCAGCATGGTGAGCCATCAGGTCGTTCAGCTGAGAAATCAGGGCTCCTACCTCGGGGATGAATTCAATCAGTCCTTCGGGAATCAGGGCCACACCAAAGTTCATTCCATTGGCAGCTCTTTTGATCACAACATCTGCAACCTGGTCTACCACCTGGGCCAGAGTCATTTTCTTCACTTCTACTTCTTCTGAGATGATACAGAGGTTGGGCTGTGTTTCAAGGGCGCATTCCAGAGCTATATGAGAAGCGCTTCTACCCATCAGTTTGATGAAATGCCAGTATTTCTTGGCAGAGTTGGAATCTTTTTCGATGTTTCCGATCAGTTCGGAGTATGTTTTAGTTGCGGTGTCGAAACCGAAGGAGGTTTCAATGTATTCGTTTTTCAGGTCACCGTCGATTGTTTTGGGACAGCCAACTACAGTGATTCCTGATTCTTTATTTGCAAAGTACTCGGCCAGTACGGCTCCATTTGTGTTGGAGTCATCTCCGCCGATGATTACTACACCGGAAATATCGTATTTACGACAGGTAGCAAGAGACATTTCAAACTGTTCTTTTGTTTCCAGTTTGTCACGGCCGGATCCGATAATGTCGAATCCTCCGGTGTTTCTGTAGGCATCCATCTTGGCATCGTCGATTTCAACGAGTTTACCATTCATGATTCCGGCAGGTCCGCCAAGGAAGCCGTAGAGCTTTGAATCGGGATTGGAGTTTTTCAGTCCGTCGTAGATACCGGCAATAACGTTGTGTCCACCGGGTGCCTGTCCGCCTGAGAGGATAACACCCAGGTTGATTTTTTTACCGGCATTGGCATTGCTGCCTTTGACGAAACGGGCAATAGGATTCCCATATGTTCTGGCAAAAAGATCTTTAACAGCAGCCTGATCGGCTACGGATTCGGTGGGTTCTCCCATTTCACAGCTGATATTTTTAATATCGCCCTGAAGGACTGCCGGCAGCTTGGGCTGGTAGTTGTATCGGGCTTTCTGCAGTGGTGATAGTTCACTCATTGTATATAACTCCTTACTGTAGGTTCTGTCCCGGATGGGGCAGTTTAATAGTTTTATCCCGGGGTGATAAAAGATCCCTTGCTACGGATCGGCATCCCGGTATTATTGACATTATCTATGTTTATAAAGAGATTGGGGGGGAAGGTCAAGGTATAAAAAAATGCCGGATACCCTGAGGCATCCGGCAAGTGTATAAATCAATTATGAAAGACTAGTTGAGAGGAACAATCAGCTGAACTGATACGTTTTCAAATTCAAATAGATTGTTGGCATTCAGAGTAAAATCCATTCTGTAATCGTCTGGAAGAGGAACGAAGAATCCGTAACGCATGTTGACAGTAGACGTCCAGTCTATGAAATCTACCGTATTGGAAGAGTCATTATCCTCGATTACGACACCTGCAGCATCTACAACATCCGGATTTTCAGTTTCTGTTATCTCTTTCTCCCGAGCTGCGAGGATTCTGGAGCCCATCTGGAATCCCAGTAACCAGTTTTCTGGTCTGATTTCCATGGCAGAATCCAGCTGTACAGTGATTTTGCTACTTATGTTCTTATCTACAGCTCCCTGCCTTTTTGTCGTAGTTGTGGCTCCCGCTGCGGTATTTTTTGTTTCGCGGTCTGTTTCATAGGGCTCAGAATCTCTCGAATATTCAGCAGCAGGCTTGATTCTGAATTTCAACCAGTCTCCGGCGGGATTTAATTCCATATAATAACTGGAACCGATAGCAAAACTGAAACCGCCTTCGTAATCTCTTGTTACTTCAGTTTTCGTTACTGTACCATTATTGTCAACAGTTGTTGTTGTATCATGTTTTTTTCCGTTCTTCTGTGCCAGGATGTAAGGTCTGATCTCTCCTCTTCCAAGGGGCATGGTGAGTTCATACCAAGCACCAAATGTACTGGTAATATCTTTATCTTCAAGCTCTGTTTTTGAGTAGGTGCTGGCTGTATTATCTTTTTCATCGCTCAGAGTAGAATTATCTTCCCTGGAACGTTTGTAGAAAAGCTGTGCGCTATGTTTCTTTTCTCCGGATTCCATAAAGAAAGGAGCTCTTAATGTGTAGTCCAGTGTGGAGCCGTTTTTATCTTCGTAAGTATTATCAAAGGCAGAACCGGCGATATCGCTTACCTGAGAGTAGTTAGCGCTAAATAGCCTATTGTCGTCTGTTAATAATTCTATTGCGAGACCCGTATTAATATTGCCGAAATTCATAAGGAACTGTATATCCGATTCAATCTCATTGTAGGCGGGAATCTCATAGCTTGTTGTTATCTTTTCAGTTGCGGAGCTATAAACAACAGTCTCTTCCGTTCCTACAGTGGGATCTGCATTGGCGAAATCGACATAGGCAAAAAGTGACCAGGGACTATTTCCAGCAGAATAATAACCTGTAACAAATGTGTTGCTGGTAGAATTATCATTCAGTCCTTCAATATTCGCAACCACTCCACCAAAAAGGTAATCATTTTTCAGGTCGCTAAACCCGGGGCCCTGTGAACTT
The DNA here is from genome assembly GCA_002084805.1 of Spirochaetaceae bacterium 4572_59. Classification (GTDB taxonomy): domain Bacteria; phylum Spirochaetota; class Spirochaetia; order DSM-2461; family DSM-2461; genus Oceanispirochaeta. Next base: position 52,765 of record NBMC01000023.1, on the reverse strand, counting down.
TCATAGGGAGAGGCTGCCGCATCCAGCTCATTCAGAAACAGGCCGTAAGTGGCTTGATTGGACAATGAACTGAAATTCAGATCAGTTGCAGACAAAACGCCTGTTAAACAAAGGACAAGGGTCCCAAATGTAAAAAATTTTTTCATTTGCTTTTCCTTTAAGATAGAATTTTGTATTTACAAAAACACATGTATATTGTGTAAAAATAAACACCTAATTTTAACCATAATATGAAATTGATTGATAAAAAAGAATTTTTTTAATTATGTTGACTTATTTTTCAAGGAAAATACTCTCCTACATGTTGTGCGGGGCCGGCAATTTCCAGCAACTCTATTTTATTGCCTTTCAGTCTGATGCCCGAAATATAGATATAATCCTCATTTCCATAGGGGACTCCCCAGTGGTGGACTGAAAAGGGAGCCTCTCCAAAATCAAGCTCTGTTGTTTCACCCATCGGGATATAACCCCGTTCGCCCAGATAGGCAAAGAGTGTTTTCTGCCAGAACCCGGCAGATTTTTCAGGATAGTTATCCATGTTCCTGACTCTCATGCGAACTCCCTCGGGGGATATGGCCAGGAATTCCGGACTCTTATCGATCAGAGCAAAACCTTCGGGCAGTATGACCTTGGGGCCACCGAACCCTTTCTTGCTGTACATCCCCGCAGACTGTATAAAATCATAGAAATCCACCCCATTGCCTGTAGGGCGGAACGGCTGCTTAAAAGCTGTTCTCTCAGATTGTAGGTATTCTGATTATACTCAAGCAGTTCTTCGCTGATTTCATTCAGATAGCTCCTCAGTTCCGAAACAGCGGCATCGGGTAGGCGGAACACAATCTGTTCGTTGGTCTTTAGCGTATAATAGCCGCCGTTATTTTCAGTCCAAAGGGCAAGGAGATTTGAAGCGTTTTGCCGATCCTGAACCAATAATCGTACATTCACTTCATAAAAAAGGGGATCTTCCGCTGCTAAAGGGAAAAGGACTGTCAGGAAGAAAAGGATAAAAAGCAGTTTAAAAAGAATGAGTTTTCTCATCTGCACTCTCCTTCTTTTAGAGCCCTATAGAGGGGGCTAAAGTCTCTCTCTTTGTCGGGTGAGAAGATTTCTATGATATGGATTTTCTTATTATCTACAATGAGGCCTACAAAGTAGTGGAAGGGCTTGCTGTCTTTGCTGGTAAACTCAATTCCTTTCATTTCTTTGTCTCCAAACTGAAGATTTTTAAATGTGGCAGAGGCATAGTAATCCTTCAGATGATGGTGCAGGGCTTTCTGCCAGAAGACGCTGTCTCCCCGGGGAGAGTTTTTAACCGTAGATATTGTAAGAGTTGTTCCGTAGGCGTCTTCCGCCACATAAAAGTCTTCCTTGCTGAAAAGGGCAAAATCTTCTCCCGGATCCACGTTGACCCTTGTCTCCAATGAATCAGAAACAGGGTAGAGGGGGGAGAGGGCAGCTATCCAGCTGAAGGGGATATTTTCTTTGTAGCTGTTTTCCTGCAGCCGGGGGATCAGCTCCACCGTAATCCGGGAGAAAGCTATCCGGCTATCCAGGATCTGTACTTGCTGTTTGATAGATTCTATTTCTTCAGTCAGACGGCCGATCTCTCTGAGAATCTTTGCTCTTTCCTCAGGATCTGTACTCCGTTCCAGTAGTACGTAGAGGCGTTTGCGTGTCTCCCCGGCTGTGCTGAGTCTGGCCTGGATATCCTGATACTGGTCGCTCACATCCCAGCTGTCAATTTGTTGATAGTTGACGCTTCCCATTTCAAGGATTGTTTCAAAGATCTCCAGAAAATGGGCAGCAGGTACCCGCAGGACCAGGTAGTCTGCATAGGACTGCTCCACATAACCGCCCCAATCGCTGGCCATAGTCTCAATATTTGTGCGAACCTCCGGTGGATCTTCTACCACGAGCCCGGTAGATCCGTTATAAATTCGTTTTCTCTGATTTTCCGGTTCCGGCTTTTCGGGGGTGGTACCAGCTGAAGGGGCACTTCCTGTCAGCCTATCTTCATCCGTTGTTACCAGGGGCATGGGAGCTTCATTTTCTATGGCCATGCTTTTCATTGCTTCCATCCGGCTCATCTCCGGAGCCTCTTTTTTAAAATAGGCGGTATCCCGTTCATAGGAGCCGCAGGAAGTGAGTGTCAGGAACAGGATGGTTATCATAATAGACTGAATAAATCCGCCCATGAACTGCTGTTTTCTCTTGTTCATATTAGAAAATATACAACAGCCTGAGGAAGGTTACAAATCAGAATTTTAATAATACCTGAATTCAAATATGGTGTGCATGCAGTAATGACAGCACATCCATGTATTCCATTTTCAGGAATAACTCTATCTTCCTATAACCAACTCAAAATTATCCCCCGTTTTCCTATAAAACAAGCTCTTAATAAAATGATCTTGGATGGAGAGGGCGGTTCCGGTTGACTGCGTTTTAAGCGATAAGTCAAACCCCGGTCTTCTCTTCTGCTGCAGGGGGAGAGCCTATTCCAGCACCATCATGGAAGAGTTCTGTCGGATCCTCAGGGGAGTTACGCTCCCTTCTCCAAAAAACTTGTTCATAAACTTGATATAATCCTCAGCCCTTTCGTTGGGGATGTACACCTGGATGGTTCCGGCAAATCCTCCGCCGTGAACCCGGCAGGCTCCTTTATCGTGCAGGAAGCTTTCAGTCAGGTTCAAAGCCAGGCTGATTCCCTGATCCTGAGGTTCTTTTCCGGGATATACATTCTGCAGGTAGCAGAAGGAGGAGTGTCCCGAACTGTTAACCTGATGCAGGTAGGTCGTGATATCATCCTGTTTCAGGGCTTCTAGCTGAGATTTTACCCGGGTATTATCATGGAGAAAGTGGAAGGCCCGGAGGATGGCACGGTCTCCGCATTTCTCCCGGAGAGCTTTCATTTCTGATAGAATCTCTGTTTCGCTGATCTGACGGCAGTTCTCTTTGCCGAAATGAGCTGCCACGGCTTTCATCTCTCGGGGAATGGCCGCATATTCACGGGTCAGATCCGCATGGCTTCCTCCGCTATCCACAACCATCAAAGTGTAGCCGGCCCGGTGGAAGTTATAGTCTACTGCTGTAATTTCTGGCTGACCCGGATCCTTGAAGTCGATGGCAACGATCCCGCCGTTGGCACAGGCTAGCTGATCCATCAGTCCACAGGGTTTTCCGAAGTAGTTATTTTCCGAGTACTGACCAATCTGGGCTATCTCTGTAGAGCTAAGCTTATTGTCATTGAAGATGGTTCCGAAAATGGTTCCAACAAGCACTTCCAGAGCGGCGGAAGAGCTTAAGCCGGATCCTTTTAGTACCGTGCTTGTGGTATTGGCACGAAATCCGCCTATCTTGTAACCCAGGGCGACAAAACGGGCGGCTATTCCCCGTACCAGAGCATCTGTTGTGTTTATTTCAGAAGGATTCATATCCAAATCAGAGATATCAAGCTTTACGGCGGGATATCCTTCCGAATCGATAATTATACTAGTATCAGCTGTCAGTGAAACTGCTGCAATGGTATCCAGATTGATAGAACCAGCCAGAACCCGGCCGTGGTTATGGTCTGTATGGTTACCCCCCAGCTCTGTTCGGCCGGGGGTACTGAACAGGCGGATATCCTGTTCGCCATAGAGTTCTTCATGTCTAGCAATCAGTTTTCCCCAGCGTTTTCTCTGGCCTTTTAATCCGTTTTCTCCGTAGAGTTCGTTAAAAAGAACATCCAATTCTCCATTTATCAGCTGTTTCTCAATATTCTGACGTTTCACTGTTTCTCTCCCAGAGTTATAGTGTAGTGTTCTTCAGAGCATTGACGCAGGCTAGCAGCGCTGCCCTCTGCTGTGATGTCTCTCTGAGGCATCCCGAGCATTTCGTAGCCCACCATAAATTTCTTTACGCTTGCACTCCGCAGCAGGGGTGGATAGTAGTGAACATGAAGCTGCCACTCTTCATGATCTTCTCCATCTGTTGGTGCCTGATGAATACCCATAGAGTAGGGGAAGCTGGTCTTAAAGAGGTTGTCAAAGCGGGTTCCCATCCTTTTTAATGCGTCTGAGAGGTCTGTCACTTGTTTATCACTCATCTGGTCGATGGACTTCAGAGGGGAGAGGGGCAGTATCATAGCTTCGTAGGGCCACACTGCCCAGAAGGGAACAACTGCCACAAAGCTGTCATTGCTGAAAATAACTCTTTTGCCCGAAGCCATTTCTTTTTCAGCATAATCCATTAACAGAACTCGGCCTTTATCTTTCAGGTAGTTCTTCTGGTTTTCCTGCTCCTTGGCGGGGATGTCCGGAATAATTTCTTCAGCCCAGATCTGTCCGTGAGGGTGGGGGTTGGAGCATCCCATTACGGCTCCTCTGTTTTCAAAAATCTGAATATGGTTGATGAAATCTTTTTGCCCCAGTTCCCTGTATTCATTCTGCCAGGTCCGGACAACGCCCCCTATCTGGGGTACTTCCATAAGGGATAGGGTTAAGTCATGACGGGGAGAAAAACAGACAACTTTACAGAGGCCTCTTTCTGTTTGAGCCTGGAAAAGATCTCCATCCTTATAGTTTCCCTGAGGAGTATCTTCCAGAAGAGCGGCAAAATCATTTTTAAATACAAATGTCTCCTTGTAATCGGGATTTTTCAGTCCCCCCGCCCGTTCATTCCCGGGACAGAGGTAGCAAGTCGGATCAAATTCGAGTTTTTTGTCCAGCACAGGTTTTTCAAGCTGTCCGTTCCAGGGACGCTTTGTCCGGTGGGGGGATACTTTTATCCACTCTCCTGTTAGGGGGTTATAACGTCTATGGGGGTTTTCCTGTAAATCGATTTTACTCATTCAGCTCTCCGTCAATTTTTATAAGTGTATTACTTTATATGAATAAATAATGCTTGAATTAAATTATGTACACGAGTACAATACTACTGGCATTTTATAATGTCAAGGAAAGAATGAATGACTAAGAACAACAGAGATAAAGTTGCCGAACTGGCTGGTGTAAGCAGCGCCACGGTTTCCCGGGTCTATAATAACCCTGATAAAGTCTCTCAGCCCAGAAAAAAAGCCGTACTGGATGCAGCAAAGCTACTAGGGTACTCTCCGGATAAGTCCGCCAGTGCTCTCAGAAGAAAAGGCACCGGACAGATCTCTCTCGTCAGTATAAAAAAAAAGAAACGTACTCCCTATTGGGGGGATTTCCCTACGGCCAAATGGTTTTATACGGATGTGCTAAACGGTATCATGGATGTAGTCGAGGATTCCATGTACCGTCTGAATCTGAAGACTCTTCATTCTCTCGATGAAATAGCCTCTATCAACTGGAAGCAGGACTGTGATGGTGCCATTTTTTATGATGTGGTTGAACAGGAAGAAGCGGCTGCTGTTGTGGCAGGCTGTTCTGTTCCTGCCGTGATAAGTCATAATACCTCTGTTTTCACAGAGTGTATGCGCTGTTCCACCAATAATTATCAGGGGGGGGAGATTGCGGGCAGGCATCTATTGGACAAAGGATATGAAAAACCGGCTTATATTTCTTATCTGCCGGAGATGATACGTTCTAATAAAGAGCGCTATGATGGATTTCAGGGAGCTTTCAGTCACATTGAAGTGCCTCAAATTTTGGGGGAACCTGGTAAAAAAGGGGGGTATGAAGCTACAAAATCCCTTATAAGTGAAATCAGGACCGGCCGTATCGATGCACTTGGAGTTGTTAATGATTTGACGGCCATCGGTGTGATACAATGTCTTCAGGATGAGGGGCTGAAACCGGGGCGGGATATCGGGCTGATCGCCTATGACAATATGCCTTTGAACTATGTTCTGCCTTTTAACCTGACATCCATCGATCTCAGACCGGATTTATTATACCGGGAAGCAAGCTGTATGCTGCTGGACCTTATGCACTCAGATTATGATTCGCATAAGATTGTCTCCCGGATTGTTATACCCGAATTGGTAGAAGGGGATTCTGTTTGAAAAACACAGCGGGACTGATACTCCTTTTTTCTCTTATGGCCTGTACTCATACAGCTGACTTTGCAAGTAATGTGATTGAAAAAATGCCGGAAGAAACAGTGGAGACAGAAATTTCAGAGAAGGAGGCCCCTGATCCGGCCGAGGAAGCTGGTGGGCTTATTCTCAGTTTTGACGATTTTTCCTTCTCTTGGTTGGAAATGATACCTCTTCTGGAAAAGTACGGAGTTCATGCCACCTTCTATATTTCTGTAGCTAAATTGGAAGATGATAACTTGTCTGTTCTGAAAGAACTGCAGTATTCTGGTCATGAAATCGGATGGCATACCAGCACTCATCCCAATATGAGAAAAATCCCGGTCTCCATGCGCAGTGAAGCCATTGACAGGGAAATCCGGGACCCCCTTCTGGAGCTGAAGAAGAGCCTGCATAGGGATATAGTCGCCTTTGCTTATCCTTATGGATTATCAGATAAGGATTGGGAGAGCCGCTTATTAGATGTTTTTACTTCCACAAGAGGATTTTGTCGTACTCCCAGGTATTACAGTCCTGATGAGTTGAATGAGAGACAGCACTTTGTCGCGGCTTCCCTGGATAATCTATATTACAGGCCTGATTCAGGAGAAGAATGGATGCCTTTCCCACTTTTCTGTGACAGAGTATTGAATGAGATTGAACAATCCGGACGTTACGTTGTCCTAGCCTCCCACGGTATGAACGATAATGCCTGGGGTATTACCCGGAATAATGTCGAAATACTTCTGGCAAAGGCACAAAAAGAAGGTATTTCCGTTTTATCTCTGGAAGAAGCCTTTTTTCGTGAATCCCACATAGCAGAAGAGAAATGATTTTTGTCAGTAAGACTTTCCATTCATCCTCAATTGATTATAATATAAAGTATGATACTGAAAATGAAAAATATTATTCAGGACTATGCTTGGGGTTCAAAAGAGTATCTCCAGAAACTGACGAAAATAGAGTCGGATGGTCCTCTAGCGGAACTCTGGATGGGTGTTCATCCCAGAGCTGAATCACTGGTGGAAAAAGAAGCCGGCAAGTGGTGCTCCCTTTCAGAACTGATTAAAAGTCAGCCGGACCAGACTATCGGTGACAGGTTGATGCGGCGTTTTGGAAATCTCCCCTTCCTTTTTAAGCTTCTGGCAGCGGGAGAGCCCCTTTCAATTCAGGCTCATCCCAGTAAATCCCAGGCGGAAGAGGGCTTTAGACGGGAAGAGGAAGCCGGTATCCCTTTAGATGCATTCAAGCGCAATTATAAAGATGACAATCACAAACCGGAAATAGTTTGTGCTCTTACTCCCTATTGGGCTATGAAGGGTTTCAGAACCCCCTCTGATATAAGGAAAAACTTTCTACCCTGGCTTCCGGATGAAGCTGTTAGACTTCTTTTTCCTGACGATCAGGGAGAGGACAAGGAACAGCTCAGGACATTTTTTCAGGCTCTTATGAATTTGGAGGGTCCTTTAAAAGTAACTATTCTGGAGAAAGCAGTCAGATGGAGTGAAGCGGAAGAGACTGCTGCCTGTCAGTGGGTGCTGAAACTGAACAAAAAGTATCCCGGTGATCTGGGCATTCTATCGCCTCTCTATCTGAATACTCTCTGTCTGCAGCCCGGTGAGGCCCTCTATTTGCCGGCAGGAGAACTGCATGCCTATCTTCAGGGATTCGGCGTAGAGCTTATGGCAAACTCAGATAATGTTCTCAGAGGGGGGTTGACCCCCAAGTATATGGATGTCCCAGAACTGATGAAGATACTGACCTTTCACTGTGATCCTCCCCAGATTCTCAGTTCCCGCTCGCTTCCCGATGGTTCCGGAATATATGATACCCGTTCGGAAGAGTTTCAGCTGATTAACATCAATCTGACAGGAGATGTCAGTGCCATACACTTGGAAGCAGGATATCCTGTTTCTATTCTTGTTGTGACTGAAGGTTCTATTACTGTTAAACAGGATGGCAGCGTTCTGACCATAAAAGAAGGGGAATCCTGTTTTCTTTCAAAGAGTGGAAAGAGCCGTAATCTGAGTACTGTCTCCGAAAAGGGGATGGGTTATATTGCAAGGGCTGTTCCTGAATGATAATCTGGATAGACGGGGACTCCTGTCCCCGCCCGGTAAGAGACATCCTCTTCCGGGCATCAAAGCGGCAAACCCTTCAATTAATATTTGTAGCGAATAGACCGATTCCCCTAAAAAAATCGCAACTTATCTCTCTTGTTCAAACTTCTAAAGAAGAGGGGAGTGCTGATGACTATATTATCGAGAATTCTGTGCAGGGCGATCTTATTATCACAAGGGATATTCCCCTGGCGGCAGAACTGGTGGAAAGAGACAGAAAAGTCCTGAATGACCGTGGTGCAATTTATACAAAAGAGAATGTCCGGGAAAGACTGGCTCAGCGTGATTTTAACAAGATGCTCCGGGACGCCGGGCTGAATGACGATCACTCCAATAATTTTGGGCAGAAAGAGATCAAAGCCTTTTCCAATGCCTTTGATCGGACGACCTGTCAGATGCTGGCGGAAGAGCGTTTCTGGAAGGCAAAGAAAGCCAAAGAGAATTGAGTCTGTGTGAAAAAAAGCTATGTGATGATTATTAAATAAAACTCATTTTAAGGGAGTCTTGTTGTGAAAACTGTTAAAATAGCAGATGGAATTTTTAGACTGGGTATCAATATTGAGCCAGGGAATCTTTTCGAGGGAATCTGGTCCATTCCAGATGGTACTTCCATCAATTCCTATATTGTCCGGGGTGACAAAACCGCTGTCCTCGATCTGACACAGGATCAGGAGGACTTTATAGGTAGTATGACTGCTCAGATGGATGATCTTAAGGTCTCCCCTGAAAATATAGATTATATCATAGTAAATCATATGGAACCGGATCACTCGGGATGGCTACGTGAGTTCAGAAAAAAAAATCCTTCTATGGAAATCTTCTGTACGAAAAAAGCCGTAGCTCTGGTAGAGCATTTCTGCGGAATCACAGATAAGGTTCACCCCATCGAAAATGGTGAGACTCTTGATCTGGGACAGGGAAAGGTCCTGCAGTTCTTTGAAACACCCAATATTCACTGGCCTGAAACAATGATGACCTATGAACAGAGTGAGAAGATTCTTTTTGCCTGTGATGCCTTTGGTTCCTATGGTAAGGTTGAGGATGCTGTTTTTGATGATCAGCTGTCAGATGATGAACATGATTTCTTCGAGAAAGAAGCCCTCCGTTACTATGCCAATATTGTGGCTTCTTTTTCTGTTTTTGTAGAACGGGGACTGAAAAAACTGGAAGGACTGGATATTCGTATGATTGCTCCTTCCCACGGTATCATCTGGCGGGAAAATCCTTCAGTCATAGTTGAACGTTACTCCCGTTATGCCTCGTATCTGAAAGGGCCCGCCTGTCCGGAAATTACGGTGATCTGGGGGAGTATGTATGGCAATACACAGCAGCTAGTCACAGAAGTGATCAAGGGGATCCGCAGTGAGAAGATTCCCGTACATCAGTACCGAGTTCCTGAAGATGATATCGGTTTTATCCTGGCAGATGCCTGGAAATCTGCCGGTATTGTACTGGGGATGCCTACCTACGAGTACCAGATGTTTCCACCCATGGCTCATGTGATAGATGATTTCAAGCGGAAGAAGGTTCAGAATAAGAAGGTCTTCCGTTTCGGTTCATTCGGTTGGTCCGGCGGAGCAGAGAAAGAGCTGGAAACTTCTACGGAAAAACTGAAATGGGAATTCCTTGAATCAGTTGAATGGCAGGGTGCTCCCGGAGAGAAAGAGAAGAAAAAAGCCTTTGAACGGGGACAGGAATTGGCCCGTATAGTGAAGGAATTCGCCGGAAAAAGCTATTAATAATAATCTCACCAATACGTATAGGGGTAAAATTAATTTATACAATAGAATCTATCATTTTTATTTTATGCAGTATATGTGTTTATATAGAATTAAAAGATTACTTGTGTTTTGTATGGAAATTGTATGAAGTAAGCATCATGTTATAAATATATCATTTTCAAGGAAACATTTAATGCAAAGTAATATAATAAATCTCTTTGCCAATTCTGATCCGGAAAGATCGCCCCAGGACCTTGTTATCTCCCTCATCAGGAAAACCAGGGAGGACATACGGCACTTGAGTGAAGAAGAAGGGTCTTTTCTTAGAAAATTTGAAAAGATTTTACGTATCCTTTATCGTTCTAACTGCTGCAATTCTGAATTGATTGTGCGCTATCAGGAGTTATCTATTCATGATAATTCTGAAGAAGAGGATAGGGTTCAATTTGAATTTCATGAACTTGTCTCTCAGGCAAAGGACCTGCTTAAAGATCAGGCTCGCAGAGATGGATTTATGAACGGGAATAAAGGTATGGATCAGCTAATTCTTTTTATGCTCGGTGAAGTTCTGAAACTCTATCAGGAAGAACTGCTCTCCTGTTGCCGGAATTTTGTAGAAGAAGGTTGCAATTTTCCCTTTCCCTGTGAAGAGGATATGGTCAGCCATTATTACCAGCCTATTGCCGAACAGCTGAAAGGATTGATCGCTTCCTGATTAATACTTTGTTTTATGGGATTTCTATTACACTCTATACCTTTACAAAAATGAAGACAGCTTTTATCATTTCCCACTATGAGTGCTGATAATACTGTATATGATGAAAGTAAAATAAAAACCCTCAGTTCATTGGAGCATATCCGTCTCCGGTCCGGTATGTATATCGGGCGCCTGGGGAATGGAAGTAATCAGGATGATGGTATATATATACTAATCAAGGAAGTTATTGATAACGCGATTGATGAGTTTATCATGGGGTATGGAAACCGTGTTGATATAAGTCTCAATGAAAATAAAGTACAGGTCCGTGACTTCGGACGCGGTATTCCTCTAGGGAAAATTGTAGAATGTGTTTCAATAATCAATACGGGTGCCAAGTATAATGATGATGTTTTCCAGTTCAGTGTTGGTTTGAATGGTGTCGGTACCAAAGCCGTTAATGCTTTGTCTTCCCATTTTCTGGTACGGGCGTATCGGGATGGAAAATATGCAGAAGCCTATTTTCAAAGAGGAAAACTCATCAAAGAAAAAAAAGGCAGTGCTCCGGATATTTCTGATGGTACCTTTGTTGAGTTTATTCCGGATGACGAGATCTTCGGAGAGTACTCCTATACTCATGAGTTTATGGAACGGCGCTGCTGGAATTATGCCTGCCTGAATAAAGGCCTGCGTCTCTACTTCAATAAACAGAAATTTGAATCTAAGAGAGGTTTGTGGGATCTCCTGAACGCTGAAATAGGTGATACCAGTTTTTATGATATTGGATATCAACAAACCGACAAGATAGAGTTCGCCTTTACCCATACAAACAACTATGGAGAGTGTTACTTCTCCTTTGTTAACGGACAGTTTACCTCCGATGGGGGGACCCATCTCAGTGCCTTCAGAGAAGGACTGCTTAAAGGAGTCAATGACTTTTTCAAAAAGAACTACTCCGGACAGGATGTCCGTGAGGGGATGACGGGGGCAATCGCTGTTAAAATCAAAGATCCCGTTTTTGAGAGTCAGACTAAAAACAAGCTTGGTAACTCCGACATCCGCGGATGGATTGTTAATGAGACGAAAGCCGGTGTTGTAGACTTTCTGCATAAAAATCAGGAAGCAGCCAAGATCATGGAAAATAAAATTATTACCAATGAGAAGCTCCGGAAGGAGTTGAACTCGGTAAAAAAAGAAGCCAAGGCCGCTGCTAAAAAAATATCTTTGAATATTCCCAAACTGAAGGATTGTAAAAACCATAGGGCCGATGGTCCGAAAGGTGAGGGGTCCACCATTTTTATTACAGAGGGTCAGTCAGCAACGGGATCCATGGTTTCCTGCCGTGATGTCTACCTGCAGGCTATCTACTCACTCCGGGGTAAACCCTGGAATACCTATGGAAAGAAGCAGACTGAAATTTACCGGAATGAGGAACTCTACAATCTTATGATGGCTTTGGGGATCGAAAACTCCATGGATGATCTGCGATATGAGAATATTATTATTGCCACCGATGCGGATACAGACGGTTTTCATATTCGAAACCTTCTCCTCACCTTTTTTCTGAACTACTTTGAAGATATCGTTCTGGGAGAACATGTGTATATTCTGGAAACTCCTCTCTTCAGGGTAAGGAATAAAAAGAAGACCCTCTACTGTTACAGCGAAAAAGAGAGGGATGAGGCCATGAAGTCGATCCGCGGGCCGGAAGTCACCAGGTTTAAGGGACTGGGTGAAATTTCTCCCAAAGAGTTCGGTCAGTTTATAGGGGACGATATGCGGATTGTTCCGGTTACGATCAAGTCTATGAAAGATACCAGTAAGCTCTTGGAATTCTATATGGGGAAAAATACCCCCGATCGTAGAAAATACATTATGGAGAACCTTGTCTGATGGCATATATAAGTAAAATTTTTGATACAAACTTCATTGAATACGCCTCTTATGTTATCAAAGACAGGGCTATCCCCCATCTGGATGATGGTCTCAAACCGGTTCAGCGACGTATAATCCAATCTCTCTTTGATGTGGATGATGGTAAATTTAATAAGGTTGCCAATGTGGTTGGTCACTGTATGCAGTACCATCCCCACGGCGACTCATCTATCTATGGTGCCCTTGTCAATCTGGCTAATAAGGATTTATTTATCGACAAGCAGGGAAACTTCGGTAATATTTTCACGGGGGACCCTGCTTCTGCAGGCAGGTATATTGAGTGCCGTCTGCTGCCCTTTGCCAAGGAGGTCCTCTATAATCCGGAAATTACCGATTTTGAGGACTCTTATGACGGCCGCCGTAAGGAACCTGTTACTTTACCTTGTAAGATCCCTCTTCCTATTATTCTGGGAGCCGAGGGAATTGCCGTTGGTATGTCTACAAAAATTCTTCCTCACAACCTTATTGAGGTCTTGGAAGCAGAAAAGTCCTTTTTGAAGGGTGAAGAGTTCGAAGTCCTTCCTGATTTTCCCACGGCCGGTCTGGTGGATGTTTCTGACTACCGGGAGGGAAATGGAAAAGTCCTCTCCAGGGCCCGTCTTAATATTTCGGATCCAAAAAAGATTGTGGTAGAGGAGCTTCCCTTTGGAACAACAACGGAAACTCTGATAGCCTCTATAGAAAATGCTGCCCGGAAAAATAAAATTAAGATAGGCGGGATCAATGACTTTACCACCGATAAGGTGGAGATAGAAATCAAACTCTCCAGAGGTGTCCATACCAAGGATGTACTGGAGGGCCTTTATGCGTTTACAGACTGTGAAGTTTCTATCTCAGTCAACCTGCTTCTGATTAAAGATCATAATCCTGTTCAAATGACTGTTCCCGAAGTTATCCGTCATCATGCACAGCAGCTGCAAGTTGTCCTGAAAAAGGAACTGAAACTGGAAGAAGGACAGCTCCTTGAGAAGCTCCATGCCCGGACCCTGGAAAGAATCTTCATTGAAGAGAGAGTCTACAAAGGAATTGAACAGATGAAGACTCCCCAGTCTATCGTTTTGGCTATCCGGAATGGTTTTATCCCCTTTATGAATGAGATTACAAGGGATATTACGGGCGATGATATAGAACGCTTGCTGAAGATTCCTATCCGCCGTATCTCGGTTTATGATATTGAGAAGATGAAGAAAGAGGTGGAAGAGATTAAGGCTCGTATTCGTGAAATCCGGAAACATCTGAAAAATATTAAGGAATATGCCATATCCAATCTGGATGGTTTTATTGCCAAAATGGGGAAAACCCATAAAAGACGGACCGAGCTTATGTCCATTGAAAGAGTGGATATTCGTGATGCCGCACAGAAAAACCTTAAAATTCGTTATAACAAAGATAGCGGTTATCTTGGTTCTGATGTAGCCACAGGTACTGTTATGTGTGACGCCTCTGTCTATGACAGAATCATGGTTGTCAGGAAAGACTGTAGTTATCAGATTATGGATGTTCCCGATAAGTTCTTTATTGGAAAAGGAATGCTTTACTGTGGCCTTACAGATAAGGAAACCCTTGAAAACACAGTTTTTTCCATTATCTTTCGGAACAGGGAGAACGGATATCCCTATATAAAACGCTGTAAAATTACTCAGTTTATTTTGAATAAAGTTTATGAACTGATTCCAGAAAATGGTCAGTTTGTACGATTTACCATAAAAACCGATGTTTCCGTTGTGGTGGATTTCAAGCAGAAAACACTGATCAGAACAGGTAGCGATACCTTCCCTGTGGACGATTACCTTGTAAAAGGAGTAAAAGCTCAGGGTGTCAGGATTAAACCAAAGGAATTTACAAGTGCCAGATTTATCAAAACCGCGACTCTTGAAAAGAAAGAAAACTAGGTTTTTTTTCTTTCTGATTCTCCTACAGCTGTTCTTCTCAATGCAGGCTCAGGAAGGGGATGGGGTCCACTTTTCCTTTGAACCGGGTGCAAAATACCGCGTTATAGAGAAATTTAATCTCAGTCAGTATAAAAATGGGCGCTATAGCGGTCATGTTTACAGGGAAAATCGTGGAATCTATGAGTCACAAGATTCCGGAGACGGCCTGTACAGGATCAGCGGCCGTGTTTACGAACTGGAAGAGACCGCAAAAGACGGTTTTAAAGTTGCTGCGGCTCTGAGAAATCAGAATGATACCTCCTTTACCAGCAGTGATAGAGGTTTTATGCTTGTGTCCGGAACGGACTGGCCACGTTTGAGAAGTTTTCCTTCCTTTCCGGAAGAAGCTGTTTTTCCCGGGGATAAATGGGAGGCCGGTCTGGAGATGATTGTCAGCTCTCCCGATGGGAATAACAAGGCTGTACTGCCTCTCTACTGTGAGTACACGTTTAAAGGCAGTGATGTCTGGGAAGGTCGTCCCGTCTACGTGATAGAGGCACAGTATGCGGCCCGTTACCGGCAGGGTAGATCCCGCGAGGCCGACTCTTTTCTTAAAAATCTGACGGGTAAGCATGTGCTTGCTCTACTGATAGATCAGGAAACCCGGGAATTCCTTCTAATGAAGGATATTATGGAGGAGGAGTACCTTTACACGGATGGTTCTTCTTTGCGGGAGAAAGGATTTCTTTTAACCTTTTATAAGGGGATAGAGCTTCTTGATAGGAAGGGTCTTACCAGAAAAGTTGAGGAAAGCCTTTCTGAATCTCTGAAGAAAACCTACGAAGAGAGAGGAGAGGACCTGAAGGAACAGATTAGCCTGGTGGAGAAAGAGGAGGGACTGGCTCTGAATCTTAATAACCTTCATTTTAAGCCTGATCAGGCAGTCCTGCTTTCCTGGGACGTTCCTTTGCTGGATACTCTTGCGGATATATTAAAGTCAGTTACCGACAGAACATTTCTGGTAAAGGGGCATACCGCCGATGTGGGAACCATGGCTTCTCAGATTGATCTCTCCCAGTTGCGGGCCAAAACCATTGTGGACGAACTTTCCTCTCGGGGGATCGATGCGGATCGTTTCCTCTATTCCGGAGTGGGTGGATTGGAGCCGCTGGGTGATAACAATACAGACGAGGGACGGAAAAAGAACCGCAGGGTGGAAATTCTGATTCTGGAAGATTGATTATTCCTGTGTAATAGGATTTTTCCTTTCGCTTTTAAAAAACAGAGGGATAGTGTATCCTTGAAACTGATCATGAATGAACTAAAGAAAGACAGTCCTCTCGTAATGGGGATTATAAATTGCACTCCCGATTCGTTTTTCTCAGGCAGCCGGAAAGAAGTCCCGGCTGCAGCGACGGAAACTGCAGCCAGGATGATTACTGACGGTGCTGAAATGCTCGATATCGGTGGAGAATCCACTCGTCCGGGATCTTCCTATATTTCGTTGGAAGAAGAGCTTGAAAGGACGATTCCTGTTATCAAAGCCATACGGGCTCTTCCCTCTTCAAAGGGTATTCAGATTTCTATCGATACCCGTAAGCGCAGGGTCGCAGAAGCGGCCCTGGATGCCGGTGCGGATATCATCAATGATATTTCAGCTCTGCGGGACGATCCGGATATGACTGCTCTTGCTGCTGAACGGGGCTGTCCTGTGGTTATCATGCATATGCTGGGAACTCCTGAAAATATGCAGAAAAATCCAAGTTATGAAAATGTGGTAGAAGAGGTGAAGCTTTTTTTGCTGAATATAGTGGAAAAAGCGGCAGCTGCCGGAGTGGAATCATCAAAGATAATCCTTGATCCGGGGATCGGATTCGGTAAAAGGCAGGAGGATAATCTGGCTTTGATCAGACATATCGATGCCTTTGCAGTAGACGGGCATTCTGTGCTTATAGGTTTGTCCCGTAAATCTTTTATCGGGAAAATCCTGAATGATGCGCCGCCGGAGGAACGCCTAATCGGATCTCTGGCAGCAAATGGCTGGTGTGTCACCAGAGGCGCCCGTATTCTGAGGGTGCATGATGTAAAGGAAACCGTACAGATGGTCCGGGTTTTGAAGGAGATTCAATGGATTGGTTGATGGACAGCCGGGTTCTGCAGGAACTGATCCGTCCTTTTGTAGATATTGCCCTTTTGGCATTCCTGATCTACAAAGCTTACAGTATAATGGAGGAGACCCAGGCTATACAGCTTTTAAAGGGTGCGTCTCTCCTGGCTTTAATCTATGTTGCCGCCTGGCTCCTGAAGCTGGAAACTCTGCTCTGGATCCTGAATATGCTGGCTCCCGGAATCTTTATAGGCCTGGCTATTATTTTTCAGCCGGAGCTGCGAAGTATTTTTACCCGTATCGGTCAGCGGGATCTGTTTAAAATCCAGTCCAGGAGTAGAACCCTGCAGATGGACTCCATTACAGGTGCCGCGGAGATCCTTGCGGGACAGAGAAGAGGAGCACTGATCGTGTTTTCCCGGAATGTAGGTCTGAAAAACATTATCGATACGGGAACCAAGCTGAATGCGGATATGAGTTCCAGTCTTATTATTACTATTTTCGGGCATGATACGCCCCTGCATGATGGAGCCCTTGTGGTTCAAAACGGACGGATCGTTGCGGCAGGGTGCTTCCTGCCCCTGTCACGACAGCCTGATATCCGGCGGAGTTTCGGAACCCGTCACAGAGCTGCTCTCGGTTTGGCGGAAGAAACCGATGCACTTGTTCTTGTTGTTTCAGAAGAAACAGGGGCTCTCTCTCTCGCCTATGACTCCCATATCTTCTACGGCCTTTCTCTTGAAGAGATTCGCTATCGTCTCAGACAGCTGCTGAATCTCAGAGAGGATTCTCTTGACGATACAGGAGGTCTCGGATGAACAAAAATCAGTTTTTCTACAGCCTCTTTGATAAGTGGATGGCCAAGATTATATCTATATTGGCGGCTATTCTGCTGGCCCTGATGTATCAGATCAACACCCTGCAGGAACGGGTTATCTCTGTACCCCTGACAATTTTGACGGATGATAACTATGCGGTAACCGGAGACTATCCTCAGAATATCCGCGTTTCTCTGAGAGGTTCGGATGAGCAGATCTTTTCCATCCTGGATGATGATATCAGAGCCGTTGCGGATTTCAGCACATCCACGGCAGAAGGATCCTACCGCTCTCCTGTTCAGATCCGTTTCAATAAACAGTTTCCTGTTTCCGAGGATACACTGGAGATCAGAGTAGAGCCTGAAGAAATTACTATTTTTCAGGAAGAGAAGATTATTCGTAGTCTGGAAATTACAGCGGTTTTTGTTGGTTTTCCTCCCAACGGTTATGAATTGGTTCAGTACTTCATATCACCTTCTACCATTATGGTTCAGGGACCGAGGAGTCAGATGGATTCGATTCACACAGTTAGTACGGAAGAGGTTGTTCTGACAAACCGATATGATGATTTTTCCCTTTCAACCCGGCTGGTGCCGTCAGGTGAAAATATTTATTTCCCCGGGGGAGATATTGTAGAGATACGAGGGGTTATAGATGAGTCGATCATCGTGCAGACCCTGACGGAGCAGACCATTATAACAGTAGATCTCCCGTCGGGTCTTGTCATTTCAGAGGCTCTTCCGGAGATCTCCCTGACGGTTCAGGGCAGTCAGCTTCAGCTGGAAAAACTCCGCCCCCGGGATTTTCATTTTTTTCTGGACTGTGCCAATATTACCGTCCCGGGAAGCTATACCCTTCCTATCAGGGCGGATGTTCCTCCGGGTATAGTCGTTTTGAAATATTTCCCCAGAGAGATTTCCGTGAGCTTTGAGTATAAGCGGGAGGAGCAGAATTGATTCTCGGATGCGGCATTGATATGGCCGATATCAAACGTTTCAGAAAATGGCTTGATGATCCGCAGCTGATGAGCCGATATTTTTCACAGGATGAAATCACTTATGTACAGTGCAAAGGTTTGGGTGCTTCGGCCTCTCTTGCTGCCCGTTTTGCAGCGAAAGAAGCTTTCGGAAAAGCCTTGGGATGCGGTCTGAAGGGAATTGTTCTTAAGGATATCCGTGTCACCACAGTCCATAGCGGCAAACCCGAACTTGATCTCAGGGGTAGTGCAAAAAAGGCATTCCGGAATATCGGAGGCATAGCTGTTCACCTGTCACTGACTCACGATGGGGGTCTTGCGTTGGCTCAGGTGATAATTGAGGGAGAGGATCATGTCTGAAAAACAAGTAAAATTGACATTTTACCAGAAACAGGAAACTCTTTGTCCTGTATGCGATAATAAATTCCAGAAAGAAGAGCTCCTCTCCGGAGGAGGGCGGATGAATGCGGGTGATTTAACAAAAGAACTTCACAGAGAGTACAGACCCACCGAAAAATTCGGGAAGGTTTTTCCTCTGCTCTATCCTGTAACCGTCTGTCCCTCCTGTTATTACGGAGCCTATGCCAGTGATTTCCCTCATGTCTCAGGGGAGAGGCTTGGCAGGTTGAAAGAGGAAATCGCTGCGCGTAAGAGTGTGGTAAAAAAAATATTTCCGGAGCTGGATTATCAGCTGAACAGGGGACTCCCTGAAGGTATCGCCTCCTATATACTGGGAATGATGTCCTATGAGTCCGCGGATATCAACAGTGCTCCTTCCCTGAAACAGGCACTCTGTTGTCTGAGAGCTTCCTGGCTTTCCATGGATCTTCATAAGGAAGAACCCCGTGAAAACTATGATTATCTGGCTAAGGTCTTTTATCGAAAAGCCGGTTATTTTTATAACAGAGTTGTCGAAAAGGAACAGAAAGGTAGTGAATCTGTAGAAGGCATTCCTCATTTAGGGCCGGATCTGGATAATAATTATGGATTTGAAGGTGTGCTTTACCTATCGGGCTATCTGGAATATAAATATGGTCAGAGGAGTAATCCGGAAAGACGGGCATTGCAGTTAAAGAAAGCCCGTGCCACCGTATCCCGTATCGTCGGTATGGGTAAATCCTCAAAATCCAAGCCTTCCGCACTTCTGGAATTGGCGAGGGATCTACACAAGGGCATAAAGGATGAGTTGGATGAAATTGGATTCGGATCGTAATATACGACTGGATATCTCTTATGATGGAACGGATTTTCAGGGATGGCAGATACAGAAAGAGGATCGAACGGTACAGGGTGAGCTGGGAAAAGCACTGGCAAAACTGCATGGTCATCCTGTAAATCTGACCGGTTCAGGTAGAACTGATTCGGGGGTTCATGCTAGCGGTCAGGTGGCTAATTTTTATTCAGACCACAAAAGTATCCCCTCTGAAAAGTTCAGGGAAGCTTTAAACTCTCATCTCCCAAAAGATATACGCGTTATGGAGAGCCGTCAGGTATCTCACAAATTTCACTCCCGCTTTGATGCCCACAGCAGAGTGTATAAGTATTACATTATGAATGGAGCGGTCTGTCCTGCCCATCAGCGGAATTTCTGTTATTATACCCATCCGGCCCTGGATCTAAGACGCTTGAATCAGTTGGCATCTCCTCTGACGGGAGTGCATGATTTTACATCCTTTGCAGCAGTAAAGGACAAGAATGAAAATAAGGTTCGCTATATTTACAGTGCCCGTTTTCTCAGGGAAGGACCTTTTATTGTCTTCCGGATTGCGGGGAATGCCTTTTTATGGCGGATGGTCAGAACCCTTGTCGGGACTCTTCTGCTTCTGGATCTGGAAAAGGCCGGGCCTGAAAAGATAAAAAAAATAATGGAAGGGAAGAATCGGCTCCTGGCAGGTCCTTCCCTCCCTGCAAAGGGACTATTTTTTCATAAGGTGTTATATGAGTCAGAAACAACAATATACTGAGTTCTGGAAGCTACTCTCTCTGACAGAAGACTATCTGAAATTCGGGAAAAAAACGGGGGAGTATATTCCTCCCGTTTTTTCGGATTCTCCTGCCGCTGTCGTAAATCCCGGGTCCTCAAGCCCGGTACCGCGAAATCATAGGGTCAAACAGAATACAGAACATCCTCTTGTGCCTCTTAATACGGAGTCAGCCTGTGAGCACTGCAGTATTGCTAAAATGGGGAAAACTCCTGTGCCCGCCATTGGTACAGAATCTCCCAGGCTGCTGGTCCTCTGCGGACCTCCTTCAGTGGATGCAGAACAGAGTCATGTGCCCCTGGCCGCAGAAGAGATGGATTCTTTTCTGAAATGGATATCTGCCATTGATCTAGATCTCGAAAAAGATGTTCTGCTGATGAACTTTCCCCGCTGCAGACCTCCGGGAAACAGACCTCCCTTTCAGGATGAAATGAAGCGCTGTGCAACGATTGTTCAGGAGCTGCTTGAACGGGTGAAACCTGTTCTTATTCTGACTCTTGGTCCCATTCCTTCCGCTTTTTTTACAGGGAATCCCGGGATGAAAGTCAGCGCCATCCGGGAGAATGTTGCCCATTGGAACGGCGTTCCTGTCTGTGTCAGCTATAGCCCGGATCAGGTTCTCTCCTACGATGAATTGAAGCGCCCCGTGTGGGAAGACTTGAAACGGGTACGGGATCTTATCAATGGAGCCTGAAAAGAAGCCTGAAAATTCTCAGTATATAAATGTCGTTTTTAATCTGCCTTTAAACTCGGTCTTTACCTATGCTCTTCCCGAAAAAGGGAATTATGAGGGCTTGGATCTAACGGGACGGCGTGTTTCTGCCCCTTTTGGTCGGCGGGATCTGACAGGATGGATCATAGGACATCGGGACTCTCTCCCCGAGGCTGTGAAGGAAGGCAAAGCTGTTCACCGGATTGTGGATGATCAGCCCCTCTTTAAAAAGGATATGCTTGAACTTGCCCGCTGGATCAGCAACTACTATCTCTGCTCCCTGGGAGAAGCTCTTGCTGTTATGCTTCCCGGTGGACGGAAAGAAAAGGATCTTCCTCCTCTCGGTCTGGGGGGGGATAAGAATGTCGGCGGACGAAGTGAGATCGTTCTCAGTGATGAACAAGCTGCTGCTCTAAAGGAGATCCGGAAAAGGGAAAAAGATTTTTACTACCTTCACGGTATTACCGGTTCTGGAAAAACAGAGGTTTTTCTGCATCTGGCGGAAGATGTTCTTGTAAAGGGACAATCGGTACTCTATCTTGTACCGGAAATTTCCTTGACTCATCAGCTGGTGGACTCCCTATCAAGTCGTTTTCAGACTCCCATAGCCGTACTGCATTCTCATCTGACTCCTTCACAGCGTCTGAAAGAGTGGCGACGGATACAGAGCGGAGAAGCCAGGCTTGTTATCGGAGCCAGAAGTGCCATATTTGCACCTCTTGAGAAACTGGGATTGATCATTCTGGATGAGGAACATGAAAATTCCTACAAATCCGGATCCTCTCCCCGTTATCACGGCAGGCAAGTTGCCATGAAACGCTGCCGCAGGGAGGGAGCCGTTCTTTTAATGGGTAGTGCCACACCTTCGGTAGAAGCCTGGCATCTCATGGAAAAGGGAACGATTTGTTCTCTTAAGCTGACAAGCCGTCCGACAGGAGGATCTCTTCCATCCATAAGCATTGTGGATATGAAAAATTCCAAGAGCCTTCTGTCTCAGGAACTGATTCAATCTATGGATCAGGTTCTGAAAAAGAAAAAACAGATAATCCTCTTCCTCAACCGGAGAGGACATTCCTATTTTTTTCATTGTAAGAGCTGCGGATACGAGATGAAGTGCAGGCAGTGCAGTGTCTCTCTGACCTATCACAAAAACCGTAAGCGGATGATCTGTCATTACTGCGGGTATCAGGAAAAACCCGTGACTGTCTGTCCTGATTGCGGGTCTGTGGATGTGGGTTATGCCGGTTTTGGAACAGAGCATGTGGAAGAACAGGTGCGTCAGATCTTTCTGGAAGCCAGGATTGCCCGGCTGGATATGGATGCTGCCAAAAAGAAGGGGGTTCTGCAGGAAACAATCAGCAATTTCCGTAAAGGAGAGATTGATATTCTTCTGGGAACACAGATGGTTGCCAAGGGTTTGAATTTCCCCGGGGTCAGCCTGGTTGGAATCGTACTGGCCGATACAGGACTCTCCCTGCCGGACTTCCGAGCTGGAGAGCGTACTTTTTCTCTGATCGTACAGGTTGCCGGCCGGGCCGGGCGTTACAGTGATGATGGTGAAGTTCTGATTCAGACCTTCCGTCCGGAAAATCCGGCTATTGCCCTGGCGGCCTCTGGTGAGTGGGAAGATTTTTATCACTATGAAAGAGATGCCCGGGAGGTCTTGGGATTTCCACCTTTTTCGAGGCTGATCCGCATTGTTCATAGAGGTAAAAATGTCAATAAACCACTGGAAAGTCTGGAACTCCTGACACACAGGTTCCGGCAGGTGGGAATTGAGGATGTCATGGGACCCGCTGAGTGTCCCTTAGGGGTTATAGCTGGAAATTACCGTTATAACACCCTGGTCCGTAGCCGGAATTTCTCAGAGGAACACCATCTAATACAGCGGGTGCTAGAGGATACCGCTGTTCCCTCGGGTGTATACCGTGAAATTGATGTAGATCCTGTTCAGCTCCTGTAAGTCTTCAATTGACTCCATGAGCATAAGTTTAGTACTATTAATCCAAGGATAAAACAGATGGATATTTTAACAATCGATATAGAAGAGCAGAATGCGATACTGCGTCAAAAATCAGAAAAAGTAAAAGAAATTGATCAGGCTCTGATCGATTATATGGACCATATGGTCGAAGTTATCAAAGGTTCCGGAATCGGTCTGGCTGCTCCTCAGGTGGGGCGGAATGAACGATTTTTTGTTGTTCAGATCGAAGAGGATAAACCCCTGTACTTTATCAATCCTG
This sequence comes from Spirochaetaceae bacterium 4572_59, assembly GCA_002084805.1. GTDB lineage: Bacteria > Spirochaetota > Spirochaetia > DSM-2461 > DSM-2461 > Oceanispirochaeta. The sequence continues at coordinate 29,603 of NBMC01000023.1, read as the reverse complement.
AGATAATCGGAACCAGTGAGGGCCTTTCCTCCTACGAAGAGGGCTGTCTTAGTATCCCCGGTGTATACGGCGATATAAAACGTCCCGATTCAATCCAGGTTCAAGCGTGGAACCGGAGAGGCCGGCCCTTTACAATGGAGGCTGAAGGTCTTATGGCTACCTGTATTCAGCATGAATTCGATCATCTGAACGGGATTCTCTTTATGGACCATCTTTCGGACAGAAAAAAAGAGAAACTTCTTAAAAAATATATGAAACTGGTTGAATCTCTATGAGAGTACTCTTTGCCGGAACACCGGATATAGCCGTTCCCTCATTAAAAACTTTAGCAGCTTCCCATACTGTTGTCGCTGTTTTAACCAATCCGGATAAAACAAAAGGAAGGGGACGGAAAGTTATGGTTTCTCATGTAAAAGAAGCTGCACTGGAACTGGATCTTCCCCTGCTTCAGCCTTATAAGCTGGATGCGGACCTAAGAGATGCCGTGGCAGCACTCAAACCTGATCTACTTGTCTGCATAGCCTACGGGAAAATTTTTCGACAGGTTTTCCTGGATCTGTTTCCCCTGGGAGGGATTAACCTCCACCCCTCCAGACTTCCCGATTTGAGAGGTCCCTCTCCTCTGAACAGTATTATTTTAAGGGGAGATAAAGAGTCTGCTGTCACCGTGCAGAAGCTGGCTCTTCAGATGGACAGCGGAGATATCCTTCTGCAGGAAACTCTGCCTATTACAGACAGGGAAACCACAGCTACTCTCACGGAAAAAGTTGCGGAACTGGGGGCGGGATATCTGCAGGAAGTTCTAGGAAAAATGGAAGAGGGAACCATTTCAGCCCGGCAGCAGGATCATGATGCGGCTACATTCTGTTCTCTTATCGGAAAAAATGATGGTTTAATAGATTGGCAGGATTCTGCTGTGCATCTGGACCGGATAATTCGTGCCTATACCCCCTGGCCTCACGGCTTTAGCGGATGGAATGGGCAGCGACTCAATATACTGGAAGCTCATCCCGTTGCGGATAGGACTTCTGATGCCCCTCCCGGGACTGTAACGGGTATGGACAAGAAAGATGGAATTCTGATACAAACGGGAGAGGGTCTCCTTGCTGTGACCCGCCTGCAACTTCAGTCAAAAAAACCGCTGGACTTCAAATCCTTTCTTAATGGTACGAAAGATTTTATTGCTTCAGTTCTGGGAGAAATAGATGAGTCCTAAGTTGAATTTTTCAATTAAAAATAATGGTCCTGTAAGAGATTCTCTTAAGGGAAAAGCAGCGGGACGTTCCGCTGATGAGAAGGACTTTTTTAAAAAGTCTCTATTAATAATTCTTGGTATTCTGATCCTTCTTTTCTTATCTTTTCTGCTCTCATTTTTTGTGGCCGTAAGGGGGGCTGAAAAAACCCTTGTTCCCAACGTGACAGGAGAGCTGCTTATTGATGGTCTGATTAATCTTCAGGAGAAGGAACTGTATCCACGGGTTCAGGTCCGTTTTACGGAAGATCCCATGGAGAAAGATCATATCATTTCACAGGATCCTCAGGCAGGAAGTGTTGTCAAAGCGGGGAGACGAGTGAAACTTACTATCAGTAAGGGTGCTGTGGTCGATAAGGTTGGAGACTATGTCGGGGAAGATCTGCGTGACGTCAAGAATCAGCTGCAGGCTCTTTTTGCCTCCTATAAACCTCTTCTTATTGTTAAAGAGCCTGTTACTACTGTTTTTGACGAAGCACCTGCCGGAACTATTCTTGAACAGAAACCCGAAGCGGGAGAACTTATTACCGGCTTGACTGAAGTCGAAATGGTTGTCAGTCGCGGACCTGTAGGAGAGTCCTATAAATTGGATGACTACAGCGGCCTGAAGTGGCAGGATGCGTTGACACGGCTTATCCGTTCTAACCAGCCTTTTGAGTTTGTATTAAGCGAAGAAAAATCGGAAATGAAGTTTGCCACCGTAATGGAACAGTCTCCCGGGGCGGGAGAAGTCATCCTCTCCGGAACTCCTGTCATTCTTACGATAAACAATCCGGCCAAAATTGGCAAGAATGAAAGATTCGGTATCTTTGAGATAGCCCTTCCTGATTATCCCATATCGGTAGATCTGCTTGTTGAGAAAATCCTGACCGCTGGTAAAACACAGACAATCCTGGAGATGAAACATCCTGGCGGCTCTTTCAGTTTTCCCTACAGGGATGAGGCCGGCAGTAGCTATGTATTGAAAATCTATGATGAAAAGATAAAGCAGTTTAATATTCAGTAAACTTTCTCAGTAAAGATAAGAGGGGCATCCTGCTTGTATGGGATGCCCTTTTCTATATCCGGATTATATCCTGTGATTGTTTAAATATTCTCTGTTTGAGTGGAGAAAACGTAACATCCGTTCTTGACTACCACCAAAAAACTTCCGTTCTATTTCGCAGCCTAGTGGCGTGATATAGCGGAAGTGCCAGGACTCCCACATATAGCCGGTATACTCCTCCTGTCCCTGGGGATAACTGAGGGAAAATCCGAATTCTCCAGCATGTTTTTTTATCCAGATGCCCTCGGCTGTGGTCGCAAAGCTTTCATCGATGGAACCAAAGTCTATGGCTGTTCCAAGCTGATGCTGGGATTTTCCGGGGCGGGCTGAGTACCTTTCAGCTGCTTCTACTCCGTCTGTTTCGGCATAACGTGTGAATAAACCTTTTTGGTATTCATAGGAGCGGTAAGTTGAAGAGATCATCAAATATAAGCCTTCCTGTTCAGCCGCCTCATTCATGGCCAGCAGTGCCGGCATAACAACTTTTCTCAAGTGATGTCCTCTGCGGGACAGGGTCAATATATGCTTGTACTCATCCAGTTCCACAAGATCTGTGGGCCTGTCTTCGGCACCGAGCCCTATTTCCTTATTAAGTAAAACAAGCAGGTCTTCGGGTATCTCTATCAGTTTCTCAATCAAATCCAGAAAAACTTCCGGTTTTGCAAGAATCTCTTCCTGTATTTTATCGGGCTGATGGGCAATTATCTCTTCCAGGTCTGCAAAGGTCAGAGAAAAATCCGGATGTATCAGAGGGGCGGGGGGGGGTAAGGTATCCGTTTCCACCTTATCTACAGTTTCAGGCTGGCAGCTACTGAAGGCCAGAGCCAGTATCGCGATTAAGTAGTATTTTATGTTCATACCCGAGAGTATATATTTCTCTTTCCAATTGTAAAACCATTATGAAAGAGATGGTGAAAAGTAAATTATGACAATCTCTGAACTTTTGGGTATAATACTTTCAGTGGATACATTCTTAGTGCATTTACAGGATGCTCGCCGAAAAATGTCGGTCGGGCAGTATCGGGAAGCCTTTAACCTCATTATTGATCTGGAAGTTCAAAGTCTTTCCTCTCTCTTGAAAAAAATAGAGTGTATGATTGATATCGGATTTATTCTGCGTGATGAAAAAATACTGCGTTATGGTATTTATCTTCTGGAAAAGCATGGTAGTGAAGTGCTGGAAGTAGAAGATCTTGCGCCTGTATATTTTCTCAACCTGGCAAACCAATACGTTAATATGGTAACTCTATCATCATATAATGATGACTATTTTGCCTACTATAGTAGAAATGAACTTTTGAAAGCCCGTGAATTTTATGAGAGGGCACTCTCCTATAAAAATCTTCCCGTAGAACTCTCCTATCAGATTCGGATCGGTCTTGCCCGGGTCCTTTATATCGCGGGTAGAGGAGTGGAAGCTCTGGAACAGTATCAGGCCTCCCTTAAAATCCCCTCTGAACAGCCTGAATCACCGTGAACTTATGAAGGAGGCCTGGCATCTTTGTCAGTATTCAGTAAATTTAAAGGGTGATGAAATCGAGGATCAGCAGGAACTGGAGCTTCGTGGCAGGATTAAAGAACTGATTCCCGACAGAATCTTTCTGGATGAAGAAGAGGAGTATCCCCTTCATAGTATTATTACCAATTCTGAAGAGGAATATCAGTACACCATGTTTTCTCTCAAGCATAATCTTTATCTGAACCTCTGTGGTTTCTGCAGAAAGTGTGATTTTGCTGTGGGTGATCAGGTCCGTCTGAGCAGCAGCAGTTTTACAATAAGACAGAATCAGAAAAACAGATTTACGTCTCTATCCATCTGTTACAACCGTTTGATGGAACTGTACCGGGCGGGGCGGTTTTTTCTGATAGAATCGGAAAATCAGGATAGAAAGCACTTTTATGCTGAGCCTGGAAACCTGAAAATTGGCCTTACCGGATACCGGCCGGGATCCATGCGCTACTATCTGCTGCGGAATGCTTTTCTGCATGGATGGACCTTATGGGATTCTGTTAAGGATTATCTGTTGACCTTCTGGGACAGTCCAGAAAAGGATCTGCCCTCTCTTTATCAGTTCTTTCATGATATGAAAGGGGTGAAGAATGAGCTGTCTGCCAGCCAGTCGCCCTCACTGCATGCCATTTATGATTTATATATGGATTGTATAAAAGGGAGTAGGCGGAAGCTGAGTGATACAGTCAACTCTCTGAAACATCCTCTTCAGGATGGTCATTCTATGAGTATTTCTGAGGAAGAACTCAGAGAGCAGACAATAGAACTTTATAAAATTCAGCGTTCTGTCATTCTCTATCTTGGAATTATGCATGAAAGGAACGAATTTCAGAATCAAAAATGGACTTTTCCCCGTCCATTGTATAATTTTTTTATGTCAGAGAAGGAATTGAAGAATAAATAAAAAAAACCCTGTATACTATATAATATATTTGTTGAACGAAGGTTTTAAGTAAAAACCTGAAAGGGGGTTACATGGCAAAGGGCAACAGTGACATCCAGCATCGTGTATTTCATCTCGGTACAGAGTGCTATGTAATATATCTTGGTAGTGACAGAGATGATGAAAATCCGTTTCTTAGAATCGGTAATATTCCGGATATTCCGGATGCTTTGCATGATATAACGTCCCGGATAATTATCACATCCAGTTTTACAGGAAACCCTTTTCAGGAAGTCCGTTATGCAAGAAAACATAAACTTTCTTATCTGGGCGATGTGGAAGTTATTGATCACTTCAGAAAATTTTTCAAGAGTCTGAATCTTTCAGCCAGGGAGTTGGCCGATTATCGGCATGTTAAGGACTCGGGAAACCGTCATACCCTTTATTTTTATAATAATGGAAATATCCATCTGAACTTCGATAATGAATTGCTTTTCGATCTTCAGAAACGGGAGCAGGTGGACCTGCACTGTCTTTACCGTTTTGACAGGATTAAGAGCCTTCTGTTGAAGAACCCCCTGCGCTATACCAGGGAAGAATTGAATAAACCTGCATTTTTTATAAGCAAAAATGGGAAATTCTATCTTTATCATAAAGAGTGGATTGCCATGGATCTTGAAAACCAGTATTTCTCAGAACTGGCCTCTCAGGGCATTGATCCGGATGAGGTGTATGCAGTCTTTACCCATGTCCCTGAAGAGTCAATGACAGTTGAAGAGCGGGAGTCTCTCGTTCATCATATTAAAAGAAGGGTTCTTCGAAATAAGTCTCTTTCCATTTTAACTATACGTCCTGAAATTCCAGAACATCTCATCAGGCTCTTTCCGGGAGCCTCAGCTTCTGCTAGCTCTCCGGTAAAACCTGTATTGCTTCAAGCGGGTAAGCGCTGGGTGCATGGCGATATGAACGCAGAGATCATAAAGGAAAATCTGTTTGTTCGTTTCGGAGAAGATAATTCTCTTTTTATACCCTATGGTCAAGGTGATGAAGTTCCTGTTCACGAAAATGGCTGGCATGTTTCAGCTGATAGAAAAACTCTGACCTGGAGAACAGTTGAGGGAGATGAAACGGAGTTGAAGACTCTGCGTGGTTATCCCCTTGTTCTGGAAAAAGATCCGCCTGGCATAGAGAAACTTGTTGAAAAATATATGGGATTTTTACACTCCTACTTTGAAGCGTGGGAAGGTAGGGATCACTGGGAAAACCTGTATAAACTGGAAGAAATTATAAATAGCGTTCTTGTGGATGCAGTTTCTCCTGCTTCCCTAAGCAGTATAAAATGGGATAAGCCCATAACTCCCGGGCTGGAATCCCTCTATTTGAACAATGCCCTGACCCTGTTAAAATACAGTGATACGGATACGGTTGCCCTGCAGATTAAAATTGAGAACATCCTGGCGAAATGGGATGAGCCGTCCTCTCTGTTGCCTGTCCTGGGAGATCTGTATCATGGGGGAACAGGACCATTTATTCTTTATCGTATAAGTACACACAAATTGAATCCTCACAATTTCAGAAAAGCTGAGGATCTTTCCGGGGAGATGCTCGGGATTATATCTCCTGATCAGGCTTTTTTTGAAAGTGAGAAAAATCGTTTAAATAATCTGCTTGCAACTTTGTATGGAGCAAAGCCCTCATTCAGGGATGCGGATCTGACAACAGAGAATGATAGAAAACCGGTTACCGGAGCTATCTCAGCTAAAAAAAACACTAGCTCTGAGAAAAAAGAGAGCTCTTCTGTAGAACCTTTTCAGAGAAAATTGACGGCTGCAGAACTGAAAATGCAGAAACCGGGCGCGGGGGCTTTGTCTGCAGGCTCTCATGGGCTGCCTGGGAAGTCGAAGTTTCCCTTTCTTATTATTCTACTGATACTTCTTCTGGCTGCGGCCGGATTCGGAAGCTATAAATATTTGACTAGTTCTTCATTGGATAGGGTCGCCACTACGGTTGTGGTCAAAGCTAGTTCTGATTCTAGCGGATCAGACAGTGTTAGTGTACCGGACAGTGATAGTGTACCGGACAGTGTTAGTGTACCGGACAGTGTTAGTGTACCGGACAGTGATAGTGTACCGGACAGTGATAGTGTACCGGACAGTGATAGTGTACCGGACAGTGATAGTGTACCGGACAGTGATAGCGTATCGGACAGTGATAGCGTACCGGACAGTGATAGTGTACCGGACAGTGATAGTGTACCGGACAGTGATAGTGTCCCGGACAGTGATAGCGGATCAGCGGATACTGAAGAGCCGGAACCGGTTGTTGAAACCGAACGACGCCCCCGTACAAGTGAAGAAGCCCTGGCCTATCTTAAAATTGATGAGATACTGATAAGCTTGGTGGATATTCACCTTGTCTCGAATGATATTGCTGTCAGGAATGGATACCACGATCTGGAGTATAAAGTTTTTGAAGGAAACAATCCCGATTGGATCTGGGCTGGAAATAAACTTATACTTCCTGATGAGAGTATTTATACTATCAGGAAAGGAGATAATATCTGGTTTATAGCATCCCGTCTGATAAGACGGGATGTGGAATCTAAACAGAAACGTCTGATAGCAATAGAAGAAGAAATGAATCAAGATTCTCTCACTTTCAGTGAAGAATCGAGGCTCTTGGGGGAACTGAGGGAAATGGCTGACACCTCCTTAAGTGAACAGTTTCGAGAGAAACTTAATAATAAACTGAGGGAAGTCGAGTGATTAATAGAGAATCTGCTATTATATTTTTTAATAATGGTTAAAAAATCCCCTTTTCTATTGATAAGATTCATTTTTAATTAAAAATGTACTTGGATAACGTAAATTTTGTACTATAATTTAAAGGTATTATAGTTCGTTGCATTACTGCAAAGTGATTAAACTATAAATTAGAGGAGAGTAAAATGGCCGGTGATCTTCCCAGAAGTCCTAATGTATTTCATCCTACGAAACCTTCAGCAGTTGGTTCAAGGAATAGTCTCGCACAGGAAGGGCGTGCACAGAATGATGAATTTGAGCGAGTAGTACAGGAAGAATCGGATAAGATTCTAAGTGAACTGCAAACTAAGCTCCCACCTGAAGTCCTAAAAGAACTGGATGTAATGGGTGGTCTGAAACAGAAACTGTACAACTATTATAATCAGAATTACCAGAACATGTTTAACCGTTATGTTGTAACGAGTGAAGATGAGATGGTGAAAAAAATCCGTGGTTTTATCGATAAAGAAGAAACCAAGGCTCTTGCTCGCTACACCCCGAAAGAAATTTCGGAAATGTTGGATCAGATCGGTGGAGCTGACAAGTTCAATACCGGTGAGATTGAAAAATCTATCGTTAATATGTATGGACACCTTCAGGGACATGTGCAGCGAGGATTGAACGATCTTGAAAATGAAACAAATGCTCTGCTGAGACAGAAAACAGATGTTGGTGCATTTATCCGTGGTGAGAATGCGTACTCCATTATTAAGTGTTCATTTAAAGATAATCAGTTTAAACCTAAAACTGTTACCGATGTAAAGCTGTCTATCAATATTCTGGAATCAGAGCTGATCAGTCCAATTTTTCAGTATCAGGCATCTGTTGAATATATCATAAAAGATCAGATTTCCAAAACTGTCATGGATATGATAGATAAGGAAATTGAAGTCCTGCAGGATCAGCTGGTAGACGAAGGTAAAGAAGAACTGACCGATACCGAACTGATGTTTGAAAGGATCAAGAAGATTCCTGAATTTACAGATGATGACAAGGAAGATGAGAGTTCTAGAAGATATGCATTTATGGCTAAAACTCTAGTAGAAAAAATTGAAGGACTGAGAGCTGAAATCTCTCAGGATGAATTCGATCCTCAGAACATCCGTGAAAATATTAAAAAGATTATTGATAACGAAAATATCAGAAACAGAGGTTTTAATACCGCTGTTAATAATCTGACATCTATTCTGGATACCAGTAAAATGGGTTATCAGTACATCGAAAACCTGAAAAACGCCAGAGAGCTGATTGTCCGGGAGTACGAAGATACTGATCCTGTACGTCTGCCTGATGAACGGTATCAGATCATGTTGAAGTTTTATGATAACAATCAGCTGGAAAAGCTTAGAAAGAATTATGATGATCAGATGGATGAGTTTCATCGTGAAGTTCTTCATCTCTGGGATGTGGCTGAAGTTGTTTATCAGGGTAAAAAAGCCAGAGGTATCAATGATTTTGATGACTTGGCTAAAAAAGTGGCTCCCCGGATCAAAAAAGAAATTAAAGATATTTCTGGCGATCCTGTATACGAAGAACAGGAAAAAAATTGGAATGAAATACTTAAAATGAGAGTGGAGGATACGGATGTTGAACGTCTGAATCAGACCTATCTCTATGAAAAAGATCTCATGAAGAGAATGCTCAGAAGATCCAGGGATAAAGTAGCCACAACGTTCGGATATGAAAATCCTAAAACAAGAGTGGTTATGGATCATAGAATCGACTTCCTCGAGAAAATGTTTGATGAGTTCGATTACATGATCAATCCCTATCATGTCCAGCCCGGTCTGGTGCTTGATATGGATATCAATAGTATTAAACGTAAAAAGTTCACTCTGAACAGTATGGCTAACGTTATGAATGAATTCCTGAATGGAGTCTCCAAAGGATTCCAGGACGCAGCGTTTGCTTCCTTCAAACGGAGACGTTCTACTGTTCGTGATGATATCAATCAAAGCTTTACCACGGAAGCTGCAGCAGTTGGCTCTTCTTCAGAATACGCAGAAGCGATCAAAAGTAAAAATATTGAGGACGCTCCTAAAGGTAAAGCTGATGTAACTCCTTCCAGACGGAAGAAAGTAAATCTGGATGAATTAAGCGAGATTTAATATGGCTCAAAACATCAGCGATAATAAATATAATTTATTATCCACCAGAGTAGGGTTCAATCTTGCTCTGGGGCATTTTAAAAAGGCTCTATCCTTTTCAGGTGATGTTGAGGATGGGCTGAATCTGGCTGATGTACTGACCGAAGCTCTGGAGGAGGGCGAAATCTCTCCTCAGCAGCTGAGGCCTGTACTCAACATTCTGCTAGTCGATAAATTCAGCTATACATGCCTATCCCGGAACCTTAAAAAGTCAGTGGAATCGGTAGAATCAATAGTTGATGTCGTATCGCAGTGGACTCAATTGAATTTGATTTTAGCTTTCTACGATTCAAGCGGAAATCTTTCCGTTATAAATCCTGCGAATAAAGACCATTGGGAATCATTGTTGCCGCTCTATCATAATGAGTTGATGATCTGTTTTGTTAAAAGTCGAAAGGAAAATGATAAAAAAACGGAACTATCAGCCTGTGATGATTTGTTCGCCCTTTTGGGTGGTGCAAAAATCAGGACCAAGAAAGCCTATATCAATCCTGATGCCGTTCCTAAAAAGAAATCTGAGCCTAAGAACGAAGTGAAGGCTACCTCTGCTAATTCTGTTGCGGGAGGATCCAGAAAGCTGTCTACAAAATACGCCGTTCAGGTTACAAATGAGCTCTTTCATAACGGCAATGTTGAAGCCTGGAAAAAAATAATTGAAAGCTATAAGGCAAAACACCCCGGTTTGGATGTTCTTATCTGGTATGATGGAGAAAGAATCAATGATATCAATACCCTTTTTAAATGGGGTAAGGTAAAACATGGTACTCCCATTATGTTCAGTGTGACTGGTGATGATATAAAAGATGTATCAAAATTGAGAAAATACCTTTTTGAAGGTGCCAGCTTCCGCTTTGAAGTATTTTTAAAAGGGGCTGTTAACAGCGTTTTAGACCTTTTCTAAAAAGCGTAGCATTAAAATAAGGAAAGAGAGATCTTTATGGATATTTATTCGTTCAGCAGTACTGCATTTACTCAGGATAAGGATGTCCTGGATGTATTAGGATATAGAGGACGGAGGCTCATGCATCTGGCAGGTTTCGGTATTCCAATTTTACCGGGATATGTTCTTTCAAATGATGCCTTATTGGCTGAATTGGATGAATCTGGTACTTACAGTTTCAAGATTCAGGAGTCCATATCAAATATGGATAAGGTTGTCGGTAAAAAATTCGGCGATCCCGAGGACCCTATGCTGGTTAAGTATGTTCTCAGTCCTCAATTGAACATGATCGATACTTTTTCCAGTCTGCATAATGTTGGTTTATGTAAAACCACTATAGACGGGTTTGCTAAGTTTGTAGGTGAGGAGTTTGCCTACCACGAATACAGGAATATGATAAGAAGAGTTCTCATCCTGGACCTTGAAATTGAAGGGGATGCAACCCGACGCAAACTGTTGGAAAAACTGGCAAAATCTTTAAAAAACTGTGATTCTGCTAATAAAACAAAAAATGTTCTTGTTGAAGTGGAAGGTGTTTATCCCGAAGAGCTTTTTTCCGATCCCTGGGCACAGCTCGCTTATGTTCAATTACTTTATACAAAATACCTGAAAGATAGTGAAACCCTGAATGATTCGGCTCTGCTGGTTCAGGCCATGACTTTCGGGAACTATGGAAAAGAAAGTTTTTTCGGAAACTATTACAGCCGTGATATTATTGTTGGAACTAATGAACTTTCCGGAAAGTTTTTTGCCAATTCCTTTGATGCCACCGAGTCTGAAGGACAGCAGATTACAAAGATTAAGAAAAAATTTTTTGATCAGCTGAAATCCATTGCCAAACAGCTGGAGTCTCACTATAAAGAGATCCGGACTATTAAGTTTACAGTGGAAGACGGCCGGCTGTGGGTTATTGATCAGAATGCGGCAGACAATAAATCAACACAGGCTCATATAAGAACCCTTCTGGATCTGAATGCTGAGAAAATTGTTGATGATGAGTATGTTGTTAATGCGATACAGCCCGGCAGACTGGCAGAAATCCTGCATCCCGTACTGGATAAGGCTTCAAGCGAATCGATGTCTTCCTTCTATGGCGGTATTTCGGGTTCTGTTGGTGCTGCTATCGGTAAAGTTTATTTTTCAACAGAAAAACTGATGCAGGAACAGCGCATTGCTTCACAGCGCGGTCTTGATGCGAATTTTATCCTTTGTATGACCGCTACTTATGCGGAAGATGTAAAAGCTATTGAAGTGGCTCAGGGTGTTATTACAAAGGAGGGCGGGTATGCCTCCCATGCACCTGTTGTCGCGAGAAGCCTTGGTAAAGTGGCAATGGTTAATCCCGATATCAAATTTCTGAAATCAGCTGTGAAGATTGGTGATCATACTATAAAGGAAGGGGATTATATCAGTCTTGATGTTCCTTCTTATGACAAACCGACTGTATATTTTGATAAGGTCAAACTGATAAAGCCAGTTATTGAAGAGAGCGGTCTTCTGGAGTTTCTGGATCTCACACAGAAATTTATTGAAGACTTTGATGTTCATGCCAATGCAGATCAGCCTAAGGATGCTCTGCTTGCCAAGTTGTTTAAAGCTGATGGAATCGGGCTGTGCCGAACAGAACATATGTTTTTTGATGAAGAGAGAATTCCTCTTTTCCGTTCAATGATTATTGCAGAAGATAAGAAAGACCGCTTTAAGGCTTTGGATAAGCTTAGTGATATGCAGACTTCCGATTTTTATAACCTACTGAAGATTATGGAAGGTCATCCTGTTACTATCAGACTGTTGGATTCACCCCTGCACGAGTTTTTACCTCATACAAAAGAAAGTATGAGCGAGTTCATAAAGTTCTACAAGAAAGACCACCCCGATGTATCAGATGCGGAGGTTCGTCTGCGTTGTGATATGATGGGCGAAGTAAACCCCATGCTGGGACATAGAGGTATCCGTGTAGGAATATCCACTCCGGAAGTCTATGCCATGCAGATCCGTTCTATCTTTGAAGCTGCCTATAAGTTGATGAAAGAAGATAAAATTGTTTCTCATCCGGAGATTATGCTTCCTGTGGTAATGTCCGAGAGAGAGGTTAAAACCATTCGTTTCGGGAAGCGTATCGAAGGAGCAGAAATCCTTGGTATAGTTGATATTGAGCTGGCAGTCAGGCAGAAATATGATATAGCAGAACCCGTACCCTATCGGGTAGGTACAATGATTGAATTGCCGGGAGCTGCTTTGCAGGCTGATAAGATTGCCCGTTACGCTGATTTTTTCAGTTTCGGAACTAATGACCTAACCCAGACAACCAATGGTATCTCTAGGGATGACTTCAACTCCTTCTTTACGGATTACAATGAGTTTGACCTGCTTGAAAGGAATCCTTTCAAATACTTGAACGATCCTGTAAAAGAGCTGGTTTCTATTGCAGCGGAAAGAGGCCGTATCGTTCGTCCTGATATGAGTCTCGGACTCTGTGGTGAACATGGTGCTGAACCCGAAAACATTGAATTCTGTATGAATCTTGGTCTGAACTATGTTTCCTGTTCTCCCTATGGTATTCCTATAGCGAAACTGGCGGTAGCTCAGAAGACTTTAAGAGATAAGAAAAAATAAGACTAATATTATCAAGGGAAGAAGAATCGGATTCCGTTTTTTTCTTCTTCCCTTCGTATTTCTGCATAGCTCTCTGCCAGTCTCACGATCTTCTTAAAGGAGCTGTCTTCTCTCAGCTTAGGGAAACGTCGTTTGAGGTAGTTTATAAAAGTTACACTATGAGTAAATGTTACCTTCCAGTTAATTTTATTGAAACGATTAGTCATATAAGATGCCAGATAATCCATTAGGCTGGCATTGAGATACTCTTCCATCTTATGCCAATGGGAATTGATCTTTGGATGTCGGGGGATATCCGTCTCATCCAGTGTCATGTATTCATAGAAATCCATTATAAAATCTCTATACAGCTCCTGAATATAGTGGTCATACTCTTTGTGGCATAAGGAGCGGAGCTTATCAAGAGATTTAACGACCTCCTGTAGTTCTCTTATACTCTGTCTATAGCGGATTCTTCTGGTTCCTTCATGACGCAGGTATCTGTTCTCCAGACCGTATTCATAATAACGGCCTGTTGCCCTGTTAAAACGCATTGTGATTTCTCTTATGTTCTTATACAGATCATCAGAGAGAGTTTCCCGACTGTGATCTTGCTGTCTTCTCTGTTCGGCTTCTGCCTGTTGTGTATGGAAGGGATCCCTTTGGGCAGATCTGTAGAACTCATATTGAGTATGAACCATGCTTTGAGATTGACCCTCTGGCGCATCAGTTTCTTTTCTTTTATTTTTTATAATTAAATATTTCTTACACTGTTCATAGGCAAGATTGATTTCTGTCATCTTCTTATGAGACCAGTCCTGCTTGTCCTGATTGAAATCGGGATGGTATTTTTTTATAAGTTTTTTAAAGGCCCTCTGCAGGTCTCCATTAGAATAGTCTTCTTTTAAGTGGAAAATCATTAAAGAACGCCGAATATTCTGCATAATTACTCATTATAAAGAAAAAAAATTATGATGAATACAGAACTTGCAGGATATTTGTGAATATTTGATTGAATATTATTCAATAATCACTATAATCACTATAATTGATATCATTTATACTATATCAGGGAGGAGCAGATGAAGAAAGGGCGAACCTACGGAGCAAAAGCGCTTGTGAAGACCCTTGAAAAAATGGGTGTCGAAATTATTTTCGGTTATCCGGGCGGTGCTAACCTGCCTATCTATGAGGCTTTGGCTTTCAGTTCAATCAAACATGTACTCGCTAGACATGAACAGGGCGCAGCACATATGGCAGATGGTTATGCACGAGCTACCGGTAAAGTCGGTGTTTGTTTGGCTACCAGCGGACCAGGGGCTACTAATCTCGTCACCGGAATTGCTACAGCTTATATGGATTCTGTTCCGATCCTTGCAATTACCGGACAAGTTCCCAGGAGCGATATAGGTACTGATGCTTTTCAGGAAGTTGATATCAGCGGTATAACTATTCCCATTACAAAGCATAACATTCTTGTTCAGGATGTAAAAGAAATTCCTGCAAGAATTGAAGAAGCTATACACATCTGTTCTACTGGACGGAAGGGGCCGGTTCTGGTGGACATCCCCAAGGATGTTCTACAGGAAGAGTTCACCCTTCTTCCTGCTAAGGAAATTCTACTTGAAGGATATAATCCCAACTCGGTGGGGCATCCTGGGCAGATTAAGCGGGTCGCAAAAATAATCGATCAGGCAAGACGGCCGCTTATCATTGCCGGTGGAGGTATTGTTTCGACCGATGCTTTTAAAGAACTGAAAAACTTTGCTGAAAAAACATCCATTCCGCTGACCTATACTTTTATGGGAAAAACTGCAATGGATAATGATCATCCCCTCAATTTCGGGATGTGCGGGTATCATGGAAAGCTTGTTGCTAACAGGGCTATTGATCAATCGGATGTTATTATTGCCTTGGGAGCCCGTTTCAGTAATCGTCATACTATCAGTTCAAAGACTTATCCCGGTCATCGAAAACTGATTCATATTGATATTGATCCGGCCGAAATAGGAAAAAACATCGAGACCCTGCTGCCCATTGTCGGAGATATCAGACAGATTCTCGAGAAACTTCTAGGGATTGTAAATCCGGGGAATCATCAGGAATGGCTGAATACTCTGAGGTCTATTGATGAAAAGTCCCATGAACCTGTTATCCCGGATACTGTATTAACAGAAGTAGTCGTAATGCGTCTTATGCAAGAGTATATAAAGGACTCTATCGTAACCACCGATGTCGGACGGCATCAGATGTTTGCCGCTCATGAAATTAACTCGAAAAGCGGGAGGGGCTTTATCAGCTCCGGAGGTCTGGGAACTATGGGTTTCGGGCTTCCCTCTGCGATAGGCGCGGCCATAGGCCTGCCGGATACAGAAATGGGTCTGAATATAATAGTCTTACTTATGAATGATTCCAAACTGGGGATGATTACTCAGCTGCAGGATGAATTCTACAAGAGTGGTTTTGACATCAGTCCCTTATCTGCGCATATTGATTTTGTAAAATTGACAGAAAGTATGGGCGGATCCGGTCACTCTGTTTCCACACAGAAAGAGCTGCGGAAACTGCTGGCTGATGATTCTCTTCAAAAAGGGTTTCATGTTATAGACTGTGTCATAGGAAAGGATGAACATGCTTTTCCCATGGTCAACGGTAGTTCTATCGTGGATGTTGTGGAAAAAAGGGGTAAGTGATGAAACATACAATATCAATTCTATGTGATGATGTACCTGGCGTTATGACGCGGATTTCCGGTCTGTTTTCCCGGAGAGGTTTCAATATTGAAAGTTTATCAGTTGGAAAAACGGAACGCCCGGGAAAAAGCCGTTTTACAATAGTTGTTAATGGTGATGATACCGTTTTAGAACAGGTCAGAAAACAACTGCAGAAACTGATCACAGTTATCAATGTCTGGGACTTCAAAATGGATACCATCGTAGGACGTGAGCATGCACTGATCAAAATCAATGCTGACAAAAAGCACCGGTCTGAACTTTTGCAGCTTGTTTCTTCTGTTCAGGCACGGATTATAGACTCTTCGGGTGATACTATCCGTACGGGGAAAATTGCTTTAAAAAGAGGTTGAGTTCTTGTATAATAAGCCATAATTTATATATAGGGTCCAATAAAAGTTATTGGTTCCCTGAAAATCTTCCTATTCTTTAAAAAGGAGTAAATATGGCCAAGATTCTGGATCTTTTTGAGGCATACCATAACGGAGAATTTCCAACAGATGGTGGATATATTATCTCTAATTTTTTTGATGCCAATTCCTCTTATGCTCGTTTTGAAATGATCTCTTATGGAAATGTAAAAGATATCTACACAACAGATGAAGGTATCACCTTTCAGGCAGATGGTCTAAAACTGTTTCTGCTGGTGGAGCCTGCGTCATACCCGGGGAAACATACAGAGCCCTGTTACAGGGATGATCGTCATAAAATCCCCTACAGATTTAAAGAAGTAGAGACTTATATCACAAAAAGACAGGATAAAATAATGGTTGGGAAGAAACCGGTGGAATCCTATACGTCTTTTACTATTATGAATGAAACGGGATTAAATCAATCCTTTGTTGTTTTTAAAGACGTAGGGATTGAGGCCTCGCTGGCTAATTATTTTAATCAGGTACTTTGGAAAAATGCCAATATTCCACGCAAAGATGCTCAGAATGCCACAGCTGTAATTTCAAAAATTATTCCTTTGATGGTAAATCCTTTCAGTTAATTCATCTGTTTGATAAATATGAAACCGGTTTTTACTTGAAAACCGGTTTCATGATTCAGGGGGCCTATCTTATCCTATATTGAATAGGCCGCCTAATCCTCCCAGAGGATTTTCGTTATGACCACTCTGATTCGCCTGGTTTCCTAATCCCATCATTCTTACTGTACCCTGTAGCTCATGAATCGTTTTCTGCTGCTTTTCAATTATCTCCATCAACTGATCAATATCATATTCCGGTTGATTTCCCTGTTCAATTTCGTTTTTCATTTGCTTGAAGATTCTAAAATCGTTTTCAGTTTCAATCTGAGCCAGTTCATAGGAATTGCTGTACTCATTCAGGTCAAGAGGAAGATCTGGAAAGTGTTTTGACTGGACAATTTTTTGTCCAATCCGAAAAATCTGCTGTGCTGTGAGAGAGTCCTGGTGTTCTATCAGGAAAGGAGTTCGCTTATGAACGGACTCATTGATGTCCCTGTCATACAGTACGGTTCCCATGCAGTCCATATTGACCAGCAGATCCTTGGCAATCAATTGGCCAAGGTTGTCAGCCATCTGAAAGTCTTCTTCTTCTTCAACCATATTCAGGATCATTTTAGGCTGCAGAACTTCCAGGAAGGCAAAGGCTTTTTCCATGGTATGGGGTTCCTCTCGTCCTATTTCTTCAAGAAGATGAGCCAGGGTGAGGTTTATACCGGGCAGCATTCTGCGTATATTTTTTTTCAGATAGTTATCCATTTTTTTATTTTTACAGAATGCTTTATGGAGAAAACGGATTGTAAGGTTTTTTGTAAATGAGTAGGCGTTCAGGATGGAACTTGCATGGGGAGTTGTTACTATAAGACCGGAATTGGAAATGAGAAAGAAATCAATTGTATTGAAGCTGCTTCCGGCTCCCAGATCCATAATAATATAGTCCGCATCCAGCTCCTGGATTTCCTTCATGATGTCTTTTTTTTGGGCTTCTGTAATATCAGCCATTCCATAGGATAATGTATCTCCGGGAATAAATTTCAGATTTTTATAGGGGGTGTCTATGACAAGGGACCTAAAAGTTTTTCGGCGGTCCTGCAGATAAGTTCCTATTCCAGGGTTTGTATTTTTTATCCCGAGTATGGTGTGAAGGTTCGCACCTCCCAGGTCCATATCGATGAGAATGGTTTTTTTATCAGAGATGGCAAGAGACAGTGCTATATTAACAGAGAGTATGGACTTTCCTACTCCTCCCTTTCCTCCCGCTATTGGAATGATTTTTTTTTCTATTGTTTCATTCAGTACCAATTGTGGCTCCTAGGATGATTCTGCTAAAAATATCAGTAATTGACTGACATCTTGTTCAATTTACAAAATTATACCAGTACCGGCTCATTGAAAATAGTCTCTTCGAGGAATTCAGAGAAAAATAATGGTTCCTAAACAATTTATCAGTATAATAGAGTATAGTAATACATAGTAATGAACCATCGTTAAAAGGGGATAACTGAACTCAATGAGTGCTGATGCTGCAGAACAGAAACAACAAGAAAAATTGAGTAAGGGAGAAAAACTTCAGGAAGATATACAGAGATATTATCTTCCCCAGCACCTTGTAAAAGCTATTACAGAAATCGGTGCTATCCCTGAGAAGTCAGAAGAAGCCCTTGTGGGCGTTGGATTTCTGGATATTGCTGACTACACATTTCTGTCAAAGTTTTTGAGTGCCAAGGAAAATCAAACCATACTGAACGGTCTCTACTCCGCCTTTGACTGGGTGCTGAAAAAGCATGGCGGCTATCTGAATAAAATTGAAGGGGACAGCCTGATGTTTCAGTACGGGGGGCCTATTGATCCCCGTACAAGAGGATTGAATGAAGAGGAAATCCGTCTCTATATTTCTACTGAATTGTTCTATACCTGTATAGAACTGCAGAGAGTCTGTAATCTGTTTAATCAGGCAAATGATAAATTTCTCTATTCAGAAGAGGAAGGTAAAACAAAAGAGAGTATTCTGGAGGCTTTTGATATCATCAGTGGACTCAGAAATAATGAGTTTCTTTCTCCATCTATAAATGCCCTTTTCCAGATCAGAATAAGGGTTGGTGCCTCCATCGGTAAAGTTCAGATTGGTAATTTCGGCCCTGATGGTTCCAAACATTGGGATATTATCGGTATGCCTGTCATATATGCTAAAAGAATGGAATCTACCGCCCCTATCGGAGGTTTGAGAATCTCTGAGGAGTACTACCGGTTGCTGGATGAACAGGGAATTATTGAATCCTATCATACACGTTTTAAGCGTGAATCCTCCGCTATGTTCAGTGATTACAGAAGTCTGCTGCAGAAGGATGAACCGGGAGCATCCAGGATCATCATTTTTCTGCAGTATTACAGGGGAAATCAGTATGTTATCAATAAGTTGGAGGAGCTTTTTGACCGTTTGAAGATTCATATCCGGAAGGAAGAACTTTTGAAACTACTCCTCCCGGGGCGTTATCGTTATTATATATCCCAGGCTATGGGAGATGAAGAAAAAGCCCGGGAGCTGATTCATGAAGAGTTCACACTTAAGGATATTATGGACATTCTGGGAGAACTGCAGGATGCCGTGAAACATCCAAGAGATGAAGCCCCAGCTCTGATTCCGGATTATCCGGGGTATGCGGACTATTTCAAGGTGGAAGAATATAAAATTACAACCCGTTATGACGAAATAAAGAATTCCATTGCCCATACAAGTTATTTTTACAACCTGCTTTTCCCTCTCTTTTTCAGACATATCAAGTCCAGTGTTTTGGAATATCAGCAGCGTCTGGATGAAGTGGAGGATGTACTGTGAAAAGGGTAGTTCTGATTTTCCTTATTTTCCTGCCTTGTGCATTTCTCCTGATGGCGGAAGAACTTGTTCTCGTCAATAAAACAGGGTTCCCTCTTTTTGAAGTTTTTTTTGCTTCTCAGGATTCCTCTGATTGGGGAGATGATATTCTACCTTTTGATGTAATTATGCCAGACAATTTTGTATCCCTTGAAGTGGATGAACCCTTTGATAAGGGACTCTACAAAATCCAGTTGCTGGATGAAGATGGTGAAATCTATGTAAAGCATAATATTGATCTGTCAGCCCGGAAAAAAATTCTAATACAGTCCAAGGATCTTCTGGTTTTATCTTCAGAAGAGGGCCTCTCTTTTACCCTGGTTAATCATACAGCTGATACTGTTACTGGCTTGTATATTTCTTTAGAAACAGAAGAGAGCTGGGGCAAGAATCTGATAGATGGCTACTTTTTAAATGAAAGTGAATTGAATGTTAAATTGCCACAAGGGATGGATGCTGCATTTTATGATATTCGTTTTGATCTGCGGGAAAACAGCTATATTCAAAAACATGTATTTCTTTCCTATAGAGCCCGGATCCTGCTCTCTCTTCAGTAGATTACATATGAAACTGGTGATATGATACTTCTCTGAATAAGAGGAGTTTTTTTTGGCAAATAATTTTTTACCCCTTTCGCGCAACGATATGGATAAGCGTAGATGGGACAGTTGTGATTTTGTACTGATCAGCGGGGATGCCTATGTGGATCATCCCTCCTTTGGTGCAGCCATCATCTCAAGAGTTCTGGAGAGCAAAGGATTCCGCGTCGGAATTATTCCTCAACCTGATTGGAAAGATCCCGAAGCTTTCCGTGTTCTGGGAAAACCGAATCTGGCCTTTCTGATCTCTTCAGGAGTTATCGATTCCATGGTGAATCATTACACTGTAAATCACAAACTCCGCCGGCAGGATGCCTACTCTCCGGGAGGGAATATAGGTTTTCGACCGGACAGGCCATCCATTGTGTATACCTCTATGGCAAAACAGGCATTTAAAGGCGTTCCTGTTATTTTGGGCGGTCTTGAACCTTCTCTTCGTAGATTATCTCACTATGATTACTGGAGTGATAAGCTGAGGCATTCTATGCTTTTGGACAGCAAGGCTGATCTGTTGATGTATGGTATGGGCGAAAACACAATGATCACCATCGCCGAAGCCTTGAAAGAGGGGCGTTCCGTCTCTGATCTAAAGGACCTGAGAGGGACTGTCTGTGTTGTTTCTTCAAAAGATCAACTACCGAAAAACTGCCGTATCCTTCCCTCTTATGAAGAGGTATTGTCAGATAAAAAAATATATGCAGAGAGTTTTCATCATCAATATAAAAATACAGACCCTATTTCAGCTGTTCCCCTTGCAGAACCTTGCGGAAAGCGCTTTGTGCTGCAAAATCCACCGGCTCTTCCCCTGACCCAGGAAGAATTGGACAAAGTCTATGCCCTGCCTTTTATGCGTAAGGCCCATTCCTGCTATGATTCACAGGGAGGAGTCCCCGCCTTGAAAGAGGTGGAATTTTCCTTAGAGCATAACAGGGGCTGTTTTGGAAGTTGTAATTTCTGTGCCATAAGCTTTCATCAGGGACGGATTGTTAGTTCCAGAAGTCATGACTCCGTAGTGGCAGAGGCAGAGAAGCTGATATCTCTTCCAAATTTTAAGGGATATATTCATGATGTGGGCGGCCCTACTGCTAATTTTCGGGGGCCTGCCTGTGCAAAGCAGTTGAAGTCCGGAGCTTGTCAGAATAGGTCCTGTCTTACACCGGAACCCTGTAAAAATCTTATTGTGGATCATCAGGATTATTTGGACCTCCTGAGAAGGCTGAGGACCCTTAAAGGAATCAAAAAGGTTTTTGTTCGCTCTGGAATTCGTTATGATTACCTGTTGCTGGAAAAGAATGAGCATTTTTTGAGAGAACTCTGTGAACACCATATCAGCGGTCAGCTTAAAGTGGCACCTGAGCATGTTTCTGACCGTGTTTTAAAGGCCATGAATAAACAGAAACATTCTCTATACAAAAAATTCACCCAGCGCTATGCTGCCATAAATCAGGAGTTGGGGAAGAAACAGTACCTGGTTCCCTATTTTATATCTTCTCATCCCGGTAGTACTCTTAAGGATGCTATTCAGTTGGCTGAATTTATGAAGAGGACTCATTTTATTCCCGATCAGGTTCAGGATTTTTATCCTACTCCCGGTACCATCTCTACCTGTATGTACTACAGTGGTCTGGATCCCGAAACCATGAAACCTATTGAGGTCGTCAGGAAAGAGAAGGATAAAAGGATGCAGCGAGCGTTGCTTCAGTTTAACCGGCCGGAAAATTATCATCTTGTCCGGGAGGCTCTTCAGATGGAGTAATGAGTATCAGATAATGAGTATCAGATAATGATTTTTGTGGAAGGAGTAGTTCATTGAGAGGACTGGAAGGATTTATCGGAGGAACCATAGGTTTTATCCTTGGAATAATGTCAGGGATCCCTTTTATGGGATTAATTGGAGCCGTTATCGGCAGCTCTGTTGGCAGGAATTTATCTGGCGCTTCAGGTCGATCTTCCAGCACGTTCAATCGTTTTCAGGGAACCGGCGCTCACCAGAGGCAGCAGAGCTCCTTTGCTGGTTCTCAGAATACAAGCCGCTTGTTCTTTTCAACCATCTTTTCCATGCTTGGAAAATTATCCGTAGCTGACGGTCATATTTCTGATGAGGAAAAACAAACAATTTATCACTTTATGAGACAGGACTTAAGGCTTGATTCGGTCAGCCAGCAGGCTGCAATGGAAATATTCAATGTAGCAGCCCGTTCCGGTGAGCCTTTTGAGTCCTATGCCCGTCAGTTTTACCAGGCTTTTTCCGGGAATCCACAGTTTATTGAACTTCTGTTGGATATCCTTCTGAGAGTTGCCGTTTCTGACGGCTCTTTACACCCGGAAGAGGAGCGGATGATTCTGGAAGCTGTCAGGATATTCGGATACAGTCAAACGTCCTATGAGCGCTTGAAAAGCAAATATAAACAGACTTCCTCAGCATCCTACAGTATTTTGGGATGTTCTTCCTCCGATCCGGATAATGTAGTAAAAAAGGCATACCGTACAAAGGCTTCAGAGTTCCATCCGGATAGAGTTGCCGCCAAGGGGCTGCCCGAAGAGTTTACTCAGTTTGCCAATGACCGTTTTCGTGAAATACAGGAAGCCTGGGAGTCTATTAAAAAGGAAAGGAATCTATAATGAGTCCCTTCCTTAGAAAAACCGGCCATCTTGTCCGGAATGAGGCTCTGAGTTTTATCAGCCTTGTTCTCGGTTGTCTGATTATGGCTCTCGCTATGAACCTGTTTCTTATTCCCAATAAGATTGTTGCCGGAGGACTTTCCGGTGTCGGAACCGTACTTTATCACCTGTTTGGTTTACCTGTCGGTATGACAGTTCTTGCCATGAATGTTCCACTCTTTCTTGCTTCCTGGAAAACTCTCGGCAGATCTTTCGGGATTAAAACTTTGATCTCAACAATTCTGCTGTCTTTTTTTATTGATGGAACTGCCTTTCTGGAAGCCATGACGCAGGATCTTCTTCTGGCTTCAATTATAGGCGGTGGAATGATAGGCCTGGGGCTCGGATTGATATTCCGAGAGGATGCCTCGACCGGAGGAACCGATCTTGCTGCAAAAATTATCCATAAGCTTATTCCTTTTATTTCAATAGGGCTGATTCTTATGATTATAGATGCAATAGTTGTTATAATGGCCGCCTTTTCCTTTAGGCAGTATGAGCTTGCGCTCTATGCCGCTGTTACGATATTTGTTACTGCCCGGGTTATTGATGCGATAATTATTGGTGTCAATTACACTAAGGCTGCCTATATTATCTCTTTGAAATCAGAAGTAATCAGTGAACGGATTCTGAAAGAATTGAACCGTGGTGTTACGGAATTAAAGGGACGAGGAATGTTTACCGGGGATGACAGGCCTGTTCTTCTCTGTGTTCTGCGAAGTCGGGATATTCCTCATTTGAAACAGATTACCTCAGATGAGGATCCTAAAGGATTTATGTTTATCTCTGATGTGAGAGAAGCTTTAGGGGAGGGATTCAGTTATGAGCCAAAAAGATGAAGTATTTGCCGAGGCCGATCTGCTTGTGCGGCCCTTTGAATTTAACGAAAAGGTAGCCCATGTCTTTGATGATATGGCCGAACGGAGTATTCCTCATTATAGAGATGTTCAGCCCATGGTGGCGACCCTTGGATTAACCTTTTATCAGGAGGGCAGCTGGATTTATGATCTGGGTTGTTCCACAGGAACTACTATCGCATTGCTTCTGGAAGGGTTGAAGGAACATAAACTCAATGACTACTACATAAAGGGTATTGATAATTCTTCTGCGATGTGTGAAGCTGCCAAGAAAAAGATCACATCCATGGATATCTCCGGTAATCCGGGGCGGGTCATTATAGAAGAGGCCGATCTTCTGAAAACTCCTGTAGAGAATGCTTCTGTTGTAATAATGAATTATACACTTCAGTTTATCGACCCCCTGCACAGAGAAGCTTTGATTAGAAGGATTTATGAAGGGCTGAATCATAACGGTATTCTGCTGATCAGTGATAAAACTCTTCAGTCCCATACGGACCTGAGCCGGATTTTTATTGATAACTATTACAATCTGAAAAGAACAAATGGTTACAGTGAACTTGAAATTTCACAGAAGAGAGAGGCGCTGGAGAATGTTCTGATCCCCTACTCGATTAAAGATGAAGAATGGCTTTTTCGTGAAGCCGGATTTGAAGCGGTCGATCTGTTTTACACCTGGTATAATTTCTCCTCTTTTATCTGCCTGAAGAAAGGTTGAAAACATTAGAAGGATCCCATTCCATTGAAGCATACAAATATTTTCAGAGAGTACCTGAAAGACCACTACTACGAACCCTATACGTCTGAAATCAAAACGGATGAACTGAAGATCCTGCGGAAGGAACTGGCCGGGAAGCTTGAAAAATCTTCTGTAAAAGTCTGGGAAGAGCCTGTAGAGGATGTGGAGCTTCGCAGTGGTGATGGATTTGATTTTTCATCTGATACCGTACGTTTCGGGCAGGAGGGTGATCTTTCATCAGAAGAACAGGAAAAACTATCGCTTGCCCTTAAGTCTTTGATGCCCTGGAGAAAGGGACCATTTAATTATTACGGTAGGGAAGTGGATGCCGAGTGGCGAAGTCATCTGAAGTGGGACCGCGTAGCTCCCTGGTTGCCGGATCTCAAGAATAAAAAGATTTGTGATATCGGCTGTAATAACGAGTACTATATGTATCGGATGCTCCCCCAGGATCCCTGGTTTGTACTGGGTATCGATCCCATGACCCGTTACTATTACCATCACAGGTTAAATAAAAAATTTCACAGAGATGACAGACTGAATTTTGATCTTTTAGGGGTGGATGATCTTAATCTGTTTCCTCGTTTCTTTGATGTGGTTTTTTTTATGGGAATTATCTATCACAGACGGAATCCTCTGCAGACACTGGAGACTCTGGCCGGGGCTATGAAGCCGGGGGGAACCCTGATCCTGGAGAGTAGCGGTATTCCCGGTGATGATCCCTACTGTCTCTTTCCGGAGGGCCGGTATATGCAGGCATCGGGATACTGGTTTCTGCCTACGGCATCAGCTCTTGTCAATATGTTGAACAGAAGTGGCTTTCATAAGGTGGAAGTGTTTGAAAACTTCAAACTGGAGACTCATGAGCAGAGACAGACCGACTGGGCTGTGTTTTATTCTCTGGAACAGTTTCTGGATCCGAATGACCCCTCAAAAACAACTGAAGGTTATCCGGCTCCTACAAGAATTTATATCAGAGCTGTTAAGAAGTAAAAAAATAGCCCCGCCGAAGCGGGGCAAACCGACTAAACGGATCCACCGGGAAGTATTCGTTGGGAGGGGAATAGAGTTTCCCGGCAAACCACATTATAATAATCGGCAGTAGCTTAAGAATATTGAATTAATATTGTAAAAATGAGGGCGCAACCCCATCGTTTCTTTATAGAGGAGAATTCCATAATGACTATTCAAAATCGCTTAAAATCCCTTCGGGAACTGATGATACGAGAGAATCTTGATGCCTATGTTGTATACAGCCAGGATTCCCATGGCAGTGAATATGTGCCTGATTACTGGAGAAGCAGGGCATGGATCTCCGGTTTTAGCGGAAGTGCCGGTACTTTTGTTATAACCCGGGAAGAAGCAGGAATATGGACCGACTTCCGTTACTATATTCAGGCGGAGCAGGAATTGGAAGGAAGCGGTATTACCCTGTACCGTTCAGGAATGACGGGAGTTCCAGAGTATAAGGACTGGCTGTGCAGCAAACTTTTGCCCAGCGCGATTATCGGAATGGATGGCAGAACTTTGTCAGTTAAAGAGTGGGAATCTCTTGCTGCAAAGTTTATCCCTGTGAAATTCACTATCTCCAACAAAAAGGATCTTATAGGGGAACTTTGGCAGGACAGACCAGAGCTTCCTTCCAAGCCTATCTGGCAGCTGGAAAAGAGTGAAGCCGGACAGCTGCGCAAAGAGAAACTGCAGAAGGTACGGGAAGAGATGAAAGAGAAGGGTGTTTCCCACTATCTTATTTCCTCTCTGGATGATATTGCCTGGCTCTTGAATGTCCGTGGCGGAGATGTTCCCTATAATCCTGTAGTATTAAGCTACTTCCTCATTTCTCCTGAAAGGTCATACTGGTTTGTCCGGGGGGAGAATCTGACTGCTTCCCTAAGGACGGATATTCAAAATGATAATATCGAAATACAATCTTATGATCTTGTGGCATCAAAGCTGTCTGCCCTACCGGGGGATGCGGTATTCCTTTTTGCGGCGGAGAAAACCAATTCTCTCCTGGCTGCTGCCGCCCCTGAAGGCATAAAGATTTTACAGTCTCAGGATATTACCACCAGAATGAAAGCCTGTAAGAATCCGGTTGAACAGAAGCAGATCAGGAAGGCCATGGAAAAGGACGGGGTCGCCATGATCCGCTTTTTCATGTGGTTGAAATCAGAGATACTGAAAAGGAATATAACTGAACTTGAAGCGGCGGCCTATATGAGAAAGTGCCGGAGCGAACAGGAAGATTTTCTGGATGAGAGTTTTTCTCCCATTCCCGGATACCGAGCCCATGGAGCTATCTGTCATTATGAAGCGGAAGAAAAGGACCAGTTCTTCCTGGAACAGTCCGGTCTTTTCCTGCTTGATTCTGGCGGACAGTACAGACAGGGGACAACGGATATCACCAGGACCGTTGCCCTTGGAGAACCGACAGAGGAAGAAATACATGACTATACTATTGTACTGAAAGGACATATCAGTCTTGCCATGGCACGCTTTCCCAATGGTACAAGAGGATATCAGCTGGATCTGCTGGCCCGTCAGCCCCTCTGGGAAGAGGGATTGGATTACGGTCATGGTACAGGACACGGAGTGGGCTTTGTTCTTAATGTCCATGAGGGTCCCCAGAGGATAAGTCCTCATGCCATAGATGAACCCCTGCTGCCGGGAATGGTTACCTCCGATGAACCCGGAATTTACAGGGAGGGCAAACATGGTATTCGTATTGAAAACCTGCTAATGACGCTTGTCTGGAAGGACTGTCCCAGTGAGGACCTCTTTTATGAGTTTGAAACACTGACCCTCTGTCCCTACGATCAGAAGCTGATTGACGTCTCCCTGCTGACGGAAAAGGAGAAACTGTGGCTGAATAGCTATCAGAAAGAGCTTATCCGCAGGCTTTCTCCCTCTTTGAATAAGGAAGAAAGAAGCTGGCTTGAGAAGGCTGCTTGTGAAATTAACTGATTCCCGTCTCTTGGCTATTATTGCCTGTCTTCTCTGGTCCACTGCCTTTTTAGGAATTAAAACAGGATTACAGTATTTGTCACCTCTGTTATTTGCCGGAATTCGTTTCTTTCTGGCTGGAGTTGCTGTAGCTTTCGTGAGCCGAAAACCCGGATACTGGCATCAGATACGCAGTCATTTTCGGACTATATTATTAGTGGGACTTTTTCAGACTTTTATGCTCTACTCTTTTTTCTATCTTGCCCTT
This sequence comes from Spirochaetaceae bacterium 4572_59, assembly GCA_002084805.1. Taxonomy (GTDB): domain Bacteria; phylum Spirochaetota; class Spirochaetia; order DSM-2461; family DSM-2461; genus Oceanispirochaeta. Next base: position 1,789 of record NBMC01000023.1, on the reverse strand, counting down.
GATAATATGAGAGGATCCACGGGAGCCATCGTTAATGGCATGGGCCCTCTCGTAACGGCATTGATAGCCCACTTCTTTTTGCCCGGAGACAGGTTGAATGCCCGTAGAACTATTAGTATGATTCTTGGTGTGTTTAGTGTCTTTCTGATTACATGGTCCGGTGTTAGCGCTTCGGGAACTGCCATAAATGAGAGTAGGGGGATTGCTCTTATGATGTTCTCCCTTGTAGCGAATGCAGCGGCAATGGTTCTGGTTGCAAAGACCTCGGATGAGCTGGATCCTTTTATATTGAATTCGGCTCAACTTATGGTCGGAGGAATCATGCTTGTTGCCAGCGGATTGGTGACAGGGCTTGTATCCGGAAATCTTCCAGACCAATGGCCGCCCTTTATTTTTTATATGGCTCTGATCTGGCTTGTTTGTGTTAGCTCTATTGGTTTTTCTATCTGGTACTATCTTCTTAAAATCAGAAAAGAGCCTGTTTCTCATGTTACTGTCTGGAAATTCCTGGTTCCCGTGAGCGGGTCCATTTTAAGCTGGATTTTTATGAAAAATGATTCACCGGATTTCCCGTCTCTCTGTGGGATGGTTCTGACGGCTATAGCAATTACATTGTTCTACTCTAAAAAAGCAGTGGCGTCCAATGTAGGAAAGAAGATTGTTGAGGAGAAAGCCTGATGCCCTACTTTGTTATACAGGTTAGTAGCAGCAGGGAAACGGAGTGTCGAACCCTTCTTATTAAAACAGGACTGTTCCCGGAAAAATCTCTTGTATTTCCCCGGAGAAAGCTGATGGTTAGAAAAAAGGGAAAGATCAGGGAACAACAGGCCCCCCTGTTTCCGGGCTATCTGTTTTTTCGCTGTGATGAAGTTCATCCTGATCAGATCAGAGCTGTTCGTCAAACCCCCGGCGTATTTAACTTTTTAAATACAGATGGCATCTTCACCCCCCTGTATCGGGAGGAGGAAGAGCAACTTGACCTTTTTATGAGAACCGGAGAAATTGCCGGTATTTCTACTATTGACCTGAACGAGAACAATAAAATTATTGTTAAAATAGATAAACGAAAGAAAAGAGCAAAAGTTCGATTGTCTCTCTATAAAGAAGCTTTTTTAATCGATTTTGGTTTTGATTTCGTTAAAAAATCCTGAAGTTCAGATAAATAACGCATTGAGTGGTATCAATGAAGCATTTAATATCGCAAATACTCTGTCCAGCTCCATAGAGGTTTTAATCCACAGTGCTGATCCTTAGCGTGTGAACCAGCCCTATATGACGGACCCCTATTTATATATGATTGATGGTAGCGAAGTGCTTATGATCTCTATTATATATCCGGTACAAAACAACAGGGGGGAATTTATCGGCATAGCAGGTTGTGATATTTCTATTGCTGATCTGGACCTGGAAACGCGAAAAAGGAAACTTACTGGCAAGCATTGATCTGAATCAGAAAGATGAAGTCGGCGAATTGGCTGATGCTCTGAAGCTGATGGCAACACAGCTTAAAAAAATAGTATACGAAGTGAAATCTGTTTCAGATTCTGTGTCATCGGGCAGTCTGGAAATCAGTAAATCCTCTCAGGTATTGAGTGAGGGAGCCAGTGAACAGGCGGCTAGTACTGAAGAGGTTTCCGCATCTATGGAACAGATGATCAGCAATATTGAGCAGAATACAGAACATTCGGGAGATCTTCTTCAGAAGATTGTACCTGATATTCAAAAAACATCAGAATTGATCCAGGGTATATTCGCAGCTTCTTCTGAACAGAGCAGCGGGGCCCAGCAG